>NZ_JAEUAN010000020.1 GCF_019511445.1 Aliirhizobium wenxiniae
TCCCCACCCTCCCCACGAGGGGGAGGGCTTAACCCAGCCGATCCGCTTTGCCCCAAGTGAGGCAGGCGATCGCCGCGACTGTTCTCCCCCCTTGTGGGGGAGATGGCCGGCAGGCCAGAGGGGGCGTTTCTGCTCGGAGCGCTTTCCGCTCCAAGTCCATCCACCACCATCCCCGCCTCACGCAGTGCATGGTCCATCGCACCCGCCGGCACTTCAAATCCGAGCTTGTGGATCGCCTTTTCCAGCGCCTGCGGATCGAACCCCTCGCCCGTCTCGACGGTGAGTTTCTTCGTCGCGAAATTGACGGCGCTCGTCTTGACGCCCGGCAGCCTGGCGGCGCCGGTTTCGACCCGCCGCACGCAGGAGGCACAGGTCATGCCCTCGACAGGAATGGTCAATGGACCGGCTGCGCCGGAAATGGTGTGTAAAGGGTGCTGGTTCGTAGATGCTGGCATGGAGATGCGATCCTTTCGCATCCGCATGTAAGGCTTCCCATCATGGGAAGGTCAAGGACAGGATGAAATTATTCCCAGCGACGAAAACGCACGGCCTCCGGAGCACTTGCCGACGCAACGTCGGTTCGCGTCTTTGATGGACTTGATCAGAAAGTCTACCGACCGCCCGGACCGAAGCCCGGCGGGCTGAGGCCCGAGAGCAGCAAAACAAGTTCGGGCTGCCGGGTCGTACCGGTTTTCTGCATGATCCGCTTCAGGTGTGAGCGTGCCGTCTCAAGCGAGATATTCAGCGAGGCCGCAACCATTTCCGGCGTATGAGCCATGGCGATGCCGCGCGCCACCTTGGCTTCGGCGGGGGTCAGGTCGAAGAGGCCGCAAAGAACCCGCATATCCGGCGGCCCCACCTGCCCGACCTGGGTGACGCACAGGACGGCCATGGAACGGGAGAAGATGTCGCGTGCAGCGCGGCGAACCGGCATGAGATGCAGGATCAGCGGCGGCGTTCCATCCCGCAGGGACACCATGGGCACCGACTGGACGGTCGGCACGGCTTGCGACTTGTAGCGTTCGATCGCTTCGTCAAACAGGGCACGAGCGCCAGCGCTTTCGAGAACGATCCTGTCATTGGCGCCGGTGCGAATGCGCGGCGACAGTGCTTCAAGCTCGGGATTGGCCGCAAGCATCTGGCCGGCATCGCCGATGACGGCAGCAGGCAGGCCGAGCATGGAGAGCGTCTCGGTCATCGAACGCGCCTCGTTGAAGGCGAGCCTTGAGGCCATATAGGCGGCGCGGGCGAGATCCGGTTTCAGGTCGTTCAGCTTATTGATCTGCGCATGGGAGAAATTATCGAGCCCGGTTTTGCGCATCAGGGTGATGACGATCACATGGCCGGTCGGCTCCTGAAAGGCCCAGCCGGCCTCCCAGTCGATGCCATGCGGCTTTAAGAATTCGCGGGCAATGACATCGCCCTGCATCTCTTCCGGCGTCAGGATGTCGGAGGTGCGAACGAAGGAAAAAGGCGAGACCTGCATGGCGCGCGCCGGGCGCGGGTTCTGCAGTCTCAGATCGCTTGCAACGAATTTGGCGAAGAGGTCGGCGATGTTGGGCGTGGTGACGTAACGATGATTGCCGCTCGCATCGACAGTGAAGATCGAGGCTGTCGATGACCCCGCCTCCGCCGCCAGCCGTTCGCAAGTCTCCGTCCAGAGTTCGGGGACAAGGGCTGCCTCATAAAGGCGATCTGCGAGAGTGCTTTGAGCATTCATCGAGTGAAATCACGATTTTCGACAGTTGCAACGATACATATCAGTGCCTCAATAGACAATATATGCGTCAAACAACATAGAAGAATGCGATTTATTCGCAGAAAATGCTTTGTACGGTTTCGTACACCCGCGCTCGAAACCTGTGCTTTAACTTCGTTTAACGTTCACCACCGACCTTCAGCGGCCAGTCGACAACATAGTCTTCAAAGTCATCTACATCGACGTCAGCCTCGCTGACAGTGCGTCCGCGCGCCGAGATTCCGGCCTGATGCACCGTCTCCGGATCGCCGGACACGAGCGGATGCCACCAATACAAATCCTCGCCATCGCGCACGAGGCGATAACCGCAGGTCGGCGGCAGCCAGTGGATGTCACGCACTTCCTGCGGTGTCAGCTGGATGCAGTCGGGCACGGTTTTCTGACGGTTGGGATAGTCGCTGCAGCGACAGGTCGTGCCGTCGAGCAGCCGACAGGCAACCGAGGTGAAGACCACGTCGCCCGTGTCCCAGTCCTCCAGCTTGTTGAGACAACAGAGACCACAGCCATCACACAGGCTTTCCCATTCGCCCTGGGTCAGTTCGTCGAGGGACTTCAGTTTCCAGAAAGGTACGTCGTTCATCATCACATTTGCGGCAATCGGATACAAATCGTGTCGGCCGCCCTTTTCACCTTGCGATTTTGCAATCGCGCATCAACCAATTGTCAGCTAATGCTGATTAACCGTGGCCAGCTTATGCTCTTGATCGCTGTCAGGGGCCACGTCAAGCCAAACGCGAAAGCTGATTAAGCCTTTGCGGACGGGGAGGATAGAGTGCAGGACGAACGCCAGCCAGACGAGGAACGGCCACGCAAGAAGCGCCATATCCTGCTGCGTATCGATTCCTGGATCGATTCGACCGTCTGGAATCTCGGCTTCAAGCTGGCTGAGGCCTGGGAAGAGATCACCATATTCTTCCGCCGTTTTCGCGTTCGCGGCTGGAAAAAGCTGGCCTTCGAGGCTGCCGGTGAGGCGATGACGCTCGGTACCGCCGGTTCGGTCGTGCTGCTTGCGCTGGCGCTTCCCGCATTCGAAGAAACCAAGGAAGACTGGAAAAACCGCGGCGATTTCGCCGTCACATTCCTCGACCGCTACGGCAATGTGGTCGGCCATCGCGGCATCATCCATGAGGATTCCGTGCCGATCGACGAGTTGCCGGATCATCTGATCAAGGCGGTTCTGGCAACCGAAGACCGTCGCTTCTTCGATCATTACGGCATCGATTTCATCGGGCTTGGCCGTGCGCTTTCCGAAAACGCCAAGGCGGGCGGCGTCGTGCAGGGCGGCTCGACGCTGACCCAGCAGCTGGCGAAGAACCTGTTTCTTACCAACGAGCGATCGCTGGAGCGCAAGATCAAGGAAGCGTTTCTCGCCGTATGGCTGGAAGTGAACCTTTCAAAGAAAGAGATCCTGTCGCTCTATCTCGACCGCGCCTATATGGGCGGCGGCACGTTCGGGGCGGCAGCCGCTTCGCAGTTCTATTTCGGCAAGAAGATCACCGATGTCAGTCTGGCGGAAAGCGCCATGCTGGCCGGCCTGTTCAAGGCGCCGGCGAAATACGCCCCGCATGTCAACCTACCGGCGGCGCGCGCCCGCGCCAACGACGTTCTGTCCAATCTGGTGCAAAGCGGGATGATGTCCGAAGGTCAGGTGATCGGCGCACGCCGCAATCCGGCGACCGCAATCGACCGCGCCGATGTGAAATCGCCCGACTATTTCCTCGACTGGGCCTTCGACGAAGTGCAGCGACTGGCCAAGGAAGGCAAGATCAAGGATCACTCGCTGGTGGTTCGCACCACCGTCGATATGGGTCTGCAGCAAGCTGCGGATGCTGCAATGGAATCCAGCCTGCGCGAGTTCGGCGAAGGCTACAAGGTCAAACAGGGTGCGATGGCGATGATCGAGAACGGCGGTGCCGTTCGCGCCATGGTCGGCGGCCGGGATTATGGCGAAAGCCAGTTCAACCGCGCAGCCAAGGCGCTGCGCCAGCCGGGTTCATCCTTCAAGCTGTTCACCTATTCGGCCGCCATGGAACACGGCATGACGCCGGAAACGATGATTTCCGACGCGCCGATCACCTGGCGCGGATGGTCCCCGCAGAACTATGCACGCTCCTACAAGGGCCGCGTCTCGCTTTTGACCGCCATGTCGCAATCGCTCAATACCGTGCCGGTGCGGCTTGCCAAGGATGTGCTCGGCACCAAGGTTATCGTCGAGACCGCCAAGGCGATGGGCGTCGAGACGCCGCTGCGCATGGACAAGACGATCCCGCTCGGCACGTCGGAAGTGACCGTTCTCGACCAGGCGACGGCCTATGCCGTGATGCCGGCCGGCGGCATGCAGTCACGCCGCCACGGCATCGAGCAGGTTCTTGGTTATGGCGGCGAGGTTCTCTACGACTTCAACCGCGATGAGGCGCCCGCCACCCGCGTGCTTTCCGAAAAAGCAACGTCATCGATGAACCGCATCCTGACGCAGATCCCGGTGATCGGTACGGCGCGGCGTGCAGCGCTTGACGGCGGGATCGTGACGGGCGGCAAGACGGGGACGTCGCAGAGCTATCGCGATGCCTGGTTCATCGGCTTTACCGGCAATTACACGACCGCCGTCTGGTTCGGGAACGACGACTTTACCTCGATGAACAACATGACCGGCGGCGCACTGCCGGCCATGACGTTCAAGAAGCTGATGGATTACGCGCATCAGGGCATCGAGTTGCGCGCCATCCCCGGCATCGACAATCCGCTTCCGACCGGAAACCACAAACAAGGCAGCGATGCAGTGGCGGAGAAGAAGGCCGAAGATCCGGCGCTGATGGCGCTGACACGGCCACGCTCGCTCTCGGGCGAGACCACCCGCGTGCTGAAGCAGCTGGCGCAATCGCTGAAAAGCGCTCCGCCGCTGGTGGCCGGTGTGGAAAAGGTCGCCGAAGCGACAAGGCCGGCAGCGGGCTTGAGGCAGGGATCGGGTGACGGCTTGCGCAAGGGGACGGCGGTGGTGAGCCCGGTGGTGACGAATTCGGTGCCTTGAGGGGAACCTGCCGGAAGGCCTGTCCCCTCACTTGCGATTTCTAACACTTAGCCTTCGGCTAAGATGTTGAAATCGCTTTCTCTCCCACAGGGGGAGAGATACCGGTGCGGCACTCTCGACGCTTTACCTCTCCCCCTGTGGGAGAGGTTACAAAATCAAGATCTTAGCGAAGCTAAGTCTTAGATTTTGTTGGTGAGGGGATCACTCGCCCGGATTTCTCAACTCATCTCTTATCGTGAGAATGACACCATCGAGGCCCCTCACCACGTCATCATTCCAGAACCGCAGGATGCGAAAGCCCTGTGATCGGAAAAATGCATCACGGACAGCATCCGACCTGCTTTGCGCATGCTGTCCGCCATCGACTTCGATAATGAGTTTCGCATCGAAACAGACGAAATCGAGAATGTAGTTCTGCAACGGCATCTGGCGGCGGTATTTGAACCCTTCCAACCTGCGATCGCGGATTTCCTGCCAAAGCATGTTCTCGGCCTTTGTCGAATCTATCCGCATATCGCGAGCGCGACGGCGATTGATCGGCGGAGGCTCGTGGCGCATGATCTTTTCCCGAAAACATGAGAAGGATAGCAGCAGCGGAGCGTTTGGATAAGCTGCAAATCCCCTCACTTGCGATTTCTGAAACTTAGCCTTTGGCTAAGATTTCGAAATCGCTTTCTCTCCCACAAGGGGAGAGATACCGGTGCGGCAAACTCGGCGCCCTACCTCTCCCCTTGTGGGAGAGGTTACAAAATCAAGATCTTAGCCAAAGGCTAAGTCTTAGATTTTGTTGGTGAGGGGATACCTTCCCCCCCACCAGAATCAATGCTAATCCTGCCCGCACCGTCTTGCCGAGGACCAAGCCAGCCCGTGTTCCGTGTTCCCTTTCTCGTCGCAATCGCGCTTGCAATCGCCTTTTCGGGCGGGATCTGGTCGACCCGGGTGGCGCTCGATGCCACGATCGGTTTTGGCGCGATCAAGCTCGGCGCATGGGAAGCCTTTCCGGAGGCGCAGACGGAAAATGCCGATCCTTACGCAAAGTCGCACCGCGCCAATGCCGGAAAGCTGCTCTATGCCACGGCAGAGGGTTTGAGCTTTACCGCTGCGACCGACGACAGCGGTGCGCGGCTTTCGGGAAACTGCGCCTATCAACTGACCGGCCAGACGCCGAGCGCGCGATATTGGACGCTGTTTGCGACCGGACCGGACGGGCGGCCGCCGGCAGCCGACGCGGACCTGCCCTCCTCTCTCAACTCCCGGATGGTGGGGCGTGAGCCGGACGGTTCGCTCAACATCACGATCGCTTCGCGGGCGCATTCCGGTAACTGGCTGGCGATCCCGGCGCAGGGGCAGTTTCGCCTGACGCTGACCCTGCTCGATACGCCGGCTGCTGGAAGTTCCGGCCTGATCGACCTTGCCATGCCGGCCATTCGCAGGATCGGATGCGGCAATGTCTAGGCTCTTCGGCTTCCTTTCGCTGCGCCGCGATTTCCTGTGGCTGAAGATCCTGTTTGCGATCCTCACAGGGCTTGTGGGGGCAGCACTTCTGCACCTGATCATCGTCTTTTCGCTGCCGCAATTCTCGCAGCGCGACGCCTATACGCGCATCATCGCGGAAGGAGAGAGCCACCGCTTCTACAGGCTCGGCGAACAGCCGGACCGGGCGGGCCTTTCCAAGGAAGACCCGATGATGGAGGTTTCAGCCTGCTCCTTCGATATCAGCGAATTGCCCGTCAGGCTGACGGCGCCGAATGGCGGCGTACCCTTCTGGTCGCTCGGAGTCTTCGATGCTTCATCGAACGAGACATTCTCGATCAACGACCGCACCTCGGCGGATCATGTTCTGGATGTGGTGGTCGGCACGCCGGCGCAGCTTGCAGCGCTTCGCAAGAGCCTGCCGAGAGGGTTTGCCCAGACCGTGCTGGTCGAGACGCAGCAGACGGAAGGTTATGCCGTGCTGAGGAGTTTCGTGACGCATAAAAGCGTCATTCCGGTCGTGTCGAAATTTCTCGATCAGGCAACCTGCGCTCCGTTCCAGTGGCGGACCAGAGGCTAGAGCCTTTCCTGGCATGCGCAATTGCGGACGCAAAACCGGCTTCCACTTTTGCTGGAATTGCTTGGTTCAGTTCTGCTCGATACGAATAGCGTGATTTTCCGCCTTGCGATCCATGCGATCGTCGAAACGTTCGTAACGGACGCCGGTGAACATCACGATCTCGCCCGCAAGAGCAAGGTTTGAGGCATCGGTCGGTGTCGAGACCTTCCGGCCTTTCCGATCTCGCCAGACATTCATTGCCACTATCTCTGCCATGCTCGTCTCCATTCAAGGGATCGAGACGGATGAAGACGGTTCGATTTCACCCTGCCCTTTCGGGCCGACGCATCCGTGGATATTACCGCAAGTCACCCACGAACATTCACGCCGTTCTCGTCAAAGCGCCTTTCTTTCACCAGGCACAGCGACATCTCATCTACCGGGTCCGCCTGAACCGGCAGGTAGCAGCGACACCCGGCCGACTGCCTTTTTCCGGCTTGATGGCCGGTCATGACCTCGAGTGAAGCCACAACGCGGTTAACAAGAGGTTAACGCTAAAACAGCGACCGCTGGAAATGCGCTCTTTACACCCGCTCCATAACGCGGTGTTGCAGATTTGGTTCAGTGCGGCCGCCCGGAAACTGCGACCTGCCTTTAGAAACCGGAGATCTTGCCTGTCCCGCCTGTGGACGATGTGTGCCGAAACGCGTCGTCTTCACCGGATATTAACCCTGTTAGGCATAGCATTACCTCACCTAGGCAAGCATCGAAACCGGCTGAAAAGCCGGCCGAGACGGCAAGCCCACCGGGAGTTTCCAAGGTAAGGTAGATGACGTGTCGGCTGCCCTGCGGCGGCCAAACGCATTTGTCGGCACCTCTGTTCTTGTATTGCGTTTCAAAGAGTTTGCCCGTGACGAGTGAGTTTCGAGATCTGGAGAGACCGCAGGCGCTGCGCAGGAAGGACGTTGTGCTGATGGCAACGGTGACGAGCTTTGAAGAGCTCTCCCATCCGACACGTTCGGAACTGCGGCAATTCGCCGAACTCTTCATGCCGATCTTTTCCGCCTCATCCGACGAGGCCCGCCGACAGGCGGTTGCAGCCCTTGCGCAGTCTTCCAACGTTCCTCCCGCCGTCGCCTTCTTTCTCGGCAGCCAGCCGATCGCCGTGGCAGCCCCGTTTCTGATCGCATCGACCTGCCTTTCCGACGAGGCGCTGATCACGATCGCCCGCTGCCAGGGCGCAGATCACGCGCGCACCATCGTGCGCCGCGCAGCCCTTTCGCCGACCGTCATCGACGCGCTTGTGGGCCTGCGGCCGGAAGAGGCACGACAGTCTAAGGCTGCCATCGAGGCAACAGAGACCCGCCCCGAGCCCGCCGGGATGCCGATGAGCAACCCGGTGGCCGATACGGGTCGGCTGGCGCGCGAGGAAGATCTGCGCCGCCGGATCAAGCTGCTTGCAGGCCATGTGGAGCGGGCGGAAGACGACCGTCTGGGGTTGCGCAGCCTGTCAGACGTGCAGCAGGCGCTTCTGGCGCGCTTTGCACGCAACCGCGAAGCCATTTTTCTCGTCACCGCGCTTGCGGATATTCTGACGACCAGCCGCTGGCTTGCCGAGCGCATCCTGCTCGATCTCTCCGGCCGCCAGCTTGCCACCGTGTTGAAAAGCCTCGGCATGCGGCTCGCCGACGCGACCTATATCCTGACCCGCCTCTACGGCCATCTGGCCGAAGCGACCGATGGCGTGTCCGAGGCCGAAAGCCTGTGGCAATCGCTGAACGAGGACGAGTGCCATGCGCGGGTAGAAGCGTGGCGCAGGGCCGACCGCTATACCTATGGCGCGGATCAGGCGGCTTCCGGCATGTTTTCCGGCGCAGATACGGATGGCGCCACCGGCTTTGTCGATGACCGCCCCTTGCGCACCTCGGCCACGGTGCGCCGCAGCGCTTCCGGTTTCCGCATCCGCTAAAGCTTACCGATCCGGCTTTACGACCGGAAACAGATCGCCAAGATCGTCGATCTCCAGTTCCACCAGCCACAGATCGGGATCGAAACGGATTTCTCTGTCGAGCGCCTCGCGCATGACATCCGGCTCGGCGCGCTCAAGCCGCGTCTCGAACTTGCGGCTGCCGTCATCCTCGCTGGCAAAGAAGTTTTGGGGTGCCGGCGCATAGAGGCTTTCCAGCCCATCGCGAAACCGCTGCCGGATAAAGATCGCCCCCGCCTCCTCCGCCCCCTTATGCTCAACCGCCGCAAAGCCGCCGAGACCGAAGACGCGGCGAATGAGAGCGGAGACATAGATATCGGAACGGAGACGCATGAGGGAGTGAATAGGATGGATTTGGGGCGGAGGCAAATGGGGGAAGAAGGCGCGAAACTGTCTTTAGCCCACTCGGCTATTGTGTGATAGTCGAGAGACTACCCAATATCTAGCAAGACAGAGCGCTCCCATTTCAATGCACAATGATCCCACTTGCCATTGCCGCGTCTGTGGATTGCGACAACCGTACC
Source organism: Aliirhizobium wenxiniae (assembly GCF_019511445.1). GTDB lineage: Bacteria > Pseudomonadota > Alphaproteobacteria > Rhizobiales > Rhizobiaceae > Neorhizobium > Neorhizobium wenxiniae_A. The sequence goes on from NZ_JAEUAN010000020.1 coordinate 9,331, forward strand.
CTCAGTACGGAGAAGACGGAAATTGCCCCACTTACGAAATATGCCCCTGTTGTGGGGTCGAGTTCGGTTATGAGGATGAGACGGTCCAGAGTGCTCAGGCATTTCGCAAGACATGGATCAACAGTGGTTCGAAATGGGTCTATGTTCAGGAAACACCTGAAAACTGGTCACCAGAACAGCAGATGGCCGGTATACCGGAAACATTCAAATGAATGGCCCTAACCCATATGGCGCCATGAAAGCTTTGATTAACCTACTCAATGGCAGGAGGAGAGTTCGATAGCTACTGGCCCGATGACCCAACCGATTTTTGTATCGGCATGGATGTAATCTGCTGCCCCGGTAAATCCGGCAGCGCTCTTCCGTATGCCCCTCCCCGCGCAAGAATGGGCCCGGCAAGAATTTGATAACATCTCTTCTCCAAGAACATGGAGATGACGAATACAAATCATTCACGCCCGCGTCGGCATCTCTTGCGCGTGATCGCAGGTGGCCTTTGGGCCTTATCCCTGAATATCCAGACAGCCATTGCGGCACCGGTCGATATGACGGCCGGCAAGCTGTTCGATATCTGTGCGGCAGCGAGCGTGCAGGTTGCGGGCGAAAGAGGCGACGCGCTTGGTTGGCAAAAGCTGTCCGATGCGGAAACCGAAGAGTGGCGCAATACGTTCATCGGTCATGATGCCGGTTCTGTGGACATGGTGGGCTGGCAGCGCAAGGCGGCAGGCCGGCCTGAATTCCTGTCATTCTGGACAAACGTTCGACTGCCTGGCCTCAAGACCTGTTCCTATTCGACCCCAAACGCGGCGGGGCTTCTCGACGGCATGGCGGAACGGCTGGGGCCTGCCGATAATCTCGACAGGGACGATGCGGCAAAGAGCGTCACGGCCTTGTGGCTGCGTGATGGCGTCGAATATTCCTTCGTCCAGGTCCGTTCTTCAGCGATCGTGACGATCAGCCCGCAACGCTGAAGCACCGGTCGCAAGCAATCCTGCCACGACATCAGCTCGCCTTCTGAATGATGCGGTCAGCGATATCGCGTCTAAAGCGCGCCGATCGCCTTCAGTTTTTGCAGCACGACCGCGTCGGGTTCGCCGGTTTCGGGCAGGCGGTAGTGTTTCTGGAAGCGGCGGATGGCGGCTTTGGTCTGGGTGCCGGCGACGCCGTCGATCTCGACATCGGTATAGGCGATGTTCGACAGGCCTTTCTGGATCTGCAGCACCATCTGCGAGGCGGGGACGGGATCGGTTCGCTTGACCGCTTGGGTCGGCGCCGCGGCTATACGGCGTGCGCCCGAAATCTCTGCCGGGGGCGTCATCGCCGGCTGGCGCTCGGAGGAGCGGATGGCGGCGGTGATCGGGTCTTCGTTGCGGGCAGACGCCTTGACCTGCTGGACGACGGGCTGAGCCGTCGGGCGGGTTGCGGTTCTTTGCGCTTCCGCTCTGGGGGCTGCGGTTCGGGTGGCCTCCGCTCTTGGAGCCTGGCGCGGGATCGGGAGCGGTGCTGCCGTGACCTGAGTTTGCGGCTGTGCCTGAGGCAGACCTGCAGCCTGCCCCTGGTTTCTCGACTGTGACTGCAGGACGGCCAGCAGTTCTGGCGTGGCGACACCGCGCTGCGGCAGGCCGGAGGCCTCCTCGAAGAACAGGATGGCGCTTTCCGTGCGCGGTCCCATCAGGCCGTCATCGGTGCCCTGATAGATGCCGCGGCGGGCAAGTTCGCGCTGGATGCCGGCCACGAGTGCGGGATCCGTGGTTGCGGAAGCCGGTTGGCTGCTCTGTGCCTGGCCGGCGATGATCGAGCGAATGTCGTCCGCAGGTGCTGCGGCGGGTGCCGGTGCGGGCTGGGCCGTGGGCGAAGCGACGGTCTGACCGGGCGACGGCTGGCGGGGCGCTGCTTGCACCGGTGCCGTCTGCCCTCCAGCCGGGGCACGTTCGATGCGGAACGTGGTCACATCGGCCGGATTTGCTTCACGAAACTGGCGATAGCCGGCAATCGCATTCGGGTCGCTTGCATCCCGGGTCGCCAGGAAAGGCGACGGATGGCCGCCCGGCTGATACCAGAGCGCATTGGCGGCGACGAAGGAGAAGGCGACGATGAAGGTCGTGGCGTAGAGGGTGGCCTTGGGATTGCGGACAATCGCGCCGCCGATGCCGCGCGCAGAACTTCCCGCACCATAAAGGACGGCAGACCCCGCACCCGCAAGCATGCGGGTCGGAAGGCTTTGCTCCTTCACTGCCCGTCGCCCCTTAGGCGATTTTCGCTTCCGCGTGGTCATTTGCACATCCCAGATTAGTCGAGGTGATCTCCCCGCCGGACCGCTCCATCGCGGCCCCTTGCATCATGGCCTTTTCATCCACATTCTTCAACTGCACGGCATTCAGGCGCGGTGGGAACTCCACCGTTTCCGCCATCGTCTCATCATCGCCCGCCGCTTCGGGGCCGTCGAGCGGCAGCGAGATCGTCACGACGGTGCCCTCGCCCGGACGGCTGGAAATGGCAAACGTGCCGCGGTGGAGCGCAACAAGACCCTTTGTCAGCGCGAGGCCCAGACCGGTGCCTTCGTAATTGCGGCTGTAGCCGGCTTCCACCTGGGTGAAGGGCTGGCCGAGCGTGCCCAGCTTCTCCGGCGCAATGCCGATGCCGGTATCGCTGACGGTGACGATGAGATCGCGGCCACGCACGGCTGCATCCATCGACACGACGCCGCCGCGATCGGTGAATTTTATGGCGTTGCCGGCAAGGTTGATGAGGATCTGCTGCAGGGCGCGGCGATCGGCCTGGACTTCCGGCAGGCTACGCGAGACGCGTGCGGTCAGCGTGACGCCCTTGTCGCGGGCCTGCAGGTCCAGCATGGCGCGGCAGGTCTCGACCGCTTCGAAGGCCGCAAAGGGTTCGATCAGCAGCTCGTAACGGCCAGCCTCGATCTTCGACATGTCGAGCATGGTGTTGACGACCGACAGAAGATGGCCGCCCGACTGGCGGATGAGGCCGACATATTCGCGCTGCCGATCATTTGCCAGCTTGCCGAAATATTCGCCGGCCAGCACATCGGAAAAGCCAAGGATGGCGTTGAGCGGCGTGCGCAGCTCGTGGCTGACGGCGGCAAGAAAGCGCGATTTCGTTTCGTGCGCGGTGCGCGCCTCTTCCTGACGGTGCTCGGCCTCCTGGCGCAGCACCTCGTATTCGGAGACGTCGCGTGCCTGGGCGATCACCTGGACAAGGCTTCCCTCGCCATTGCGGATGGCGGTGAAATCGAAACGGACGAGAACGAACTGGCGGCCGTCTGCAGGCGAAAAGGTCTTTTGAACCCGCACATCGGTCTCGGCCCGCGATGCGCCCTGGCGCAGCATGTCGAAGGCCTGGAGAAGTGCGATCTGGTCCGACACATGCACGCGTTCGGCAAGGGTCACGCCCTGGCATTCGCGAATGGCGGAGGGGAATGCATGGGCATCACGGCCGCCGACTTTCAGCACCTGGCCCTGCGCGTCGAGCGACAGCATCAGGCCTGGGCAGGCATCGAAGCTCAGGTCTTCGCTGACGGCCGGCTGCGGCAGCGGACGGGCCCGCGAAAATGCGGCGGCTGCAACGATGAGGAAAGCGGAGGAGACGACGGCTGCACCGACAGGCAGAGCCAGAACAGGGCGCAGAAACGCTGTGAGACCGACCGGAATGGTGACGAGGGCGGCTCCTGCTGTCAGCACCATGCGGCGTAACAGCGTGATGTCGGTTCCCCGCACCACGTCGCCGCCAAGGCGCGCCAGCCAGCGTTCCGCGGTCTTGTCGACCACGTTCACGGCCTTCTCGCCAATGTTACCCAATACGCGCACTCAATACCCTGACACGAACTCGTTTTACGCGGTCACATTAGGCTTCCGCGGCTTAAGGAAAGGATAAAGTGTGTGATTCCCGACTTCTCCAAAAGCCCGCATTTCCGGCTTTGGCACAGAATGGGCCGCACTTCTCCAATCGTGGTTAACGGTCGGTAAGCGACGGATTTATCTCGATTTTTCCGTTGATGTTAACGATTGTGGCAAAGCGGCCGCGCCAAAACGCCTTGCCTTTCAGACCAGCGCTGCCTTTATGCTTAACGCGGATCGTTAAACTTTGAGACAAATGCCGCTCAGGATGATTCAAAACTGGATCCTGTGCCGGTTTAGTTCAAATTTTAGATAAATCCGAGCGGTCGCATCAAAGGGATATTTGCTTGCCGCCGGTACGTTGGTGTTCAGAAGCGGCACAGACCGCAACCCGGCAGAGATGCTCTGCTGTGGAAAAGAATGAGCGCAGGACAGGGCAATGTGGTTTCTGATCAAGGGAAGTGTCTTCTTTGCAGCCGTGCTGGTGGTGCTTTCATACTTCAGCAACAGGCCGCTTGACGTAAACGAGGGAGCCGGCGCCGTGCAGATGGGCGACGCGATCTCGGCTGCGACGGGCGCTTACAGCTATATTGCCGGGCTCTGCGCCGAAAAGCCGGATGTCTGTGAAAAAGGCGCCGAAACGCTTTCCGTGCTCGGTATCAGAGCCGCAGAGGGCGCGCATGTCGCCTTCGAACTGCTCGACAGCCATTTCAACAGCAAGCCTGACGATGCCGAGGCTGCCGATCTGGCGATGAAGCAGGATCCCGATCCGACCCCTTACCCGGCCGATGCGGTAAAAACCCAGTCGATCGCTTCGTCTGCCCCGATCCATACGGGTTCCGTGCCGCCCGCCTCCGTGCCGCTGCCGCAGAAACGCCCGGTGCAATAACCCGGCTTCACTCCGAATTTTACGACTTGCGCCGGGTGCCTGTGCCAACGGTTCCCGACGCCTGACTGCCCTCGAATTCAGCAATTGCTGGCGCCGCAAGGAGAAATCCTTGCGGCGATTTTTTTGGCTGAGGGGTGAGAGCAAGAAGGTATCGAGAGGCATTACCTCTCTAAACATCCTTCATCCGGATCATGGCCATCCCTGGATTTCTCGGCAGGCATTCGACCGAAAATGCCAAGGAGACCGACCAAAGCGCCGCCAGTCAGTTTTTGCAAGACGTGTAAACGAGAGCATCCGAGCGCGTAGAATTCCTCCTCAGTCATGTTCACCTGAGGGAGCGGGCGAATAATCGGCATCATGATCGTTTCCCGGCGTTTTCATTTCCGATATATTACCGGGATAAGATCGGCCCATCTGCGCCGATTTTCGCAGAGGGCATTTCATTTATGAAAGATGCGAACTGGGAAGATCTTCATTTATTCTACCATGTCGCCAAGGCTGGCGGATTGAATTCGGCGGTGGAAGAGAGTGGCGTCAGCGCGCCAACCCTGGGACGGCGCATGCTCGCACTTGAGCAGCAAACCGGCCTGAGCCTGTTCATCCGATCGCATAGCGGATACGTGCTGAGCCCGGAAGGCCGCACGCTATTTCAGAAAGTCAGGGCAATGAAGGCAGCGTCTCTGCCGGTGCAAGATATGTTATCGCACCAGGCAGATACACCTCTCATCCGCATCTCCGCAGGAACGGCGACAGCATCGTTTCTGGTCGACAAATTCAATCTTCTAAGCCGCCCGACAGACGGTTTTCGCCTGAACTTCGTCACAACCGAAGCCGTTCTCGATATAGCTCATCGCGAGATCGATATCGGCATCCGCAATCGTCCGCCGGAGGCGGGCAACCTTGCTTCTCGCAAACTCGCAGTTCTGCGGTTCGCGCCCTATCGCAGCTGGAATGCAGCCAACCCGGAACTGCTGGAATGGATTGCCGTGGATGCCACAAGCGCGCGTCACCCGGCAGCTCTGTGGCTTCATCGGCAGGGCTTGCCGATACGCGCTGCGGCAGGCTCCGTGGCAACGGTACACGCACTCGTCAAAGCCGGGGCCGGTATCGGCATCATGCCCTGCATGTATGCGGATTGCGACCCGACCCTGGCGCGCGCCGGACCGATCATAGAGGAGCTGACCGAAACGCAGTATCTTGTCACTCACGCCGACGATCGATCCCGGCCGCCGATCCGCAAACTGTGCGAGCGCATCGTTGCAATTTACCGCGACAATGCGGAATTGCTGGCCGGGGCGAAGCCGCTTCGCCCTGAATAATCAGCGAGACTCGCGATGTCGTTATGCCAACCGAAATATTTGATCGCCGGAAGCAAATTTCATCGTGTCCGGGCGGAATACTGAGGAGGCGTCGAACCGTCCTCAGCAATTGCAAGTCTCCTTCGGTCAGACCGCGCTGACACTTTTCGCCCCTCCCCGACGGCCAAAGACCGTCAGGAAAAGCGAGCCAATGATGCCTGCCACAACAGATCCTATCAAGATTCCGATCTTGGCGCTGTCCTGCATGGCCGGATCGTCGAAGGCCAGAAGCGCTATGAAGAGCGACATCGTGAAGCCGATGCCGCAAAGAAAGGCCACGCCTACCATCTGGCCCCAGCTTGCATGGGCCGGAAGGTCTGCGAGCCGCAGCTTGACGAGAACGGCCGTCGTTCCAAGCACGCCGACCAGTTTGCCGAAAACCAGGCCGCTGGCGACGCCGAGGGTGAGTGGCTCGACTAGCACCGACAGCGATACGCCGGCGAAGGAGACGCCCGCATTGGCAAAGCCAAAAATCGGCACGATCATGAATGCGACGGGCTTCTGCAGAGCATGCTCGAGCTTGTGGAGCGGCGATTCTTCATGGCTCGCCTCCGGTGCGGCAGGCGTGGCTTTCAGCGGAATGGTGAGCGCCAATATGACGCCGGCGAGCGTCGCATGGATCCCGGATGCGAAGACGAGAACCCAGAGAACCGCGCCGAGAGCCAGATAGGGCCACAATTGCCTGACGCCCGAGCGGTTGAAGATGATGAGATTGCCGATGACGATGGCGGCGGCGGCAAGGGCGAGCAGGTTCAGTTCATCCGTATAGAAGAGCGCGATGACGATGACCGCGCCGAGATCGTCGATGATCGCCAATGCCGCGAGAAAGATTTTCAGCGAGGCGGGAACGCGGCTTCCGAAGAGGGAAAGCACGCCGAGGGCAAAGGCGATATCGGTTGCGGTCGGGATCGCCCAGCCGCGAATGGCGGCCGGATCTGCACCGTTGAAATAGACATAGAACAGCGCCGGAAAGATCATTCCACCGGCGGCAGCGACGCCCGGCAGGATGCGTCGGCTCCAGCTCGACAGCTGGCCATCCAGCATCTCGCGCTTGATCTCCAGCCCGACGAGCAGGAAGAAGACCGCCATCAGGGCGTCGTTGATCCAGTGCTGGATGCTGAGCGGCCCGAGATAGATGTGCAGGACGTGAAAATAGGTTTCCGCCAACGGGGAATTCGCCGTCACGATGGCGAGTGCAGCAACGACCATCAGGATGATGCCGCCGGAAGCCTCGCTATCCAGAAACTGGCGAAGGGTGGATTGAATGCGGCCCTTGGGCGTTTTCGAAGACATTCTCGAAGACATGGGTTCGCGCTCCTTGTGAGAGGTTGATCGAAGTCTCCGTGGATTTCGGGGGAACCCGCAGCACCGCAGCACGCGCTTTGACCGAGCAATAATGGAATTTTATGTCAAATTTCCAGCAAAATCGGCTCTGGACAATAGATTGTGAGCGTGCCGGCTCGATTTCGGCGATGCCGCGAAGAGCAAGCTGCGGGAAAATGCGGCGATTTATTCTGTCATCGGCAGGCAAAACTCCTATATGGAGGGGAACAGACATTTACCGGACGACACCATGGCAGAGCTTTCCCAGATCATCGACGACTTCGCATTCCTGGACGAATGGGAAGATCGCTACCGCTATGTGATCGAACTCGGCAAGGCGTTGCCGGATCTCGCCGAGGCGCAAAAAACCTCCGAGAACAAGGTGCAGGGTTGCGCCAGCCAGGTATGGCTGGTCAGCCATGTGACGGATCAGAGCGCCGATCCGGTCATGACCTTCGAGGGCGATTCCGACGCGCATATCGTGCGCGGTCTCGTCGCCATCGTGCTTGCCACCTATTCCGGAAAACATGCCTCGGAAATTGTTGCCACCGATGCGATCGACATCTTCAACCAGATCGGCCTCGTGGAACATCTCTCCTCGCAGCGCGCCAACGGATTGCGCTCGATGGTCAAGCGCATCCGCGAAGAGGCACGCCTGAAGGCTGTGGCTTAAGAGGTCGGTCGAATACCGCCGCTGCCATAAGCCTCGGTGGTCGGGCGAAAATCCTGCGTCCCCCAGTGATGCCGCTTGCCGCGCTCGGACTGGCGCGGGGGCGGCGCGTAGTGGCGGGCCAGCGCCAGAAGTGCCGTACGCAACATCAGTTTGGCGGAGCGTGCCGGCCATTGCCGCTCGCGTTCCACCAGTTCCAGTCCCTTGCCGAAACAGCAGACATCAGCGGCAACGCCTGAAAGTTCCGGCCCCATCGCCTCCATCGCAGCGGAAAAACGCCGACGGGCTTCGATGGCGCTTGCGGCGATATCGGCAAGTCCGCCCCGTTCTCCCTTTCCGCGCGAGGAAAGCCGCGGCTCCCAGGACGAGGTGATGCGCGGCTGCAGCTGGGCGCGGGTAAAATCATCAAGCAGCTTTTCGCCGGCATCGATCGCATCTGCAGGAAAGAAAAGCGCGCCGGCCTTGTCTTTCAGGCGTTTCAGGCTCGATAGCGGGGTGTCGTCGAGATTGCGGCTAACCGCCTGGCGAGAGCCATCCATCTCCATCGTGGTTTTGACGATTTCACCGTGCTGACCGGCAAATCGATCCTCACCCTCGATGCCCGCCGCCACCAGGCTGCGGCGCAGAAAACTACGGGCTTCGGCTGTCGCTTCGACGCGGTTTTCCGACCGGCGGACGAGGCCAAGCGATACGGCCTGCCGCAACACGGCCTCGGAATAGGACCGCCGCTCCGTCCCGAGAAGGATGCTACTCGAAACGCCACTTTCGATCGTAAGCCCCCTGCCTGCGTTACCGACCACCTGCCGCACCAGCCTGACGAGACTTTTCGACGTGGCTGCGTGTGGCGATGCCTGGCCCACCTTCCCTTTCGACGTCTTCGAACCCTCACTCATAAGCGCCCCTCATGACCCGAGATATCGGCCGACTGGAAGACGGCGGTTGCCATGCGCTCGATTGCCGAGACGAACTCGTCGAAGGCAGCGTCATCACGCCGGTCCTCGACCACATGGCAGGCATGTCCGACAGTGGTGCGGTCCCGGCCGAAAGCGGCACCTATATCGCCAAACGGCATCCGGAGCGCCACATGGCAGACATACATGGCGATCTGCCGGACATGACAGGACGGCCTGCGCCGCTCGTGGCGCACGATAATCCGGTCGCTCAGGAGCGAGATGGTTTCGGCGGTGATCTGGCTGACGATACGGCAGACGATACGGGCCGGAAGGCTTGCGGGATAGATGGGGCTTGCATCGGCAACCAGCGGAACCGCGCCGATATTATAGGCGAGCGTGCCGATCCGCCCCTTGCCCGTCGGCGCCCCCCGTTTGTTCGAGATCTCAAAAGGCATGACAACTCCTTTTTGAATAGGAATTAATTCATACACCTTGAGGACGATTGGGGAATGTCTATCGAGGGTGCTTTTTATGCCACCATTGAAATGGTTGTTCTTTTTCTGTTCTCAGCAACAACAAATAGGATTTTTTTCTCCTCTCTGTCCCCGCATTTTCCACGAAGGATATGGTGGACACCGTGTCGTTAGACCATTTCCGCTTTTCTTCGAAACGCGAAACCGGTTCCCACTTTCGGGAGACATGCTGCAGGAAAAAAGCGCATATGCAAAAGCCGGGCAGTGCCCGGCTTTTCGGTGCGCAGTCAGGGCGCAAATATCTTCCAAGCAACGCCGACGACAGCAGATCGCCTTGCTTGCTTCAAGCCTGGACCTTTGAGCAATTCCAGCAGTTAAGCGGCCGATCACTTTCGCGACACGCCGCCTTATCAAGGGAATTGCTTTTTGGCCGGACCAAGCCCGGCCAATATCGGCAGATCAGTTGCGTGCGCGCTTGCGACGCTGGCCGAGACCCATTTCCTTGGCAAGACGCGAGCGGGCTTCAGCATAGGCCGGAGCAACCATCGGATAATCTGCAGGAAGGCCCCACTTCTCGCGGTATTCATCCGGCGTCATGTTGTAATGGGTCATCAGGTGGCGCTTCAGCGACTTGAACTTCTGACCATCTTCGAGGCAGATCAGATAATCTTCCTCGATCGACTTCTTGATCGGCACCGGCGGCTTCGGCTTTTCAGCCGCGACAACGACCGGCGTCGGGGAGGATGTGCCGCTCAATGCGGTATGCACGTCTGCGATCAGATTGGAGAGATCGCCAACGGGAACTACGTGGTTGCTCACATAGGCAGCCACGATATCTGCGGTGAGTTCCACCAGCAACTCGGGACCCTTGCCCAGTGCCATATCTGTCATTTCCGGTCTCCTGTTCGACTTATATACGGTGCCAGCCGCGACCTCCGCGGCATCTTCCGTAGTCGAGCGATGGCGACGAGATCCCAACCTTCGCGCAGCGTCCAAGGACAGAAGCCTACCCCTAAGCTTCCTGCGGGAAAAACGGATCGTCACCAGATGCTGCATGTAGCCTCCGTAAACCGCTATTCGTCCAGTTCATCCGAAACGGCCTTATCAAGACCGATCTAATTCAGATAAATACGCGGTAAAACCGTAGTCTACAACAGCATCATTGCTCTACTTCTATTCAATTATCACTACAATCTGGAAAGTCCAATTGCGAAATCTAGTAATGCCGAGTGATTTATCGACGAATATCGCATATTTCTGACATTTATTGCTGGAAAAAAGGCGATTTTACAATCAGTGCGCGCTTACAAATACCGTGTGGAAAAAATTATTCATTATTGACGCGCGTCGTTTCGTTGCAAAGAGACTGATTCGCGATGGAATAACCAGCCTCAAACGCTCAATCGCCGGAAAACGCGCCATATAGGGGCAATACGCCGGCCTGAAGAACCGGACCGCAGCTTTCACGAAGATCACTACGCCGCCCCGACGAAGACTATCGACGAGCAAAAAAGTCAGATTACGTCCGTTTCCGCATCGAGCGCCCCATGCATCCTTGGGTAGGCACAGGGCAATCAGGTGAGACGGATTGCCGCAACACCACGCCAGGATGGCGGCAAGCATGGAAGCCTCCCGAAGTTAAGCGGTCGGGTGCCTCAAGCACAACCGGATACGATACATCTTTATTCGCAGCGTCAGCACGCTTATCTAGAGGACAAATGAAAGGAACCGTCATGTCCTCGATCAACCCCCCCAAGACATCGAAGAGCGACGCCGAATGGCGCGAAGAACTGACGCCTGAACAATATTACATACTTCGCCAGGCAGGCACGGAGCGCGCCTTTACCGGCCCATACTGGAATTCAAAGGAAAAAGGCATCTATAGCTGCGCCGGATGCGGTGAAGACCTGTTCGTCTCCGACACGAAATTCGATTCCGGCTGCGGCTGGCCGAGCTATTTCGAGGCGGTGAAGCCGGATGTGATCACCGAAATCCGCGATACGTCGCATGGCATGGTGCGCACCGAAGTGCGCTGCGCCAATTGCGGCGGCCATCTTGGCCACGTTTTTCCCGACGGCCCGCCGCCGACCGGCCTGCGCTATTGCATCAACGGCCATGCGATGAATTTCACGCCGGTGGAGTGACCCGCTCCCCAGGAAAAATCGGACACAACAACCAATGGCGGCTCTTACGGGCCGCCATTGCGTTTCAGCCGCAGGGCATCGTCACCACAGGACGTTCTCCACTGGCTGGAGCGGCTTTGCCGGTTTCGCAGCGCCGATCATCTGTTCAAGATCGATCTGGATCGTGCGGCAGATGGAGGTGACCGGGACATCATGGGCACGGTTTTCGAACGGGTCCTGCAGATCCGCGCCAATACGGTCCATGGCGAGAAGCATGAAGCCGACGACCGAGGACGCAAGCGGCGTGTAGATGGTCAGCGTATCGACCAGCCCGATCGGCAGAAGAATGCAGAAGAAATGGACGAAGAGCGTCGGAAAGTAACCGTATTCGCGCGGCAGTGGCGTGTTCTTGATCCGCTCCATTCCACCTTGAGCATTGCTCATGTCGACCAGCAGGGTTTCGATCTGCACCCGCCTGAACGTATCGACCCATCCTTCTTTCTGGGCTTCAGAAAGAAGTTCGGCGGTCCGGTTCAGGATGGCATTGGGGACGTTCGAGACATTCTCCAGCTTGCGGATCTCGTCATCGGGCAGGAAGTTTTCGATATGCTCGAATGGAGGCTGGCGGCGCAGATGGCAGCGTAGGGCATTGACATAGGCGATCTGGCGCACGACGAGATCATATCTGAGCTTGTCGCTTTCGGGAGTGCTGTCGATGAGATTATAGACTTCCCGACCGTAGGAGCGGGACGAATTGACCATCGCACCCCAGAGCGTGCGGGCTTCCCACCATCGCGCATAGGCGCTGTTGTTTCTGAAGCCGAGAAACAGGACGAGTGCGGAGCCGAGCAGGCTCATCGGCAAAACCGGGAGTTCCAGCCCCGGATGGGGTATATAGACATAGGCGACGGTGACGGCGATATCCCAGATGAAAAGCAGGGCAAGCGGCCATCCGATATAACCAAGCATGCGGTGAAGGCGGGCAGACTGCGGTAGGACCATACTGAATTCTCAACCTTATCATTTCTTGTCCCGGCAGGCAGGCGGCATCGATCGGCCGACGCGCCGGCATGAAACCGGTCGCCGGACAATTGCCTCGGGATTATGGTTGGGGACCTCACGGCCGAAGCCGTGAGAAAGTTCAGCGGGAAAAAGCGACGGCCCTGATGGCGTCAGGAATGTGCGGCCGATCTGGCCGTATCCGCATCCACACGGAACGGAAGAACCTGCGGCACTTCGCGGCCGGTAACCGCAACGGGAAGCGCCTGGCCATCCTCGACTTCGATAAAGCGGCAGGCCGTGCCGTCATAGATCAATACGTTGCCGGTCTCGATATCGAAAAACCAGCCATGCAGCGTGACCTCGCCCTTGGCCAGCTTGGCGGCAACGGAGGGGTGGGTGCGCAGGTGATCGAGCTGGACGACGACGTTTTCCATGGCGACGGCGCGGATCCTCTCCTTCTCGTCCAGCGTCTGTGGATAGGCTTCGCAGACGATCGAGTGGGCCGCATGGCTATGCTTCAGCCAGGCGGCGACATTCGGCATCTGGCTCAACAGTTCGGGATGGCAAAGGCCCTTCATCGCGCCGCAATCGGAATGGCCGCAGACGATGACATCACGCACACCGAGTGCAACGACCGCATATTCGATTGCCGAGGAGACGCCGCCATTCATGGTCTGGAACGGCGGGACGATATTGCCGGCATTGCGGCAGACGAACAATTCGCCCGGCCCGGACTGGGTAATGGTTTCCGGCATGACCCGGCTGTCGGCGCAGGAAATCATCAGCGCCTGCGGGCTCTGCCCTTCTCTTGCGAGCTTTTTGTAGAGCGCCGAATTGTCCGGGAAAACTGCACCGCGAAAACTGGAGATGCCTTTCAGAAGGTCGCCCATGGTCTGTTCCTCATGCTAGCCGGACGTCGGATGTTTTCGAGGGTTTCCTCGGTCCGGCGGGGTTAGGGGAGCGATCATTTCGCACTTGCGAGAAGACCATGGCAATAAGACGCGAATTATGACGCGATGCAGCATGATTTGCGGCAAAGCATAACGTTTTCGCGAGTTTAGCTGAGACCTTATCCGAATAAATCGGTTCAGTTTTTTAGCGCAGAAAGGCAAGGCATCGCCTTACCACACCGACGGGTGGCATCTTGCGATGCGTGCGGCATCAGCCGCCGATGATCTCCACCGAAAACGCAAACTGCGCCTTTTCGCCCACCGGCAGGATGGTCGTATAAGGACGGCTTGCGACTTCCGCCGAACCGCCCGCCTCCGCTGCCGTGCCGTGCCATGGCTCGATGCAGATGAAGGGGGCACCGGGTTTCTGCCAGAGCGCAAGATTGGGCAGGTTTTCGAAGGAGAATTTCAGGCTTGGCCCGCCTTCAGCCGCATAGGTCAGCCCCTTGCCTGCCCCTTCGGTGAAGATCATCGCATCGGCCTCGAACAGTTCATGTGCAAGCGTGAGCCGGCCCTTGATGAAGGGGGACGGCAGCATGTCCTTCGTCACAAGTCCGTCCTGTAGACGTGTCAGCAGCGGCTCGCCGCCATTGTCGAGCGTGACCGTGTGTTTGCGGCCTTCGCTCCCCGGCAGCGGCCAGAGGAAGGCCGGGTGATAACCAAGGCCGAAGGGCATAGGGCGATCGTCGCGGTTTTCGACTTCCGCCGTCACCGTCAGGCGATGGCCCTCCAGCGAGTGGGTGAGCGAGAGCAGGAATTCGAAAGGATAGACCGCTTTTGTGGCGGCTGAGCTTTCAAGCTCGAAACGGCAGGTGGATGTGCTGGCATCGGCCAATTGCCATTCCGCCCTGCGGGCAAAGCCGTGCTGGGCCATTTCGTAGGATTGGCCATCCACGGCGATATGGTTGTCCTGGGCCTTGCCGACGATGGGGAAAAGGATGGGCGAGCGGCCGCCCCAGAAGGCGGCATCGCCGTTCCACAGCCAGTCCCGGCCGTCGGTCGTCTGAAGCGACTGCATCTCGGAGCCCAGCGATGAAATCTCGGCAACGAGTTCATCACTGGTGATGCGAACGATATCGGACATGCTGCTCTTCCTCCGGCACGCTGAAACACGTCGCAATCCTTAAGATTTGCCTGCCGTGTTTCAGCTCTTTGTTTTGCGCATGTCTTCCGAAACCGATGACCAGTTTCGGGAGACATGCTGTGGAATCAGTGCGACATATTTGCCCGACATGCGTTGACGTTCAATGACGCTCAAACCAAAGGGCGCGTTTCAATTGTCGAAATCCATCGCAAGCGTCGTTGCCTTATGGGCTTCCAGTTCGGCCAAGCGACTCTCGAGCGCGGATTTGATCGACGGATAGGTGGAGCCGCCGAGCGCCAGACGCAGCGGCGGGTTTTCGCGGCCGGCATAGTCGATCATCGCGTCCGCCATCCTGTCCGGGTCTCCCTTGATGTCGAAACCACCATTGAAGATTACATGACGAACCTGGCCTGCAGGCGTATCGGCATAAATGTCCATCGGCTCTGCGATCGAGAGGCCCTTGGCGAAATCGGTGCGCGTCGGGCCGGGCTCGACGATGGTAAACCTGATGCCGAAGGGGGCGACCTCCTTTGATACGGCATCGACAAAACCTTCGATGCCCCATTTGGTGGCGTGATAGAGAGAGAAGCTGGGATAGGTGATCTGGCCGCCTTCCGACGAAACCTGCTGGATCAGCCCGCCACCCTGGGCGCGCAGATGCGGCAACGCTGCGCGGATGATCCGGATCGAGCCGATCAGGTTGGTATCGATCTGCCGGCGGATTTCCTCGTCGCTTACCTCCTCGGCTGCACCAAACAGGCCGTATCCGGCATTGTTGACGATGACATCGATCTGGCCGAGTTCGGCAAAGGCGCGGTCAACCGTCGCACGGATGGCATCCTGATCGGTGAGATCGAGGTTGGCGATCCACAGCCGGTCGCCATAGGTTGCGCGCAGATCGTCGAGCGCCTCCATGCGCCGCAGGGTGGCGGCGACGCGATCACCGCGGGCCAGAAGCTTTTCGGTGATGAGGCGGCCGAAACCGGATGAGGTGCCGGTAATGAACCAAGTCTTGGACATGATCTTTCTCCTTTGCCTTCGGCTCGAACCTGTTTTTCAAGCCGGAGTTTCTGTCGGGAGAGATAATCCTCAAACATTCATGCTATAAGCCGTTCAATCCTGCATAACCCGGTGAAAATACCCCATGAATGAGAAGCCGACGCTCAGCGACCTTGCAGCCTTCACGGCGATCATCGCGCATCGCAGTTTTCGAAAGGCGGCAGAGGAACTGGGGCTTTCACCCTCGACGCTCAGCCATATGATGCGCGGGCTGGAGGCACGGATGGGTGTACGCCTGCTCAACCGCACGACACGCAGCGTCTCGCCGACAGAAGCGGGAGAGCGGCTGGCGGCAAAGCTCCGCCCAGCTCTTCGCGAACTCGATGCGGCGCTTGAAGCCGTCGATGATTTTCGCGGCGGGCCGAGCGGAACGATCCGGATCAACACCAGCAATATCGTCATCCGCAGGCTTCTTGAAAAAACCGTTCCCACCTTTCTTTCCCGCTACCCGGATGTGGCGCTGGATCTGGTCAGCGACGGGCGGCTGATCGATATTGTGGCCGACGGCTTCGATGCGGGGATCAGGCTACGCGAGAGCGTGCCGCAGGACATGATTGCCATCGCTTTCGGCGGCCCTGCCCGCTTCATCACCGTCGCCTCGCCGGATTACATCGCCACCCATGGCGAACCTTTGGTGCCGCAGGATCTTCTGCGACATGGCTGCATCCGATTGAGGATGCCGAGCGGCAAGCTCTATCGCTGGGAATTCGAGCGACACGGAGAGGAGACGGTGGTGGATGTATCCGGCCCGCTGACGCTCGACGATACCGAACTGATGGCCGAGGCTGCGGCATCGGGCCTCGGCATCGCCTATGTGCCGCAGCATGTGGCGGAGGATTATCTGCGGCAAGAAAAGCTGGTGACGGTGCTGTCCGACTGGTGTCCGCAGATCGATGGCCTGTGCCTCTATTATCCAGGGCACCGGCATGTGCCGGCCGGATTGCGCGCCTTCATCGACATATTGAGGGAACTGGACGGAAAGCTCAGTCCTTCTGTGCCGGACGCGAATAATCCTCGTCGCTGACCGGCTCCAGCCAGTCGGCGGTGACGCCACCGTCCGCTTCCTGGATTGCGATATGGGTCATGGCCGTCTCTGGGCCAGCGCCGTGCCAGTGTCTTTCCCCCGGTGCAAACCAGACAACATCACCCGGACGCAACTCCCGCACCGGCCCACCTTCGGTCTGGGCGCGGCCGAAACCTGCGGTGACGATGAGCGTCTGGCCGAGCGGATGGGTGTGCCAGTTTGTGCGGGCGCCGGGTTCGAACGTGACGCTTGCGGCACGCACGCGTGCCGGTTCCGGCGCTTCAATCAGCGGATCGAGCCTGACCGTACCGGTGAAATAATCGGTCGGCTGTTTCTTCGAGGCCTGCGAGCCGTTGCGTCTGATGTCCATGTCGGGTGTCCTTCAGTGAGAATACGGCGGAGGATATAGGGCAGTCAGCGAGGAATGAAGCAGGCCTGAATGCTCAGGGTTCGTCCTCGGGAAACAGGATCGCCTCGTGATCCTGTGCTGCGCTGAGAATGTGCAGGATATAGACCGTCTCGTCGATGACGCGATAGAAGATCGCGTAGTTGCGGTAGGGAAGACGGCGAATTCCGGAATATTCGCGCCCTGCGAGGAGTTGGTAACGGAAGGGCATGTCCTTGAGGCGCAAACTTCGTTCAAGCAGCTCATCGACAAACGTTTCGGCTCGCGTTGGATTGTAGCTCGCGATATAATCACCGATACGCGCGAAGTCATTTCTTGCCTCGGGCGTTAGAATGATTTTCATCGCGCAGCTCTGCGCCTCTGCTCCCGGGCCATCGCCCTATATTTCGCCTTCAACTCCGCCGCGACCTCCTCGATCGGCGTGCCAAGTCCGGCTTCCGCCTCGGCAAGCCCGCGGTCGAGCGCGGCATTGAGTTCGGCTAGACGCTTCTCCTTGAATTCGAGAAGCCGGACGGCTTCCTTCATCGCGGCGTCACGATTTTCGTAACGGCCGGATTTTACCAGCGCGTCGATATACGCTTCCGGATCGTTTTTTGGGTCTGCAGTGTCGCTCATGTCGGTTGCTCCAACTGCGTCAACGATATCAGCGGGCACGCGGGTTATCAATCTTGCCGCTTCAGACCTTGGAGAGCTTCAGCTCCATGCAGGTCAGGTCCAGCCAGCGGCCGAATTTCGTGCCGACTTCGGAGAATTTGCCGGCAATACGGAAGCCGAGCGCGGTGTGGAGCGCGATGGAGGCTTCGTTTTCCGCCTCGATTGCGGCGATCATCACATGCACGCCGTTCGAGGCGGCGCGGGCGATCAGCTCTTCCATGAGCTTGCGGCCGAGACCGTGGCCGCGGAAGGCTTTGTGGACGTAAACCGAATGTTCGACCGTGAAGCGATAACCGTCAAAGGCGCGCCAATCGCCATAGGATGCGTAACCGGCCACCTGGCCATCGAGCTGCGCCACGATCACGGGAAAACCCTTTGCCTTGCGGGCGTCGAACCAGGCGCGGCGGTTTTCGATGTCGACCAGCGTCTCGTTCCAGATCGCCGTCGTGTTCAGAACCGCGTCATTGTAGATTTCCATGATGCCGTGCAGATCGGCCTGGGCTGCGTCACGGATGATCGGGGTATTGCTCATCAGATTATCCACTATAATGCATATTCGTCTACCTTAGCAGACGAGATTCGGCTGTCGAGACCTATGGTTCGTGTCGTCTGTGGTTCAGAGATTGCCACCGGCCAAGCTGAAGCAGGTCATCACCGCGCCATAATGGACTGCGGCGGCGCTGACGACAAAGGCGTGCCAGATCGCGTTCTGGAAGCGCAGCTTTTCCCAGATATGGAAGATGACGCCGAGCGAATAGATCAACCCGCCGATGACGATCAGAAGCACGGTCACAGGCGGGAGATATTGGGAAACCTGATCCATTACCATCACACCGCTCCAACCCATTGCCAGGTAAAGGAGGATGGCAAGCCTGTCGTAACGGCCGGGGAAAAGGCATTTCAGCGACACGCCGACGATGGCGGTGATCCAGATGGCGGCCAGCATGGCCGCGATCCAGGGATCGTGCGCCGCACCCCGCTCAAGGAAAGGCGTGTAGGTGGCGGCAATCAGGATGAAGATCGCCGAATGATCGAGCCGGCGCAGGATCCATTTGGTGCGCGAATGCGGCCAGATATTGTAGGTGAAGGAAACGGACAGGCAGAGGATCAGCCCCAGCCCGTAGATCCAGGCGGCGGCGAGTTCACCGTAACTCGACCAGACGGTGGCATAGAATATCAGGGCTGTGGCGCCGACAAGCGCAAAGACGATCCCCACTCCGTGGACAATGCCGTCCGCGATGATCTCATGCAGATCGTAATTCCGCCCGAAATTGAAAAGCTCGCTCATGCCAAAGTCCGTCTCCGTCCGAAGACAGAATGCGGCCTTCAGGGATGGAAGACAAGGCCGCAAATCCATGCGGATCGTTGAGCACCAAGGATGGCTACTCAGCCAGCGAGGGCGGCATTCGCCATCCCTTATCGGCAATCCATTGCGCGAACTCCTGCATGGCATCCGGCGCGATCGCGATCAGGACCGGATAGTTACGCTCCCGCTCAAGGCTGATCCTGATGTCGTTGCGACCATCGGAAAAGACGATGAAATGCCGGGAATAGCCACGCGCCTGCTTCGGATGTCGATAACGGATATCGGCACCGGCGAGGTCGATCCGCTTCGTGTAGATTTCCGACCGGTCACACCCGGTTTCCACGACGACCCGCCCGTCCGTCGCGATGGATGTCAGGCTGGGCGTGGAAATGACGACGAACAGGAAGGCCAGAGCGCAGACAGCAGCCAATGATCCAGCCGACCACCATGCGAGACGGCTGCCGATCCAGGCGGGGGGATAATCGAACTTCGGGCCTGGCGATACCCACCTGTCGAGCGCGACCTTCAATAAATCTAGAGCCAGGGCCGCAAGGCATATGGCGATAATGGCCGAGGGCATGAACACCATGCGTGGACCGCAGGCAAACCCGCTCCACAGGCGGTCCTCCAATAAAACCAACAGGCACCCTCAAGATTGAGTGGATGACGTCGCCGCCATCCACGCGATCAGAACTTCGACAGAAAACTTAGAGCCATTCCGGGACTACCGGTCGATCAGAACCGAGCATTTGGCGTGGCGAACGACACGGTCTGCGGTGGCGCCGATAATGTAGTTGCTGAGATCGGGAACATGCGAGGCGACGATGATGAGGTCAGCCTTCGCATCATCGGCGGCGGCCAGGATTTCGCGCGCCGGTGCGCCCTGGCGGATCTCGATATCGGCCTTCACGCCAGCCTTGTCGCGCAGCTCGGTCAATTCGGTTTCCGCCGTCTTGCGCGCATCGACGAGCATATCGACCGACAGATCCGACACGACATAGGCCGGCAGTTCCTCGACGACGTTGATCATGAGAATGCGGCCGCCGGTGGCGGAAAGCTGGTTTGCCTTCAGCAATATCCGCTCGGCCTTTTCCACCTGGGCAATATCGACCGCCACAAGGATCGTCTTATACATTTCCATCTCCTTTGACCCGCAATCATTTTTTCCCAGATTACACGCGTCGCCTTGATTCGCATCAAGCTTCATTGTCTACTTTTGTCGAACGAAGCTTCTCTCATTTTTCGACTTTCGTGAACGATGAGGATCGGCGATAGTCCGGCATCGCGGCTTTGCCGCCGCAGATGTCTGCGGCCTCCAAATTCGCCCCGGAGATTATCGATGAGCAATTCCTCTGAAGCAGCCTTCGCCCTCACTCGTCCGGCCCATGTGGGCCGCGCACATCTGGTGGTTACCGATCTCGATACGGTTTCGAAATTCTATCAGGAGATCATCGGTCTTTCGGTTATGGACAAAAGCGCCAGCGGCGTCCTGCTCGGTGCCCACGGCCTGCCGTTGCTGCAACTAACCAGCGGCACTGGCGTCACGCGTGCGCCGCGACAGGCGGCCGGCCTGTTCCACACCGCATTTTTAATGCCGAACCGTTCGGAACTTGCCCATTGGCTGGCGAATGCGGCCCATAAGGGCGTGAAGCTCGATGGCGCATCGGACCATCTCGTATCGGAGGCGCTTTATCTTTCCGACCCGGAAGGCAATGGTATCGAGATCTATCGCGACCGCCGGCCGGAGGAATGGACCTATTTCCCCGACGGCACGGTGCAGATGGCAACCGAACGGCTGGATCTGCAGGCGCTTTATGATTCAGCTCCGCAGACGGCCTGGAACGGCATGGCGCCGGGCAGCTCGGTTGGCCATATCCACCTTCAGGTCGGCAATATTCCGGAAGCGGACGCATTCTATCGCGACGTTTTGGGGCTGAAGGTCATGGCGCGTTATCCGGGGGCGAGCTTCTTTGCAACCGGCGGCTATCACCACCATATCGCGGCCAATATCTGGAACAGCCGTGGCGCTGAGGCACGTCAGGACAAGATGACCGGACTTTCCGATTACACGGTTCGTTTCAACGACGGGGAAGCCCTGACCAAGGCGCTTGCGGCGCTGGAAACACAGGAAATCGCGACCACCAGGACGAGCGAGGGTTACGCGTTGAAGGACCCATGGGGCATCGGCCTGACGCTCGCCGCCTGAGCTGATCCGAAAACCTTACCAGAAAGCTAATAAACACTCGGCGTTCCGGAACCGGAGCGCCGTTTTTGCGTTCTGTGGCAGGTTCGGGGCATTCAGGGGAAAATATGACGACGATCAGCGCGCGCGGCAGCAGCAAGACAAAGAAACATCTGGTGGATTTCTCATCGCATCGACGCGAAGCATCGACGCTTGCCGAAGAGGAAGATCTGGACGCGCTTGATAATGCAAGACTGGGCCGCGATGCGCTCAACGTGGCTATGGCCTGGGCCGTGATCGGCATTTTTGCGATCATCTTCTTCGCCATCCTGCATTATATGGCGCTGATCCTTATCCCCGTCACGCTTGCGGTCGTCGTCGGCCTCATCCTCGGGCTTGTGGCCGACAAGCTGGGCCGGGCCGGCGTACCGCGTTTCGGCATCGCCGTCATTCTTTCGACGCTTGTCTTTCTCGTCCTGTTTCTGATCGCCAATGCGCTGGCGGAACCGGTTTCCACGCTTCTTCGGGAGGGGCCGACATTCGTCGAGCGTTCCTATGACCGGCTGATGCCTTTCCTCGAGCGCCAGCACTGGCTGAACATCTCGCCGGCCACATTCCAGACCGGCACGATGTCGATGGACAAGCTGCTTGAGAATTCAACCAATATTCTGGGTGTTGTGACCGCCAGCCTGACGCCTGCGATCATCCAGGGGATGATCTTCTTCGCTGCGCTGCTGCTGTTTCTCTACGGGCGACTGCGGCTTCGCAAGACGGTGATCATGGCGTTTCCGCGCCGCCGCCAGCGACTGATCACGATCCGCGTGCTGAACTCGATCGATCAGGTTCTGGGCTATTATTTCGCCACGGCCAGTGTCGTCTATTTCTGCCTCGGCATCGTGATGACGGTGATCGCCTGGCTTTGCGGGCTGAGCATGCCGGTGCTTTGGGGCATGTTCGCATTCCTGTCGAGCTTCATCCCGTTTCTCGGGATCACGCTGATGACGATCTCGGTGGCGATCGCCGGCATCCTCACCCATGATGCCATCCTGCTCGCGCTTTTGCCGGCCTTCCTGTTCTTCACCGTGCATCTTGTGATGGAGAACCTGATCTTTCCGGCAGTGATGGGCCGTCAGTGGGAGATCAATCCGTTCGTCGTCTTCCTCGCCATCCTGTTCTGGACATGGATGTGGGGGGCGGTCGGCGCCATGCTGGCCCTGCCCCTTTCGCTGATCCTGATGACGGTGCTTGCCGAATTGTTTCCCGAGCGCAAGGCAACGCCGAACCTGCCGGGCTGAGACGATCCAGCCCGACCCGCGAGATCAATCGTAGAGGTAATATTTGTCCCAGAGGTCACGGGCGACCTTTGAGCCGATCGTATAGTCGAAAGACAGAACTTTCAGGCCCGTGTCGGCGGTCTCGCACTTGAATTTCAGACGGTACCAGTCGCCGGCGCTGCGAAAGACAGCGCCTGGCGCCTTCAGCCTGTTTCCGTCCTCGACCGTGTCGGAAAACGTGTAGGCGATGACCTTGTCGGGGCGGAATTCGCCGGTCTTGCGAATCTGGTCCATCGCCTCCATGTCGCAACGCTGCTCGCGGCGTTCATCCGGGTCGAGCGCGTTCAACTGCCTGGTAACGCGCGCATCCAGCGCATGGGCCGCAGACGCGGACAACAGGACAAGAGCCATCACCGACAGCTGTTTCTTCATGTGATCCCTACTCATATCGACTTGGATGGCGCGGAAACTAGGAGAGGTGCATCCGATTGACCACCAACCAAGGCGCGAAATACCATGATGTGAACAGACGAGGTGGTGAGCGGGACGACAGATGGCGGAACAGGTGCTTTCCGATGCGAAGAAGGAGCAGATAAAGCTTCGCGCGACGTTTTTGAACAATATCGGGATAGGGGTTATGTTGATCGGCGTATTCACGCCGATCATCCGCGTCGTCTACGGTGATATAAACCCGCAAATCGGCACGCTATGGCTTGCCGCAGCGCCCACCGGTTGTTTTCTACTGGGTACTGCATTACATTTGTCTGGAGGCTGGATCCTCAGAGGACTGAGCAAATGACGACCGAGCAGATCATAGCACTTGTAATGCCCGTTGTCGGGGTCAGCATGGCGATCGGCGTTGTTTTCTGGCAGAGTTGGCGCGACGGCGTCCTGCCGAACCAGAAGCCTAACGACAAGAAATAACCCGCGCTCCATCGCTTCACGGCGTCATAGCGGCTTGCCTCTTGTGCGCCCGCAACCTATCTCTGGCACTCCTTTCTTTGATACCGGAGTGCTTCCTTGGCCACCTCCCCGAAATCCATTTTCGATAATCTTCCCGCCGCCCCGATCGCGCCCAAGAAGCCGGTTTCCGATACCCGCCACGGCACGACCCGTACCGACGATTATGCCTGGCTGCGCGCAGATAACTGGCAGGCGATGTTCAAGGATCCGTCGATCCTCGATGCGGAAATCCGCAAGCATCTGGAAGCGGAAAACGCCTATATGGAGGCGGCGCTTGGCGACACGGCCGAGCTGCAGAAAACCCTGTTTGCCGAAATGCGCGGTCGCATCAAGGAAGATGATTCATCGGTTCCGATGAAGGACGGGCCTTACGCCTATGGCTCGCTGTTCGTCACCGGCGGCGAGCAGCCGCATTATTTCCGCACTCCGCGCGACGGCGGTGAAAAGCAGACGCTTTTCGACGGTGACAAGGAAGCGGCTGGCAAGGACTATTTCCGGCTTGCCGGCATGGACCACTCCACCGATCACAGCCACGGTATCTGGGGTTACGACGACAAGGGGTCGGAATATTTCACCCTGCGCATCCGTAACCTGGAAACCGGTGAGGATCTCGACGACGTGATCGAGAACACGGCCGGCGATGGGGTGTGGGCGCCCGACGGCAAGAGCTTTTTCTACACGCTGCAGGACGAGAACCATCGTCCATCGAAGGTATTTCACCATGTCATTGGACAGAAACAGTCCGAAGATCGCCTTGTCTTCGAGGAGACGGATCCCGGCTTCTTCATGGGCGTCGGCGGCTCGCTGCTCGACGACTTCATCTATATCGATATCCACGACCACGAGACATCCGAATACCGGCTGATCCCGACCTCCGACCTGATGGCCGAGCCGAAGCTGGTGGCGGAACGCGAGGAAGGCATCGAATATTCGATGACCGAGGGCGGCGACGTCTTCTACATTCTGACCAATGATGGCGAAGCCAAGGATTTCAAAATCGTCGAAGCGCCGGTTTCTGCTCCGGGCAAGGAGAACTGGAAGGACGTCGTGCCGCATGAGCCGGGTCGACTGATCATCTCCCACATGGCCTATACGCATCATCTGATCTGGCTGCAGCGAAAGGACGGCCTGCCGCAGATCGTCATCCGCGACCGCCGGACCGGTGAAGAACATTCGATCGCCTTTGACGAGGAGGCCTATTCGCTCGGTCTGTCGGGCGCGGCCGAATACGATTCAGATACGATCCGCTTCTCCTATTCTTCGATGACGACACCGACGCAGTTGTTCGATTATGACATGGTGACGCGCGAGCGCGTGCTGCTGAAGACACAGGAAGTGCCGTCGGGGCATAATCCGGACGACTACGTCACCCGCCGGGTGATGGCGCCGGCCTATGACGGGGAACTGGTGCCCGTGTCGCTGCTCTATCGCAAGGATGTGGCCCTTGATGGTTCGGCGCCCTGCCTGCTTTACGGTTACGGCGCCTATGGCATCACCATTCCCGCCTCTTTCTCCACCAATGCGCTGTCGCTGGCCGATCGCGGCATGGTCTATGCCATCGCGCATATCCGCGGCGGCAAGGACAAGGGTTTTGCCTGGTACGAAAACGGCAAGATGGAGAACAAGCAGAACACCTTTAAAGACTTCATCGCCGCCGCCGACCATCTGGTCGCCAACGGCTTCACGTCCTACGACCGGATCATTGCCGAAGGCGGTTCTGCCGGCGGCATGCTGATGGGTGCCGTCGCCAATATGGCTCCGGAAAAATTCGGCGGTATCATCGCTGCCGTCCCCTTCGTCGACGTGCTCAACACCATGCTCGACGACACGTTGCCGCTCACCCCGCCGGAATGGCCGGAATGGGGCAATCCGATCTCTTCGGAAGAGGAATATCGCTGGATCGAAGCCTATTCGCCTTACGACAATGTCAGGCCTCAGGCCTATCCGCCGATCCTTGCAATTTCCGGCCTCACCGACCCGCGCGTCACCTATTGGGAACCGACAAAGTGGGTGGCGAAGCTGCGCGAACATACGGTGGGAACAGCACCGATCCTGCTCAAGACCAACATGGCCGCCGGCCATGGCGGCAAGTCGGGACGCTTCCAGCGACTGGAGGAGATCGCCTTCGAATATGCGTTCGCGATCAAGGTTGCGGGGAAGATGTAGGGCACGCGCCAGCGCAGTCCTTTTTCATCGCAATGACAATCGGGCCAGCGCTCAGGCTGGCCCGAATTGGTCGCCGCACGATCACCGGCGATCGCAGCGACATCCACGGCTTCATAAGTTAAAACAGATACAAATTCAGATTTTTCTTAACCCGGCAAAGCTCGCCGACGGGCGTATAAGCTCGCGCTTTTGCAGACTTTTTTCACGGCAACGAATAAGCACATCACCAGCTGTCAAGTCCTGCAAGGTCCTGCAGCAAGACCGACGCAAGCTTCGCACAAGGTTCCCGAATTAACCATTCGTTAACGAACTGGACGTGGACCAAAGCGATGAAGATCGATAGTGGCTCGAATGGCTATCAATATCGTAACCGTACCGTTGGCGTGGAGCGCACCTCCGAGGACGCTCAGCAGACCAATGCCGTTTCGTCATCGGCTCGCTTTGCAGACGCGCTGACCGGCAGCAGCACGCAGCTTTCAAGTTCGCTTGCGAGCGCGCTGTGGAGCATGGGAGCGGAAGAGGCCGGACCGAACCTTGCCGCAGCGGCAGCGCCGCAGGCCTGGGTTCAGAACCTCTACCAGGAATTCGCCTGATCGAATTTTTCAAAACCATCAAGACAAAGACCCGAAAACCGCACAGGCTTTCGGGTCTTTTTTGCGTTGAACCTAGATTTCAGACCCGCAGAACTGCGGCACATCAACCGAGTTCCGTCACCTCCACCGTCACATGCGACAGGCCCGGAATGGCATTGAGCTTTTCCTTATAGGACGCAGGCGCTTTGGGAACCGTCGTCGCAACCGAAACGATAGCTGCATTGTGCCCTGGGCCAAGCTGCCAGACATGCAGATCCATCACCGTGTCATCGGACGTCTCCATGACCTTGCGGATCCGGCCGGCCAGATCGCCGTCATCCGGCTGCGCATCGAGCAGAACGCGCGAGGTCGAGCGGACAAGCCCCCACGACCAGCGGGCAATAACGATACCGCCGACAATGCCCATGATCGGGTCAAGCGCATTCCAGCCGTAAAGACGACCGAGAATAAGCGCTACGATCGCCAGAACCGAGGTCAAGGCATCGGCCAGAACATGCAGATAGGCGGCACGGAGATTGTTGTCGCCAGCGCCCGAATGCGCGTGATCTCCATGATGACCGGCATGGGCATGACCGGTATGGGCGTGGCCGCCATGATGACCATGATGGCCGTGATGACCGCCGTGGTGGTGATCGTGATCATCGCGCAGCAGCCAGGCGCTGATGAGGTTTACCGCAAGACCGATTACGGCGACGAGGATCGCCTGGTCGAAATCGATCGCCACCGGGTTCGCCAGACGGACAAAGCTTTCCCAGGCGATGAAGAGCGCCACCAGCGCCAGCACGACGGCACTGGCGAAACCGGCAAGATCGCCCAGCTTGCCGGTGCCAAACGTGTAAAGCGGGTTCTTCGCGTTGCGCCGCGCATACATATAGGCCAGCGCCGAAATCAGCATGGCGCCGGCATGGGTGGACATGTGCCAGCCATCCGCCGTCAGCGCCATGGAGCCGAAGATCGACCCCGCCACGATTTCCGCCACCATCATCGTTGTGGTGAGCGCGATGACCAGCCAGACCTTGCGCTCATTGCGCTCATGATCCGCTCCGAGAAACATGTGGTCATGTTTCAGGCTATCGATACTGTTTGCCATGACAGGCTCCATTTCAAACCATCAACCGGCCGAAGCCGCTTTTAAAACATCGCGCAATGACCTTCATCGGATATAGGTCCGCAGGACACCCGCGAGCTCGGCGGCCGCCTTTTCCCGCTCGGCATCGTTTTCCGCATGGACGACATGCTCGTGCAGATGCCCCTCGATCACCTCGCCGGTGAGGCCCGCCAGCGCGCCGCGGATAGAGGCAAGCTGCTGCAGCACGTCGCCGCAGGGCGCTTCCGCCTCCAATGCACGCTCGACCGCTTCCATCTGCCCTTTCATGCGGCGCACACGCGCCAGAAGTTTTGCCTTGTCCCGAACGGTGTGAGACACGTCTCGCTCCTCCTTATAGTATAGGGGGGTATACTATAGTTATTTCGCAGCTATGCAACCCTTCCGCTGAGCCCGTCGGCCACAGGCACACTCTAGCTCCGAGCAAGCCTGATTTTCTAACCATGTATCGGAAAAAGATGAGGAGACCGCCATGTTCGTTACTTCGAGTTCGACTTCAAATTCCTACGCCGGCCTGACGGAGAAAACTGCAAACCGCAATACGGAGATGTTCGCACTGGATGAAGACCGCCAGCAGGAAAACAGCAGCGACAGCCGGGGCAATGCCTTGACCAGTGGCGACACGTCATTCAGCGCCAAGCTGGCAGCCATGTTCCTGGTTCCGGAACGCCCGGAGACCGAGACCGGGCAGGACGCGTTGGAAGCCAGCGCCGGCGAGAGCCCCTACAGCCAATACGAACAGGAATTCATGGATCTTGCCGACAAGACACTCGCCGAACGGATCCGCGATCAGTATCTGAAGGATCACGACCTGACTGAGGATGACGTCAACGCGATGTCGCCTGAGGACCGCAAGGCGATAGAAGAAGATATCCGCAATGCAATTCTCGAGGCGATGGGCGTGAACGAGGAGAAGCAGGCGATTGCGGTAACCATCAATGTCCCGAATGCAAACGACTTCGCTGCGAAAAATACCGAAGACGAGACGTCACTGCTGTAACCATCCAAGCCGCGGCTTAACGGCTTCATCTGCATCAGGTGCCGGCTTGAACGACAAGGGATCGCTGATTAGATATCTCCAGAGACTATAGGTTTGGAGCGCATCATGTTGTCGATCGGCGATCTTTCTAAACGAACGGGCGTCAAGGTTCCGACGATCCGCTATTACGAACAGATGGGCCTGCTCACTGCGGCGGAACGTTCGGAAGGCAACCAGCGGCGATACGAGCGGCATGATCTGGAGCGGCTTGCCTTTATCCGTCACGCGCGGGATCTGGGACTGGACATTTCCGCCATCCGCGAATTGATCGCGCTCAGCCAGCATCCGCACCAGCCCTGCGGCAATGTCGATCGGATCGCTAGCGACCACCTGAAAAGCGTGCGCGACAAGATCGAGAAACTGAAGAAACTGGAGCAGGAACTGGAGCGCATCGTCTCCCACTGCGACGGCGACCACGCGATCGAGGACTGCTACGTGATCCGCTCGCTCTCCGACCACGGGCTGTGCGACGGAGAACATTGAACCGAAACAATCCGGCGCTATAGACGGCATGGATTGCCGCACAACGGATTGCCCATGCCCTGCCTTTTTCCCAATCTTGCCCCCTATCACACCGGTTTTCTCGATCGAGGCGACGACAATCGCATCTTCTTTGCGCTATCCGGCAACCCGCTCGGAAAGCCGGCGCTGCTGCTGCATGGCGGGCCGGGTTCGGGAATTTTGGAAAGCGCTCGGCGCCACTTCGATCCTGACCTGTGGCACATCATCCAATTCGACCAGCGCGGATGCGGCAAGAGCACACCGAGCGCTGCGGATTTTGCCAATACGCTGAGCGACAATACGACGGATCATCTGATCGGCGATATCGACGCCTTGCGTTACATGCTCGGCCTCGACCGATGGCTGGTTTTCGGAACATCCTGGGGCGCAACACTGGCACTCGTCTATGCTCAAGCCTTTTCCCATAGCGTTGAGGGTATCGTTCTTGCCGGCATCACCACCACCCGCTGGGAGGAGATCGACTGGCTTTACAACGGCATGCGCCTCTTCCTGCCGGAAGCACATCAGCGCTTCATTGCTGCCATCCCAGCTCATCTGCGCGAACACCATCCGGTTACGGCCTATCATGCCTTGCTCAACGACGGCGATCCGGCCGTACGCCAGAAGGCGGCTTTCGACTGGCACTTCTGGGAGGCTGGGTCGATCTCGGCCAAAAAGCAGGATGGCGGCATGGCAGACTTGCCGGAGCGCTGGCGCGATCCGGTCTTCGTACTGGCCCGCGCCAGGCTTTGTGCCCACTACTTCCACCATCGGGCATGGCTTGCCGATCGGCAGATCATCGACAATGCCTCAAAGCTTTCCGGGATAACCGGTATATTGATCCAAGGGCGGCTGGACCTGCAGGGGCCACCGAAAACAGCCTATGAGCTATTCCGAGAATGGCCGACAAGCGAGTTGGTGATGCTTGACGAAGCCGGACACTCGACCGGCGATCGGGGAATGGCCGCCGCAATCATGGCGGCGATCGATCGCTTCGCGAAGACGGCTTGACAAGTTTTTCGGACAGGCGCATGAGAGTTTCCATGATCGATATGCGCACAACCACCGCCGCAGTATATTTTTGGGCCTACCTGTAAAGGGCGGCTCGACAGATCATCATGTCAACAAGCCGCCGTCAGGCGGCTTTGTTGTTTCAGACGGCACCTGACGGCACCACAAAATCAAAGGATGCCGAAATGCCCAATGCCCTTCTCGAAGACAGCGAAATATCCCTTCCCCGCCCTGCCGTGCTGACCATCCGTCATGCCAAGCGACATGACCTGCCGGAACTCAACGCGATGATCGCAGCGCTTGCAGCACATCATCATGATGCTTCCGCGATGACGCCCGACATTCTTGAACGCGACCTCTTCGGTGACAGGCCGTGGATCACCGTTCTGGTGGCCGATACCGGTTCGGAACTGATCGGCTACGCCATTCTCGTGCCGCTCTACCGCGCCCAGGAAGGTGCACGCGGCATGGACCTGCACCATCTCTTCGTGCGCGACGGACAGCGCGGCCACGGCATCGGCCAGCATCTGGTTTCCCGCGCCCGCGACATCGCCAAGGGCGCCGGTTGCGGTTACCTTTCCGTCAGCGCCACGACCGGCAATTCGGCCGCGCACCGGTTCTACGAACATATGGAATTCAAGCCGCGGCCGGTGACCGGCATGCGCTATACACAGGCGCTCACCTGAGCGCACAATCCGGCCAGTGCCGACCTTTGAGGAGAGCGAAGAAATGACAGCGATCGTGGTAGTGCTCACACCGGAATTCGCCGATTGGGAATGCGCGCTGCTGATGGCGGTGGCGCGCAGCTATCTCGGCGTGACGGTGAAGACTGCGACGGAGGATGGCCGTCCCGTGACCTCGATGGGCGGGCTGAACGTGACGCCCAACCTCTCCTTTGCGCAAGTCAGGCCAGAGGATTTCGACGCGATCGTGGTGCCCGGCGGACTTGCCTGGGAAAAACAGGTGGTGCCCGAAGGATTGCATGCTCTTGTCCGGTCGTTCCGGGAAGAGAAGAAGATGGCGGCCGGGATCTGTGCCGCCGCCAGCATGCTGGCCGGCGCAGGCGTGCTGAATACGGTGAAGCACACGGGCAACCGGCTGGGCTCACACCAGCAGTACCCCGACTATAGCGGTGAAGATTTCTTTATCGATGGACCGAAGGCGGTGCTTTCGGATGGAGTGGTGACAGCCGCGGGCACGGCCCCCTTCACGTTCACGGTCGAAGTGCTGAAAGGTCTTGGACTATGGGATGCGACGGCCGAAGAGGAGCTGCTGCCGTTCTCCGCCGAGCATCGGTAACCGTCTCCCATCACTGCGCCGGCACGGCCTTCAGGTAGGCGGCGATGGCTTCGAGGTCGGCTTTCGGCAGGTGAGCCATGTTCTTCTGGACTTCGACCATGGAGCCACCGGCGGAATCATAGTCCGGGGTGAAGCCGGTTTCGAGATAATTGACGATGTCGCCCTCGCTCCAGGAGCCGATCGGGCCTGACGATGTAATGCCGGGAATGGTGCCCTCGCCTTCCGGATTGGGGCCGCCGGCGAGCCATTTGCCGGCCTGAAAGCCGCCGAGCGCGTTGCGCGGCGTGTGGCATTCGCCGCAATGGCCCGGTCCTTCGACGAGATACTGGCCACGCTTCACCTTTTCATCGGCTGATGCGAGCTCGACGCGTGGCTCTTCGCTGAAATAGAGGAATTTCCAGCCGCCGACCGCCATGCGGATGTTGAACGGGAAGCCCAGTTCATGAGGCGGCGCGACATTGGAGCTTGAAGGTAATGTCTTCAGATAGGCGAAGAGGTCGCCTATGTCCTTTGGTGACATGCGGGCATAGGAACCATAGGGGAAGGACGGATAGAGATGTTCGCCATTCGGGCCGACGCCGCGGGTCATGGCATTACCGAAATCAGCCAGCGTCCAGTTGCCGATGCCGGCATTCGGATCAGGCGAGATGTTGGGGATATGGAAGGTGCCGAAGGGGCTAGGCAGCGCCTTGCCGCCGGACATGAGCTTCAGCGCATCGCCTTCAGCACCGGCTGCTGCGTGACAGCTGGCGCATCCGCCAGCCCAGAAGAGCTGCTCGCCATGGGCCAGATCAGGCGTACCGAGATTGGCCCAGTAGCTTTCCGGATGCGGGTCGGGTTTGGTCAGCGCCCATGCGGTCGCCGCGCCTAAGGCAACTACCGCGACGCCAGCCGTCGCTACTTTCGACCAGATCGAGGCCATGGCTTGTCTCCGGAATTTTATCCTGCAGGGTCATGAGAGGAAGCCGCGCAGATGGCCTGCGCGGCTTCCCCAAACCGTTTTTGTCAGCGCTTCAGGCGGTAGGTCTGGTGGCAGGTGCCGCAATTGGCGCCGAGCGTCTTCATCGCTTCGGCAACGCCGGCCTGATCCGCCGGCATCGCTGCGAGGATCGTGTCGGCATCGCTGCCGAGCTTTAGCGACTTCGCCTTGAAGTCATCCATATTGTCCCAGATCGCCGGGGCGGCTGCGGAATTGACCTCGGAACCTTCGGGGAACTGATCCGGGAAAGCCTTCATGTCGGTGCTGATCGCCGTCAGCGCTGCCTTGACCGCTTCCGCATCATAGGGTTTCTCACCCTTGGCAATCGCGCCGAGGGCGCCCATCGAGGCGCCAACCTGCTTCATCATCTGCTCGCGCTTGGCGACAGGATTGTCCTGAGCGACGGCTGCAGCCGCCAAGCCAAGACAGAGTGCGGCAGTGGCGATGGCGGTCATCCTGATCTTCATAGAGAATTCTCCTCGTTATGCGGCCAGCCCAGCCGGTGATTTACGAGGCGGATATTGGACCGGCGCGCCGATTTGCAAGAAATCACGTTCCCGTCAGGATTGCGGAATACCATAGGCTTCTGCTGAACACAGCGTTCACAAATAAAGCACAGTGACAGACAGATTACGCTTATCGGTGTAACGCCTCCCAGAGTGTGAGTGCTGCAATGGCCAATAACAGCAATCCGCAACAACGGCCGATCCAGATCGTGGCCGAGTGATTGCCGACCAGCATGCCCCTCGCCCGGCTTGCCGCCACGGCGATCACGCCATAGACGGCGAACTGTGTTGCCGCGGTCATTGCCGCCATGATGAGCGCCTGTGGCGCGAGCGGGCCGAATTCGGGCCTTAGAAACTGCGGATAGACTGCCAGCATGAACATATAGGCCTTGGGATTGATAAGGCAGGTAATAGTGCCTCTGCGAAAGGCCTGCCAATTGGTTTTCGTATCGGCACGCCCGACATCATCGACGACGATGGCGCTTCTCATCAGGGTGAACCCGATCCAGGCCATATAGAGCGCGCCGGCCACCATCAGCGGCGTAAACAATACGGGCAGGAGTTTTGCCAGCAGCCCGACACCCAGCGCGCCATAGGCCGAATGGACGAGACCGCCCAGCATCATGCCTGCCGTGGCCGCCAGCCCCGCTGCCCGGCCGCGGGTGAGTGAATTGGCCAGAACGAACATCATGTCCATGCCCGGCAGAATGATAATGCCGAAGAGAAGGGTGAAGAAAAGCCATAGGTTTTCGCCATAAGTCATGTCAGTAGTGCGCCATCCAGTTATTGCTCGGATCGCCGGATTCTCCTGTTTTTCGGGCCGGCAGGTGGCGCTATAAAACAAGCCAGCTGACACCGTTCTGTCAGTTGCGTGTCCGGTGGCGGAGAAATGTCATGCGCAAGGCGTCTCGCCTGTTCGAGATCATCCAGATCCTGAGACTGGCGAGAAAGCCGGTGACGGCAGCGCAGATCGCGGCGCAGCTGGAAGTCACCATGCGCTCGATCTATCGGGATATTGCAGCACTTCAGGCGATGCGGGTACCGATCGAAGGCGAACGCGGCATCGGCTATATCCTGAGGCCGGGCTTTACGCTTCCGCCGCTGATGCTGTCGATCGAGGAGACCGAGGCGATCGTACTGGCACTGGCGCTTCTTGACCGCACCGGCGACCCGGAACTGCGACGCGCAGCCCGGCAGGTTAACCGCAAGATCGCGGCGGCAGTGCCCGAGCCGCTCAGCCAGACATTTTCCACCAATGCGCTGCATGCCTGGGGAACCATCTCGCCCTCCCCGGATGGGGTGGATCTCGCTCTCGTGCGGCGCGCGATCCGTGACGAGCAAAAGCTGCATATCGACTATCGGGATGAATTGGGTAACGCGACCGAACGGTTGATCCGGCCGATTGCACTTATCTATTATTCGCAGACAGCCAACATCGTCGCATGGTGCGAATTGCGCAACGCGATCCGCAATTTTCGTGCGGACCGCGTCGTGCATTGTGAAGCCTGGGAGGACTTCTTTCCGGGGCAAGGCGACCGGTTGCGCCAGGTCTGGATCGACGGATGGCAGCGACCGATCGCCTGATATCCGGATGCGCGGGGCGATTTAACGCCTCTTGCGCATCCGGTGCCGCATTAAAGGCTCAGTCTTTCTTCGGCAGCATGGCCGTCAGTGTTTCGTCCTTGTCGATGAAGTGATGCTTCAGCGCGAAGGCTGCGTGACCGGCAACGACGATGGCCAGCGCCCATGACAGGTAGAAGTGGGCCGAGACGAGATAGGGCGTCAGCTCAGGGTTCTTGCCGCCGAGGCCCGGAATGGTGAAGAGACCCGCGACCGGGATCGGATAACCGGCCGACGAACTGTTCCACCAGCCCGAAAGCGGTACGGCAACCATAAGGAAATAGAGGGCGAAGTGACCGAGATGGGTTGCCAGCTTCATGATGGCGGGCATTTCGGTCAGCTCCGGCGGGCGGTTATAGGCGCGCCAGATGAGACGTCCGACGATCAGGAAAAGCGTCGTTGTAGCAATCGACTTGTGGAGCGTGATGGCCCAGATCTTTTGCGCCGTTTCGCCGTCGCTGACACCGTAATGCAGCATGGCGCCGCCGTAATATCCCACGCCCCAGGCGACCAGGATGATGGCTGCCATAAGCCAGTGGAGCAGCTTGGAGACAGAATTGAAGTTACGCGTCGTGGGCCGCGTGAGAAGTCCCGTGTCTGTCGTGCTGGCCATTGTATGGTCCATCCTTTTTGCCAAATGTCTATGACATTCAAGGAACAGACAGGGAGCTGAAATGCCAAGGGTGCAGAAGGTCGCAGCCACCTAGCAAAAGTTGCGAAACGTCATATTCGCATCCCCTCAAAAAGACTGCGGCATTCCGCCATCATCTATTTGAGAATGCTCAATTTTAACCGATTTAAACGGCAATTATTCGACTTGGACACCAGACAGCGCCGCGGCGCTTTGCCTCACCATAGGTTGCATCCATACATTCAGAGCGCCAAGCGTCTGCTTTCCTCACGCCCATGGCCGATAATCTCGATACGGTCCTTGTAGACCTCGACAACGGCAAAGGTGTTTTCCGCCTCGGTATCGACCATGCCCTTGAAATTGACGTACCAGGTGGAGCCGGTGCGCCCGAGATTGCCGACATGGTTATGGCCGTTCAGATAGGCAAGCACATTGCCCGATCGTTCGAACAGACCGACAAGCCGTTCGCCATTCCAGAGATTGTGCTGGTTTTCCGGATAAAGCGGATAGTGCCCCATGACGATGACCGCCTCGCCGCGTTCGCGCGCGTCGGCCAGGACCTGCTCCAGCCAGGAGAATTGCTCCTCACCGATGCCGCCATTCCACGGCATGGCATTGATGGCACCGGCGGCCTCCAGCGCTGCGAGACGTCTCGATGCCTCGGCATGGCGGGCATGTCCCTGCGGGGTCGAAAACAGGCTTACTTCATTGCCATCGATGACGACGAAGCGGATGCCGCCACGGACGAAATCATGCCAGGGCGCAGGCATGCCGAGGCGGGCATGGACATCCGCCAGCTTCTCCGGAGCGACGGAGAAATCGTGGTTGCCCGGTAGCAGGACATTCTCGTGGCAAAGTCCGTCATAGACGGAAAGAATACGCTCAAAACTCTCCCAGTCGCGGTCGATCAGATCGCCGAGCGTCACGACAAAGGCGAGATCCTCACCGTTTAGCGTCTCGATCGCGTCCGCCAGCTTCTTCGGGCTGTTGCGATAGAACCGGTCGTATTCCAGCCTCGGCTCGACATCGGCATATTGGGGATCGGCGATGACGCCGAAGCGGAGGAGAGGTTTTTCAGATGACATGGCGCGCAGTTAGGCCCGATCTGTGACAGGCGTGTGACGGATCCGGCTTCTCAGCCAGGAAGATCAGCAGGCGACATGAGTGCAATGCCGAACGGCAGGAAATGTCGGGAATTATGTGTGACGACCGTCAGTCCGCGGACGCTGGCCGTGCCGGCGATAATCGCATCCGCAACACCAGGACTGTGACCGGAAGCAATTGCGATTGCTTCGAGCCTGCCGGCCTCACGCGCCGTTTCGGTATCAAGCGGCAGGATCCGATCCCTGAAGCCCGCCAGCAATCCTTCGAGAAACGCGGATATCGCGTCGGCCTTTGCGGTAGCGCCTTTTGAATTCAAAAGATGAATGCCGCGGGCGATTTCCTGCACCGTCATTGCGGAGAGATAAACGGCAGCCGCTGCCTCCTGCTCTTCCAGCCATCTGACGAGCCGCGGATCATGGGCGGCGCGTAGTGGCGAAAGTGACGAAATGACGTTCGTATCAAGCAGGCTGCCGCTCATAGATCGACATCCCTGCCCCTTTCCGGATTTCTGGCAAAGACCTCCTCGTCGAGATCGATGTCGGGAAAGCACTGCAGGTATCGGATGAGGCTCGGCTTTGCCTTATGCAACGCAGCTCTTGCAGCTTCGGCGGCCTCCAGACTGACGACCACAGCTGCCGGCTTACCGTGCCGGGTGATGGTAACGAACTCTCCGGCTGCCGCCTGGTCCACGACACTGGAAAAAGCCGACTTCGCATCCTTCAAACTGACTTCCGTCATTGTCGTCTCGCACAAAGTGGTCACATGTGACTACATATTTGCATTATTGGCGCGAAAGGCAAGACGGTGGCTGAACTGCCGACCGGCTCCGATAAAGCCGACGTGAAGGCAAACGGCCGCATTGTGATCCCAATCAGGCCTACTTGGCGTTAAAGAGATAAAAATATGTGCGCGCGATTCGACCGCGCCGTTTCCATTCTTAATTCCGGAATACCGATTTGCCAGCCATTACCCGCCGAAGCTTTCTGATCGCAACCCCTCTTTTTGCTACAGGATGCGTGACTTCGGTGCCGGAGCCGGTTGCCGTCAAGCCATACATGTCTCCCCATTACACGGCCATGTATGCCGCGATCGAAGGCGAACAGTTCCCGATCAAGGCAGCGGACCTGAAGCGCGTCGATCCCCGATACTACCGGCAGGAAGTCGCCTACCCGACGCAGGAACTGCCTGGAACGATCGTCGTCGATACGAAGAACCGGTTCTTGTATCTCGTGCAGGAGAACGGCCGCGCCATGCGGTACGGCATCGGCGTCGGCAAGGCGGGACTGGAATTCGAGGGCGCGGCTCGGGTCCAGTACAAACGCCAATGGCCGCGCTGGACGCCGACGCAGGACATGATCGCCCGCGAGCCGGAACGGTACGGACCGCTGGCTGCCGGCATGGAGCCGGGCGTGCTCAATCCGCTCGGGCCCCGCGCGCTCTATCTGTTCAAGGATGGCCGCGACACGCTTTACCGAATTCACGGCACGACCGAGGACTGGACGATCGGCAAGGCGGTGTCGAGCGGCTGCATCCGCCTGCTCAACCAGGACATTGTCGATCTTTACGGGCGCGTTCCGGACGGTACCCGCGTCGTCGTGTTGCAGGATGCGCCGACCGACAGCTTCATCCCACAGGCAGTTTGACGCGTTATCGGGCGCTCAGCGTTTCGGCTGCAGAGCGCCGACACATTTACCAAGCCCCTCCCAAGGCAAACAAAAACACCCGGCGCTGCGAGGCACCGGGTGTTTTTTAATGGCTAGAATGCGTGATGCTTACTTGGAAGCGGCTTCGTACATTTCCAGCACGTAATCCCAGTTGATCAGGCTGTCGACGAAGGCTTCGAGATACTTCGGACGAGCATTGCGGTAGTCGATGTAGTAGGAGTGTTCCCATACGTCGACGCCGAGGATCGGGGATGCGCCGTGAACGAGCGGGTTTTCGCCGTTCGGGGTTTTCGAGATGGCGAGCTTGCCGTCCTTGACCGAGAGCCAGGCCCAGCCGGAGCCGAACTGCGTGGTGCCGGCAGCGATGAAATCAGCCTTGAACTTGTCGTAGCCGCCGAGGTCGCTGTCGATCGCAGCCTGCAGCTTGCCGGGCAGCTTGTTGCCGCCGCCGTCCTTCTTCATCCACTTCCAGAAATGGATGTGGTTGTAGTGCTGGGCAGCGTTGTTGAAGAGGCCCTGGTTGGTGCCGAAGGACTTCTTGACGACTTCCTCGACCGACAGGTCAGCCAGGCCGGCTTCGGCTGCAAGCTTGTTGCCGTTGTCGACATAGGCCTTGTGGTGCTTGTCGTGATGGTACTCGAGCGTTTCCTTCGACATGAAGGGAGCAAGAGCTTCGTAATCATAGGGAAGTGCGGGAAGTTCGAAGGCCATTGGTCTACTCCTTTTAGGCAAAACCTTGGGTAATCGTCGTGCGGGAACATAGGAGCGGACCGGGGAAGAGGCAACGCCCCAAAGGCCAAAATTATGGCAAAAATCAAAGATGCAGCGCAGCGGCTTTGCTCGACTGCGCCGTATGGTGGAACATCATTCCAATGCCGCAGCGGGCGCATTGATTGATCACCGACGTCACAGGGCTGCCGCTAATCCGTGACAGGAGGAATTTCCCAAGGAGGATTTGATTCGATGAAAATCACGACCACGCTTTTTGCCGCCGTCGGCACTGTTCTGATCGCCGGCAGCGCCGCTCACGCATCCTCGGACGACGCCTGGGCAGCATTCCAGAGCGATGTTTCCAAAGCCTGCGTCAAGGCGGCAAAGGGACTTATCGAGAAGGGCAAGACGGTGGTCGACCCCTATGGCAGCGAGCATTACGGCATGGCCGTGGTGACCGGAAAGGCGGTTGGCGCCAAAGCCCGCATCAGCACCATCTGCGTCTATGACAAGCAGAAGAAGACGGCCGAAATCGGCGGCGAGATCAGCGCCAAGCAACTGGCCGTGACGCCATAGGGCCTCACCGACCAAAATACGATCATCAATCAGCTTCGCGCATGATTGCCCATCTATCATCGGTCATTGTCTGCATTTCCATTTGCCATTTTGACATTTGACCGATGAGAGCAATGTGATCACCAACGATATTCCAGCAGTGCCGCAATTCCTGATGCGGGAGACAGACCATCATGTCCTTCAGGCCATGGCGGCTGATACAGCAGACAAGCAGGATGCCGATCCTGCCGGTCAAAACGGCGAAGACGAAACAGCAGTTCCTTCTCCTGCCGTGGACCTGAGCGCCTCGGGGTCATCAACGGGCGGCTATTCCATCGAAGACCTTGTGCTTTTCCGCAAGCTCACCGGATACAGGCTCGATACCCGCAGCCCGATATGGCGAGCCGTGGACGACGACGGGAACCGCGTCTCGACCGCCGACCGGCTTTTCACCACACTGGCGGAAGAAGCCTTCCGTTTTGCCGACAGGCAGCGGCGTCTTGGCGGAGATGCCCGACGGGACCTGACGATCGACGATCTTGTCCTGGCGCTTCCGTCGATCAGGCGTGCTGCGAACTCGATCGGGTCCAAGGGGCTGATTGCCTTCGAGCGGCTCGAAGCGGCGATCTTGGCCATGAAGGAACAGTTCGAGGCCGAAGCATTCATCACGCCCTGAACAATCCGGACGATGGGCGGGCCACGACATAAATTGCTGCTGGAAAACGGCACATCGTCTGCTTTGCATGATTTGATATATTTAGATTATCTAATATTTAAGTCGTAAGGCCTAAAAATTCTCGGGATCACGGGAGCAAGGCATGACGACGGCAAACACGCGCAGATTTGCGAATGACGAGGCGATGCTGCAGGCGGTGATGGCGGCGATGGACAATCTTCCCGTCGCGGTCGGATTGTTCAACCTCGAAGGCAGGCCGCTCTACGCCAACCGATCTTTCCAGGAATTGCACGACCTCGACAGGCGATGGCTGAATGAGGACGAGACCTTTGCCGAGGTTGCGGCCGATGGCAGGATGGACGACTGGAAAGAGGACCCGATGGCCTATTTCCAGCGCCTCATGCGCAAGCTCATGGAAGAGGGCTTTTCCGAAACGCAGGTGGAAATCGGTGACAAGATCATCGACGTGCAGGATGTACTGCTTGACGGGAAATACCTGCTCAGCACCCAGCAGGACATCACGGCACGGGTGAAGGCGGAGCAGCGCGTCTCCTATCTTGCGCATCACGATCCGCTGACCGACCTGCCCAACCGGATGCGGTTTGCCGCGGAACTGGCCAACCTCATTGCCGAACGCCGGGTGCTTAGACAGCAATTCGGGGTGATGAGTTTCGATGTCGACCGGTTCAAGGACATCAACGACCTGTTTGGCCATGCAGCCGGCGATATCGTGCTGGCTGAACTGGCGAGACGGTTGAAGAACGTGCTCAATGACGATGATATCGCAGCACGCCTCGGCGGCGACGAGTTTACCGTGATCAGTGCCGGCGAAGACCAGCCGGAAACGGTGACACGGCTTGCCGAACGGCTGACCCGCGCGATGGAAGAGGATTTCGACGTGGAGGGCCGCTCGCTTCGGGTCAGCCTTTCGATCGGCATTGCGATGTTTCCGCAGGACGGCGCGGATGCGGCAACGCTGCTCGCCAATTCGGATGCCGCACTCTACCGCGCCAAGGCTGACGGGCGCGGTCGCTTCTGCGCGTTCAACGCCAACATGGACCGCCGGATGCATGACCGGCGCGTGCTGCAACAGGACCTGCGCCATGCGATCAAGCGCGGCGAGCTGATGCTGCACTACCAGCCCCAGGCCTCGGTGACCGGCGAGATTTTCGGCTTCGAGGCCCTGCTGCGCTGGCATCATCCCAGCCGCGGACTGATTACGCCTGACGAATTCGTGCCGCTGGCGGAAGAAAGCGGCCAGATCGTCGAGATCGGCCGCTGGGTGCTGAACGAGGCCGGCCGCGAGGCCGCGAGCTGGCCGAACCGGTTGAAGATCGCCATCAACATTTCCCCCATCCAGTTTCGCCAGGACAGTCTTGTCAGCGACGTGCATATGATGCTTCTTGAGACGGGACTTGCCGCCGACCGGCTGGAGCTTGAAGTGACCGAAGGGGTGCTGGTGCATGATTTTGCGCGGGCACTGCAGATCCTGCGCGGGCTCAAAGGCCTTGGCCTCAGGATCGCCATGGACGATTTCGGCACCGGATATTCCTCGCTTTCCTATCTCCAGTCCTTTCCGTTCGACACGATCAAGATCGACAAGTCCTTCACCTCCAAGCTGGTATCCGATAGCAGCGCCGACGAGATCGTGCGCGCGGTGATCGGGCTCGGCCGGGGGCTGAATATTCCGATCGTGGCGGAAGGGGTGGAAACGGAAGAACAGCGCGCCTTTCTGGAAGAGGCGCAGTGCCAGCATCTGCAAGGCCATCTGATCGGTCGAGCAGGCCCGATCGCACAGTATTCCGGCTTGACGGGGGCGGAAGAAATCCCGTCTGTTCCGCAGATCGATACGGATGGATTTCACACGAAGCAAACCCTGCGGCGGCGTTGAAGCCCCGCCTTTTCGGGATCGGGCACAGCGCAAGATCGATCGGATCGTCCAATCGGTACGAACCTGTCATCATATAGCAACGTTATCGGTGAACGGTGCGGTCATCGACCGCGATCTAGCCCCTTGCCGGCTGCTGTCGTAGACGGATGGTCGGCCTCCATTGCGCATAAGGTATTGCCATGACCAGCTTGCAAAACTCCCTTCTCGTCATCCTGCTTCACGGTGTCGGCGCCAATGGGGCCGATCTCGCCCCGCTCGGTGAAAGCTGGAAAGCCCGCCTGCCGGATGCCGTCTTCGTTTCGCCGAATGCGCCGGAACGCTCGAATTTCGGTCCCGGCTATCAGTGGTTCAGCGTCGCCGGCGTGACGGAAGAAAAGCGCCCTGCCCGCATTACCGCCGCGCGTCCGGCCTTCGACACGGTGATTTCCGATATTATCGAGGAAAACGGCTTTAACGGCCGGCTGGACAGGGTCGTATTCGTCGGATTCTCGCAAGGTACGATCATGTCGCTCGATGCGATTGCCAGTGGCCGCTGGCCGGTTGCAGCCGTTGTCGGCTTTTCCGGCCGGCTTGCCACCGAACATCCGCTGACGCCTTCGCTCGAGACCAAAGTGCTTTTGGTGCACGGCACTTCGGACCCTGTCATTCCGTCATGGGAAACGGAAAAGGCGGAGACGGAATTGAAGGCCGCGGGCCTATCCGTCGAAACCGTCATCGAACCGGGTCTCGGACACACGATCTCCATCGGCGGCGCAGATCGCGCGGCGGATTTTCTAGAGGGGATCGCCCGGAACTGATGTTTCGAGCCACTACCGCCGGATGACCGGCTCGCCGTGGAACCGACGGCGGGACGGTTTTGAGACGCCGAAGCCGACTTCCATCATCAGCCGTGGCTTTGTGACAGGCACCGTGCCCATGTGGAAGCCGAAGGGATCCTCGACGAAACCGGAGCCTGCCGGGCCGGTCAGCGTGACAGCCTGATCGGCACCGTAATAATCCAGCACTTCATCCGCCGGATGGCCGACCATGAGCGTATATTGGTGCTTGACCTTGCGCCTGTTGTGGCTGCCCTTGACGAAGACATGGGGGCCGGTGCCCTCATCGACATCGACGAGATTGAAGAAGAATTTCAGCATCCGCCAATCGTCGAGATCGAAATGGAACTTGTCGAGCGAGGCGAGGCTGCGATCGGCTTCCGTCGAGGCTTTGGTCGGAAAGCTCCACCAGATACGCGTGGTGATAAGCCGGGCGCTTGCACCGAGATAATGTTTTGCAACATCCTTCAACAGCGGGTCGGACTGAATGGCGCGGACACCGGCACTTCGCAGCGAACGCTCGAAGAAATGGCCGCTCAGCAGCGAGCGTTCAAATTTCTGTTCCGCTTCCCCATGCCGAGGAGCGACGAATTCGAGAGCGCGGTCGAAATTGCCGAAACAGGGCGTAATCCGGGCAAAATTGTAGATCTCCTGCTGGATCTGCGCCGGCATGCGCAGACCGGTGAAGATCCCGTCACTGCGCAAAGCATCCGCCACCGCCTGCGCGTCCAGCTTGCCGAACAGCGATGACTGCTGCTGTCCCGAAGGTGCGTATTTGTCAGACAGGGCCCAATGAATACGACGTCCGGGCATGGTGCGGGCAAGCACGAACATCGGCAGCCAGGCGGGATTTTCCTTCAAGTCGGCAAGATAGGTCGGGATCCGTACCGCCATGCGGCGCAAACGACTTCCACTGCGCGCCACAGCCTCAAGATTGTCCGGCTGCGATGCAGTCGATGGGGATGCGTCTACTGACATTGCCACTCCTTTTCCGGTCGGGGTTCCCAGGGAGAGAGGGATGCAGATAGGATCTGTAACCGATCACATTCTTTCGCCACTTTACGACGAAAATGGGCCGGTCGAAACATATACTTCCGCGAACGGAAAGCAATTAATCAAATTTTATGAATAAAATCAAACAATGCTTTACTGGTAGAAAGCATCACCCAAAAGAATGATGGAAATATACAAACATCTTCTTCCGAGCACTCTCGGTATTTGGAGCAGGCCTGACGATCGTTGAATTGCCAGACCTGCCCTAGCTCTTTGGGTTTACGCGATTGCGGACGCGAAGCAGCTTCCTACCTTCGCTGGAATTGCTTCATCAAATCAGGCGTCGTTGCGGCCGCCGGATCGAGCCCAGTCCATGTAGAGTTCGAGAGCCTTGCGGGCGACGGGACCTTCCTGCAGAGAGCGCTCCTCGAACTTCGTCACCGGGGCAATCTTGGAATAGTTGCCGGAGGTGAAGATCTCGTCGGCCTCGGCAAAATCCTTGACCGTCAGCGTCACTTCGCGAACCTCGAAACCGGCTTCGCGCAACAGACCGATGATGCGGGCGCGGGTGATGCCGGCAAGGAAAGTGCCGTTGGCGATCGGCGTCATGACCACGCCGTCCTTGACCATGAAGATGTTGGAGGATGCGGTCTCGGCGACATTGCCGTTCATGTCGAGAGCCAGCGCATTGTCGAAGCCGCGCGAATGGGCTTCGATGATCATACGGCCGCTATTGGGATAAAGGCAGCCGGCCTTGGCCATGGTCATGGCGACTTCCGGGCTCGGGCGGCGGTAAGGCGAAACCGTGAGCGAGGACGGCTTCGCCGTGCCCATCGGCGCTTCGAACAGGCAAAGGGCGAAGCGGGTCGATTCTCCATCGGGCGCGACAACGCTGTAGGAGGTCCCATGCTCGGCCCAGTACATAGGCTTGATGTAGATCGCCGTCTTGCCGTCGAACTTCTTGACGCCTTCGAGCGCCAGTGCTTCGATCTCTTCCGGCTTCATCGTCGGCTTCATGCCCATGTTGATCGCCGAACGGTTGACGCGCTGGCAATGCAGGTCGAGATCCGGCGAAATGCCGTCGAACCAGCGGGCGCCGTCGAAGACGGTCGAGGCAAGCCACATGGCGTGCGAGGTCGGGCCGATGAGCTTCGGATTGCCATCAATCCATTCCCCGTCCACATAGGTCCAGGTGGTTGAGCGGGGGGATGTATCGACGGCCATGATCAGTCTCCTTCAAAGCAGGCACGAAAAGTGGCGCGAATGAAGGCTTCCGGGGCTCGAAGGTCAAGCGATAATATGAAATGTCTCATCACAAGAATTGATGGATCACATCCCATTGTCGTCAGGGATTGCTATTTGGCTGGCTGGGTGTCGGCGGCTGACCGGTCAGCGGATTTTGCTGCGTGGGATCACCACCC
Organism: Aliirhizobium wenxiniae; assembly: GCF_019511445.1. Classification (GTDB taxonomy): domain Bacteria; phylum Pseudomonadota; class Alphaproteobacteria; order Rhizobiales; family Rhizobiaceae; genus Neorhizobium; species Neorhizobium wenxiniae_A. The sequence goes on from NZ_JAEUAN010000020.1 coordinate 54,101, forward strand.
TGCAAATGGCCACCGGCGGGGAAGCGATTGGCGTCATTCATCCAGATGATGCTCAAAACGCAGGCGACCAGAAGGGCAAGAACAAGGATAAACAGCCAGCGCAACGCGACACCTCTTCAATTTCATTCACGCAATAATATCGGATCGACATGATCCGTGATCTTTCATCAGAACAATCGGGCGTCTATGCGGCAAGGCGCATAAACATAGTGCGGCAATGCGTTGACACCTCGACGAAGGCGGCGCATTTTCCAGCCTTGCAATCATATTCCCTGCGCCGACGCCCATAATCGCCATGCCAAAATCGTCTCCTATGTCCCTGACCCAGCAGATGGTCGATCTCTGCTTTCGCGAGGAAGAAGATCCGGGCCTGCCGGCGGCATGGACGCCGCTTATGGATGAGGATTATCTGGCGCTGACGGAGCGTCTGCTGGAGGAAATCGGCGACGAGCCTTTATGGATCTTCGCCTATGGTTCGCTGATCTGGAAACCCGGATTCACGTCCGTCGCCTGCCAGCGTGCCACCGCCTATGGCTGGCACCGGTCGTTTTCGCTGCGCATCGAACGCGGGCGCGGCTCTCCCGCCCAACCGGGATTGATGATGATGCTGTCGCGCGGCGGCCGCTGCGACGGCGTGATCTATCGGGTGGCCGATCACGACAAGCGCGAACAGATCGACAAGGCGCTTCGCCGCGAACTCAGCAACAAGGACAGCCTGACGACGTTTCGCTTCCTGCCGGTCAGAACCGAGGACGGCGATACGATCCCGGCTTTGACCTTCTGGGCCGGCGGAGACAGCCCGCGGATCGTGCGCCCTCTCCTGCCGCTCGAAGACGTCGCCCCCATTCTGGCGCGCGCCTGCGGGCATCGCGGCTCCTGCGCCGAGTATCTCTACAACACCGTCGTGCATCTGGCCGAATTCGGCATTCGCGACCGCAATCTGTGGCGCCTGCAGGAGCTTGTCGCCCGGGAGGTCGAGGCGCTGCATGGCGCTGCCGCTCCACCACTGGACGGCACGTCTCCCTCAAATGGGTGAAGACGCCGCGTGGCGATCATGCTTGAAAGATGACGGGGCGCTGTCAGCCTCCACCTGCTGAATGACTGGCCCTCTCGCCAAACCTTTTTGAGGGGGGCACTCCACGAGAGGGCCAGCCATGCCGCAATATATACGAAGCTTATTATGCGCTTCCTCTTTGAAACACCGTAAAGCCCCCATAGAAGAGCCGTTCCATCGCCCTATATGCCCGTCCGGATCAACCTATGACGGAACAGACAGTCGATGCAGAGCATATTGAAGGAAGGTGAGACCTGCTGGCGGATCGCAAAGGCAGACCGGCTTTCAATCATTATCGACGCCGCCGACTTCTTTCGACACGCCAAGGACGCCATGGCCAGGGCGAAGCGCTCGATCTATCTGATCGGCTGGGATTTCGACACGCGCATCGACCTCATTCCCGGCAATGGTGATGACCGGCAGCGAAACCGGAAAAAGACCGACGAATTGCCCGACCAGCTCGGCAAGTTTCTCAACGCGATTGCTCGGCGCAACGAGGATCTCGATATCCGCATCCTCAAATGGGATATCGGGCTGATCAACTCGATCACCCGCGGCGAGACGCCGTTCTACATCCTCAAATGGATGTTCGACAAACGCATTCACCTGAAGCTCGACGGCGCGCATCCCCCGATTTCCTCGCATCACATGAAGCTGCTCGTTATCGACGACGAAGTGGCGTTCTGTGGCGGGATCGACATGACGGTCGGGCGCTGGGATACGCGCGACCATGCCGAGAACGAGAGCCTGAGGAAATCGCCGATGCGGTTTGCGCAAGGCCCCTGGCACGATGCAACGACCTGTCTTTCAGGCGAAGCGGCGCGGGCGCTGGGCGAAGTTGCGCGCAACCGCTGGAAGCTCGCGACCGCTGAAGACCTGCCCTCGCCGTCGGCGCTTTCGCAAGACGATACCCCTTGGCCCGACGGGCTGGAGGTCGGGTTTCGCGACATCTCGATCGGCATCGCACGCACCGCTCCCGAATATGACAAGCGCGAGCAGATCGTCGAGATCGAGACGGCGAAGCTTGCGATCATCGCGGCGGTCAAAAAGACGCTTTACGTCGAGAGCCAGTATTTCGCCTCGCGCCGGATCGCGGAGGCGATGGCCGAGCGTTTGAAGGAGCCGGACGGACCGGAGATCGTACTGATCAATCCGGAAGGCTGCGAGGGGTTTCTGGAAGCCAAGGCGATGGACAGTGCCCGCATCCGGCTGATGAAGCTGGTGAAGGAGGCTGATATCCATGACCGGTTCCGGCTCTATTATCCCGTCAACGCGGCGCGCACGCCGATCTATGTACATGCCAAGATGATGTATGCCGACGACCGGATCGTGAAGATCGGCTCGGCCAATCTCAACAACCGGTCAATGGGTTATGACACCGAATGCGACCTCATTCTTGAGGCTGCCGAAGGACAGACGGAGTTGACGGAGAAGATCATTTCTACCCGTGACGACCTGATCGCCGAGCATCTGGGACGGGATGTATCGGAAGTCTCGCAGACGATTGCGGCGCATGGCGGCTCGATCATCGGGGCGATAGAGGCGCTTAACCGCGAAGAAGGCCGCGGTCTGGTGCCGGTGCCGATGCGGGAACTGACGGCGGATGAGGAACTGATCGCGGAATCCGACATTGCCGACCCCGAACGGCCGGCAGGTGTGCGCTATCGCACTTCAAGCTTCCTCAAGCGCCGTTTCGGGCACAAGGTGAAGGCGGCGATCTGACACTTTTCCTAACGGCAACCGGCTCGCAGGGTAACTGCTGACCGTAGCGGTATCCATTCCGCATGCTGCCGTATGCCCCGACAATGTTCCATCCCCGGAGATATCTCGCCACTCCATCTCAGGCAACACGAGAGCGGCAATCATATTTGATCAGATGCTTATTGACTATCTGGTTGTTCTCGTCATTAAATGCAACCAAGGGTTAAGGGGAATGACAATGATTAAACCAATAGTACTGGTGTGCAGTCTGCTGCCTTGCGTTTTGAGTTCATGCGCCAACGTATCGGCCATTCCGGTCGAACCGGGTTCGAAGGTGCAGGGTATAAGAATATATGACGTCAAGCCATTACTCGTGGTCACGGGCACGTCCGTCACCCTTCTCATGGTTCCCAACTATAACCGCGCCTACGCGGTTCAGTTCAGTACATTCCTGGCGAAGCACGACTTCGAAGCGGATTTCAGCAACGGCTTCATGACGAAGATCCGCAGCAACCAGGACACGACAGCCGTAGCCACCGCGCTCATCAACGTCGTCCAGGAGGCCATCAAGACCGGAAATCCGATCGGCGATGCCTTCAGCGGCAAAACGGCCGGCGGCGCGGAGGAACGGTTCGGGGTCTATGACATCGTGTTTGACAACCACGGCAACCTGATCGGCCTTAGACCGCTCCTCGACAAGACGACCCTGATCAAGGTGCCAGCCTCTTCGGTGAGAGCGGTGCCCGGCTTTCAAAGCGGACAACCCGGCGCGGACAACCAGCCACGCGTAAACGCAAACTGAGGTGCGATATGCCCGACCCAAATCAGCTTACAGTCTGGGATATACGACGCTCAGCCCTCTCCCAATTCGATGATCTGATCATCAAGCAGAACGTCTCGCATATCACGATAGGACACAAACATACCGACGGGATTTGCACCCATGAAAAATCGCTGATCTTCTATGTCCGCGACAAGCAAGACGTTGCGCCAAATGAGACCATTCCGAAGACGATCGAGGCTAAGGCCAAGGACGACAGCCCGATCGGTGACATTCTGACCGATGTGCAGCAGGCGGGAGAAGCAGAACCATTCGGCTGGCGCTCAGGGCATATGATGCGAGGCTCCGACGACGATATCGGCGTCTGTGCCGTATCGTTCAGTGTGAGAGGTCAGAAATATCTCGTTACCAATGCTCACGTCGTCGTCGACGCTGCGAATGGAGGGATCGGAGGCCCTCCGGCGATTTTCAACCGCACAGACGGAAAATTCTATCAACTCGGCGCCATATTGAAGGCAACGACGCTTACTCGTGGCGCTGTAGCAACCTCGGATCTGGCGATTATCGAGGTTCCGCAGAACCACGTGGTCGACAGTTTCATGATCCTCGACACGCAGAATGATATCGACGCCATTGAGGGCATCGGCACGTTTGCGCAAAGCCAGTACTGGTACATGGTCAATGGGGTCCGCCACCATTGCAGCATGCCGGAACGAATTGTCGGGACCATGGGGATCATGGTCGACGGTGTCCTGATTAACTATTCCGAATTTTGGCAGTTGAAGATGAACCCACCGACCTCGGGCAAAGGACATTCCGGCGCCTTGCTTTGCCGCAGCCAGGGCGATGAAATCATCGCATGCGGGCTGGTTTTTGGAGGAATTCCGCAGACGCATGTCTTCGCGTTTCCGTTCAACAAGATGTGGCAGATGATACAGTCTGCCGTGGGGTAGCTCCGTTCTCGCGTCTCCCATTGCTCTGAAACAAAAGGCATCAGAGCCTTTCGGCGAGGAAATCGATGAAGGCGCGGATGCGGACGGCCAGATGTTCATGGCCGGCGTAAACCGCGTGGATTTCCTCGATGTCTTCCGGGTTGAAATCCTCCAGGATCGGCACGAGACGGCCAGCCTGGATGTCCGGTTCGACATGGAAACGCCCGACGCGGCCGATGCCGATGCCGTCTACGCAGAACTGGCGGATGATCGAGCCGCTCGACGCCTTCAGATTGCCGGATACGGGGCGCAGGTCCATCTTGCCGGTCGCCGGGTCGCGAAAAGGCCAGCCTTCGACGGCGCGGCGGAAATTGAAGTTGATGCAGTTGTGGCGGTCGAGCTCAGAGGGGATTTTCGGCAGGCCGTGCCTTTCGATATAGGCGGGCGAGGCCATGACCACTTGCCGGCTCTGGCCGATCTTGCGGGCCATCAGAGTTGAATCGCGCAGCGGCCCGTGGCGGATGGCGATATCGACACGCTCGCGGATGAGATCGACGGTATCATCGGTCAGCGTGATGTCGAGCTGGACTTCGGGGAAAAGCGCCAGGAATTCGCCCGCAAGCGGCAGGATGTAGCGCTCGCCAAAGGCGACCGAGGCATTGACCGACAAGGGACCGCGCGGCAGTGCCCGCCCGCCGCCGGAGACGATTTCTTCCGTATCGGCGATCTCGGCGAGGATGCGTGAGGCGCGCGCAAGATAGGTCTCGCCTTCCGGGGTCAGCTGCAGCAGGCGGGTGGAGCGGACCACCAGCCGGGTGCCCAGCCGGTCCTCCAGTCGGGTAACGAGCTTGCTGACGGCCGATGGCGACAGTTTCAGCTTTCTGCCTGCCGCCGAGAAGCTTTTCAGCTCGGCGGCGAGCACGAAGACTTCCATTTCTCCGGCGCGGTTGTCCATCAGTATTCCTGCTTTCGATTTTCTGTTTCAACCAGCATGCGGAGCTACCCCCCTCTGCCCTGCCGGGCATCTCCCCCACAGGTGGGGAGATCGGCTGGGAAGAACGCTCCCCACCCTACATTCCGCGTTGCATTCCGGGCGCCCGACAACTGCAGGTCAGCGATGAATGGCGATCGTGCCGCCTGCTGATCTCCCCCCTTGTGGGGGAGATGCCCGGCAGGGCAGAGGGGGGTGTGGCTCGCTTCTCAAACTCACCTGTGACTTCATTTCACAAATCATTATCCATCTATGCCGCTACACAGGCAAGTGTCTGGCGACGATATTGCGACGCATCGAATGATCTTCCCTTGGTTCCTCCCCCCAAGGGATCAGGACAAGGATACCCCAATGCCTCTCGCTCTCTACGCGTTGACGGCCGGCGCCTTCGGCATCGGCGTCACGGAATTCGTCATCATGGGTCTGCTGATAGATGTCAGCAAGGATCTCGGCGTCTCGATCTCCGCCGCCGGCCTCTTGATTTCCGGCTATGCGCTCGGTGTCGTCATCGGCGCGCCGATCCTCGGCGCCATTTCCGGCAAGTGGTCGAAGAAGACCCTGCTGATGGCGTTGATGGTGGTGTTCACCATCGGCAATCTCGCCTGTGCGCTCGCCCCCGATTACTGGACGCTGATGGCGGCCCGCGTGCTGACCGCGTTCGCGCATGCCTCCTTCTTCGGTGTCGGTTCGGTGGTTGCCACCAGCCTCGTTGCGCCGAACAAAAAGGCGTCGGCCATCGCTATCATGTTCACGGGTCTGACCGTCGCCAACATTCTCGGCGTGCCGTTCGGCACATGGCTGGGCCAAGCCTATGGCTGGCGCTCGACCTTCTGGGCGGTGACGTTGATCGGCATCGTTGCCCTTGCCGTGATCGCACTGCTCGTCCCCAAGGATAAGGCTTCCGATGCGCAGGAAGAAGGCTCGCAAGGCGTCGCCGCCGTGCTTGGCCGTCGCTCGGTCATTCTCGGCCTGTTGACCACCGTGCTTTCCTGGGTGGGCGTGTTTGCCGGCTTTACCTATATCGCGCCTATCCTCACCGAGATCACCGGCTTTTCCGCAGCCGCCGTCTCGCCGATCCTGCTCGTCTTCGGCGGTGGTCTCGTGGTCGGCAATCTCTTCGGCGGCTGGCTGGCTGACCGTCACCTGATGCCGACGATCATCGGCAGCCTGATCGCGCTTTCCGTCGTGCTTCTGGCGATGACCGCGACCATCCACCAGCCGGTGCTGGCGGTCATTTCCATCGCGCTCTTCGGCGCTGCCGCCTTCGCCACGGTTGCACCGCTGCAGATGTGGGTGCTGGCCAAGGCCGAAGGTGCAGGCCAGGGCCTCGCCTCGTCCTTCAACATTGCCGCCTTCAACCTCGGCAATGCGATCGGCGCCTGGCTCGGCGGTGCCGTCATCGACCATGGCCCCGGTCTTGGTGGCGTCACCTTCATCGCCGGTCTGGTTCCGATCGCAGCCCTTGCCGTGGCGCTGATTGCAATCCGCCTGGACAGGAAAGAAGGCCTGCGCGAAGCCCGGCTTTCACCCGCCGAATAACCGCCAAGAAGGATACCGGTCATGGACTATCGCACACTTGGAAAATCCGGCCTGAAAGTGCCGGTCCTCGCCTTCGGAGCCGGCACGTTCGGCGGCTCCGGCCCGCTGTTCAGCGCCTGGGGCAATACTGATGTAGAGGAAGCCCGCCGCCTCGTCGACATCTGCCTCGAAGCCGGCGTCAACCTGTTCGACACGGCGGACGTCTATTCGAACGGCGCATCTGAAGAGGTGCTGGGACAGGCGATCAAGGGTCGGCGCAAGGACGTGCTGATCTCCACCAAGGCCAGCCTGCCGACCGGCGACGGGCCGAACGACTGGGGTTCGTCGCGATCCCGGCTGATCGGTGCGGTCGAAAGATCGCTGAAGCGGCTCGGCACCGACCATATCGACATCTTCCAGCTGCATGCCTTCGATGCATCGACGCCCGTTGAAGAAGTGGTCTCGACGCTCGACCAGCTCGTTCACGACGGCAAGCTGCGCTATATCGGTGTTTCCAATTTCTCCGGCTGGCAGATCATGAAATCGCTGGCGGCGGCGGAGAAGAACGGTTGGACGCGCTATGTCGCCAACCAGGTCTATTATTCGCTGATCGGCCGCGATTACGAATGGGACCTGATGCCACTCGGTGAAGACCAGGGCCTCGGTGCACTGGTGTGGAGCCCGCTCGGCTGGGGCCGGCTGACCGGCAAGATCAGCCGATCCAAACCGATCCCCGCGGGCAGCCGCCTGCACGAGACGGCAAGTTTCGGACCACCGGTGGAGGGCGAGTATTTCTACCGGGTGATCGACGCTCTGGAAGAGGTTGCGGCGGAAACGGACAAGACCGTACCGCAGGTGGCGATAAATTGGCTGATCTCTCGGCCGACCGTGTCTTCCGTCATCATTGGCGCCCGCAACGAGGAACAACTGAGACAAAATCTCGGTGCGGTGGGCTGGTCGCTGACGAAGGAGCAGATCGCCAAGCTGGACGCGGCAAGCGCTGTGACGGCGCCCTATCCGCATTTTCCCTATTACCGGCAGGAGGGATTTGCCCGGCTCAACCCACCGATCATCGGCTGATCCTCTCAACGGGAGCAACCGGTTTTCGCGAAATATTGCAATTGATCCATCCGTCAAACGGCCCATCTAAAGTGGGTCTCATTTCCGGCCCGGCCCGCTTTTCACCTATCACGGCCGGGCCTGCCTTTCCAAAGGAGTTATCATGTTCGACGTCAGCGCAAACGGCGCAAATATCCCCGCCCTCGGTTTCGGCACCTTCCGCATGCCGGATGCCGATGTGCATCGCATTCTGCCGGAAGCCCTGAAGCTCGGCTTCCGCCATGTCGATACCGCGCAGATCTACAAGAACGAGGCGGCTGTCGGCGATGTCCTGAAATCCTCGGGTATTCCCCGGCAGGATATCTTTCTCACCACCAAGGTCTGGGTCGATCGTGTCGGCCACAAGGATTTCATCGCCTCGGTGGATGAAAGCCTGACCAAGCTGAAGACCGATCATGTCGATCTTCTTCTCTTGCACTGGCCGCAGAGCGAAATGCCCCTCGCTGACCGGATCGGCGCGCTGAACGAGCTTCGCAAGGCCGGCAAGGTGAAGAATATCGGCGTCTCCAACTTCTCCACCGCGCTGATGGCGGAAGCGGTAAAACTGTCGGACGCACCGATCGTCAACAACCAGGTCGAATATCACCCCTATCTCGACCAGACCAAGGTTTTGGCCGAAGCGGCCAAGACCGACATGTCGGTGACCGCCTATTACCTGATGGCCGATGGCGCGGTGCCGAAGGACGAGGTGCTGAAGGATATCGGGGCCAAGCATGGCAAGACCGCAGCACAGGTCGTGCTGCGCTGGGCCGTGCAGCAGAAGGGCGTGATCGCGCTGTCGAAGACGGCGACGGAAAGCCGCCTGCCGGAAAACTTCGACATCTTTGATTTCGCCCTGTCGGAAGAGGAAATGGCTCAAGTCCATAAGCTCGCCCGCCCGGACGGCCGGATCGTCAATCCGGGCCATCTGGCGCCGGAATGGGATAAGTGATCCGCAGTACAAATCAGGATTGAAGAAGACGGGCTCCAGAGAGAATATCTCTGGAGCCTTTCTACATCGATCAGCCACGGAGCCGACGGATGAAGTTAGATAAAGAGCCCGATTTGGCGCTTGAGGATGACGCACCGGACCTAAGCCAGCCACCATGGCCCGATATGCTTGCAACTGTGCCGGTTCGATCTGGAGCGCATCCGCTCCTGCGTCGGGTGGAAGGCCGTTTCTTCCGTTCGGTGCCGGCGAGCCGGCTGGACAACATTCTCGATCCGCCCGATCCGAAAAGCGCCGGCCGCTATCATCGCCCCGGCGAGAGTATCCTCTACACCAGCGCGACATTCGAATCGGCAGTCGCGGCGATCTCGGGCTATATGAGCCAGGACGGCATGCCTCGGATGATGGTGCCGCTCCGGATCAGCGAAGCCTTCGTGCTCGACCAGCATGATGAAGAAGCCTGCAAGGTATTCGGCATCGAGAGAGATCTTTCCAACGAGCCGTGGCAGGCAGCGCTTGCGGAAGGTCGCGAACCGGCTTCGTGGCGGAATGCCGATATCGCCCGCGCCTCGGGCGCAGACGGGATCATCGACCGATCCCGCAAGATGCCGGGAGCATGGCATCTCAACCTGTTTTACTAGAACGAAAGCGGTGGCCCGAAAGTCGAGATATGCGGCGAGCCGGTCGAAATCATCCCATCGGCTGACGGTCCGACATGGGATCGGAGCCGGACAGGCTGAAACGAGGAACTTTTTTCAAGCGGCTTCCGGAGTTCGAGCCGGGGGTGGAATAGGAGGCGCATGCGGCGCGTTACCCCCTTCTGCCCTGCCGGGCATCTCCCCCACAAGGGGGGAGATCCGCTGGGCGCACTGCCCTGCCTCGATCAAATTCAGCCATGGAAGAGACCACTGCTTTCGGGCTTCTTTCTTGAGCGCTCCGGCTCGGGCGATGAACAAGCCGCTTGTAATCTCCCCCCTTGTGGGGGAGATGGCCGGCAGGCCAGAGGGGGTGCCGGCCATTTCCAATCTCGCTTGATCTACTCAATCCTTGGCAAAGGTCGTCGCCGTCTGCGAGGTCGTCACCATGGTGTTATAGTCCGAGACGATCCATTCGATATCGCTGCCGCCGGCCTTGCGGGCGTCGCCCTTGACCTTGCGAAGCTGCTCGTCGAGATCGCGCAGCTTGGAGAGAAGCGAGGCCGGGCGGCTTTCGAAGACATGGAAACTATCCGGGTGGTCGATGGCATAGTCGTCGAACGCGCGCACCGCACCCGCATAGGCATCGAGCTCGCCCTTGAACACGGCCATATCGACGATCGGCTTCTCATTGTCCGGCATCAGGTCCATCATCGCTTCGGCGCGGATCATGACATTGCGGACATGCCAGCGGGATTTCCTGCCCTCGGCCTGTTCGAGCGCATCGAGAGATGCACGGTCGAGCTTCACCTTTTCCGACCGCAATGTCAGGTCGGCAGTCTCGCGACGCTCCTGATAGGTTGGAGCAAGAGCCGCGATATCCTTATGGAAAGCCCTGGCGCCTTCCATCTTGTCCGATTTATAGTCGAGCCGCTCGTAATACTTGTTGGCTTTTTCGACGACCGGTGCCAGCTTCTGGTAGACCTCGACATAGGCAAGCATGGCGGCGTCGAGTTCCGGCATTTTCGGTTTAGCCCTCGCGGCTTCCTCGACTGCTGCGATCTCATCGCGCACGTCGTAAAGCGAATAAAGCCCGTAGATGACCCTCTCCTTGCCTGTTGGCCCCTGTTTCATGTCGACCCAGCTCTCATAGCGCTGGAGCGATTCGGAGGCTCGAATGGAGCGGTTGAGGAATTCGACATAGGCATTCATCTTGCCAATCGCATCGTCGGAGAGATCGGCTTGCACCTCACCCGCTGAGCCCGCGACTGCTGCAGATTGGGCAAATGCAGGTGTGCCGGAAAGAACCGGCGCGATGGTCGGAACCTGCAGCAAAAGCGAAACCGCGGCGACGGCAAACGCCCTCGACGTGAAAATGCGCATTCTGATTACCCCCGAAGACATCAAATTATTAACTGTTTGAATTTGATGTTTGAACCGCGAAGGTCAACTGCGAAAAATCGCAGTTTGTGCGCTTTTGCAGGATGGCGAAGGGTTGGCCCCCTTGTCAAACAAGCCGTTTACCAACCTCCACTTGCGCCTCCAGGTTCGTTCAACTTTGTTTCCTGAGAAATATTCAGCTTTTCAACGAATTTTCCGATTCCTGCGCATTTGATTAAATTGCGATTAAGCAAGATTGCCATAGCGTGCGCCCAAGCCCATGACAGGCCCGCATGACAGCCCAGCCCGCGCCTTCCCGGCCTCCGATAGCGACCACTCGTGCCTCCTCCATTCTGCCCGATCTTCCCAAGGCGACCTGCGTCCACGCGGTCCATTCTCACGGTGTATGCTATGAGTTTTCTTTCAAACGCGAAAATTAGAACCAAGATACTGTCCCTGATCATTCCGGTCTGTCTGATCGGCGTGGCCGGTATCGGCGCTGCCGCCTACAGCTTCAAGCAGGCGGACAAGCAATATACGTCCTTCATTGCAGAAGACAGTGTCGCAGCGACCCAGGTCTCTCGCGCTTCCACCTCGATGAACTCGGTCGCCTATAGCGCGTATCAGTTGACCGTCTACCCGCAGGGTTCCGCCTTCCGCGCCGTGGCGCAGAAGAATTACGAAAGCGGCAAGAAGGTCATCGGCACGCTGCTCGGCTCGGCCAAGCAGCTTATCCCGGAACAGGCCAGCGATCTGTCCGCGTTCGAAACCCGCGCGCTCGCAATCATGGCGATGACCGACAAGGCCGTCGCGCTGACTGAGCAGGGCCAGATGCAGGATGCCCAGGCCGTGCTTGCCCAGGTCGATCCGGACATCGCCAAGATCCGCGATGATTTCAAGGATTGGAACGTCGCCAATACGAAGACGGTCCTCGACAACAGCGCCGCGATCACCGCACAGATCAACTCGACCCTCATCACGCTGATCACGACGCTCGGCCTGCTGTTTGCCGCTGCGATCGCGGCGTCGCTGTTCGTTGCCTCGCGCGGCATTTCGGGCCCGATCGACATGCTGCGCCAGCGTATGGCGTCGCTCGTCGGCGGTCAGACGAAACAGGAAGTTCCGGGCCTCGGCCGCAAGGACGAAGTGGGCCAGATGGCCGAAGCTGTTGCGGTGTTCCGCGACAATGCGATCGAACGCATCAAGCTTGAGGAAGAGGCCCGCGCCAACCGCAGCCTTTCCGAACAGGAACGCGCCGCCCGCGAAGAGCAGAAGGCGAAGGAAGCCGCCGACGTAAAGTTCGCAGTCGACAACCTTGCAAGCGGCCTGTCGCATCTTGCCGACGGCGACCTTGCTTACCGGATCGGCCAGCCCTTCACCGAAACGCTCGACGGCGTACGCCATAACTTCAACGCCTCGGCCGACAAGCTGCAGACCGCCATGCGCGGCGTTGCCCAGAATGCCCGCGGTATCGATGCCGGTGCCAACGAGATCAAGTCGGCTGCCGACGATCTGGCCAAGCGTACCGAACAGCAGGCCGCAGCGCTGGAAGAGACCGCTGCAGCGCTGGAGCAGATCACCACCACGGTGAAGGACGCCGCCAAGCGTGCGTCGGAAGCCGGTTCGCTTGTCGCCCGTACCCGTCAGGGTGCGGAAAAATCCGGCGAGATCGTCCAGACCGCTGTCCAGGCGATGGAGGAGATCGAAAAGTCTTCGGGCGAGATCGGCAACATTATCGGCGTGATCGACGATATCGCCTTCCAGACCAACCTGCTTGCTCTCAACGCCGGTGTCGAAGCTGCGCGTGCCGGTGAAGCCGGCAAGGGCTTTGCGGTCGTTGCACAGGAAGTGCGCGAACTCGCTCAGCGCTCTGCCAATGCGGCGAAGGAAATCAAGGCGCTGATCACGACGTCGAACGAGCAGGTTCGCAACGGCGTGGACCTGGTCGGACAGACGGGCAAGGCGCTGCAGACGATCGTCGGCGAAGTTCAGGAAATCAACCGCAACGTCGCGGCGATCGTGGAATCCTCGCAGGAACAGTCGTCGGGTCTCCAGCAGATCAACACGGCCGTCAACCAGATGGACCAGGATACGCAGAAGAACGCGGCGATGGTGGAAGAATCCACCGCCGCCAGCCACAGCCTGGCGCGCGAAGTCGCCTCGCTGAACTCGCTGCTCGCCCAGTTCAAGCTGGCAGACGGCCATGCCCCGGCAGCCGTTCGTCCGGCAGCGCGGAACGATGCACCGGCCGCTTCGCCGGCCCGGTCGCTCGCCCGCAAGGTTGCAGGCGCGTTTTCCGGCAATGCTGCCGTGGCGCAGAACTGGGAAGAATTCTGAGCTGCACCGAAGCAGCCAACCGAAACCTGAAACGGGCGGAGCAGCAATGCTCCGCCCGTTTCGTTTTGCTGATCCTGCCTGAAGATTACAGCCAGCCCTTGCGCTTGAAATAGAGGTAGGGCACGGCCATCGAGAAGATCATCAGGCCGATGGCCGAATGGTAGCCATATTGCCATTGCAGCTCCGGCATGGCGGCGAAGTTCATGCCGTAGACGGAGGCGACCAGCGTCGGCGGCAGGAACATGACCGAGGCGACGGAGAAGATCTTGATGATCTGGTTCTGCTCCAGATTGATCAGGCCGAGCGTCGCGTCGAGCAGGAAGTTGATCTTGTTCGACATGAAGGCAGAGTGATCGCCAAGCGAAGTGGCATCCCGCTGCAGCAGCTTCAGCCGCTGGCGGACTTCCTTCGACAGTTTGCGATCGACGCCATCGAGCGCCGCATAATAGGCGACGACGCGGGAGACGCTGACGAGGCTTTCGCGCACAACGGTGATGAACTCTCCCTTCTGGCCGATGGCCTGGATGAGTTCCTGCAGGTCACGCTGCTTCTTGTTGGCCTTTGCCGCCTTGGCCTGGAACACATCCCGCGAGATCTGGTCGATATCGGCGCCGAGCCGTTCCAGCGTATCGGCCATGCGGTCGATGATCGCCTCGATCAGGCCGCTCATGATCAGCTCGCCGGTGGCCGTATGGGTGCCGAGACCGTTTGCCTTGCGGGCACGGGCCATGAAGGCATCGAAAGGACGTGGTTCGGCATGGCGGACGGTGACGAGGATCTGCCCCTTGATGATGAAGGTGACCGGCACCTTGATCGGCGTGCCGGCATCGGGACGCGTCAGCACCGTCATGGTCATGAACTCTGCGCCGTCCTCCTGATAGAGACGGGCGGAAAGCTCGATATCCTCCATCTCGTCCATGGTCGGAACGACGAGGCCGAGACATTGTCCGACTTCACGCTCCTCTTCGGCCGTCGGGCTGATCAGGTCGTACCAGACGATGGAAGGGGCTTTTACGGCAGGCGTGGCATCGGTCTGCTGCGCAACGGTATTTGTACCTTCGGACGGTTCGTCGAAGGCTGCGGGCACAAGGCGGTCAAGGTCATAGGCGTGGATGCGCAGCATGACGGCTCCTTTTCGGACCAGTTGGTCCCCGGAGCGCATCACCGAGAAAACGGATCAGAGCCCCGAAGCGGCAGGTCTATCTGTTGACGTCGAACTTCGACTGTCGGGGTTCATCTCGGTTGTCCTTTGAAAGAGCGACGCCCGGACGGGCCGTCGCTTCGAGGCTCACATGGGCCTGTTGGCAAGGAAAGTCAATGGCTTCCTTAAGTAGCACCCACAAAGATAAATGCCCGGCCGGAACCGGGCATTCGGATGCGAATCGGCGACCGTTTTATTCGGTGACCTGACCGAGATAGGCGTCGAGACGCTCCTTCTTCATCACCAGCTTGGAGCGCAGCTTTGCCGCCTTTTCCTTGACTGCTTCGAGGTTTTCCGGCTTGCCGACCTGAACCACGCCGATCATCGCCATCATCAGATGCGGCGGGCAATAATAGAGGTAGACACCCTCCTTATCGACGGTCACCTTGTATTCCTCATCCAGCTTGCTCTTCCAGGGTGCCGCACCTTCCGGGATGGCAAAGGACTGGACGTTGTGGCTGGAATTCTGCGGCACGAAGGTGATCGTGTCGCCGATCTCGGCCTTCACATAGGCCGGCTCAAACACCATGCTGCCGTCCGTGCCGAAATTCAGCATTTTCACCGTGTGATCGGCCGCCATCAGGGGCGAAGAGACGAGCGCGGCGGCAAGCGCCAGGGCGACGGATTTCATGCAAGCATTCCTTCGTTTGCAGGGGAGATTTCATCTTCGGAGGAGATTTCGTGGATATTGCCAAGCGGCTGGACGACAGGGTTGCCACGGCGGTCATGCAGCACCTCGACATGGATGCCGTAGGTCTCGTGCACGAGATCGGGGGTCATGATCTGCTTCGGCGGGCCAGAGGCCTTAAGCGTGCCATCGGCGATCACCAGAAGATTGTCGGCATACTGGCAGGCGAGATTGAGATCGTGCAGGACGACCAGCGTCGCCCAGCCATTGGCACGGGTTTCCCGGCGCACGACATCGAGAAGGGCTACCTGATGTTTCAGGTCGAGAGCGCTCACCGGCTCGTCGAGCAGCATGACCTTCGGCTGGCGCATCAGCACCTGGGCGAACAACACCATCTGCCTTTGGCCGCCGCTCAACGAGGCGATATCGCGACCGGCGAGATGGCCGATGCCGGCCTGGTTGAGGCGGTCCATGGCCATTTCCAGCGTTTCGTCATCGATATGCAGCGAGAGCTTTCCCAGCCGTCCGAGGACAACGACTTCGAGCACCGTCAGCGCCACGTCGGCGCCGGTATCCTGCGGCATGTAGGCGATGTGTTCACGCCAGTCGGAAAGCCGTTTGCGGCCTGTTGCGGAGATCGTCTTGTTTTCAATGCGCACGACACCCTTGTCGATCGGCAGGTCGCCGAAGATGGCGCGCAAAAGCGTCGTCTTGCCGGTGCCGTTGGGGCCGATGATGGCGTGGATCCTGCCGCCTTCGAGCCGCGTGCTGACGCCGCGAACGATGGTCTGGCCGCCGCGTTTGACGGAGAGGTTTTCGATCTCGATCATGTGCGTTTCCCCCTCATGTGCGTTTCCGGGGTGCGAAGATCAGCCAGAGCAGGAAAGGCACGCCGACAATGGCGGTGACGATGCCGACCGGAAAGAGCGCGCCCGGGATGATCGACTTCGACAGGACAGAAGCGGCCGACAGCATCAGCGCGCCTGATATGACCGACATCGGCAGGAAATAGCGCTGGTCTTCCCCCACCGTCATGCGGGCAATATGCGGGGCGACGAGGCCGATGAAGCCGATGACGCCGACGAAACTGGTGGCGGTCGCGGTCATGATTGCGACGATGACCAGCACTTTCATGCGCAGGAAACGGACATTGACCCCAAGGCTTGCGGCCCGCATTTCGCCCATGCGCAGGGCGGCGAGTTTCCAGGAGTCGGCCATTAGAACGATGCAGCAGACGAGCGTGACGATGGCGGTCAGCGTCAGCGTCGGCCAGGTGGCCTTGGTTAGGCTGCCGAACAGCCAGAACAGGATCTGCTGCGACAGTTCCGGCGACGAAAGGAACTGGATCAGCGACAGGAGCGACTGGAACAGGAAGAGCAACGCAATACCGCCGAGGATGATCGTTTCGGTGTTCATCCGTCGCATGGAGGCGAGCATGAACAGGAAGAAGGCGGCGAGCATGGAAAAGACGAAGGCGCCGAGCGGCACGGCGATCATGGCCGAGAGGCCAAGCCCGCCGACAGCGAGAACCAGTGCCGCGCCAAAGCCTGCGGCAGCGGCCATGCCGAGCGTATAGGGGCTGGCCATCGGGTTGTTGAGGATGGTCTGCATCTGCGCGCCGCCCGCGCCAAGGGCTGCACCGACAACAAGCGCCATCAGCGCCATGGGCAGGCGCAGCGAGCGGACGATGGAATCGGTCATCGGCGCGCGGTCGCCCAATCCGGTCAGGGAGCGTAGCACTTCTGCCGGCGACAGCATGGAGGGGCCGGTGGCGATATCGAGCACGAAGCTTGCCGCCATCAGCGCCAGGAAAAGGAGCACGGTGCGCCAGCGGCGGCGCTCGCGGGCGCGATGGGCGCCGATCGCTTCGGCATTGCTAGTCGGGATTGTCATGTCTTTGATGTCGCCTCAGCCGGAAACGGGTGGAAGACGCCGGCCGAAGCCTCGCGCCTTCCGTCAGTCTTGGGAGACCAATCAGTCCTTCACGGAGATTGCGAAGGTGCCTTCCGGCTGCACCGGCAGGTATTTTGCGTAATAGGCATGGTAGTTGGCGATCGGATCGACATCGGCGAACTGCTCCGGATAGAGCTGCTTGGCGATGTACTGGACCATGGCGAAATCGGAGAGCGTACGGGACGCGCCCTGATAGACACCGAAGAGCTTGCCGTTCTTGACGGCCGGCAGCTGGTCCCAGCCCTGGCGGGTTTCGAATGCCTTGAGCTTGGTGCGGGCTTCGTCAGCCTTCACGCTCTGGCCCATCGGCAAAGCGGTATCGCTCTTGTTGTTTTCGCGGCCGGAAATGAAGATCGCGTCCGGTACCGAGGCCAAGACCTGTTCCGGGTTGATCGGGCCCCACCATTCGACAAACGGTGCTGCGATATTGTCTGCGCCAGCGGCGGTCGACATGGCGCCCCACATGTTCTTGCCATAGGTGAAGGAATATTCGGCCGGGCCTTTGTTGCCGAATTCGACATAGACCTTTGGCTTGGCGGCGCCGGCCTTGGCAACGCGATTGGAGACATCCTTCAGGGCGCCGGAATAGAAGTCGGCGATTTCCTTGGCGCGAGCTTCCTCACCCGTCAGGGTGCCGAGAACGAGCGTCGAGGCAACGTGGCGGTCCACCGTCTGGGCGTTGTAATCGACGACCACGACCGGGATGCCTTCTTCCTCGATACGATCCGCATCAAGGCCGAGCGCCTTGTACTGCCAGTCGGCAAGGATGACGAGATCGGGGTTGAGGCTCAGGAGCTTTTCGACCGAGAAGGTCTGGGCTTCGACTTCGCCGACATCAGGGATGTCCTTCAGCGAGGCGCGGTGGGCGGTGTGCATGTTCCAGTTTGCCGGAACCCAGCCTTCCCAGGCTTCGCGGGAAATGCCGACGACCTGATCGTAAGCCTTTTCACCGCCAACTGCCATGTAGTCTTCAAAGTAAAAACCGACGACAACGCGCTTTGCCGGCAGATCAACCTTTACTTCGCGACCGATCACGTCGGTGATCGTCTTTTCTTCGGCAAAAGCCGTGCCCGAAAAAAGAGCAGCCGAAATTGACATCGCGCAAGCTGCGATGCGGACACCTAAATTGTTGGAAATCATGAATGTATTCCGATTTGAGTTGCCTATTCGACGTATTAAAGCTGAAAATAAGAGTCAAGTTATTGTGCGCAAAAAATAGGCCTGATGAGACAAAAATACGCAGAATCCCAGAAGGGCATGTGGCTAAGTATAAGTTCTTGTTAAGTCTAATGCCGGCCTAGGGAAAACAGATATTCGACATATTGCAAATTAGATCAACCTAATATACATTTAACTATCGCCATTTCCCAGATCACCCGGCGATGGTCCGAAGCATATCTTCGGCCGGGCATACCCCTGCCCAAATCGCGTGGCATTCCCCCGATTGGCCACACGACAAAAAGCCGCCGGCACATGACCGGCGGCTTTTTTGCTTTTCCTGTAGCGGTCGAAAAGCCCAATGGATTGAATGACTCACTTATGCGACAACTACGACCACTTCAAACTTTGTGTGATCGATGACTACGGCTGGCTTTCAGAACCATATTCAAGATCGGCTTGATGTGCTTGTCGGCCTGCAACTCAGCATCGCTCGCGATGCACTGGACATGAAAATGTTCCACTTCGGTGAGATCTCGCCATTACCATCCGGCAAAGGTTCGGTAGGCACCTATGCCCTGCATGTTCAATGTCCTTGGAGAATCGTATCCGAGAACATGATCTTGACCGGATCATTCGATCGTTATGAGCCGGCCCGGGACGATAAAGAAGCAGATGGGGAGGACGAACGTTCACGTACGCTTCAACACGCCCGACTCTTCCATATCCTGCAAGGGTATGACGAAGCCACACGAAGCATTGTAAATTCGACCAATGGCCTTGTCGTCAGATCCATCAAGGTTGATGGATTTGGTGGAATGGATCTATCGCTGTCCGGCGGATACAGTCTTCAGCTCTTTCCAAGTGGTGCCAGTAGTGAGCATTGGCGTTTCTTCAGGACGGGAGGCGGGCCACATCTCGTCGTCGAAGCCGGGCGCGCGGAAGAGGTCGATTAGAGGCCGCCTAAATTGCGGGCGGCCTCTCATAAAAAGGTCAGACGAACTGCGACAGGCCCGGCACGGAGGCGATGACCGTATCGACCACTTCGTCGCCGGCATGTTCGCGGGCGACCGCCATGGTTTCCTTGGCGAGCGCGGTGATCTCACCCATGCCGAGCCCCTGCGCCATCAGCTGCTGGCCCAGCGCCATGACGCCGCCGCCGAAGCTGGCCATCAGGCCGCCGAGCAGACCGCCGCCGCCTGAACCTTCACCGTTGAACTGGGCGACCAGCTCCGGCGCGCCGGGGATTGCCTCGATCATCCGCGCGACAGCTCCGTCATCGGCCTCGCGCTGCAGGAAGCCGAGCATCATGCCGATCGCCTTTTCAGCCACATCCGGCGTGATGCCGACGCTATCTGCGACGCGGGAAACCAGTTCGTTCATCAGGACATCTCCTCAAATTCTGACGTTAACGTCAAAGTAATACACACTTGTCCAGCACAAGGCCAGCGTTTGAGACAGTGTTATTCACGGGCGGGCGAGCACAAGGCAAGCCGATAATCGTGATTGCCGCTCAATCGCTCGGCTTGCCCACCGTATCGGCCATATAGGCTCCACGCTCTCCCATCGGGCGCGGTCTTCCCGTCGTCGAATCGCGCGCCGTCTGATGTTCCAGTTCGGCGTTTATCTCGGCGCCGACGATGACGATGATGGCGGAGATCCATGTCCAGACCATGAAGCCGATCAATGCCCCGAGCGTGCCGTAGGTGGCATTGTAGTTGGCAATATTGGAGAGATAGAAGGAGACGCCCAGCGAGGCGGCGAACCAGAGAAGCGTCGAGAAGACCGCGCCCCAGGTGAGCCAGCGGACCTTTGCCGGCTCGCGGCTGGGGCCGAAACGATAGAGCGCCATGATGCCGATGCCGACAAAGACCATCATGACCGGCCAGCGGGCGAAACGGATGATCATTTCCGCCCAGCGATCCAGCCAGAGATAATTGAGCACGGCCGGCACGATACCCATTGCAAACAGGATGACGATGGCAATGACGAAGGCGCCAAGCGTGAAGGCGAGCGAGGCGAGGTTGAGACCTAAAATGCTGCGTTTCTCCTCTTCCCGGTAGGCGACATTCATCGCTTCGAACAGGGCCTTGATGCCGTTGTTGGCGCTCCACAGGGCCAGCGCCAGACCGCCAACCAGACCTGCCGACAGGGTGGCGCCGCGCTCGGCCGACAGCGCTCTCACCTGATCGAGGAAAATGTTGAGCGCATCCACCGGCATGATGGAGCCGAGCGAAGCGATGCGATCCGCGATCGCCGCCGGATCTGCCAGCAGGCCGTAAAGCGAGACGAGAACGCTGGCGGCGGGAAACAGGGCGAGCAGAAGATAATAGGTGACGCCTGCCGCAATCAGTGAAACCCGATCCTCGGTTACGGCGGCAAAGACGCGCCAAAAGACATCCTTCAAGCCGCGGGTCGGAATTTCGGCCGGCGTGTCGGCATGCCTGCCGCGATCTTTCCCAGGTCGATCAACCCCATTTTCCGGCACCGCGCCATTGATCGTCATCTGGCCCTCGCTTTCCTATGCTCTCATCCGGCCAAGACCTCGGGAAACCGTTGCCGCCCGGAAAAGCCCGTCTTATAAGTATTTGAGAACAAACGCCGCGAGGGAGCGCATAGTTGCATGACGGACGAGACGGGTAAGCTCTTCATCGGCGGCAGCCGCAAGCCGGACGACACGCTGAACAAGGCCGAATATCTGGACCTGAAATTCGGCAACCGCCACGGCCTGGTGACCGGGGCGACGGGCACCGGCAAGACGGTGACGCTGCAGGTTCTGGCGGAAGGTTTTTCCAAGGCAGGCGTTCCGGTTTTCGCCGCCGACATCAAGGGCGACCTTTCGGGCGTCGCGGCCAAGGGAGAATCCAAGGACTTCCTGTTGAAGCGCGCCGAGCAGATCGGCTTTCAGGATTACGATTTCGAACAGTTTCCGGTGATTTTTTGGGACATCTATGGCGAAAAGGGCCATCGGGTGCGCACCACGATCGCCGAGATGGGACCGCTTCTGCTCGCCCGGCTGATGAACGCGTCGGAACCGCAGGAAGGCGTGCTCAACATCGCCTTCAAGCTGGCCGACAAGGGCGGCCTGCCGCTCCTCGACCTGAAGGACCTTACCTCGCTGCTCAACTACATGGCGGAGAATGCGACCGAGCTTTCCAAGGAATTCGGACTGATCTCCAAGGCCTCGGTCGGCTCGATCCAACGCGCACTTCTGGTGCTGGAACAGCAGGGTGCGGAACATTTCTTCGGCGAACCGGCACTGAAGATCACCGACATCATGCGGGTGAACCCTAATAACGGTTATGGCCAGATTTCCATTCTGGCGGCCGATAAGCTGATGATGAACCCGCGGCTTTACGCGACCTTCCTTCTGTGGCTGCTCTCGGAACTGTTCGAGGAACTGCCGGAAGTGGGCGATCCGGACAAGCCGAAACTGGTGTTCTTCTTCGACGAGGCGCATCTGCTGTTCGATGAAGCCCCGAAGATTTTGATCGACCGGGTGGAGCAGGTGGTGCGCCTGATTCGCTCCAAGGGCGTCGGCGTCTATTTCGTTACCCAGAACCCGCTCGACGTGCCGGAAACGGTGCTGGCGCAGCTCGGCAACCGGGTGCAGCATGCGCTGCGCGCCTATACGCCGCGCGAGCAGAAGGCGGTGAAGACGGCGGCCGATACATTCCGCCCCAATCCGGATTTCGACTGCGCTACCGCAATCACCCAACTCGGCACCGGCGAAGCGCTGGTTTCGACGCTGGAAGCAAAGGGCGCACCGTCGATGGTGGAACGCACCCTGATCCGCCCACCCTCCGCCCGGATCGGGCCGCTCACCGATGCCGAGCGGCAGGGGATCATGGACCGCAGCCCGGTCCTCGGCGTCTATGACGAGGATATCGATCGCGAAAGCGCCTTCGAGATCCTCGCGTCCCGCGCCAAGCAGGCCGCCGATGCGGCAGCCGCCAGAAACGCGCAGGACGAACTCGACCCTGCACCTCCAGCCGGTTCCGGCGAGACAACCGGCTGGACCCTGCCGGGCTTCGGCGGCGGCAATGACGATCAGGATCAGCAGCGTGGTCGCAAGACGGTCGGCCGGTCGGGCTACCAGCGCGAGACGATCGTTGAAGCGGCAATGAAGAGCGTGACGCGGACAGTCGCAACCCAGCTTGGCCGGGCGCTGGTGCGCGGGATCCTGGGGAGCTTGAAGCGGTAGGACGACCGCGCTCACTAAAGCGCGTCGCGATCTTTCAGATTCGCTTGCCGCGCTTTAGTTCTTTGTTTTTGCGCATGTCTCCCGAAACCGATGACCACTTTCGGGAGACATGCTGTAAAACGTCAGACATGATGCGCAGGGCAAATCCCGCTCTGGCCTGCCGGCCATCTCCCCCCCCCCCCCGGCTAGGGGGGAGAAAATTCGCGGCAAACTCCTGCCGTGCTTTGGTTTCAACGCCTTGGCCAGGTTAAGCCCTCCCCCTTGTGGGGAGGGGTCTTTGGTTATCTACCTCTTCGGCGCCACCAGCGAGAAGAAAGCACCCTGCGGATCCGTCGCGTTGACGATCCAGCTGCCGCCAGGAACTTCCTGCGGGCCGAAGACGACCGTGCCGCCGTTGGAGGTGATCCGCTCGTGTGCGGCATCGATGGCCTCAACGTTGAAATAATAGCTCCAGCAGGGGATCGGCACCGTTTCAGGCCTCGTCATCATGCCGCCGATGGCTTTGCCGCCATGCGCGAAGATGCGATACGGTCCCATCGCGCCCATGTCGAAATCATGGTCCTTGGTCCAGCCGAACACCTTGGCGTAAAAGTCGAAAGCCTCGTTGACCTCACCGGCATAAAGCTCGCGCCAGCCGACATTGCCCACGTCTTCCGGGCCCAGTTCGCGCGGCGGATTTTCCGGCGGGATCGGCGTCATGATGCAGAGCACTGCGCCATGCGGATCCGCCACCACGGCAAACCGGCCGATGCCGGGAATATCGTCGGGTTCGCGCTGCACGCTCCCGCCGAGTGAAACATATTCCTTGGCCGTCGCGTCCACATCATCAACCGCAACGTAACCCGTCCAGTTGGGTGGCAGCTTGCCTTCCAGTTCAGGCGGAAAATCCATCATGCCGCCGATGCCGGGGCAATTTTCCCCCTCGCCCATTTCGAACAGGAAATAAGACGGCAAATCCGGCATCTGCATCGAGGTCACCTTCCAGCCGACAACGGCGGAATAGAAATCGCCAGCGGCCTTGGTGTCGGAGGTCATCAACTCGCACCAGATGAATTTGCCGTGCGTGTCGGAGCGAGTCGTCGAGGCGGTCTGCAACATGGTCTTCTCCTCTCTTCTTCGTGGAGCGGCCTGAGCCGCCTATTTGCTGCGCGTGTAGTGAATGTCCTGAAAGGTCTTCCAGCTGCCATCCTCCTGCCTCGTCGCCGAGGTAAAGAGCCGATGGTCATCGTCCTGAAAGACGATCTGTTCGCGGTATTCGACGGTGCGGCCCTGTCCTTCGAAATCCGGTCCGGTCGCGTAGAGGCTGAGCGTATTGCCATCCGGCGACATCTCGCCGTCATAGGTCCAGAGCATGCCCATCATCGTGCCGATCCAGCTGCCGACATAACGGCGTTTGGCCGGATCGTAACCGAGCGTCATGATCGTTTTGGCCTTGCCTCCCGGCACATCGCCTTCGCCCTCGGCAATATACCACATGCCATCCAGCGAACGGCAGGTCTCGGTCCAGTGGGCATCCGGCCCAGCCATCGAGGATTTGACATCCCAGGTGCCGACCAGGCGTTCCAGAGCCAGATGCTCGGGCTGCGGCTTTTCGAAATCGTCTTCGCTCATCGTTCTCTCCTTGGGGTTTTCGCCTTGCGGTTCGAGCAGGTGGGCGTTTGAGGCGGTCTATGCCCTGCGCCGGTAATGCGCCTCCATGAACTGTTTCCAGCTGCCATCCGGCTGCTTGGCGCTGGAGGTGAAGGTGCGGTGTCCATCGGACAGGAAGGTGATCTGCTCGCGGTAATCGGCCATGCCCTCGCCGCTCATCTTCGGGCCGGTCGTGTAAAGGCTGAGCGTCTTCCCGTCCGGTTCGACCTCACCTTCATAGACCCAGAGATAGTCCATCATCGAACCGAACCAGGTACCGACATATTTGCCCTTGGCGGCGTCATATCCGAGGGTGAGCATCGTGGTTGCGGGTTCGCCACCTTCCCCCTTGGTCTCTCCTTTTGGCATCATGCCGGCACCTTCGGCAACGATCCAGATACCCTGCAATGAGCGGACATTTTCGACCCAGGGCATGTCGCCGCTCATCTCCGAAGTAACGTCCCAGGTGCCGACCATCTTTTCGAGAAATCCGTGCTCGGGGCGCGGTTTTGCCATGACCATCGTCATCGTCTTCTCCTCCCTGTTCATGAAGTCTGGCCTGTTCATGAAGTCTGCACCGCTTCAATGGCAGCAGGATGAACCCTTCTCCTTTGGCGCGGCTTCATATTCGTCGTGACGTTTCAAAAAGCTCATGGTCGAGGTCTCGTTGCGGCCGAGAGGCGCGCGGTCGAGCAGCATCAGCGTGCCGCAGACTTCTTCGCCGCCGCGGGCATAGGTCGAATAGGTGTAAAAGATCTCGCCCGCCTCGTTGCGGTAGAAGGAGGACATGCCGTGTTCCTCGTCGGCGATTTCGTTCGTCGGAACCTTGCGATAATTGTATTCGACGGCGCCGGATGCCCGCTGCTCCTCGGAGAATGAGACGTTGTAATCGTAGTTGAAATCATCACCGAAGGACGAGACCCAGGGGAAATTCCAGCCCATACGCTTGCGATAGGCCTCGATCTTGTCGAGCGGTGCGCGGGAGACCGCCACCCAGGTGACGTCGTGATTGTTCAGATGCGGCAACGCGCCTTCGACATGATCGCAGAAGAAAGAGCAGCCGATACAGCCCTCGTCCCAATCCGGGCCCAGCATGAAGTGATAGACAAGCAGCTGGCTGCGGCCATCGAAAAGCTCGGCGAACGTCTTGCGGCCAGCGAGCGTATCGAAGGTATAATCCTTTTCGACCCTCACCCAGGGAAGTGCCTGCCGCGCCGCCCGCACCTTGTCACGCAGATGGGTTTCTTCCTTCTCCAGTTCCAGAAGTTTTAGCCGCGCATTGCGCCATTCATCCTTATCAACAACGCTATTGTCAGGCTTGGCCTTTGTGGATGCAGCGATATCCATGTCTTGGACCTCCTCTTCCTTGACAGATTACGTTGATATCAACATGATTATGCGATGCTGTCAAATCTCGAATCGATTCCGTTCTCCACCACCCTGCATGTGCGCGACACCTGCCTGTGCCTGCATGTGCAGCGGGCAGCGCGGGCGCTTGCGCGGCGTTTCGACGTGGCGATGAAGCCTATCGGGCTGAATAACGGGCAGTTTTCGCTGATGATGTCGCTCAACCGGCCTGTCCCGGCAACGATGAAATCGGTCTGTGATCTCCTGGCCATGGACCGGACGACCTTGACGGCGGCGCTCAAGGTTCTGGAACGGCGCGGACTGGTGAAAACCGAGACCGACCCGAAGGACCGCCGCGGTCGGCTGTTGACGCTGACCGAGGCAGGCATGGCGATGCTTTCCGCTGCTCTGCCGATCTGGACACGAGTTCACGCGGAGATCGATGCGGAACTGGGGGATGGCGGATCGGATGTGGTGCGACGGTCGCTGGCGGGCATACGGTAGGCAAGATGCAAAAAACGCCCGGCTCATCACCGGGCGTTTTCGATGTCGGCGTCACGGCAGCTCAGGCTGCTTCCGTCTTGTCGAAATCCGTCGAGAGCGAGATCGCCCTCACCCGCTCAAGCAGCGCCGTGTCGGCGGCGATCTTGGCTTCGATGGCGGCGACCGTGTCGCTGCCGAGCGGCAGGCGGACGGGCGGGTTTTCCATGTCGACGAAATCGATCAGCACAGCGGCGAGCTTCTGCGGATTTCCGGGCTGGTTGCGGCTGATGTGTTTTGCCTTTTCGCGCACCACGCCGGCAGTTTGCGCATAATCGGCAATCTCGACCGGGCTGACGCTGAGCGAATTGCCTTCGAGGAAATCGGTGCGGAAGTAGCCGGGCTCGATGGCGGTGGCGAAGATGCCAAGCGGGGCAAGTTCGTCGGCCAGCGCTTCAGTCAGGCCTTCGACTGCGAATTTGGCCGAGCAGTAGACGCCGAAGCCCGCAGCGCTGCGATACCCGCCGATGGACGAGAAATTGAGGATATGGCCCGAGCGCTGGCGGCGCATATGCGGCAGCACGGCGCGAGTGACGGAGAGAAGCCCGAAGACGTTGGTACGGTAGATCGCTTCGACTTCATGAGCTGTCGCTTCCTCGATCGCGCCGAGCAGGCCGAAACCGGCATTGTTGACGAGAACATCGATGCGGCCGAAGCGGGCAATCGCGGCCTTGGCGGCATCATGGGCCTGGGTCTCGTCGTTGACATCGAGTGCGACGGCGAGAAGGTTGGGATGATCGCCGAAACGTTCAGTGACGGATTTCGGATTGCGAGCGGTGGCAACGACATTATCGCCCTTTGCCAAAGCCTTTTCGGTGATCAGGGCGCCAAAGCCGCGGGATGCACCAGTGATGAACCATGTACGCATGTTGAAATCTCCTCTTTGGTGATGCCGTTCCGTTGATCGGCGGCTGAGGAGATTTCTACGCTGACATCGCTCGTGAGATAATCGACTGGATTCTCTTCGAGTTGATGAGTAAATTTCAGCAATGGCTGTTTTCTCACCCACCGATCTGTCGCCGTTTCTGGCTCTTTCGCGACACAAGAGTTTTCGACGGGCTGCCGACGAACTGGGCTGCACGCCGTCTGCGCTCAGCCATTCGTTGAAGGCGCTGGAGGAGAGGCTGGATGTGCGGTTGTTCAACCGCACGACGCGCAGCGTGGCGCTGACGGAGGCCGGCGAGCGGCTGCTTTCACGCGTCGCCCCCGCCTTCCGCGATATCGAGGATGCGCTGGACGACCTCAACAATTTTCGCGGCACGCCGGTGGGGCGGTTGCGGATCAATGCCTCGCGGCCTTCGGCGCGGATGGTGCTTCTTCCACTCGTCGCGCGGTTTCTGGAGGCGCATCCAAGGGTCGGCATCGAGATCGTCATCAACAACGAGCTGGTCGACATGGTGTCGGAAGGGTTCGATGGCGGCGTGCGTTTCGGCGAGATCATCGCGCAGGACATGATCGCCGTGCCGATCGGCCCGCGGCAGCGGACGGCGATCGTCGCGACGCCGGACTTTTTCGAGAAACACCCGAAGCCGGTGACGCCGGAACAGCTGAAATCCCTGCCCTGCATCGGCTTTCGTTTCGGCACCGGGCGGCTTTACGCCTGGGAATTCGAGCGTGGCGGCGTGGAACTGTCGGTCGAGGTGGATGGCGCGCTTGTTCTCGACGATCAGGACATGATGGTGGATGCAGCGCTCGCCGGTGCCGGCATCGCCTTCACCTTCGAGGACCAGGTGAAAGATCTGGTGGCGGATGGCCGGCTCACACGGGTACTGGAGGACTGGTGCCCCTATTATTCCGGCTTCTATCTCTATTATCCGAGCCGGCGGCAGATGCCGGCGGCGCTGCGCGCCTTTGTCGATTTCGTCAGGGCGGACAGGAGTGCGTGATACGCGGTAAACGCGCATAATTGCCGCAGATCGTGGTTTATCTTGATTTCAACACAATCATGGATTACATAAGCTTCATCGGCATTGCTGATGAGCGCTTAACCCATGTGCTGCTCGCAATTGCCGCCGCTGCTTTGAGCTTTTGACCACGGATGTACTGGCACTGGTGGATAAAGCGGCGATGAGAGAGGTCGGAGCAATATTGCCCCGGCCTTTTTTCGTTTCTGGGCCGGGATTTTGTTCGGCCGCTCAAGCCTTGATCGCTGCAGCAATGCGCGGATCATCGGCAAAGTCGGCGATAGAAAAACCGAGCCGCTGCAATGGGTAATTCCGTATCGCCTGCACACCCGCCCGCGACAGGCGGATTTTCCATGTCTGCCTTTCAGAAGGTTCGGGCGCCGCAAAGGCGGCTGCCGTCAGCAGCGCGATATTCGACTTGCCCTCAGGATCGCGAACAGAGCGGTAGACGATCGCTTCGGCATCGGCGGTGCGTGCGGTTTCGGTAAAAGCCTGGCAGGCAGCATAATCCAACCGGTCTTCCCAGGCAGCTCTGTCCCGATCGAATGGGGCTGTGGTGAGATCGAGGATTTTTGCGCTGTCGATCGGGACAGCAAAAGCCGTGTATTCGGCGGGGTTGGACGGCAGTGGCGTTGCCGGAGATTCCGCGAAGAACAGCAGCCGGTAAAAGGCCATTTCGGCAATCGCCGTGGATATCTCGAAGGCGGCGTAGAAGACGCCCGGTGTCTTGCCGGCGCGGCGGAAACGGGAGCCATGTGGATAGGCTGCGCCGTAACGGAAGGGTGTCTTTAACAGATAATCCAGCCCTTCGCATTCCGGCGGATAGGCAGGCTTGGTTTCCTCCAGCAGGTTTTCCAGAAGCGCCTGTTCATCGACATGATCGACCAGCTTCATCGTCGAGACACGATGCTGCGCCTCGACCAGACGCCAGACAGTCGTGCTCAATTGCCTGAACTCAGACGAGAGCGCGGCGGGCATCCAGATAGGCAAGGACATCAGTCAAACCGGAAATGGAGAGGATTTTTTCGGCAGGAATGCCGGAGAGAGCCGTATTGTGGTTCTTCAGCCAGGCGCGCGCCACCTGCTCGTCGCCGCCGGTGATGGCATCAAGCGAGCGGAAAAGACGGATCAGCAGCAGTGCCAGTTCGAAGGGTTTGGTGCCCTTTTCCAACAGATGGTCCAGCCGCTTCATGCGCGACACAGATGCTTCAGAGACCCCGACAACGCCGGCAAGCGTGCGGGCGCTGAGGCCGAGCCTGTCGGCAGCCGCGACGGTGGCCTTGGTAACCACCTGCGCTTCTGAGATGACGAGACCAGGATTTTTCGATGCTTGAGCCATTGCCATTTCCTTTCCTAAGAAAGAATATAGACGATATCTTTCCAAAGACAAGAATGATGGACCATGAGACAAAACGGCCGGAAGCCCTGAGACTTCCAGCCGTTTTCAAAACATGGTCCGAATGCCGCCCGAAGACGGCACCTTACAGGCCTATGATACTCAGGCGACCGTGACCGGAACTTCGGTCGAGGTGCGCATGGCGTGGCTGTAGGGGCAGACGATATGGGCCTTGGCGACCAGATCTTCGGCCTGCGCCTTGTCCATGCCGGGAATGGAAACGGAAAGCGAGACTTCGATGCCGAAGCCGGTGCCATCTTCACGCGGGCCGATGCCGACCGTTGCTGTCACCTTGGCGTCTTCCGGGATCTTTACCTTTTCCTTGCCCGCAACGGCCTTCAGCGCGCCGAGGAAGCAGGCGGAATAACCGACTGCGAAAAGCTGCTCGGGGTTGGTACCGGTTGCGCCGTCGCCGCCGAGTTCCTTCGGGACGGTGAGCGTGACATCGAGAACGCCGTTTTCAGAAGCGCCATGGCCTGCACGGCCACCGGTGGCAGAACCCTTGGTGGTATAGAGAATGGGCATGTTCGTACTCCCTTCGGTTAATTTGTTCGCAATTCAATTGCGCACAATAGATTTATGCGCATTGCATTCTGACGTCAAGCCTGCGACAATGAATTATTGAAGAGATAGGGCACGGTTTCGTGATGACAGGGGCAGAGCCTCATAAAAGCGACATGAAGGAAAGCCGCGACGCAGCAGTCGGCGGACTGGATGCAATGCTGTGTTTCGCCATTTATGGCGCGGCGCATGCGTTTACGCGCGCCTACAAACCCCTGCTCGAACCGCTCGGACTGACCTATCCGCAATATCTGGTGATGATGGCGCTCTGGGCGGAAGACGGGCAGAAGGTGAAGATGCTCGGCGACCGACTGGGGCTCGATTCCGGCACGCTCTCGCCTCTCCTCAAGCGACTGGAGCAATCCGGCCTCGTCAGCCGCAAGCGCGATGCGGAAGACGAACGTCAGGTGAAGATCACACTGACGCCGCAGGGGCTAGAGCTGAAGGAACGGTCAGCTGGCGTGATGGAAACCATCGGCAGGGCGACGGGATGCAGCCTTGAAGAGGTGACGGCGCTGCGTGAGGCGCTGGTGGGGCTGACGGAGCGGCTGGAGGGGGCCGAGGAGAAGTAGGAAGCGGGCACCGAATTTGCCGAGGGAAATCTGCCTATGTCGCGGACGGGTCGATTATTTGAACTGCTCAGCATATTGCGTGCACGCAGGATACCCGTGACGGCCCTAGATCTCGCAGATCGGCTGGGTGTGTCTGAGCGGAGCATATACCGGGATATCGATACGCTGCGCGCTTTAGGAGCGCCGATCGATGCACAAGCGGGCGTTGGCTTTTGTCTGGGAGATGGTTACTTCCTTCCGGAATTCGCATTTTCTCCGGATGAACTGGACGCGATAAAGCTGGGATTGAGCTGGGTACAGCAACGCGGCGATCCGGCCCTGGCATTTGGCAGCGAAAGCGCATTGGCAAAGATCCTTTCCATTGGAAAGGCAGCTTCTGTAATGAGCGATGACGCATCCGGTCTCATAACGGCGGCGCCATTGCCGGAGATTATCGACCCTCCACACACCGCAGCACTACGAGAGGCCATTCGTCGGCAACGCAAGGCTGAGATCAGTTATCAAGATGCTCAGGGCTGCTTGTCGGATCGCACCATCTGGCCAATCGCCATCGTCTATTTCGACGGTGTGAGGATACTTGCGGCGTGGTGCGAACGGAGATCGGCCTTTCGTCACTTCCGCATAGACCGGCTGCAGCTGAGAGCCGTTTTGCAGGAGCGCTATCCCGGTCGTCGACAATCGATCGTGAAACAATGGCACGAACAGGATCGCGACTGGCGTTCACTCCTGACAGTTTCTGACAAATGAACACGCTATTCGTTTGCCGGAGCGCGCCCTCCGAGCAATGTGTCTATAAGGAAGATAAGCGAATGGTTGAATTGTCCCCAGATGCCGTCGAGGCCTTTCTGAGTGAAACTGACGACTCGCCCATCGTCATGCTGAACCTCATCAACTTCGAAGCCGATGGCGGGCGAGAGCGGTATCTCCAATACCATAAGATGGCCAAGCCGATTTTGGCGCGCTTTGGCGCGCAAATCCTTTTCGGTGGCGATGGCCTGCCCGTGCTAACCACGGGACCGTCAGGTGGATGGGATGCTGTCGTGCTGGTCCGATATCCAAATCGGACAGCATTCAAGAACATGATCGCTGATCCCGAATATCAGCAGGCATTCAAGGTTGGCGTCTCGGCGATTGCCGATATCGCGTTGCAACCCATGAAGCACATGAACGATCTGCCGTAAAAAGCGGCCATGTTACGGGACTGGACTGACTGCTTCCGTACATCCGCAGCTCGCCTGTTGATCGCTTCGGCCACAAATCAGCCGTGATACAGAAACTGCATCACGGCCTTGCTCACATTCATCAAGCCGAAAACTTCACCGTCACGCCGCGCTGGCGAAAATAGGCCTGCATCAGCTTGCGGCCGGAGCGGTTGTTCTGGGAGATTTTTGCCGGATCGAAGACAGCTTCCTTCTGGCCGGCCTTTGCGAGCGCCGCCTTCAGAGATGCGATATGCGTGTCGATATCGGCATTGTCCGCGTGGAGCGATTCATAAATGCGATTGGTTGCGTCTTCTACGGTCAGTTCGGTCATGTTCGCGCTCCTGCTTTCATTCGGCTGGCGCTTAGCACATGTTTTGGCGCGATCCTAGAAATGTCTGTTGATTGTACGTGGGCCTTGAAAGGCGGTATATTCGAGCCTTCGTGATGTGGTGAAGGTTATCCCAAGATGACCACGGTCATGGAAGCAGAATTACCGTCCCAGCTTGACGATGTTCGTTCGCTGATGACCGCTTTCGTCGCGTGGCATCGTGAGCGGCATGTCGAGGATATTGCGCTGATCGAGCGTTATTTCGATGCCGCAGCCTTCAGCCGTGAGCTGGAGGACCTTCCCGGTTATTACGCCCCTCCGACAGGTAGCCTGCTGATCGCTTATTCGGACGACCAAAAGGCCGGTTGCGTGGCGCTTCGCGATCTTGGAGACGGGATTTGCGAAATGAAGCGGATGTTCGTGCGGCCGGAATTTCGCGGCAGGGGCGTCGGGATCGCGCTCGCGGCCCGGATTCTGGAGAATGCCCGCACGCTCGGTTATTGCTGCATGAGGCTGGACACCAGCCATCGGCAAACCGAGGCAATGCGCCTTTACCGCAGAATAGGGTTCAGCGAGATCGCGCCTTATTACGACCTAACGGACGACATGCGGAACTGGCTGGTGTTTTTCGAAAAGAGGCTGTGATCCTCAGGGAAAACCCGAGAATCACGCTTTGCCAGCAGTCGCTTACTGCCAGACCACGATGCGCGTCTTGGCGGGAACGCGCTCGTAAAGGTCGATAATATCCTGGTTCATCAGCCGTACGCAGCCAGACGAGACGGCTTTGCCGATCGAGTTCCATTCCGGCGAGCCGTGCAGGCGGTATAGCGTGTCCTGGCCGTTCTGGAAGATGTAGAGCGCGCGGGCACCGAGCGGGTTATTGAGGCCGGGGGCCATGCCACCGTTCCTGGCGGAATATTTGACCAGTTCCGGCTGACGGGCGACCATTTCGTCCGGCGGGGTCCATTTCGGCCATTTCTGCTTCCACTGGATGACGCCCTCGCCCGACCAGGAAAAGCCTTCGCGGCCGATGCCGACGCCGTAGCGCATGGCAGAACCGCCCGGCTCGACCAGATAAAGGAAGCGCGACGGCGTATCGACAACGATCGTGCCGGGGCGCTCACCCGTCGGATCAAGCACGCGCTGGCGATAATAACGCGGGTTGATCTTCTGATAGGGAATAGCCGGGATGACGAAACCGCCATCGGCAACCGAGCCATACATCATGGCAGCTTCGGAATCACCGCCGGCCATTTCCGGCGGCATTGTGGATATTCCGTCGCGATAGGTGATGACCGTTCCGCCGGATCCCGGCGTGGTCGAGGCGCAGCCGGCAAGCGTCGAGGCCGCGCCCGCGCCAAGGAGAGTGAGGAAACTCCGGCGAGAGAAAGAGGTGTCGAATGTCATGTCAGGGAGAACCATCCAGAGGAACGCGATAACGCAAAGCTTAATCGAACGATCTCGAGCGCGAAAGGTTCCGATCGGTCACAACCGGCATCTAATAGACCATGCTGCGACAAAACGGCAACGTTCATGTTCCGTGCGCTGCGGATCACCCATGTGAAAAGGCCGCCCGATGGGCGGCCTCAAGAGATCTTTTGGCAAAGTTTCTCGTCAGATGACAACGATCGGGGTGCCGCTGGGGACGCGGTCGAAGAGATCGATGACATCCTGGTTGAACATG
This sequence comes from Aliirhizobium wenxiniae, assembly GCF_019511445.1. Taxonomy (GTDB): domain Bacteria; phylum Pseudomonadota; class Alphaproteobacteria; order Rhizobiales; family Rhizobiaceae; genus Neorhizobium; species Neorhizobium wenxiniae_A. The sequence goes on from NZ_JAEUAN010000020.1 coordinate 87,784, forward strand.
CGCACGCAGCCTGAGGACGTTGCCTTGCCGACGGATTGCCAATCCGGCGTGCCGTGCACGCGGTAGAGCGTATCCTTGCCGTCCTGGTAGATATAGAGCGCACGAGCGCCGAGCGGGTTGTTGAGGCCAGGGGTCGCGCCGCCTTCGGCTGCCGCAAACTGACGCAAGGCGGGGTCGCGCGCGACCATCTCACCGGGCGGCGTCCAGCGCGGCCATTTCGCCTTGCGCTGGATAACGCCGCGGCCGGACCATGCAAAACCCGCCTTGCCGAGGCCGACGCCATAACGCATCGCCTTGCCGCCGGGCTGGACTAGGTAAAGGTAATGGGCGCGGGTATCGACAACGATGGTTCCGGGCGCTTCATTGGTGCGATAATCGACTTCCGATCTTAAAAAACGTTGATCGACCCGCGAATAGGGAATGGCCGGCAGCGTATGGTCAGCATCGCGCGTGACGTCATACATGGTGCGATAGACCGGGTTGGAAACGGGCAGGCCATAGATCGTGCCGTGGTCGTATTTCTGGTGGAAATCCGACGGATAGAGCTGGCGCTTGTGCGGGATGGCGCCCGGCATCGGCGGCGGCTGGTTGGACGGCGGATCCCGATAAGGCGCGACGTTGAAGACCGGCGCCGTCTCCTGCACGAAGACGTTCGGGTTCACACGGCTCGTATCGGTGACGAACGGCACCGTGCAGCCGGCAAGCGCCGTCGTGGCGATCAGAGCAGCCGCGAGACCTGTGGCGCGGCGAAGCGATGAAAATGTGTTCGGCATGAAGACCCGCTGGAGCAGATGACGTCATGTTTCTTTTGGCAGGTGGCGCTGGCGCGAAGCTGGAGTGACCGATGCGGTACATCCTACCTCAGCATCATATTCCGCGACAGAGAACACAGCGAACCGACTCAAGAAGTGACAGTATATCACTTTGCAACTCTCGAAATACATTCAGAAACAGATCGCCCCAAAAAGATGCAAATGCCTGATATTTATCCACACTTTAAGTAAAATTAGAGAATTTCCGGAGATACCCATTTGGCGCTTTGTTCCGCACGGGGATTTGGACTGATATGACCGACACGACTATTAGAAGACCGCTTTGGATGACGATCACTGGCTGCGGGTTTGCAGCTGTTATGTTTGCCAGCGCGGCCGTCGGCGGCCTGGCATGGTACGCTCAGTCGAAGATGGGCAATGATGCGCTGTTCAGCAAAGCGGAAAGCGATCTGGCCCTGATCCAGAACGACATGGCCGCCATCCAGCGCTCGGCCTCGGCAATCGCGGCCCAGATCGCGGCCGATACCGAGACCGCAGCAATTATCAGCAGCAACGACCGCCAGCGGGCACTCGACAAGTTCGCAAAGGGCGCGGAATCCCTGCGCACGGTCGGAAGCCTCGCATTCTTCACGCTTATCGACGCCAACGGCAAAACCCTGGCGCGCACGCATAACCCGTCCAGCTTCGGTGACGACATCATGGGCCGCCGCAAGACGGTCCAGCAGGCATTCCAGACGGGCAAGATCGCAGCCGGAATCGAACAGGGCCAACGCGGCGGGATCGGCATGTATGCGGTGGCGCCGGTCGTGGTCGGCGGCAAGGTCATCGGCGCCGTCGATGTCGGTACGGAATTCGCCAAGGCCTATTTCGACCCACTCGCACAAAAGCTCGGCAGCGAGATCGCAGTCGACGTGATGGTGGATGGAAAGCTGACGACGCAGGTCTCGACGCAGAGCGACAAGCCGCTCGTATCAGCCGATTTGCTGAAAGCCGGCTTTGATGGCCAGCGCGTTTTCCAGGAAGTCGAGATCGGTGGGCGCGATATCGTCGTAAAGGTCGTGCCGTTCAACAATTTCGCCGGTGACAAGATCGGCGTATTCGAAATCGGTGCAGATGCCAGCGAGATCACGGCTGCCAACAACTCTGCCCTGATGAACACGATCATCGGCGCCTTCATCGTTGCGATGCTGACGCTTATCGGCTTCCTCGCGTTTGCCCGTTCGCTCGGCAATGCCATCGGCCGCCTGACCGGCACGATGGGACGCCTCGCCGCTGGCGATCTTTCCGCCGAAATCCAGGGCGAAGACCGCCCGGACGAAATCGGCTCGATGGCGAAGGCTGTCCAGGTATTCAAGGACAACGCACTGAAGACGCAGGCGCTGGAACGCGAGGCGGAAGAGCAGCGCAACATGACCGACGAACAGCGCCGTCGCAATGCCGAAGAGGCCCGCATCCGCGCCGAAGCCATGGCTGAAGCCACTAACGGTCTTGCGACCGGCCTCAAGCACCTTTCCTCCGGCGATCTGACCTTCCAGCTCGACCGCGCTTTCGCCCAGGAATTCGAAGGCCTGCGCGCAGACTTCAACGCCACGGTTTCACAGCTGCGCGGCACGCTCGGCTCGGTTGCCCAGGCGACAAGCTCGATCGACAGCGGTTCGCGCGAAGTCAGCCAGAGCGCCGACGATCTTTCCAAGCGGACAGAACAGCAAGCCGCATCGCTGGAAGAGACCGCAGCTGCGCTCGATGAGATTACGGTCAATGTCACCAACTCGTCGAAGCGCGCGGAAGAGGCCCGCAATGTCGCCATCCAGGCAAACGAAAGCGCCCGCCAGTCAGGTTCTGTCGTTGCCAATGCCGTCAATGCGATGGGACGGATCGAGGAATCGTCGGGCCAGATCTCCAACATTATCGGCGTGATCGACGATATCGCCTTCCAGACCAATCTTCTGGCGCTCAATGCCGGCGTCGAGGCAGCACGTGCCGGCGAAGCGGGCAAGGGATTTGCCGTCGTTGCCCAGGAAGTTCGCGAACTGGCGCAGCGTTCGGCCAATGCCGCCAAGGAAATCAAGGACCTGATCGGCAAGTCCTCGATCGAGGTCGAGACCGGCGTCAAGCTGGTCAGCGATACGGGTGCTGCGCTAAAGACGATCGAGAACTATATCGTCACCATCAACCAGCACATGGATTCGATCGCGACATCCTCACGCGAGCAGTCGGTCGGCCTGGCGGAAGTCAATACCGCGGTCAACCAGATGGATCAGGTGACGCAGCAGAACGCAGCTATGGTGGAAGAAGCCAATGCGGCGGGTGCAACGCTTGCTACCGAAGCCGGTCGGTTGCGCGAACTCGTATCGCAATTCCAGCTGGGACAGGCACAGCAAGTCCAGGGTGCAAGCGCAAGCTACTCACAGCAGACGACAAGCCTGCGCCAAACCGCATCGGCTATGGCAGCCCCGGTCAAGACCGCCTCGCGTAGCTCCGCACCGGTCGCTTCCCCCGCCCGCGGCATGGTCGGCAAGCTCGCACAGGCCTTCGGCGGTGGTCGCAGCAGCGCTGCCGCAGCTCCTGCGACCGACAATTGGGAAGAATTCTGATCGACACGATCGGGTAAGTCATGAAGGAAGGCGGGGCCAGAACCCCGCCTTTTTTGTTGGTTCGCGAAGACGGCGCGATCAGGAAAACTGGTTGAAGAAACGGATGCTTTCGGCCACCGCGCCGGAAACCACTCCGTTATGCGTGCCGGGCAGCAGTTTTTTTTCGATCGACACACCGGCCGACCCGGCCCGTTCCATCAGTAACTCGTGATCCTTGTCAAACGGGCGTTCTTCGGTTCCGCGCAGCAGATATGTCGGGCATTTGATGCTGGCGCCGAAACAAACGGAGGAACGCATGACGAATTCCATAGGATTCGCCGGATCGAAGGGCATTTCATCGGCATAACGACCGAAATAGCGCCAGGCGCTGACGCCGGCCGAAATGGGTGCGGCGGCGCGAAATTTGCGCGTCATGGAGGCGAGCAGCGTCAGCGTGCCGCCATTCGAGTGGCCGGCGATGAAGAACCGGTTGCGGTCTATGCCGGGCAGGTTTTCGAGATAGGCCGCGGCGGCAAGCGCGTCGGCGGTTTCGTCGTAAAAGCCGGAATAGTTTCCGGCCTGTCCATTCTCACCGCGGAAAGATGGCAGGAGGACAACGAAGCCCGCCTCCCAATAGGCTTTCAGCAATTCCCAATGGCCATCGCCGGTGGCATTGCCGCCATGAAGGAAAAGGACTGCGGGCTTGAGCTTCTTCGACGGTTCATAGTGGGAAAGCCAGGCGATCAGTTGGATCGAGCCGTCCGGGCCGCCCGGATAGGTGACGCGCTTCGCGCCCGGCGGCGTGCCGAGCGGGGCTGAGATTTCGGGCGATGGCCCCTTCTTGAGCAGATGCGTGACGAAGTGGTGTCTCGCCTGCGCGTAATCGCGCTTTTCGAGCGGCGGGATATCCGGTGTCGGGAAGGGAGCGGCAGCGAGAGCATTTCGGGAAAGGGCTCCGGCGGCTATGCCGGCAAGAACGATGCGGCGGGTGATCAGCATTGGAGAAGTATCCTGCGGCTGGATGTCAGTCCTACTGACGCTGGAGAGAAGGCAATTCCAAGGCGCAATGGCAACGTCCGAAGCAGTTCAGAGCGTCCCCTCCCGCGTTTCGATCATCGCGGTGAGCGTTTCCAGCCGGTCGGCATCGCGCGGCAGCTTGTCCTGCCTGAGCCTTGCGATACGGGGAAAACGCATGGCGACGCCGGACTTGTGGCGGGTGGAACGGGCAATCCCTTCGAAAGCGACTTCCAGCACGAAGCCGAAATCTGGCGTTGCCTTGACCGCCCTCACCGGGCCGAAACGATCAATCGTGTTGTCGCGGACGAACTTGTCGAGCACTTCCAGCTCCGCATCGGTGAAGCCGAAATAGGCCTTGCCGACGGGGACGAGCTGCTCCCCCTCCTCCGTCGTGGTCCAGACGCCGAAGGTGAAGTCGGAATAATAGCTCGACCGCTTGCCGTGGCCGCGCTGGGCGTAGAGCATCACGGCATCGATGTTGTAGGGGTCGCGCTTCCACTTGAACCACGGCCCCTTGAGGCGACCGGCCTGATAGGGACTGTCCTTGCGCTTGATCATCACGCCTTCAATGACGGGATCCGGTGGATCGGCTCTCAGCCGGTCGAGTTCGCTCCAATCGGTGAAGGGTACGAGGTCGGAGAGGTCGAAGCGGTCGTGAGGGGCTTTCTCGATCACCTGGGCCAGACGATCGCGGCGGGCGAGGAAGCCCTCGCTGCGAACGTCCGCCTCGCCCTGAAACAGAAGATCATAGGCGCGGACGAAGGCGGGATAATCGTCCATCATCTTTCCCGTCACCGTCTTGCGGTTGAGGCGCTGCTGCAGATCGGAGAAGGTGCGGGTCGGAGCGTTGGTTCGCTTCGTGCCGCCGACGAGCAGCTCACCATCGATAACGCCGTCGAAATTGATCGCCTCGACGACATCCGGGAAGGCACCGGTAATGTCATCGCCGGAGCGGGAATAGAGTTTTCTCGTGCCACCGTGGCTCGACATCTGGACACGGATGCCGTCCCATTTCCATTCGGCGGCATAGTCTTCAGGGTTCAGCTTTTCGAGATCGCCGTCTTCCACCGGATTGGCGAGCATGACGGAGTGGAAGATGGCGGGCGTGGCGAGAACCGGCTTCTCCGCCCTGCCCTCCAGCCAGGCGAAGAGAGATTCGTAGGGCGGCGTGAGGCCGTGCCAGAGGGTTTCGATCTCGATGATATCCTTACCACTCATATCGGCCAGCGCCTGTTTGGCGAGACGCGCGGAGACGCCGATCCTGAGCGACCCGGTGGCGAGTTTCAGGAAGGCGAAGCGGCCGGATGTGTCGAGCTGGTCGAGAAGATCGCGCACGGCACCGCGGACTTCGGTGCGGCCGAGCGAATTCATCCGCTTGACGACTTCCGACAGGCGGGGTTGCGGAGCGTGGTCGGCAACGTCCTTGGCACCGCCATCCCAGACGAGCGAGATGGTTTCGGCAAGATCGCCGACATAGTCGTAGGAGTAGCGAAACAGCACTTCGTCCATCCGCTCCATCACCAGTTCGCGCAGCATGGCGGGCTTGACGCTTTTTAAGTCCAGCGCGCCTGCAAGGGCTGCAAGGCCGTAACCGCGATCGGGATCGGGGGTGGTGCGGAAGTAATCGACGAGCAGGGTGAGCTTGCCGTTGCGGGACGGGGTGAGGACGAGGCGATCGAGGAGGGTTGCGAAGGGTTTCATACCGTTGACCCCGCGGCAAATTCCCCCTCTGGCCTGCCGGCCATCTCCCCCACAAGGGGGGAGAAAACATCCCGCACTCGCCTGCCTTGATTGAGCCTCGACGGAAAGGCCGGGTTAAGCCCTCCCCCTTGTGGGGAGGGTTGGGAGGGGTGTTTTTTCTTTGATGATGGAGCCATCAATCCCCCTCATCCTCATAGCCCACCAGATGCAGCGGCCTCGCCGGAATGCCCTGCAGCTCGCACCACCGCACCAGTGCCTCCTCGCGGCCGTGGGTGACCCAGACCTGCTCTGGCGTGATCTCCTTGATGGTGGAGAGGAGTTCCGGCCAGTCGCAATGGTCGGAGACGACGAGCGGCAGTTCGACGCCGCCCTGCTTCGCCCGCTGGCGGACCATCATCCAGCCGGAGGCAAAGGCGATCAGTGGTTCGTTGAAACGGCGGGCCCAGCGATCCTGAAAGGCAGAGGGCGGGCCGACGACGATGGCGCCGGCAAATTCGGTCGGCTTGCTCTTTTCGATCGTCGCGGGGCGGATATCCCCCAATTCGATCCCCTGCCCCTGATAATAATCGCAGAGCCGCGCCAGCGCGCCATGGATATAGATCGGGTCGGAATAGCCATTGTCGCGGATCAGCCGGATGACGCGTTGCGCCTTGCCGAGCGCATAGGCACCGACGAGATGGCTGCGTTCTGGAAACTGCTTTAGCGAGGTGAACAGCTTTTCGATCTCGGTCTTCGGGTCCGGATGATGGAAGACCGGCAGGCCGAAGGTTGCTTCGGTGATGAAGACATCGCAGGCGATCGGCTCGAAGGGATCGCAGGTCGGGTCGATGCCGCGCTTGTAGTCGCCCGAGACGACAATGCGCATGCCGTCCTTTTCGATGAGGATCTGAGCGGAGCCCAGCACATGGCCTGCCGGCCTGAACATCACCTTGACGCCGTTGACGAAAATCTCCTCACCCCAGGCGGCCGCCTGTTCCGAGCCGGCAAACTCCTCGCCATAACGGATCGCCATGATGTCGAGCGTCTGGCGGGTGGCCAGCACATGGCCATGGCCGGAACGGGCATGATCGGAATGACCATGGGTGATCAGCGCCCTTTCGACAGGGCGGACCGGATCGACGTAAAAGTTTCCGATGGGGCAGAACAGCCCGGCGGGGGTCGGATGAAGCAAAGCCTCGGGTTTCATGCCTATCAAGATAGGAGGCAACCCGAGACTTTCGAGAGGTTTAGTTTCAGGAGGATCAGGCGGCGGCCTTTTCCTCTTTCGGCTGGCTTGCCGCCTGCATCGTCGGCAACTGGATCGGCTTCAGGCAAAGCGCGGCGACGAGACCGATCAGGGCAATTGCTGCGGCCACGAGGAAGAGCGGCGAAAAGACATCGTGATAGACCGCCGCCACAGCTTGCTGCGATGCTTCGGGCAGAGTTGCCAGGATTTTTGGCGTCAGCGTCTCTATATCGGCCAAGCCGGGGATTTCAACCGGATGGGATTTCAGGCCGGTGCCGATGATCGCGCCGAAGAGCGAGATGGCGATCGAGGCACCGCCCATGCGCATCAGCGCCACCGCACCGCTTGCTGCCCCGACATCGCCGCGCGGCACTGCATTCTGCACGCCGATGATCGGCGCCTGCTGGCCGAAGCCGACCGACAAGCCCTGCAGGAACATGATCGTCGCCACCATGACCAGAGAGACGTCGTGGCCGATCTGCGAAAAGCAGAACAGCATGATGACGCTCATGGCGAGGCCGATGACGGTGAAGGGCTTGTAGCGCCCGGTGATCGAGATCAGGCGGCCGGCCGAGATCGAGCCGGTGACGATGCCGCCGGTCAGCGCGATGAAAAACAGGCCGGCGGCAGAGGGCGAAAGTCCGGTCGTCGTCTGCAGGAAGAGCGCGTAGTAGTTGACCAGGCCAATGCCGACCGAACCGGCGCAGAGCGAGATGATGAGGTAGAGCGAGAATGTGCTGTCGCGGAAAAGCTTGAGCGGCACGATCGGTTCGGGCACCCGGCTTTCGACGAAGACCCAGAGGCAGGCGCAGACGATGCCACAGGCCAACAGAGCAAGCGAAGCCGGTGCGACGAGCGAGCCGAAAATCTGGCGGCTGTCGGCGAAGGCAACGAGGCAGGTGATCGTCGCGGCCAGAACGGCGGCACCGATATAATCGATCTTCGGCTGACGCGTCGGGTGGCGATAAGGCAGCATCAGCACGAGGCCGGTGATGACGATGACGCCGAGCGGCAGGTTGATGAGGAAGATCGAACGCCAGCCGAAGAGATCGCTCATCGTGCCGCCGAGAACAGGGCCCAGGCTGCCGGACGCCATGATCATCAGGCTGGAATAGCTCTGATATTTGGCGCGCTCGCGCGGCTCGAAGAGATCGGCATTGATCGAGAAGATCGACACCATGATGCCGCCGCCGCCCAGCCCCTGAAAGACGCGGGCTGCAATGAGACTGTCCATCGACCAGGCGAAACCGCAGGCAAGCGAACCGAGCGTGAAGATGACGATCGCCGCCAGCATGACGTATTTGCGGCCGAAAAGATCGCCCAGCTTGCCATAGATGGGCATGACGGCGCTGGTGGCGAGCAGGAAGGCGGAACTGACCCAGCCGAAACGCTCCATTTGGCCGAATTCGCCGACAATTGTCGGAAGCGCGGTTGAGACAATCTGATTGTCGAGCGTCGCCATGAAAAGTGCGGCCATCAGGAAGCAGAAAACGATCAATCGCTGGCGATGGCTGGCAACCAGCGGAACGACGGGTGATGCGGGAGCTGTCATGGCATATCCAGTGTGAGACTGAATTTATGTGCTTTTAGCATATAAATGTCAATCACACCTAGATGCGTATAGCAGATATTTCTTGCTCACCGGCACGGCTCTGCTATTTTCCATCGTCATGACGAAGACAGTGACCGAGAACCGTTCCACCGCAGCCGACATCGCCCATATCAGCGAGGTGATGGGACGAATGCGACTGCTGATCGGCCGTCGGGTTATCAGCAGGACGCTGGTCGACAGTCTCGCTCCAAGCCTCGAGATCTCGCATCTGGATGCGTTGAGGGCGATGGGCCGTATCGAAGGAGAGGTCACCGTGGGTGCGATCGCCGATGTGATGCGGCTCGACCCGTCACGCGGCAGCCGGCTGGTGGCGGAGCTGGTCGCTCAGGGGCTACTGCGCCGCGCGGCTTCACAGGCGGACGGGCGACGGTCGATCGTCGTGCGCACCGAACTTGGCGATCAATTGATGGCTGAGGTCGATACCACCAAGCGACAACTTCTCGCCTCCATGCTGGATGGCTGGTCTGAAGAAGAACTCAGTGTCTTCGCCGTGCTTTTCGACAAATTCGTCAGCAAGTTCGAAGAGACCTATCCGAACGAAAAGGCCCACGGTTCGGCTGCATCCCGCAGCCTGACAAGCGCCTGACAAGACTTCAAGCGCAAACCGCGAGCCTGTCGCGGCCGAGTTCCTTGGCTTCGTACATGGCGCGGTCGGCGCTGGCGAGAAGCTCCTCGGCAGCGTCACCATCCTCGGGATAGAAGGCGATCCCCATGCTGCAGGTCGCGGTAATATCGATTTGCTCGACCCAGACAGGCTCGGCGATCAGGGTGCGCAGCTTGTCTAGTCGCCGCAGGACACCGCTACGATCGCCATCGGGGTTGGAGAAGACGATGGCGAATTCATCGCCACCCAGCCGCACGATGAGATCACTTGCACGGATGCAATGCGTCATCCTCTCTGAAAGAGTCTTTAAAACCGCATCACCCGCAGCATGGCCGTGCGTATCGTTGATCGCCTTGAAATTATCGAGGTCGATATAGGCCACCGTGATCTTACGGTTTTCACGCCGCGCTTCGTGGAGGCTGCGATTGAACTGGCTCCAGAAGAGCGTGCGGTTGGGCAAGCCGGTCAGAGGATCATGGTGCGCCAGATGGCGGATACGCCGTTCGCTTTCGGCGCGCTCTATGGCGATACCGGCAAGGTCGGTTGCAATCGCCATCAGCTCCTGTTCAAGCGTCGACGGTTCGCGCCTTGTGGGCGAATAGAGTGCGAAAGTACCGAGCACACGCGCTTCAGCGCCGACGATCGGCGTCGACCAGCAGGAGCGAAAACCGAACAGGGAGCCAAGCTCGCGATAGGATTCCCAGAGCGGATCGGCCTCCACATCGGCGACAGCCACCGGAGCGCCCAACCATGCAGCCGTGCCGCATGAACCGCGACCGGGGCCGATCTCTATCCCCTCAACGAGTTGGACATAGGATGGAGAAAGACCGGGGGCTGCCCCTCCGCAAAAGCGTTTTCGATCCTCGTCGAGCAGCATTACGGCGCCCTTGACGTCGTGAAGCTGTGCCTCGATCAGCCTGACGACCGCATTGAGAACAACATCCAGAGGCTGGCCGCGGGCGATCATTTCAAGCAGGCGTGCCTGACCGTGGCGCAGCTCTTCCTGGCGCTTCCTTTCGCCGATATCGCGAGAGATACTGACCAGACCGACGATCTGTCCGGCGGAATTGCGCAAAGCGATCTTCGAGATGGACAGCCAGAATGTTTTGCCGTCGTGGCGGACGAGATATTCGTCCTGCTTCTCCACGGCTGAGCCGCTTTCCATCACCAGCTGCTCCATCGCGAACAACCGGTTCGCCGTCTCGCCGATGAAGACGTCGAAATCGGTCTTGCCGAGCAGGCTGGAATAATCGCTGATATCGGCCGCCCGGCAGGCTGCCTCGTTGGCGAAAACGAAGCGGCTGCGGCGATCCTTGATCGAAATGAAGTCGGGCAACTGATCCAGCACCCTGAGCGCCGTCAGCTCCTGCAGCGCTTCTGCGAGGTCCAGCGCACAGCCGCTGTCCATCACGCTGCGTCGCAATCGCTCGCACGCGTCTTCCAATGTTTCCCTCGGTGCTTCCACCGTCATCTCATATGATACGGGAATTACCATGTCCGTCTCCAAGCCCCCGAAACGTCCAGAAATTGCATGCCCTATGCGATGCACCTTAAAAAGCAAATCCTACCCCTTGCTTAATAAATCGGTGCAACAGTCAGTGTTGTTGAGATGATGGCAAAGTTTTTACCCGGATAGGCAAATATTTGTGACGCATACCGATCACAGATACTGCGATGGGAAACTTTTTATTGACGTGCCGGGGGAAGTGGATGATTTCGAAACGACGACTGGTGGCAGGGTTGGCCGCAACAGCCGGCACGGCGGCTTTTGTCCGGTCAACGGCGGCCCAATCCCCTCGCATTTCCAATGGTGAATTGCGCGGTTCAATCGATGCGGGCGCCCATGGCGTCACTCCGGGTGGAGGACAAACCACGCGTCGCAATCTTGAGCGCCTGCTCGCCGATGCCGCTGCGCGTAACATGCCCGTCTATCTGCCACCCGGCGACTACCCTATATCCAGCCTCAACCTTCCCGATGGTACCCGGCTGATCGGCATTGCGGGGGCGACGCGCCTTGTTCACTCCGGCAACGGAGCCTTGCTGCGTGCGCAAAACGCCCGTCGCATCGAACTGTCTGGCCTGATCCTTGATGGCGCGGATCAGCCACCTGGCGGAGATGAGGCAGCGGTTGCGTTTTTTCGCGGTGTAGCGGATCTCGTCATCGAGAACTGCGAGGTGGCGAACGCCGGACGGACGGGGCTGCATCTGGAGGCTTGCGGCGGCAGGATTTCACGCAACCGCATTTCACGCATCGTCGAATACGGTCTCTACGCGGTCAACAGCGCCAATCTTTCGGTAACCGAGAACACCGTCTCCGACTGCGGCAATGGCGGCATTCTCATTCATCGCTGGGAAAAGGGCACCGACGGAACGATCTTGTCCGGCAACCGTATCGCACGCACCGGAGCAAGCAACGGCGGCACCGGCCAATATGGCAATGCGATCAACCTCTACCGCGCCAATGACGTCATCGTTTCCGGCAACCACATTTCGGATTCCGCCTTCTCCGCAATTCGCGCCAACAGCGCCTCGAATGCGATGATATCGGGCAATCACTGCACGACATCCGGCGAGACGGCGATCTATGCGGAATTTTCCTTCGAAGGCGCGATGATTGCCGGCAATCTAGTGGATGGCGCCGCGAACGGCATTTCGGTTGTCAATTTCAACGAGGGCGGAAGACTTGCCACCGTCGCCAACAATATCGTGCGCAATCTGCGTCTGGGCGGTCCCTATACGATCGAGGACCCGATCTTCGGTGTCGGCATCAGTGCTGAGGCGGACACGGCTGTGACGGGCAATGTGGTCGAGAACGCGCCGCATAGCGGCCTGGCTTTCGGCTTCGGCCCCTATCTGCGCAATGTCACGGCGACAGGCAATATCGTGCGCGACGCCGGCGTGGGCTGCGTCGTGACGGTAGTCGAAGGTGCAGGTGACGCGATCATCGCCAACAACATCTTTCAGGGGGCGAAACGGGGCGCGATCGTCGGGTATCGGTGGAGAGAGGCTTCGACCGGCGATCTGGCGAAGGACGGCGCAGAGCGGTTTTCGCATCTGACGATCGAGGGTAATCGGGTGGGCTAAAGATCGAGGTCGGGCGAGTAGTCATCGGCATCAATGTCGCGGCCGCGGTGGTAGATGCGAAGAATGGTGACTGTCTGTTTCTCGACATCAAACGCTATCGTCGCTTTATATCGAAATCCCACCATACGAATGCCGGGGCGAATATCGTCTCGCCGCATTCCTCGATGTGGGAAGGTAGCAAATCCCGCACAATAAGTACGGATCCTGCCTATATATCCGCGCGCTGCAGCAACACCCATTTCGGATGCCAGATATCGGAAAATTTCATCGAGATCTCTGATTGCCCGAGGCGAGAAAACGACGTCGTAGATCATGACTTCCGTTTTTCCTGAAGGAGTTGTGCCATTGTCGCATCGAGCCGGCGATCCACTTCTTCAATCGAAAGTGCTCGCTCCGGATGAGCTTTCATCTCATCGTATGCCGGAGCAACCTCCTCCACCAGCCATCTTTCAATCGCCGCATCGCGGGCGATCAGCGTGCGCAGGCCGTCGCGGATGACTTCGCTTTCGGAAGCGTATTCGCCGGATGCAACCTTGGCCTTGACCATCTCCGCCATCTCGATCGGAAGCGTGATGCTGAGGGACTGGGTGGTGCGCATGGGAAGCTCCTTCTAGGTTATCCGACACGATTTAATCCTATCGAAAACTTTCATGGACGTCCAACGCAGGATGATCTTCCGTTCGTTACCAAACCTGATTAGCTTCGCGCCAACTCATCAAGGAGATATCGATGCTGAAGATTTACGGGGTTTACCGTTCTCGCGCCACGCGGCCACTCTGGCTCATCGAGGAAATCGGCCTGCCGTTCGAGCTCGTTCCGATCATCCAGGCCTATCGCCTGGCCGATACGTCGGCTCCCGGCTGCCCGGTGCACACGCGCACGAGCGAGTTCCTCGCCATCAATCCGATGGGATCGATCCCGTCGATGGACGACGATGGCTTCGTACTGCACGAGTCGCTGGCGATCTCGCTTTATCTCGCCCGCAAATATGGCGGCGAGCTTGGCCCGCAGAATATCGCTGAAGAGGCGCTGATGGTGCAGTGGTCGCTGTTTGCGGCAACCAGCATCGAGTCGGATGCACTGAAGATCCAGTCGACCAAGGGTGATACGCCGGAAGGCATCGCTGCGATCGACGATGCGGCCGATCGCCTTGTGCGCGCCTTCGACGTTCTGGAAAAGCACCTGGCAACGACCCATTATCTCGTCGGCGACCGCTTTACCGCCGCCGATATCAATGTCGTCGAAATCCTGCGTTATGCGCGCGGCTATCACGCCCTGTTCGATGCCCGGCCATCACTGAAAGTCTGGTACGAGGCCTGTACCCATCGTCCGGGCTATCAGGCAATGTGGGCAAAGCGGAACGCCGAGCCGGCAAATCCATAAGGTCATTGAGGCTGCAAAGCCTCCAGCTCCTGCGTCAGCCATCGATGAAAGGCCTTGACCTTCGGTGGCTGACGAATTCCGGCAGGGGTGACGAAATAGTGGCCGAAGCCGGTCGCGGCCCTGACCGAGAACGGCTCGACCAGCTTGCCATGCGCCAGCGGATAATCGGCTAGGGTTTGCCAGGCGATCATGACGCCCTCGCCCCTTATCGTTGCATCAAGGCAGAGCGAGGCCTCGTTGAAGACATGGCGGACCTGCATCTGCCGCCCTTCCAGCCCCACGCACCGAAGCCACACATCCCAAGAAAACATCGCGTGTCCATCAATGATGGTCGGCAGTTTGAGAATGTCCTTCGGCTCGCGCAATCGTTCAGCCAAAGCCGGCGCGCAAACGGGGAAAACGAGCTGTGGCAGAAGCAGGTCCGCATTGACACCTGGCCATTTCCCCGCTCCGACCCGGATGCCTAAATCCACCCCATCCGTGACGAAATCCGCCATCGCCGTCGTCGCATCAATCCGCAGGCGGATTTCAGGATGCAATGCCGTGAAGCGGTCAAGCCGATGAACGAGGAAACGGGCGGCAAAGACCGGTGCAACCGAAATGGTCAGCAGGTTTTCATCCCGCGCCCGACCAACCGCCACCGCTTCCGACAGGCTGCGAAAACCATCCGCCAGCCGCGCCAGCATCGGCCTTGCCGTGTCCAGCGGCACCATGCCTTTCGGCAGACGCTGAAAGACCGGATGACCGAGCTGCGCTTCCGCCTTGATGACCTGCTGGCTGACGGCTCCTACCGAGACGCCAAGCTCCGTCGCTGCTGCCTGTAACGAGCCGAGCCGCGCGACGGCTTCCAGCGCCCGAAGGCCATTCAGATGAACGAGGTTCAGATTGCTCATATAGAAAACCTATAGCAGCAACCTGATAATGTCGATTGTAACCTTGGCTGATACAACCCATATTCACCCTGCAAATGAAACACGCATTTGCGAGGTAGACGATGAACCCTTTCAAGATTTTCTTGAATGCCACGACTCGGTCACTGCGGCTCTGCTCCGCCACCAGCGTCATCGAACAGAGCCCCTTGGACCATCTGGACATCCGCGCAATGGATCTGCAACAGCTCGCGGATCTTCCAATGCCCTATCTGCCGATGGACGTGAAGGCGGAGCCGGAGCCTATTCCGCTGGCACGCTGCGCCTGATTTTTCGGGCCGCATCCGCGCCCTGAAAAACGATCTCAGGCGAACATGGCGTCGGTCACCCTTACATCGCCGACATGGATCCCGTTCCAGTTCTTCATCTGGCGGTTGGCCATTTCCATCAGTTTCGTCTGCGTCTCGCCACCCTTTTCGAAGTAACGGGAAATCAGCGCATAGATCATCGCTTCGGCGGCGCGGGTCGTCCCGTCTTCGCATTTGACCGCCATGGCGAGGCCTTGTTCGGGAAGGGCTGCAACGAAGACGCCTTCGGCACCGGTTTTTGCAAAGATCTTGCCTGGCGCGACTTCCATCAGTTTCGTGCAGGCGCGGCCGGTACCGGCAACATAGAAGGGTTCGGCCATGCAGGCGTCGATCAGGCGGCGGGACGCTTTTGCGCGCGATGCGGCAAGCCCTTCGCCGGTCAGCATTTTTGCAAACCCGTGCGCCAGTCCCTTGAGCGGAACGGCATAGGTCGGGATCGAGCAGCCATCGGTGCCGCAATTGTCCGCGCCAAGCACTGCGCCCGTCAGGCTCTGCATGACGTCGCGGATTTCTCGCTGCAGCGGGTGGTCATAACCGACATAGTTTTCGACCGGCGCGCCGGAATGGACACAGGTGCAGACGAAGCCTGAATGCTTGCCGGAGCAGTTGTTATGCAGGGCCGTCGGCTTGTCGATGGTGCGTGCCTGATGAATGAGGGTCGCCTGATCGGATGACCAGTGCGCGCCGCATTCGAGCGAAGAGACGTCGCGGCCGGCCTTTGCCAGCATGGACGCCGCCATCTCGACATGGCGATCCTCGCCCGAATGCGAGGCGCAGGCAAAGGCGAGTTCGGCATTGCCGAAACCATAGGCATCCGCCGCGCCGCTCTCGACCAGCGGCAGCGCCTGCATGGCCTTGCAGGAAGAGCGCGGAAAAACACCAGCTTCCGCATCACCGAAGGAAAACAAGACCTTGCCGCTTCCATCAACGACCACACCCAATCCCCTGTGGCGGCTTTCGACCGACGAGCCGCGGGTCACTTCGACGGTAACGGGATTTTGCATGGTCAGTCCTGATTTTGCTGGATTCTATTGCGATCGAAACAGGTGGCGGCGTCATAGCTGGTTCGCGGAAGACTTGCACGGGAAATGCTAATGAAATCGGTAAAACGTCTGCTGGTCGTCATCTTCATCGTCTACCTGCTGCCGACCTTCGCATCTGCAGGTCTCTGGGCAATGAAGGACCATCCTGCCGGATGGAGTGCGGCGCGCTGGACATCGGCCGGAATTCTGCCCAAGCCTGAAGCGAGCAACGATGCGGCGATCTATATCTTTTCCGCCATGACTGGCGGGCTGAAGGGTGCCGTTGCCAGCCATGCCTGGATCGTCACCAAGGAAAAGGGAGCCTCGACCTATACCCGTTACGACAAGGTGGGCTGGGGATCACCGATCCGGCGCAATCACCGGGCGCCGGATGCCTACTGGTATTCGAATGAACCGCAGCTGGTCGCGACTGTCACGGGCGCGAAGGCGGAGTTGCTGATCCCGAAGATAGAAGGGGCGATTGCCGCCTACCCTTACGCCGAACCCGGCGGCTATACGATCTGGCCCGGCCCCAACTCCAACACGTTCGTCGCCTATGTCCTGCGCACCGTGCCGGAGATCGGGGCCGTTTTGCCGCCCCATGCGGTGGGGCGCGATTATCTGCCGAACGGTGAATTCGTCCATCTCGATGAAGACCGGCGCGACCTGCATGTAACGCTGAGGGGATTGGCCGGTTTCTCGGTCGGCGCGCGAAGCGGTCTGGAGGTGCATTTCCTCGGGCTTGTCGCCGGGTTAGACCTTTCCCGGCCCGGCATCAAGATACCCGCGCTCGGGCGTATCGGCATCTGATCCAGCAGACAGTTTCTCAAAAGCAAAACGCCCGCGTCATGGCGGGCGTTTTCATCAGAAGTGTGCCTATTTTTCGATCAGAGACCGTGGGCGGTCCGAGCGAAGCTGCGGATCTCGTATTGGGTGATCCCGAGATCGGCCAGTTCGCGCGTCGTCATCCGCTCCAGTTCGGCAACCGTCCGACGGTAATTGCGCCAATTGGTCAAAGTGCGTTTCACGTTCATGATGGTCCCCCTTTCCTGGGTTTTCGAAGCGGCGGCCGGTTGGTGGCGCCCTCTTGCTTCGATGCGTCTGTTATACGCGCGAAGACCGTCTTGAAGTAGCACTCGATTAGCAGCACACCCTTGCCAAATGAGCAGGGATTTTTGTGATCTCGGTCAAAGCAACCGCGTTAAAAATAGGCATCTTCGGCAGGTCCTAGCCGAAAAAACATGCAGGCATGTCACGCAGAGTCATTGTCGGCGTAGTGCTCGTTTCTGCCTATTGCAGAAAAAGGAAAAGGGCCGCCAAGGCGACCCTTCCATGAAATCTGGTCCGTTCAACGAACCCGGCCCGTCTCGCGACAGTCCGAAGGAAGATGCAGTTCAGGCCGAGGGCTGCCCCGTCAAGACCGCCACCTTTCCATTGCCCGTTACGCAGACCGAAATCTCATTAGACATTGGATCACCTTCCTTTCACTACGTTGACGATGACTAGAAGGTAGGTGTCATACGCATGTCTTGCAAGGCAAGTTATGTTACGCGCCGCGAATATATGTGCTTTGGAAAAGCGCCCGCCTGTGCTTAACATTCGCGAGCCGGAGCAAGGATGTGATTCCTCGAAGGCCCATTCCCTAGCCGATCCTCAGCACGATCTTGCCGATATGGCTGCTGGTTTCCATCAGCCGGTGAGCCTCGGCGACCTGATCGAAATCCAGCACGGAATGGATCACCGGCGCGATTTCACCCTTTTCCAGAAGCGGCCAGACTTCGGTGACGAGATCGTCGCGGATGGCGCGCTTTTCGTCGGCGGTGCGTGGGCGCATGGTCGAACCGGTCACCGTCAGGCGCTTGACCATGATCGGCGTCAGATTGACGGTCTCAGCTTTTGCTCCGCCCAGAAACGCGATGATCGACAGGCAGCCGTCCTTGGCGAGCACCGCGAGGTTCTTTTCGAAATAGGCGGCCCCGATCATGTCGAGCACGACATCGACGCCCTGCCCTTCAGTTTCCGCCTTGATGACCTCGGCAAAATCCTCCGACTTGTAATTGATCGCTCTCGTCGCGCCGAGCTTTTCGCAGGCGTCGCACTTTTCCTTCGATCCGGCCGTCGCATAGACCTTTGCGCCAAAGGCCTTGGCGAGCTGGATCGCCGTCGTGCCGATGCCGCTCGAGCCGCCATGGATCAGAACGCTCTCGCCCTCCGTCAGGCCCGCCATCTGGAAAAGGTTGGCCCAGACGGTGAAGAAGGTTTCCGGCACGGCTGCCGCCTTGAGCGCATCATAGCCCCTTGGCCATGGCAGCACTTGTCCGGCCGGCACTGCGCAATATTCGGCATAACCGCCGCCATTCGCCAGTGCACAGACCTTGTCGCCGATCGCATAGTCCGAAACGCCTTCGCCGAGGGCAACCACTTCGCCGGCGATCTCCAGGCCGAGGATCGGGCTTGCATCCTTGGGGGCCGGGTAATTGCCCTGACGCTGCGCAACATCCGGGCGATTGACGCCCGCCGCCTCAACCTTCACCAGAATTTCGCCGGGACGCGGGCTTGGGAGCGGCCCCTGGGCCACCACCATTACATCCGGGGAACCGAAAGACGGCAGATCGATGAAACGCATCTCATTTGGAAGCGGCATAGAAGTCTCCTGTCAGCATGAGAGCACTGACTTAGGACACGCCCCCGGGCTTAGAAAGGGACCGGTGGCTGCGGCCGGTCACTTTGTCTCACCGAAGGCGGAGAAGACGAGGCCGCCTTCGCTCTCCTTGGCACTTGCCTTGACCGCGGCAATCTCGACGCTGATGCGGCCGATATCGTCGAGAAGCAAACCCTTCGGCAGTTCAAGAACGCCGATCGAGCAGCGCAACAGCGGAAAATCCCGTTCGCGACCCGACCTGTCATGGCCGCGGATTCTGCCGGAAGCACGTTCCTCTTCGGAATAAAGCTCGATGACGTCGCCGTGGAAATCCGACAGCAGGCGCTCGAGGATTTCGTCCAGTTCGCCGCGTGTCCAGTCGCGAATGCCGATGAAGAAGTCGTCGCCGCCGATATGGCCGAGGAAATCGCCCTCAGAGAAGAAGTAGCGTTTCATCAGCGCCGCAAACAGCGAGATCGCGTGGTCACCCTTCTGGAACCCGTAATGATCGTTGAAGGGCTTGAAATTGTCGAAGTCGCAATAGCAGAAGAAACGGCTTTCCTCGTCGTCGCGCCCGGCTTCCTGCATGAAATCACGCACCGCACGGTTGCCCGGCAGGCTGGTCAGCGGGTTCTGGTCCTGGGCGATTTTCAGCTGTTTTTCGTTGACCACCTTGATGAGTGCGGCGGCCGAAACAACGCCGGCATAACGCATGTTCTCCGTCAGGATGACGCAGGCGCTGTTTTCCATATTGGCAAACAGGCTCATCAGCTCTTCCGCCTCGGCATCCAGCCCGATGATCGGCGCCGGCTCGACGAAATGGGCGATCGAGCGCTCATAGAGCTTGTTCTTCAACAGATCGCGGCCGAAGGGCTGATAGATGAATTCCTTTAGATGGTATTCGCTGATGACACCGCGCGGCTCGCCATTGGCGTTCAGGACCGGAAAAAAGGCCTGGCGCGGATTGCGGCGAAACAGTTCGAACACGCTATCGATCGCATCGCTTTCAAAAACCGTCGGCAGTTTCTCGATCTGCTTGCGGATGAGGATCTCGTCGAGCGACTGGCTGGAGCGGCGCGTACGACCGATATCGGCAAGGTGCGGAAAGGCCGGCTGCAATTCGGTCAGGAAGGTCGTCGGCCTTGCGATGAAATAGCCCTGAACGAGGTCGACGCCATATTCGCGGCAGGCCAGGAACTCGGCTTCGGTCTCGATGCCCTCGGCAATGACCCGAATGCCGAGCGTGTGGGCAATGTTGACGATGTTCTTGACCAGATGACGCTTGCGCGGATTGCTGTCGATCTCCGAGACGAAGTGTCGATCGATCTTCAGATAATCGACCGGGAAATCGCAAAGCAGCTTCATCTCGCCGTGGCCGACGCCGAAATCGTCGATGGCGAGCTTGAAGCCGGCCTTGCGCATATCCGCAACCAGATCGGCAAATTCCGGCACGCTGGTATTGTCGAAACGTTCGGAAAACTCGAAACAGACAGAAGACGGCGCAATGCCAGAGGCGCGCAGGTGATGCAGCACCTTTTCCAGGAACTCGTGGCCCTGACGGATCAAGCGGACATCAAGGTTGAGGAAAAGCGTCGTCGAGGAATATTCGGGAAGCGTCGCGAACTTGGCAAGCGCCCGACCGGACATCATCTGTTCCAGCGCCAGAAGCTGTCCCGTCTGATGGGCCTCATCGAGAAGCGCCGGCGGAGAGGTAAAGCCGATCCTTTCCTGGCCGCGCAGAAGCGACTCGTAACCGAAGACCGAACCGGTGGCGACCTCGACAATCGGCTGGAAGGCGTTTTCCAGCACCAGTTTTCCAAGCGTGACAAGCTGGTCGCCTGCATATCGCCGGATAGCACCCGGTTCGAGAACAGCCGCAGACGACATACGCATTACTCCACTGCACCAGCGATATTTAAAGAGGCTCAATCCAAGCCTTCAATGACGTTGCGCAGGTTGCCGTGCGACCCGTCAACAATCCGTTGCTCCTCTATGAAAATCGCATGAAGGTTTTGTGACGGACTTTCTGTATTTGCTTAAAATTCAATGAATTACGGGGGCGAAAACGGGCTTCTCCCGGTGCCGTGAAGCGCTAGCTTGCTGCCCCGCGACGAAATGTTTCAGGCAACCTCACTCAACGGACGGGCGCGCTCGATACGCTCCAATTCCTTCGGGTCATGCATGGCTGCCCAGAGATCGCTGCGGCGCTGGATATTAAGCCAGAAATCCGGGCTGTTGCCGAACACTCTCGCCAGGATCAGCGCTGTCGGCACGGTTATCGTGCGGCGATCATTGCAGAGTTCGTTGACGTGTTTGCGCGGCACACCCATGGCCTCCGCCAAGGCTGCCTGCGTCAACCCCATGGGCTGCATGAATTCCTCGACGAGGATTTCGCCGATCCCTATTGGCTTTCGCTTTGTCATCAACATGCTGCACCTATCTGTAGCGATGGTCATTGAGGTAGATTTCCGCCGCCTCGCCCGCCGAACCGTCCCAACGGAAAAGCAGACGCCACTGCCTGTTCACTCTGATTGAGCAGTAACCTTCGAGAGAGCCACGCAATTTTTCGAAATGATTGCTGGGCGGAATGCGCAAGTCCTGATCCGTCCTTGCGTCATCGATCATCTGCAATTTGCGAAACAGGCGATCCTCGATATCCGCAGGAATCTTCTTGTTCCGGATGTCGGAAACGAAGAAGTCCTGAAGCCACGCATCCCGAAAGCTTACGATCATCCTCTACCCTCACAGCCCAATGTACCATCAGGTGTTACACCGAGCAAGCATCTACGCTTTTGGGATAGCGCGGTTCGCAATCGACGCTTGATCAAAAACAAGATCGAAAATAACTCCTTACATTGCCATTCCCGCCTTCAGAGAGCCGTCACGATCATGTCCCGCCCGAACATTCTCATCATCATGGTCGACCAATTGAACGGCACGCTGTTTCCCGATGGTCCGGCCGACTGGCTGCATGCGCCGAACCTGAAGGCGTTGGCCGCACGCTCGGCGCGGTTCCAAAACAACTACACGTCCTCGCCGCTTTGCGCCCCCGCCCGCGCTTCCTTTATGGCCGGGCAGCTGCCGAGCCGCACGCAAGTCTATGACAATGCAGCCGAATATGTCTCTTCTATCCCGACCTATGCGCATCACCTGCGCCGTGCCGGTTATTACACGGCGCTTTCGGGAAAAATGCATTTCGTCGGACCGGACCAGCTGCACGGGTTCGAGGAGCGGCTGACGACCGATATCTACCCGGCCGATTTCGGCTGGACGCCGGATTACCGCAAGCCGGGGGAACGGATCGACTGGTGGTATCACAATATGGGATCGGTCACCGGCGCGGGCGTGGCCGAGATTTCCAACCAGATGGAATATGACGATGAGGTGGCGTTTCTGGCCAACCAGAAGCTCTATCATCTGGCGCGCGAGAACGACGATATCGCCCGTCGACCCTGGGCACTGACCGTCTCCTTCACCCATCCGCACGACCCCTATGTGGCGCGCAAAAAGTTCTGGGATCTCTACGAGGATTGCCAACATCTGCTGCCCGAAATCGGCATGCTGGAGAGCCAGGATCCGCATTCGCAGCGTATTCTCAAATCCTGTGACTATGCGAGCTTTGCTATTACCGGCGAGAATGTGCGCCGTTCGCGGCAGGCCTATTTCGCCAATATTTCCTATATCGACGAAAAGGTCGGCGAGCTGATCGACACACTGACCCGCACCCGGATGCTCGACAATACGTTCATCCTGTTCTGCTCCGATCATGGCGACATGCTGGGCGAACGCGGGTTGTGGTTCAAGATGAACTTTTTCGAGGGTTCGGCGCGGGTGCCGCTGATGGTGGCGGGGCCGGGTATTACCCCTGCCCTGCACAAGGCTCCCGTTTCCAATCTCGATGTGACGCCGACGCTTTGCGATCTCGCCGGGATCTCGATGGCCGAGATCGCGCCGTGGACGGATGGCGAGAGCCTGAAACCCGTCATCGGCGGAGGGGCACGCACTTCCCCGGTGCTGATGGAATATGCCGCCGAAGCGTCTTATGCACCGCTGGTCTGCATCCGCGAGGGCAAGTGGAAATACATCCATTGCGAACTTGATCCCGAGCAGCTTTTCGATCTCGATACCGATCCTAAGGAACTGGCGAACCTTGCCGATAACCCTGCTTATGCGGAGGTTCTGGAAGAATTTCGGGCCAAGCGGAATGCCAAATGGGACATGGCGGCATTCGACGCCGCCGTGCGCGAAAGCCAGGCCCGGCGATGGGTGGTGTATGAGGCGCTGCGCAACGGCGCCTATTATCCCTGGGACCATCAACCCTTGCAAAGAGCTTCAGAGCGCTACATGCGCAACCACATGAACCTCGACAATCTGGAAGAGTCCAAACGCTATCCCCGTGGGGAGTGAGGACGGAGACAAGAGAATGAAAGCACAGCCGAAAGCCAGCCACTTCATCGATGGCGAATATGTGGAAGATACCGCAGGCAGCGTCATCGAGAGCCTTTACCCCGCCACCGGCGAGGTGATCGCAAGGCTGCATGCGGCAACGCCTGCGATCGTCGAAAAGGCGATCGCGGCGGCCAAACGCGCCCAGCCGGAATGGGCGGCCATGAGCCCCACCGCGCGGGGACGCATCCTGAAACGGGCCGCCGAGATCATGCGCGAGCGCAACCGCGAGCTTTCCGAACTGGAAACGCTCGATACCGGCAAGCCGATCCAGGAAACGATCGTTGCCGATCCGACTTCGGGCGCCGACAGCTTTGAATTTTTCGGCGGCGTGATCGCGGCGGGGATGAACGGCCAGTATATCCCGCTCGGCGGGGATTTTGCCTATACGAAGCGCGTACCGCTCGGCGTCTGCGTCGGCATCGGCGCGTGGAACTATCCGCAGCAGATCGCCTGCTGGAAGGGTGCACCGGCGCTTGCGGCTGGCAATGCGATGGTGTTCAAACCATCGGAAAACACGCCGCTGGGTGCATTGAAGATCGCCGAGATCCTGATCGAGGCCGGGCTGCCGAAGGGTCTTTACAATGTCATCCAAGGGGACCGGGCAACGGGGCCGCTGCTGGTCAATCACCCGGATGTCGCAAAGGTTTCGCTTACCGGCTCGGTGCCGACCGGCCGCAAGGTGGCGGCAGCGGCTGCCGGCCAGCTCAAGCATGTGACGATGGAGCTTGGCGGGAAATCGCCGCTGATCGTGTTCGACGATGCCGATATCGACAGCGCCATCGGCGGGGCGATGCTCGGCAACTTCTATTCGACCGGTCAGGTCTGCTCGAACGGCACCCGCGTGTTCGTGCAGAGGAAGGTGAAAGAGCAGTTCCTGTCGCGGCTGAAGGAACGGACGGAGAAGATCGTTATCGGCGAGCCAATGGATGAGGCGACGCAGATGGGGCCGCTGATCTCGTTCGACCAACGGCAGAAGGTTCTTTCCTACATCGACAAGGGCAAGGCGGAAGGTGCAACGCTTCTGACGGGCGGCGGCATTCCCAACGATGTGCCCTCCGTTCACGGGGGTGAAGGCTATTACGTGCAGCCGACGGTATTTGCCGACGTGACCGACGAGATGACCATCGCCCGGGAAGAAATCTTCGGGCCAGTGATGTGCGTGCTCGATTTCGACGATGAGGACGAGGTGATCGCGAGAGCGAACGCCACCGAATTCGGCCTTTCCGCCGGCGTATTCACCGCCGATCTTTCGCGCGGGCATCGGGTGGTGGACCAGCTTGAGGCAGGCACCTTGTGGATCAACACCTACAATCTCTGCCCGGTGGAAATTCCCTTCGGCGGGTCGAAGCAGTCAGGCTTCGGGCGGGAAAATTCGCTCTCGGCGCTAGAGCATTATTCGGAGCTGAAGACGGTTTATGTCGGGATGGGCAAGGTCGAGGCGCCGTATTGAGGATTGAGCGGCTATTTGCTTGGCCGCTTACCTTTCTTTTGCAGCGTTTCCCCAAGTGGGATGTCAGGTGTCTTTGTCTTGTTCGGCTGCAAAGCTTTACGGTCGGCGAAAAGCAACTGTCGTTCGGCCTGCACAGTGTCACCATCTGCGGCAATCGCATCGATCGCAATCCTTGCCCCATGACGGCCGCGCCGGTTGGATTGCGCTTTGAACAAAGGAATATTCTTCCGGGATGATTTGCTGTTTTCTCCGTAGTCGTTCCGGCCATCTTTCTCCAAAGACAATTGCTTGTCGCGAGGCGGCGACCGTCGCTCGCGTGTTTTCTGATCGCTCATTGCATAACCTTCAGATCGGCCGAACCTTGAAATCATACTGCCGCAATTGAAACAGCCCGACCGCGTCAACCACTCTAGAACCGTCATCATAGCAGTTCGAGGATATTCATGCAGGCAGATTTCGTCATCATCGGTTCCGGTTCGGCAGGCTCGGCCATGGCTTACCGCCTCTCCGAGGACGGCAAGCATTCGGTGATCGTCATCGAGGCGGGCGGATCGGATTATGGCCCGTTTATCCAGATGCCGGCCGCATTTGCCTGGCCGATGAGCATGAAGCGTTACAATTGGGGTTATCTCTCGGAGCCTGAACCCAATCTCAACAATCGCCGCATCACCGCGCCGCGCGGAAAAGTGCTGGGCGGTTCGTCATCCATCAACGGTCTGGTTTATGTGCGGGGCCATGCGGAAGACTATAACCGCTGGGAAGAGCTTGGCGCGCGCGGCTGGGCCTATGCGGATGTGCTGCCCTATTTCAAGCGGATGGAGCACAGCCATGGCGGTGAGGAAGGCTGGCGCGGCACCGATGGGCCGATGCATGTGCAGCGCGGGCCGGTGACAAACCCGCTGTTCCACGCCTTCATCCGGGCGGGGGCGGAAGCCGGGTTCGAAACGACGGAGGACTATAATGGCTCGAAACAGGAGGGTTTCGGGCTGATGGAACAGACGATCCATCAGGGCCGCCGCTGGTCTGCGGCCAATGCCTATCTGAGGCCCGCGATGAAGCGGAAAAACGTCGAGATCATTCATGGTCTGGCGCAGAAGGTCGTCATCGAAGATGGCCGCGCGACCGGTGTCGAGATACTGCGACGCGGCCTGCCGGAAGTCGTGAAAGCCAATCGAGAGGTGATCGTCGCCGCCTCCTCGTTCAACTCGCCGAAACTGCTGATGCTCTCGGGCATCGGGCCGGCGGAGCATCTGAAATCCATGGGGATCGCGGTGAAAGCGGACCGGCCGGGTGTCGGGGCCAATCTGCAGGACCATATGGAATTCTATTTCCAGCAGGTCTCGACCAAACCGGTCTCCCTCTATTCCTGGCTGCCATGGTTCTGGCAGGGTGTGGCGGGGGCGCAATGGATGCTTTCCAAGGGCGGTCTTGGAGCCTCAAACCAGTTCGAGGCCTGCGCTTTCCTGCGCTCTGAAGCCGGGCTGAAACAACCGGATATCCAGTATCATTTCCTGCCGGTGGCGATTTCCTATGATGGCAAGGCGGCCGCCAAGAGCCACGGGTTTCAGGCGCATGTCGGCTACAATCTATCCAAGTCGCGCGGACATGTGACGCTGCGATCGGCCGACCCGAAGGACGATCCGGTGATCCGCTTCAACTATATGAGCCACGAGGAAGACTGGCAGAAGTTTCGCCACTGCGTGCGGCTGACCCGCGAGATCTTCAGCCAGAAAGCCTTCGACGATTTTCGCGGGCCGGAAATCCAGCCGGGCGAAAAGGTGCAATCGGACGAGGAGATCGACAGCTTCCTGCGCGAGCATCTGGAAAGCGCCTATCACCCCTGCGGCACCTGCCGGATGGGGAGCGCCGACGATCCTCTTGCCGTGGTCGATCCCGAATGCCGGGTAATCGGCGTCGAAGGGTTGCGCGTGGCGGATAGCTCGATCTTTCCGCATATCACCTACGGCAATCTCAACGGTCCCTCGATCATGGTGGGAGAAAAGGCCGCGGACCATATTCTCGGCAAGACGCCGCTTTCCCGCAGCAATCAGGAACCCTGGATCAATCCAAGGGCTGCGGTCAGCGACCGCTGATCAGTGGTAGTCGTCTTCGCGCTGATGGCGGATGGCGGCGACAGTTACCGTATCACTCCCATCAATCCGGAAAAGTGCGACATAGCCGGACGAACCGAAAGGAATAACCAGCTCTCGCATGAGCGCGTTGTTACCCGGAGCCTTTCGACAGGAGAATGGTAACCTTTTCAGAATTTCCATTGCGGAAGTTATCGTGTCCAGCGCTTTTGCAGCGGCGTCTTCGTCCCACTCAAGCATATAGGCATAAAGCCGGCGCAGATCCTGACGCGCATCTTCCGTGAGCTTAACCTGATACGTCACGGCTTTTCACGTCTCGCTCTCTTGGCTTCCAGCATCGCCCTTAGTTCACCGAGCACTTCGTCCGAGCTGTAATAAACACCAGTCCGATCGGCTTCTGCCAGTGATGTCAGCCCGCGTGCAATGAACTCAGCCTGGGTCTTGCGATAATGGACCTGCTTCTTCAGCGCATCCTCAACGAAGGCCGAAAGCGTTTCGCCCTTTTCCAGCACGCTTTCAGCGGCGGCACGCAGTTCAGGATCGACACGGAGAGAAGGAATGGTCGCGGTTTTCATGGCGGCACCTCATGCGTTGCAATTGCGATGCATAATGCGCTTCCCGGCGATGATTGGCAAGTGATCAGAGGAACCCGATCCATCTGCCTGCGACGGCGGCGGCCACCCAGATGACGATCGAAATCACCGCGGAAGCCCTCAGGGCTGTTGTGGGTGATCCACCATCCAGGATCGCCGTCCAGCCGCGACCGCGATGGACGCTGACAATGTTGATCATGCCGAGGCCAATCAATCCGAATTTCCAGAGAAAGGCCGGATTGGCGGCATATTCCACCGGCCGCACGGAGAAGAGACAGAGGCCTGTTATGATCGCCAGCGCCAGCCCTGTGCCGGCGAGACGCGAGAGATAGGGGGCGATGACCGGCAGCGGCACCGCCCTTGCCAGGCCCAGCAGACGCAGATCCAGCGCCAAGATGGCGCCGAACAGCATGCCGATCGACAGGATATGCGCGGCGTTGATGAGCAGATAGGCCGTCGAGGACATGATGAGCAGGCGCGCGACCGGTGTTGCCGCCAGCGGCTCAAGCCATGTCGTCAACCAGTCCACGATTTTTCCTCAGTTCGTCTTTATCCGCTCCGGATACATGTCGAAATTCTTGCCCTTCACCGTGATGCGCACTGCCTTCATCAGTTTCTCGTTTTCATCGGCGGACTTGTTGCCAAGCACGGTGATGGCGTCACCAACCTTTGCGGAACCTTCGGCAAAACCGGACCGCTCCGTCTGGCGCGGATTGCCGAGGTCGATCTGCCAGACTTCGCCGTCGGACATGACGGTCAGCGAAGGATGCGGCGGCGCGAAGGATATGGTCTCAATCGTCCCCTGAAGCGTGGTCTGCTCGCCTTCCGCCCAGGCCCAGCCGTGATGGGCGGCAGCCGTGCCGGCGAGAGCGGCGGCAATGGCGATGGCGGTAAAGCCTGCGGCAAACGATCGGATGTTCATCGGTCTCTCCCAGTTCGTTGCAGAAAAGGAAGATGTGCGCAGACTGCGCGAAGACCATGGGCTTCACCGTTTCTTGAAAGGCATTTTATTGTAGCCGTGTTTTCGTTTTCCGCCGAACACCACTTCTAA
Organism: Aliirhizobium wenxiniae; assembly: GCF_019511445.1. Taxonomy (GTDB): domain Bacteria; phylum Pseudomonadota; class Alphaproteobacteria; order Rhizobiales; family Rhizobiaceae; genus Neorhizobium; species Neorhizobium wenxiniae_A. The sequence goes on from NZ_JAEUAN010000020.1 coordinate 116,289, forward strand.
GCGCTTAACGCAGATGACCGGCTTCGATAGGTTTCCGGCAACTTCCGATTCCTCCACACGGGACACAATCGACATGCTTTTGAGCTGGCAATTCTGGGCGGTGCTTTCGGCCGTCTTCGCGGCACTGACGGCGATCTTCGCCAAGGTGGGTATCGAGAACATCAATTCCGATTTCGCCACCTTCATCCGCACGATCGTCATCCTGCTCGTCGTCGCCGCCATCCTGTCGATGCTCGGCGGATGGCAGCCGGTCAGTGAAATTTCGCCAAAGACCTGGACATTCCTCGTGCTCTCCGGAATTGCGACAGGTGCATCCTGGCTCTGCTATTTCCGGGCGCTGAAGCTTGGAGATGCCGCCCGCGTTGCCCCGATCGACAAGATGAGCGTCGTCATGGTCGCCGTGTTCGGCGTGTTTTTTCTCGGAGAGCGCCTGTCTCTGCCGAACTGGCTCGGTGTGTGCCTGATTGCCTGCGGCGCGGTTCTCGTCGCCTATCGCGGCTGATTTTTTCGCGCCAAGTTCCAGCCGCCGCTGCCTGCGGCGGCTCTATGTTGGCCGACCTCGATGCCCGCGAGGAGGAAGGCCGCTGAACGGCCTTTCCGCGTGACGTTACCTATTTGCGGAAGATTTTCCAGCGGGTCGGGCGGAAACGGGCTTCCGACCCGAGTTCGACCGGCGCATGCAGCGGCACCTCCACTTCGACATGAAAGGGATCGTGACCATTGTTGGCGATATCGATCTCGGCAATGCGGGTGCCGGCCAGACGGCGACAGGCCGTGACCTTGCCGAACAGCGCGTCCTTCTCGTCGGTCAAAACAACGTCTTCTGGACGGAAGAACAGGTCTCCGGCCGCATCCGCCCCTTCGGAAATACCGATCGGCTGGCCCTGAAACAAAACCGCGCCGTCTTTCACCTCGACCGGCAGATGCGAGGATTCGCCGATGAAGGAAAAGACGAAGGGCGATTGCGGGCGATCGTAAACGTCGTCGGCCGAGCCGACCTGCTCGATCTTCCCCTGGCTCATGACGACGACGCGGTCGGCAAGTTCGAGTGCCTCTTCCTGGTCGTGGGTGACGAAGACGGTCGTGTGGCCGGTGCGATCGTGGAATTCGCGCAACCAGCGGCGCAGTTCCTTTCTCACCTTCGCATCAAGCGCACCAAAAGGTTCGTCGAGCAGCAGGATGCGTGGTTCGATCGCCATGGCGCGGGCGAGCGCCACGCGCTGACGCTGGCCGCCGGAAAGCTGGTTCGGGTAACGGTTTTCAAGCCCGGAAAGCTGCACCATGTCGAGCAGATCGGAGACGCGTTTTTTGATCTCGCTCTTCGGCGGGCGGCTGGCAGAGGGGCGAACCTTAAGGCCGAAGCCGATATTCTGCGCCACCGTCATGTGGCGGAACAGTGCGTAATGCTGGAAAACGAAGCCGACATTGCGCTCCTGCACCGAATGGCGCGAGGCATCTTCCTCACCGAAAAAGATCTGGCCGGCGGTCGGGAAATCCAGGCCGGCGATCAGGCGCAGCAGCGTCGTCTTGCCGGAGCCGGACGGCCCGAGAAGCGCGATCAGTTCACCGGACGCGATGTTGAGCGACACGTCGTTCAGCGCGGCGAAACGATCGAATTCCTTGCGGATATTGTTGATTTTAACTTCCATATGCGGGGTATCCTAGTGCCGGCCGCCGGCAGCGCCGGCACCGAACCGAAGTTCGAGAAAGGTTTTCAATGCGAGCGTGACGAGTGCCAGAAGTGCCAGCAACGAGGCCACGGCAAAGGCGGCGACCATGTTGTACTCATTATAGAGGATCTCGACATGCAGCGGCATGGTGTTGGTGAGGCCGCGGATACGGCCGGAGACGACCGAGACGGCGCCGAATTCACCCATGGCACGGGCATTACAGAGCAGCACGCCGTAAAGCAGGCCCCATTTGATATTGGGCAGCGTCACATACCAGAAGGTTTGCCAGCCGGATGCGCCGAGCGACAGCGCCGCCTCTTCATCGCCGGTGCCCTGATCCTGCATCAGCGGGATCAGTTCTCGCGCAACGAAAGGAAAGGTGACGAAGACGGTGGCGAGAACGATGCCGGGCACGGCAAACAGGATCTCGATGCCGTAGCTCTTCAACCATGGTCCAAGCAGGCTGCCGGAGCCGAAAAGAAGAACATAGACGAGGCCCGAGATGACCGGCGAAATCGAAAACGGCAAGTCAATCAGGGTGATCAGAAACGCCTTACCCTTGAACTCGAACTTGGCGATCGCCCAGGAGGCGGCCAAACCGAAAACCAGATTGAGCGGCACGGCGATGGCCGCCACCGTCAGGGTCAGCTGGATTGCAGCCCAGGCGTCCGGTTCGACAAGCGCTTCCTCATAGGTGCCCCAACCTTCGCGAAACGCCTCGACGAAGACCGAGACGAGCGGCAGGAAGAGAAAGAAGGCCAGGAAGGCCAGCGACAGGGCGACGAGGACAAGCTTGGTGGAGAAGCTTTCGTCGGCCGGGTTGCGGAAGGAGATGCGGCGGTTATCAGACATTGCCATATCTCCTGCGGCTCCAGGCCTGGATGAGGTTGATCACCAAAAGCATGGCGAAGGAGATCAAAAGCATTATCGTGGCGATTGCGGTGGCGCCCGCGTAGTTGAACTCTTCCAGCCGGATGACGATCAGGAGTGGCGCGATTTCCGAGACGTAAGGAATGTTGCCGGCGATGAAGATGACCGAGCCGTATTCGCCGACACCACGGGCGAAAGCGAGTGCGAAACCGGTAAGGATGGCGGGTGTGAGGCCGGGCAGAAGCACGTTGAAGATCGTCTGGAAACGGTTGGCGCCGAGCGTGGCTGCCGCTTCTTCCACTTCCTTATCGATCTCTTCCATGATCGGCTGAACGGTGCGCACCACGAAAGGCAAGCCGATGAAGATCAACGCGATGACGATGCCGATCGGCGTGAACGCGATGCGGAACGGCATGAACAGCGAGCCGATCCAGCCGTTGGGCGCATAAAGAGATGCGAATGCGATACCGGCAACGGCTGTCGGCAAAGCGAAGGGCAGATCGACCATCGCATCGATCAGCCGGCGTCCGGGGAAACGATAACGGGTGAGCACCCAGGCGAGCAGCGTGCCGAAGACGACATTGATCAATGCCGCGATAAAGGCCGTGCCGAAGGAGACGTAAAGCGCGCGGATCGTTCGTTCATCCGAGAGGATGGCAAAGAAGCCGGACCAGCCGAGTTCGGCCGTGCGCCAGAGCAGGCCGGCAATGGGGATGAGAATGATCAGCGACAGGTAGGCGAGCGAAAAGCCGAGCGTCAACCCGAAACCCGGGATGATGCTCGGCTGTTTCAATCTCCAGCCCGCCGAAGAAGCGGTAGCGGATGCGGTCATGCTTGGTTCCGAATTCTGCGTTCAGGCCCTACATGGCAACGGTGCGGCAATCAAACTACCGCACCGTGCCGTCAGTGTCACTTGATGGCTTTTACTTGGCACCCGGCTTGTAGATCTGGTCGAAAATGCCGCCATCGCCAAAGTGTTCCGGCTGCGCCTTCTTCCAGCCGCCGAAGAGCGGGTCGTCGATGGTGACGAGCTTGATGTCCGGCAGTTGCTTGAGCAGATCCGGCTGCACCACTTCACGCTTGGAAGGACGGTAGAAGTGCTTGGCCGCGATGTTCTGTCCCTCGTCGGAATAGAGATATTGCAGATAGGCTTCCGCGACCTTGCGAGTACCCTTGGCATCCACGGTGGCATCGACGACGGCAACCGGCGGTTCGGCGAGGATAGAGATCGGCGGCACGACGATATCGAATGCGTCCTTGCCGAATTCCTCACCGGCCAGATAGGCCTCGTTTTCCCAAGCGAGCAGCACGTCGCCGATCTGGCGCTGGGCGAAGGTTACAGTGGAGCCGCGGGCGCCGGTATCGAGAACCGGAGCGCGCTTGTAGAGATCCGCGATATAAGCCTTGATCTTGTCCTGATCGCCCTTGAACTCTTCATTCGCCCAAGCCCAGGCGGCAAGATAGTTCCAGCGCGCACCGCCGGAGGTCTTCGGGTTCGGCGTGACGATCTGTACGTCGCCCTTCACCAGATCACCCCAGTTCTTGATGCCCTTGGGATTGCCCTTGCGGACGAGGAAGACGATCGTCGAGGTGTAAGGCGCTGCATTGTTGGGCAGGCGGGTGCGCCAGTTTTCAGCAATCTTGCCCGTCTTCTGGATGGCGTTGATATCGCTTTCAAGCGCCAGCGTCACGACATCGGCTTCGAGACCGTCGATCACCGAGCGGGCCTGCGCGCCGGAACCGCCATGCGACTGGCGGATGGTGACATCCTCACCGCCTTCAGCCTTCCAATGCTTGGCGAAAGCCGCGTTGAAATCCTTGTAGAGTTCGCGTGTCGGATCGTAGGACACGTTCAGAAGCTGGGTCGCGGCAAAAGCCGGTGCGATACTTCCCGCTGCGAGTGTTGCGCCGAGCGCTAGCACTGCCAGCCGCTTTCCAATCCCATCGGTGAAGTTCAGCATAGGGTCTCTCCTGTGATCCTTGTCCTGCGATCTGGCTTAAACTCTATCGGTCAGGTCGTCTTAGTCAATTCACGGCGAAAAGAAGGCAAAACTGTTTCCCTCGGGCCGGTCTACGCGACAAAGAATGCGCTCCGTGAGCATGAGTTCAGAGAACGGCAGCGTTGGGAAAACACCGAACGGCAAAAACGCAATCCGGCAGGAATTCGTTCCAGAGGGCTGATTTCAACCCGGCAGAGCGTCGCGCCTGAGGAAAATTTCCGTATGACCAACCGCCTCGGGCACCTTGCGAAAGGGTGGGCAAAAGTCGAAACCGAAGGCGCGATAGATCGATATGGCATCGGTCATGTAGATGGTGGTGTGCGCCAGCAACGTGCTCTTCCGGTGCGTTTCGACAGCGTGGAGAACGGCCCGCATCATTGCGCCGCCGATGCCTCTTCGCCGGAAGCCGGGCGCGACGTAGAACTTGTGAAGTTCATCAGCCGTATCATCGAAAGCGGAAAAGGCCAGACACCCCGCCGGCTGGCCATCCCAGGAGGCCAACACCATTGCCGCTCCTCCCTGCCCGTAGCTCCGGGCAAGGCTGGTCGCTGTCACGCCGTGATAGAGATCCATCACCACTTGCGGATCGATGCCATGGGTTGTCGCCATGGCCATATCCCATTCCGCCAGCTCCCGGCACAGCGCCGCGGCAACCTCGAAATCCTTTGGTGATCTCGCAATGGAGACTGAGAACATGCCACGCCTCTCGACAACGAGAGTATATTAGCACATTGGCGACTTCGATGTCGTTCACAGATGGCGACTGACGTCCATACGTCGATGCAGGACGCGAATGATCTCGATTCCATAGGAACGCGGTCGGTAGAAAACGAAATGCGAACCGACGGGATATTTGCGATATCCTGTCCGCACGTCGACTTCGCGCCCCTTCATCTGACCGCTGACGAGTTGCGCAAACACGCGGAGCAGATCGGCGTGGTATTTGCCGGCCTGCTCCCACGACCATTTGTCGACCGTGAATGACCAGATATCTTCCAGATCGCGTTGCGCGAACGGGGAAATTCTAAACTCTCGTTCGCCGTCAGCGCCCATGCTTTTCGCGCATGCGCTTGAGGAATGCTTCATTGTCGAATGGCTGAGGCTCTCCGGATTCTTCGCCGGCGATCAGCGCGTCCTGCAGAGCCTTCACGCGTGCCTCGTGCTCTTCAAGCAGGCGCAACCCGGCGCGTACGACGTCGCTGGCAGAGCCATAACGCCCACTTTCCACCTGGCGGTCGATGAAGCCGGCGAAATGATCGCCGAGGGAAATGGATGTGTTGCGAGCCATAGGCACCTCCGGCACGGAATGTACCAAAATCTGGTACAACGACCAAGGGCCGTCTTTTACGCCGTCAGCAACTCACGGACTTGGGCTGGCTTTTCCGCCCCCTCGCCTGCCCCTTCGATTGCGTCGGCGATCGTGGTGTTGAACAGGACGTCGCGGGTGGCATCGGCCACGCGGGCGAAGACGTGGCGGATTTCGCACAGGTGCTCGCCGTCGCAGTCATCGCATTTTCGGTATGCAGTTTGCGACAGGCAGGGAAGCGGCGCGATCGGGCCATCGACCAGACGCAGGACCTCGCCGAAGGAGATTGCGTCGGCGGGTTTCAGCAGAAGATATCCGCCCTGCTTGCCACGGCGGCTCATGACGATGCCGGAGCGCTTCAGGTCGAGCAGAATCTGTTCCAGAAATTTCTTCGGGATAGACTGCTGGACCGCGATCTCCGAGATCAGCATCGGCTCATCCGGGTCGGCCTGCGCCAGAGCGGCCAAGGCTCTCAGCGCATATTTCGCTTTCTGGGATATCATCACGCAACCATCAACAGCAACGCCGCCGCGAGGCCTTTTTTGTCCTCACGTCGCCGCTTCACACTTCGTAATCCCGGCGGCTCGCGAATATCCTGTAAGCGACATCCGCGGTCGCATTCGTGCAGACGGTCATGCCGCATTGCACACTTCATTCTGGAGTACCGCAAACATGCAGAAATTACAAACCTATGCGGGCATTTGCTGCCGCAAAAACAGTCACATTTGGTTAAGGCGGCAGGTTTTCTGTGTAGGCGAGGCTTTCTAGAGATATTTGCTCCACAGAACCGGCGGAAGAAACGGCTTTTCCTGTCATCAGCCCCTGCAAGTCGCAATACTACAGCACTTGCTGATGAAAGAAGAACCATGACCTCGCATGATGTGATTGCGCGTACCGCGTATGGAGAGGGTGCAGAGATCCTCGCCGCAGAACTGAACGGCAGACTTGCAAGCCTCGATCTTTCCGGCCGTCTTTCCGCTGCTGCCGAAATCGGCCATGCGGTGTTCACCACTTCGCTTGGAATAGAAGACCAGGTCATCACCGCCGCAATTGGCACGCATCGGCTTCCGATCGAAGTTTCGACACTTGAAACCGGGCGCCTGTTCAAGGAAACGGTCGAGCTCATCTCGGAGACCGAAGAACGTTACGACATGACGATCCGGCGGTTTTATCCCGAAAAGGATGATATCGACGCCTATGCGGCGAAATACGGCCTGAACGGTTTTTACGACAGTATCGAAGCACGTCACGCCTGCTGTCATGTGCGCAAGCTGATCCCGCTCGCAAAAGCGCTTTCGCAAGCGCAGGTGTGGGTGACCGGCTTGCGTCGCGGCCAGTCCGGCAATCGCGCCACCACGCCGTTCGCCGAATATGATGCCGAGCGCGGCCTCATCAAGGTCAACCCGCTGGCCGATTGGGATATCGAGACGATCAATGCCCATGTGGCGGCCGAGCATATTCCGATCAATCCGCTGCATGCCCGCGGTTACCCCTCTATCGGCTGCGAGCCCTGTACCCGCGCCATCAAGCCCGGCGAGCCTGAGCGCGCCGGACGATGGTGGTGGGAAAACGACGAGAAACGCGAATGCGGACTGCATGTCCCGGAAAACGCGTCTCAGCCGATACCGGCCTCAGCACCGCTCGCGAGTTCAATCGCCCGCTAAGGCCCAAATCCCCACTCTTTGTGTGTAACATTCAAGATCTACCGGAGACCGAAATG
>NZ_JAEUAN010000021.1 GCF_019511445.1 Aliirhizobium wenxiniae
GGGTGGGGAGGGGCATTTTGCTCCGGCCGCTAAGCCTGCTCATTCTCATGACCATTCCGCTAACACATCCCACGCCGCCCACGACCACACCCACATGCACCGAGGTGAAGAAGCTGCTCTGAAGCGGGATCTGGCAGTCGCCTTCATCCTCACCCTGCCGCTTTTCGTGCTGGAAATGACCGGCCATGCCTATGAGCCGTTCCACCACTGGCTGATGGGTGTCATCGACACACAGAACCTCTATTATCTCTATTTCGTGCTCGCGACGGCGGTGATCTTCTGGCCCGGTCTGCGCTTCTTCAGGAAAGGCTTGCCGGCGCTTTTCCGCGGCCATCCGGAAATGAACTCGCTGGTCGCGGTCGGCGTGGCTGCGGCTTACGGTTATTCGCTCGTCACCACCTTCGCCCCCGGCCTGCTGCCGGAAACCGCACGCTACGTCTATTACGAAGCCGCCACCGTCATCGTCACGCTGATCCTCTTTGGCCGGCTGATGGAGGCGCGCGCCACCGGCCGCACGGGTGCGGCTATCGAGAAGCTTGCCGGCCTGCAGGCAAAGACCGCTCGCGTCGAACGCGACGGTCAGGAGATCGACATACCCACGGCGGATGTCGTTCCCGGCGATATCGTCGTCATCCGTCCGGGCGAACGCATTCCGGTCGATGGCAAGGTGGTCGACGGTCAGTCCAATATCGACGAGTCGATGATTTCGGGTGAGCCGATCCCTGTCGTAAAATCTGCTGGCGCTACCGTCATTGGCGGCACGGTCAATACGACGGGCACCTTGCGCTTCACCGCCGAAAAGGTCGGCCGCGATACGATGCTTGCCAGCATCATCCGCATGGTCGAGCAGGCGCAGGGGGCAAAGCTGCCGATCCAGGCACTGGTCGACCGGGTAACCGCATGGTTCGTCCCTGCAGTCATCACGCTTGCCGTTCTGACATTCGCGATCTGGTATCTCTTTGGCCCCGACCCCAAAATCACCCATGCGCTGATTGCGGCGGTCGCCGTGCTCATCATAGCCTGCCCCTGCGCCATGGGGCTTGCCGTGCCGGTCTCGATCGTCGTCGGTGGCGGCCGCGCAGCCGAGCTTGGCGTCCTGTTCCGCAAGGGCGATGCGCTTCAAGGGCTGCAGGATGTCTCGACCGTCGTTGTCGACAAGACCGGCACCGTCACCAAGGGCCGGCCGGAACTGACCGATTTCATTGTCGCCGAAGGCTTTGGTGAAGCCGAAATTCTGGCGCTGGTCGCCGCCGTCGAGGCCCGTTCCGAACATCCGATTGCCGATGCCATCGTCAAGGCCGCAAAGGCGAGGGGGCTTAAGGCGGAAAATGCCGAAGAATTTTCCTCCGTCACCGGCTACGGCATCCGCGCGCGTGTCGGTGGCCATGAAGTCGCGGTCGGTGCCGACCGCTACATGCAAAAACTCGGCGCTTCGGTCGAAATTTTTGCCGAGGCTGCCAGACGTCTGGGCGACGAGGGCAAGACACCGCTTTACGCCGCCGTCGATGGAAAACTCGCCGCCATCATCGCCGTTGCCGATCCGCTGAAGCCTTCGAGCGTTGACGCCATCCATGCACTGAAGGCGATGGGCATCGAGGTCGTCATGGTCACCGGCGATAACCGCCGCACCGCAGAGGCGATTGCCGCCCAAGTCGGGATCGACAAAGTCGTTGCCGAAGTACTGCCGCAGGGCAAGGTCGAGGCGGTGCATGCCTTGCGTGTGGGCGATGTTTGCGACGGCCCCTCATCCGCCTGCCGGCACCTTCTCCCCGCAGGCGGGGAGAAGGACGCAATCCTCGATCTCTCGGCTCCCTCCGGCCTTGAGCATGGCACGTTCCCTCTCCCCGCGAGCGGGGAGAGGGCTAGGGTGAGGGGCAGCGACAAGGCAGAGCCGGTAAGAGGCACGCCTATCCGAAAACTCGCCTTTGTCGGCGACGGCATCAACGATGCGCCGGCACTCGCCGAGGCCGATATCGGTATCGCCATCGGCACCGGCACGGATGTGGCGATCGAAAGCGCCGATGTCGTTCTGGTCGGCGGCGAATTGACCGGCGTGGTCTCGGCCACCGCCGTCAGCCGCGCGACGATGAAGAACATCCGCCAGAACCTGTTCTGGGCCTTCGGTTACAACGTGGCGCTGATCCCGGTTGCCGCAGGCGCGCTTTATCCGGTCTTCGGCCTGACATTGTCGCCGATGATCGGCGCGGGTGCCATGGCGCTGTCGAGCGTTTTCGTGCTCGGCAATGCGCTGCGGTTGAAAACCTTCAAGGTGGAGGAGCGAGCATGAATATCGGTGAAGCCTCCGGCGCATCCGGCGTCTCGGCCAAGATGATCCGCTATTACGAACAGATCGGCCTGATCGCCCCGAAGGGCCGCACGCAGAGCAATTATCGGGTCTATGGCGAGGAAGAGGTGCATGTTCTGCGCTTCATCAAGCGCGCCCGTTCGCTCGGCTTCTCGCTGGAAGAGACCGAGACGCTGCTCAAACTCTGGCAGGACAAGAGCCGCACGAGCGCCAGCGTCAAGGAAATCGCAACAACCCATATCAATGACCTCGAACGCCGCATCGCCGAAATGCAGGGCATGGTCAAAACCCTCAAACATCTCTCCCATTGCTGCGGCGGCGACCACCGGCCGGATTGCCCGATCTTGGATGACCTGGCGGGCGAGAGCCCTGTTAAGGGCGAACGCGCCGCATCGGGCGAAAGCGTCGCATAGCCAAACCCCCTATCGAACACGCATAACCAAACTAGCTACCAAGGAGTTTTTTCAGATGACCGCCATTTTCACCGTAGCCGACATGACCTGCGGCCATTGCGAAAAGACCGTCCGCGCCGCACTTGCCGAAGCCCTGCCGGGCGCCACCGTGACCATCGACCTGCCGTCTCACAAGGTCACGGTCGAGGGCGACCAGGCCAAGGCCGAAGAGGCAATTCGCGAAGCGGGCTACACGCCGGAAGCCGCCTGATCGACGTTTAGCAGGGAAGACTGCTCCATGAGGCAACGGATCATCGTCTGCCCGCTGATCGAAAACGGCGGCGCCTATCTGCTTTGCAAGATGCCCTCCGACCGGGGCGTGTTTCCCGGTCAATGGGCGCTTTCCGGCGGTGGAATGGAGGCCGGAGAGAAGATCGAGGAGGCGCTCAGGCGCGAGATCCGCGAGGAATTGGGCGAGGGCCTGACGATTGCAGAAGTCACACCCTGGACCTTTCGCGATGATGTCAGGACCAAAACCTATCCGGACGGCTCGACGGAAGAGATCTACATGATCTATCTGATCTTCGATTGCCGGGCCTCCAATCGCGACATCGCCATCAATGATGAATTCGAGGATTTTGCCTGGGTGCGTCCCGGCGAGTTCGAAGCCTATGACCTGAATGCGGCAACGCGGGTCACGTTGAGGGCGAAGGGGTTACTTTAGGTTCAGGCGGTCCTTGAGGAGGATGTTCGAATGCTTTCAGCGAAATCCCGCGCTTATTGCATCGAGGATAGGCTTGCCTGTCTCGCTGTCTTCGACAGCAATGTTCCTCATTTCTTCGCTCTGCAGGAGCGTTCCGATTACATCGAATTTCTGGGTTCCGAAGTTCTACAACGTCCGTATCTTGTTGTGCAGGATGGCAAGAAGATCATCGGTTGCGGCGGGCTGAACGTGATTGCGGCAAAGAACACCGCGTTCCTTTCATGGGGCATGGTGGCACGTAAATATCACGGCATGGGTGTTGGTCGCTTCCTTGCTCAAGCCCGGCTGGATCTCGCCAGAAGTATTCCTCAAGTTCAGACTGTCACGCTCAATACAAGCCAGCACACCAAAGGTTTTTACGAGAAGTTCGGCTTCGTTTCGACCGGCGTCACCCCGGACGGCTACGCTCCGGGGCTGGACCGCTGGGATATGATCCTGAAGTTGAAATAACGCATTCCAATCAGCCTGTTCGCCAACTCAGATATGATCCCGACCAGCTCAACCCCAAAAGTCCAGCCATCATGTTGAAATACCGCCAGGCTGTCCCGTCCGACGCTCAGTTGATCATCGACCTCCACGTGTCGATGAGCCAGCGCGCCTACGCCCATATCCTGCCGGAAACCTATCTGAAGGATGTTCTTCCGGCCGAAAAGCGAGAGCTTTGGCAAACGCGCTGCGCCGCGCTGCCATCTCCCGACCATCTGATCATCCTTGCCTGCGAAGGCACGCAAATCGCCGGCTTCTGCTGCTTCGTCTTCAACGAGGAAACGGAATTCGGAACCTATCTGCACAATCTCTATGTTTCCCCGTCATTCCAGGGAAAGGGCGTGGCGAAAGCGCTTCTGCGAGAGGCACTCACCGCCTTCGATGATCCGCGAAAGGATCGTCCTGTCCATCTGGTCGCCTTTGCGAAAAACACAAAGGCGACCGCCGTATATGACCGGCTTGGCGGCCGGGTCATCGAGACAAGAGCAGTCGAGCGCGCGGGCAATCCGGCGGTGGAACTGGTTCGGTATCAATGGCCCACAGCACACGTCCTTCGGGAAAAGCTTGCCGGCTGAACCGTGCCATCAGCCCATTGCCGACGCATTTAAGTGCGAGAAATCCAGATTATACAGGGAGACCTATCCGATGAGTGACAGCTGCCCCGTCCTGACCCCGGCTGAGAGACAATATGCGCAGATCGAGGAGCGTGCCCGCCAGGCCATGATGGCGACGATCTACAAGGCGATCGAAGATGCGACGGCTGAAGCCGCGCAAGAGCTGAAATCGACCGGATGGAAAGACGCGCCGCCGCCTCGGGACTATTTCGTCTCCGTCGCCCACCAGAAGCTTTTCGTCCTCCTCTGCGGCGGCGATCCGGAAACCTTTGAAGGCGGCGATCCTGAGCTGGCCGCCCATATCCTCAAGAACGGCCAGAATATCGTCGATCATTATTTTATCGGGAAAAAATGAAACCCGCTGTCGGATCGTCGGTTCGCCCTACGTCTTGAATACGAGATGGATCTGCGATCCGCCCGCCCCCAGAGAATCGTAAGGGGGACCGGAAGGGGAGAACCGGACGCAGCAGCAAAGGGAGGCTTGCCATGAACAAGAACACGATCTGCCTGTGGTACGAAAAGGATGCGGAAGACGCGGCCCGTTTCTATGCACAAACCTTTCCCGACAGCGCAGTCGGTGCAGTGATCCGCGCACCCGGCGATTATCCGGACGGCGTTGAGGGCGATGTTCTGGTCGTCCAGTTCACCGTGGCCGGCGTCGCCTGCGTCGGCCTCAACGGCGGCCCTCATTTCAAGCACAACGAATCCTTTTCCTTCCAGATCTCCACCGAAGATCAGGAGGAAACAGACCGTTACTGGAACGCCATCGTCAACAATGGCGGCGAGGAAAGCGAATGCGGCTGGTGCAAGGATCGCTGGGGCATTTCCTGGCAGATCACGCCGCGCACGCTGATGGAGGCGCTGGAGATCGGCGGAGCGGAAGCCAAGCGCGCTTTCGATGTGATGATGACAATGAGGAAGATCGACGTCGCCGCGATCGATGCCGCCCGCCGCGGCTGAATTATGGTTTCGGCCGTTCCGTCGTGATTGCCGCAGGGCAATATGACATTGTGCTTTAATGCCGCTTGCAAAAGGGCTGGCATGAGGAGTAAGGAGCGGCCATTCCAACAGGTATCGAGACGATCCCGGTATGGCTCGGGGTCTTCTCCCCCAGCGCGTTCCCGGCCGCCGTCGAAAACGGCGTCGCGGAGCGCCTCAAGATCATGAAAGCAACAACGGCCTATGCCGTCGGCGGCAACGCCATTCTGGCCGGCATTCTTCTTATGCTCGTCGGCGACCTGATGTTCGCCTTGAACGACGCCATGGGCAAATGGCTCGTCGCCAGCTTTTCCGTCGGGCAGGTCCTGCTGCTGCGCTCGCTTGGTGCCTTTCTCGTTCTGGGGCCGATGCTCTCCCGCAGTTCTGGCGCATCACTTCTGAAGGTCGAAAAGCCGGGCCTGCAATTCGCCCGCGTGTTGATGGCAACCGGTGATACCGGGCTGTTTTACGCCGCCGTGGTCTACCTGCCGCTCGCCGATGTCATGACCTTCTACATGGCCGGGCCGATCTATGTGGCGGCGATTTCGCATTTCTTCCTCGGAGAACGGATCGGCTGGCGGCGCTGGCTGGCGGTGCTGATCGGCTTTGTCGGCGTCATCATCGCTCTTCGCCCGTCCGAAGCCATGCTGTCCTGGCCGTCGGTCTTCGCGCTCGTCGGCAGCCTGTCCTTCGCCCTGTCGCTGGTGCTCGGCCGGGTGCTGCGCTCGACGCCGGATGTGACGCTGGTCACCTGGCAGACGCTCGGCGCGCTTGTTGCCGGCATCTTCTTCAGCGTCGGCAACTGGAGCCCGTTTACCGGAAGCGAGCTTTTCGCGCTTCTGCTTCTCGGCGTCGTCTCCTGCTCGGCGCATCTTTTGATCACCCGCTCGCTGAAACTGGCACCGGCCTCGGTTCTGGCGCCGCTGCAATATACGCTGCTTCTATGGGCGATCGTCTTCGGCTGGGCCTTCTTCGGCGATTTCCCGGACAATCAGACGCTTGCCGGCGCCGCCATCATCGTCATCGCCGGCATGTTCATCTTCCACCGCGCCAAGGTGAAGGATGAGGAACCGGTGGTACCGAACAATTCCAGCCACGGGTGAGGGGCGGGCGGTTGAGCGAGGCCGGAGCTTCGCTGCAGCCGCTATTGCCAAAACGGCCTTCTGCCTTCCCGCATGGCTTCGGATCGGCTGATCCCCAGATCCCGAAGCTGGGTGTCTCCCATCTGGCGCAAGACGCTTCGTTGATGACGGCGGTCCGGCCATACAAGCCAGACCAGCCGGATCATTTTCGTGAGCCAAAACATCTGTTCACGCTCCCGAAAGCAGAATGACGCCGGCAATCAGCACCGCGCAGCCGGCAAGCCGCCATGGGCCAACTTTTTCGCGCAGGATCAGCATGCCCATCAGCGCGCCGACCATCATCGACATTTCGCGCATCGGCGCGACCAGGCTGAGCGGTGCGCCTGAGGTCAGCGCCGCGAGCACCAGAATGTAGGAAAGCGGCGATAACAGCCCCACGCCGAGCGCAATCCACCAGTAACCGCGCATGCGCTCCAACGCCTGTCTAGGATTGGCGATGACGATCGGGGCAAGCAGAAAGAAGCGCAGCAGGTTCGAGAACCAGTCGAGCACCACCGGCGCTATGCCGAGATGTTTGACGGTATAGGCGTCGACGACCGTGTAGGATGCGATCAGGCAGCCGGTGGCGGAGCCCCAGCGAATGCCCGCCTGTCCGCCCGGACGCCGGAATGCCGACAGGTCGCCCTGCGTCGCGATCAGCCCTATCCCCGCGACGACGAGAACAAGGCCGGATAGGCCCTGTCCCGATGGTATTTCCCCGAGGATGAGAAAGGCGCCGAGCGACGACAGCATCGGTCCTGTTCCACGGGCGATGGGGTATACCACGGACAGATCGGCCACCTGATAGCCGCGCTGCAGGCAAAGGCTGTAGGCCAGGTGGATCAGCCCGCTTAACAGGACAAAGCCGATACCCGCCGGGCTCCAGGCGATGCCGTCGCCTGTGACGAGCAGATAGATGACCCATGGCGCATAGGCGACGCAGGCAATCAGATTATAGGCAAACACGAATGACGGGCCGACCGGTGCCGCCCGTTTTGAAAGCAGATTCCAGCTTGCATGAATGAAGGATGCAAGGACAACAAGCAGTAGCGAGGCAAATGCCATCGAGACCTCCTTATGCGCCAACGGCGCTGGTTGATCTCGACGTCTCCGCCTCTGGGATTTTGTCCCTCGGGTGCAGCCGTGGAACTCCCACGGTTTCTGCAACGCTCGGTCCTGCGACGGCATGGCCGCCCGGAACCCTAGTTACCACTCGGTCGATGGATAGACTTTAGCCGATCTGCAGCGGCGCAATCAAGCGTTGTGATGCGTGATTTCGGTCGATACGGCGGAAGTGCAGCTATGTCGCGGCCTCATCGAGTGACGCGATGAACGCATCGAAAGCGCCGGAATCGTAGCGCAGCGGGTTGGCGGTGATCGCGTCGGGTGGAAACCCCGTTTCCGGCAGTTCCCAGTGCACGCGCCCGCCCAGAACCTTGTTCATCTGCGTGTACCATCGGATCAGCGCCGGCTGCAGCAGCACATTCTGATCGAACCGGTCGCGCAGGCGGGACGTATCGCCATCCCGCTGTTGCCGGGCGATCACCGGGTCTATCGTCTTGACGAGATAGGCATCGGCAAAACCGATCCGCCTTTCCAAAAAGGTCGCGCGGCTCGTCTCGAGCTGCAGCTCCCATTGGGACCTCGGAAGAGCGCCGATCTGCAGCATGCACCAGTTGTAATGCAGCTTCAGCGGATCGGTGTCGCAGATCGCATGGCCGGTCGCCTGTTCCATCGAAAGCGCATCGCCCCACCGCTTGGCATTCCAGTCCGCCCAGTAATGCGCTGTCGCCAGTCCGGTCTCGGGCTGCTCCTTGCGATCGGCGGGATAACTCTCGCGGATCAGATGGGCCTGCGCGTGAGCGCGGCACCATGTGGTCTTTCCGGCGGCGCTGATGCCCTCTATGACGATGATCACTATGCATCCCCCACTGTCTTCGTCTTTGTCTGCGCCGCTGCCGTCAGATAGGCTGTTGCGATCATGCGGGCTTCGCTGCGAAACCGGTCCGGATCGATTGTGCCTGCGGTGAGATTGCCAAAACTGCCGCGCGACAGGCCGGCGAGCGCCGAAAGAAGCGTGAATGCCGCCTGTTCCGGACTGTTGAACGACGCATCCCCGGCCTTTTCAAGGATCCGCAGGACGGAACCCTCAAGCCGTTTGTAGATCTCGGCCGGCAGGCGGAACTGGTCTATCGCGCCGGCAACCCGGTAAAGTGCCGCGGTCGCATCCGGCCGGGCAATCTTCACCGAAACATAGGTGTCGGCGATCTGTTCGGCGAGAATGGAGAGAGGCTGTTTCGCATCATCGGGGCCAATGCCCTCCATGGCCGATGCCAACTCCTCGAAATGGCGCTGCAGTAGCGCGAAGAGCAGGGCCTCCTTGTTGGGAAAATACTGGTAGAGCGTGCCGACGGAAACACCGGCGCGTTCCGCGACCCTTGTCGTCGTCAGCCGCGTCAGTCCCTCGGCCAGTAAAACCTGAATCGCGGCTTCGTGAATGGCCTCCACGGTCGCGCCCGAGCGCGTCTGAACCGGAGTTTTGCGCACTTTCAGGCGCTGTGGAACGGCTGAACCTGGCTTTTCCAAAATGCGAATTCCGAACTGAAGGATCGTTCAGATATATTGCCGGGCGAAGATGCGAACAAGAGAAAGAGTTTTTCCTATGGCGACAGAACGAGACACATTCGGCGCAAACGGCATGAGCCGCAGACTGTTCATGGCGACAGCCACCTGTGCGGCCGCAGCGTCGATGCTGTCCGATGCGATGGCACAGACCGGCCTCCCGTCTGCCCCCCGCATTCTCAAGTTCAGCGACCACGAGCCGCTGGGCGGCATGCGCACGCGGTTCCTGAAGGACGTCCTGTTTCCGGCGATCGAGAAGGAATCGAACGGCCGCCTGAGGATCGAGGATCACTGGGATGGCTAGATCGCCAAGGCCTATGATGTGCTCGGCGCGGTCAGCAAGGCCGAGGGCACCGACATGGCGACCGTCGTGCCGGAATATACGGCCAAGGAAATGCCGCTGCACCAGATCTTCAAGGGCTTTCCGACCGGCCCGACCGGCGGCCGGCAGCTCGAATTCTTCGAAAAGGTCTATGCCGACATCCCGGCATTCCCGGCCGAGCTGGAAAAGAACGATATCGTCCAGCTGTTTTTCGGCACCGGCTACCCGGTTGCCTTCTTCAGCACCGAGCCGATGGCCGGGCTGGACGGGCTTGAGGGCGGCAAATGGCGCTCCGCCAGTTTCTGGCATCTCGATTTCCTGCGCAATTCCGGAGCAACCCCCGTCCGCATGCATTGGGGGCCGGAAATCTACGAGGCGTTGAAGGCGAGGACGCTGGACGGGCTGATGGTCAATGTCGACAGTGGCTACATGCTGAACGTTCATGACGCCGCGCCGCATGTCCTGGTTTCGAAGGATCTTTGGCTGGGCCATGTCTATATCCTCGCCATGAACAGACGCGTCTGGGACGGGCTGGCGGAAGAGGACAGGCAGGCCATCCGCCGTGCCGGACAGGCGTCCTATGCCGCGCTTGGCAAGGTGATGGACGAAAGCTTTAATCGTCAGGTCGAGGATCTGCGCAAGGCCGGCGCGACCGTGCGCGTGCTTGATGTGGAAGAAGCGAAACGCTGGGAAGCCGCCATTCGCTACCGCGATATCCAGTCAAACTGGGCAAAGGAACAGACTGGCCAGGGTGTGGCGAACGCGGAAGCGACCCTTGCGGCCGTGACCTCGATCATGGACGACATGGCCGGCTAGCAGGCTGCACACCTTCCGCGCTGCCGAACAGTTGGGGCGATGGAAAAGGGGCGCCGATGGGCGCCCCGTCACAACATCTTCACTATCCGCGGCTAGGCAGGCCGGCATCCGGAAAAAAACGAGATGCCGACACCTTGCAGCCCAGCACGCCAAAAGTCGCCAAGACCGTCATCCACCCGTCGGTCATGCTCAGAGAGACGAGCATCGGCCAAAGCTGCGAGATCCTGTCGGACGGCATGCTGCACAATGTCGAACTCGGTGATTTCTCCTATCTCGGCCAGCGCTGCATGGTTGCCGATGCCACGATCGGAAAATTCTGCGCCATCGCGGCGGAAGTCAGATTAGGAGCGCCCAATCATCCGATGGACCGCCCGTCCATGCACCGCTTCACCTATTGCCCGGAATATTACGATCCGACAGCAGAGCGCGACCATGCCTTCTTTCAGGAGCGCATGAATGATCGTGTCATCATCGGCAACGATGTCTGGATCGGCCACGGCGTCATCGTGCTTCCGGGTGTCACGGTCGGAGATGGCGCGGTTCTGGCCGCGGGCGCCGTCGTCAGCCGGGATGTCGCCCCCTATACGATCGTCGGTGGTGTCCCGGCAAAGCCGATCCGCGAACGGTTTTCCCGCGATATAGCCGAAAAACTCGCCGCCATCGCCTGGTGGGACTGGCCTTTCGAGACGATCATGGAGCGGCTGGCGGATTTCCAGTCGAGTGATATCGAGGCATTTTGCGAGCGCTGGGCCTAAAAGGTGCCGCAGCATGTCTCCCGAAAGTGGTCACCGGTTTCGGGATAAAGACATGCGCAAAAACAAGGTCTGAAGCACGGAAAGCGATCTGAAGATCGCGATGTGCTTCAGGGCCGGGTCATCAGCATTTCATCGTAATAGATGTCGCCCACTTTCAGGGAGCGCTGCTCCAGCCCGTATTGGATGAAGCCGGCGCGTGAATAGAGCCGTATCGCGGCCTGATTGGCGGCGCCCACCGTCAGGTTGACGCCCTCGACCAGCGGTTCCGCGTGGTCGAGAACGTGAGCCAGCAGTGCCGAGGCGACGCCGAGGCCGCGTGCCTGCGGACGGACATAGACACCCCACAGCGTCGCCTTGTGCTTGAGCTTTGTTGCCGTCGGTATTCTGAGGCCCATGACGGCCAGAAGCTGCCGGTCGGGCATCGCCCACGCCCCGAACACCATGCCGTTCTCAAGATTGCCGGCAAAATGTTCGACACTCCGGTCGCATTCATCCTCGAAAGACGCGCCAAAGGCTTCGGGGTTGCGCTGCAGTCCCTCCAGCCTGATATCGCGATATGCCTCGGCGTCGCTTGTCGTCAGGCGATCAATGGTGAATTCCGTCATGACATCTGGATAAGCCGAGTCAGGGACGGCCGCAATATTGCGCTGATAGCGCCGGTTGGGAACGGGATCATGGCCGGATGGCGGGCGGGGTGCCGACATCATTGATCCGCGCCGTCAGCACATGGTCGCGCCACTCTCCGTTGATCTTGAGATAGTCCCGTGCTCGTCCTTCCACCTCGAAGCCGAGGCGGGCAAGAAGCGCGCCGCTGCGGGCGTTTTCCGGCATGTAATGCGCCATGATCCGATGGAGCCCGTAATGCTGCAAGACGTGAGGGATGAGTGTGTCCAGAACCTCGAACATTAGGCCCTTGCCCTGCATCGTCCGGTCGAGCGAGTAGCCAAGGTAGCAGGCCAGGAAGACGCCGCGCACGACGCTGGTGAAATTGGCAACCGCGATGATCTCGCGGTTACCTTCCAGTCGCACGACATACCTGTAGGCAATGCCTTTCAGGATCTCACCGGCGAAATCCATGGCGCGGATCTTCCACTCCTCGGGCGTATGATAACCCGCCGGGCGCAGCGGCTCCCAGCGATCCAGATGATCGCCATTGCGCAGGTAATAGGCACAAATATCCTCCGCATCATCAGGGCGGATGAGGGTGATAAGCGTGCGGTCCGTCTTTATCTGTTGCATATGGCCGCCTGTGATTTTAACGCATGTGTTTAGCCGTGGACCTGTCGTCGTTATCATATCTCAGGCGCGCCTTCCCAGATCTGCCTTCATACCAAGAGCCTAAGACATGCCCGCAGACATCAGAGCCGCCCTTTTATCCGATATCCCTGCCATCTTTCGGGTGCGAACCTCGGTAAGGGAGAACCATCTCTCCATCGAGCAGCTTTCTCAGATGGGCATTACCGAGGAAGCAGTAGCCGAAATGATGACCGCATCTCCCTGCGCCTGGGCAGCGGTTGTCGATGACGAGGTCGTGGGCTTCTCGATGATCGATATCGACGACGCCTCGCTTTTCGCCGCCTTCATGCTTCCAGCCTTCGAGGGAAGGGGGCTTGGCAAAAAGCTGGTCGCTGCCGCCGAGGCAGAGCTTTTCAGGCACCACGCCGAGATCTGGCTGGAAACCGGCAGGCATACCCGGGCAGCCGATTTTTACCGGTCTCTCGGCTGGGGTGACGAGCAGGATATCGGCAAAGTCGATATCCGCATGACAAAGCGCCGTTCCTGAGGTTCTGCTTGGCCTGTCGCCAACAAAAAGCCGTCCGCACACCTCGTGCGAACGGCTTCTCCTCGTGCCTGTTCAGGCGATATTCTTAGAACTTCACGCCGACGCCGACCTGGAAGACATGCTGGTTGAAGTCGACGTCGAGGCCGCCGATTTCGCCGCTGCCATAGTCGTTGTAGCGATATTCCAGCCGGCCGAAGATGTTGTCGGTAAAGGCGTGATCGACGCCGGCACCGATCGTCCAGCCATGCAGGGTGTCGTCGTCATTGAAGCCGGCAGGCCCGTCGATTTCGACATTTCGCGCCGTCCAACCGCCGGCTGCATAAACCAGCGTGCGGTCAAAGGCGTAACCGACACGGCCGCGCACCGAGCCGGAAAAGCCGCTTTCGGCATCGAAGCCGGCACCGATGCTGTCATCGTTCCAGTCGTAGTTCACGTCACCTTCGATACCGGCGACGAAACCGTTAGAGAACTGCCAGTTGTAACCGGTAAAGGCGCCCAGCCGCCAGCCGTCGAAATTATCCGAGCCGACGCCTTCGAGATCGCCGTCACCCCAGCCGTAACCGGTATGGGCGCCAAGATAAAAGCCTTCCCAGGTAAAGGAGGGAGCGGTTTCAATGGCGACCGGCGCGGTCGGGATCTGCTCCACGGCGTCTGCTGCATAGGCTGCGGTCGATGCGCTGAGAGCGGCGACGGAAGCGGCGAGAATGAAAATACCCTTCATGGATTTTCCCTCCATAAGCATTGCGTGATGACAAGGCATGTAGGAGCGATCGCTAAAAAGGCTGTAGCAAAAATGTCACGCGCCGAAAAATCGATCATTTGATGGTTATTGATTGATCATTTTGCCTTTGATTTGAGCGCGGGAACATTGCGCCGCATCCGCGCGGCGAATCAGCTCCCATCACCGCCGGAAAGCAACAACGCACCGCTTCCGGCACTCGCCAGCTGGTCGCCGGGATTGCGCAAGGGGCAGGCTTTCAGCGACAGGCAACCGCAGCCGATGCAGCCGGTCAGTTCGTCGCGCAGCTGTGTCAGCATCCCGATCCGGTGATCCAGTTCTGACTTCCAGCGGGCAGAAAGCCGCGCCCAGTCCTTTGCGTTCGGCGTGCGTTTCTGCGGCAGGGATTTCAGCGCCTCGGCGATCTCCTTGAGCGGCACGCCTGCCCGTTGCGCCACCCGAATGACCGCAATGCGCCGCAGGACGTCGCGACTGTAGCGCCGGTGATTGCCGCCATTGCGCCAGCTTTCGATCAGCCCTTCCTCCTCATAAAAATGCAGCGTTGAAATCGCCACGCCGGAGCGCTCGGCAGCCTGTCCCACACTCATGCCCTGGAGCGCTTTGATCTTTTCGGATTTCGTCATCTTTTGCCATTGACCTCAACCAAGGTTGAGATTTTAGGGTGCCGCCCTCGATGTGAGAAGACCCAACGTGAAAAGCCCCGATGTGAAAAGCCCGGCTTGAAGCAGGCCGGCATGAAAAGGTACGAGTGGAATGACGGAATTGATCGAGGAGCGGAACGGCCCGATGCGGGATGCCAGACCGGATGGAGCCGCGGCTGCGGGCTATGCCAGCCTGTTGCGCGGCGAGAGCGGCCGCATGCTGGCGCTGATTTCGAGCGGCATCGGGCTGCATGCCTTCAACCAGTTCGCCATCGTTTCCGCCATGCCGCTTGCGGCAGCCGAACTGGATGGACGCGATTGGTACAGCTGGGTCTACAGTCTCTATTTCATCGGCTCGATCGCCGGCGGCACGGCGGCCGCTTCTGTCCGTGACCGGCTCGGCGTGCGCATGAGCCTTGCACTTGCCTGCCTGGTTTTTACATTCGGCGGGCTGGTTGCCTTCGTCGCCCCTGCTTTCGGCTGGATCGTTGTCGGGCGGCTGCTGCAGGGCGTCGCCGATGGCCTGATCGTGGCGATTTGCTACAGCCTCATCCCGGCCAATTTTGCATCGCCTCTCATCGCCCGCGTATTCGCGGTTGAAGCAACCGTCTGGGCCGTGACGGCACTGCTCGGGCCGCTGATCGGCGGCCTGATCACCGAGGCGACATCCTGGCGGTTCTCGTTCCTCGCCGTGGCTCCTTTCCTGGTCACACTGGCGCTTTTCACCGCGCTTGCAGAACCGAAGACGAGCGGAGGAAGGGCGGCAAGCTTTGCGCCGGTTTCCGTCGGTCTCTGCGTGCTGACGGCACTCATCTTCGCCCTGTCTTCGGCAAGTGCTGAGCCGCTCTGGCAGGCCGCGTTGCTGGTCATCGGCATAGTGGCGCTGCTGTCGGTCGGCGTGCTCGACGGCCGTTTCGGTGCGCGGCTTTTCCCCGCCGGTTCGTTCCGGTCCGGCTCCGTGCTCGGCCGTGCCTTCCTCATCCTGTTCCTGATGTCGGCAGGGCATTCCGCCGGCAGCACCTATCTGGCGCTTTTCGCCAGTGACGTATTCGGTCTCGGACCGGCAGTCGTCGGTTATGTCGTCGTCACCATGGCGATTTCCTGGAGCCTCGTCGCCATGTTCGCCAGCCGCTACGAGGCTTTCGCGTGGCGTAATGCGACGATGTGGTTGGGACCTCTCTTCTTGCTTGCCGGCTTTGCCGCGATCGCGATTGCGATCGGCCTCAACTGGCTGCCGCTGATCGTGTTCGGCCAGGCTCTGGTCGGCGCCGGTTTCGGTCTCGCCTGGGCCAATGTCAACGAAGCGGCGATGGATGCGGCTGACCCGCAGGACCGCGATCTCGCCAGTGCTCTTTTGCCCACCATGTCCACGGCGGGCTATGCAGTCGGCGCTGCGCTCTCCGGCACGATCGCCACCGCAACCGGCCTGACGGCGAGCCTTTCAACCGGCTCTGCCGGCGATACGGCCACATGGCTTTACGGCACTGCCGCGCTCGGCGCGCTGGTCAGCTTCGCCCTTGGCTTCGGCGTGAAACTGAAAAGGAGCTGATCGTCAGCCCTTCAAGGCCGCTTTCAACGTCTCGAAAATGCGCGGATCGAGCGTTTGCGAGACGTTGAAACGCATGCAGTTCCTTGCCGATTGCGACAGGCTGAAGGCATTGCCAGGGGCAAGCACGATCTGTTTTTTCAGGCAGGCGCGTGCCACATCGGCAGCGTCGGCCTCTCCGGGAAGCCGGCACCATAAAAACATGCCGGATTGCGGCCGCAGCACCGGTTCGATGCCGATCGAGCCAAGCCTCTCCGTCACCTCCGCCATCGCCTTGGAAAGCCGCGCCCTCAAGCTATCGAGATGCTTACGATACCCGCCATCCGAAAGCGCGGCATGAACGACTTCTTCGGTCATCCGTCCGCCGGCAAAGGACGTGGCGATCTTCAGGTCGGTCAGCCCCTCGATCCAATCCGGTCTCGCCGCGATGAAACCGCAGCGCGCCGCAGCCGAAAGCGTTTTCGAAAAACTGCCGATATGGATCACGCGCTCCAGTCCATCGAAAGCCGCAAGCCGCGGTGCCGAAACCGTCTCGAAATCCGCAAAGATATCATCCTCGACGATCGTCAGATCGAACTCTTCGGCGATCTTTAGCACCCGGTGCGCGGTGACGGGCGAAAGCACCGCCCCGGTCGGATTGTGGATCGCCGAATTGGTGATGTAGAGCCGCGGCCGATGCTCTGAAACTGTTGCGGCAAAGGCCGCAAGGTCCGGCCCGTTCGCCGTATAGGGCACGCCGACGATCTTTGCCCGATGCGCCCGTAAAAGTGCGTGAAAATTGAAATAGCAGGGATCGTCGACCAGCACGGTATCGCCCGGCTCGATCAGGAACCGGCAGAGAAGATCGATCGCCTGCGTGCCGGATTCCGTCAGCATGATCTCATCCGGCGAAGCCTCGATGCCGCGCTCACCCATCCGCCGCGAAATCAAGCGGCGCAGGGGCGCAAGTCCCAGCGGCGTGCCGTAGTCGGCAAGCGCGGAAGGTTCCGCACGCGACAAGGTTCTGAGAGCTTTGCGTATCGCCTCTTCCGGAAGCCATGAGGGCGGCAGCCAGCCGCAGCCGGGTTTCAGACTGTCTTCACTGCTTTCCAGCGATTGCCGCGAAATCCAGAAGGGATCGACCGCCCGGTCGAGTTTCGGCCCTGCCTCGGCGGGTGAAAAGGGGGCTGCCTGGTTGGCCACATAAAACCCCGACCCCGGCCGCGAGACGATCGCCCCCTCCGCCACCAGTCGCTCATAGGCATCGACGACCGTAGAGGTGGAAACCGAAAGCGTAGCTGAAAGCGAGCGCACCGAAGGCAGCTTCGCCCCCGGCGTCAATGTCCGCCCGGTGATCCGCTGCCGGATCACACCCATCACCATCTCCGCCTTGGTTTCCGTTGCTCCAGCCGCGAGATCCATATTTCCCATCCGTACTGGTCATTGCACCATAACAGTTTCAATCAATTGTATCAGACTGTTTCTGGCAAAGCCACGCTTTCAGAAGGATAAGGACGATGCGTCTTGACGAAAAGAAAGACCCCTCCCAACCCTCCCCACAAGGGGGAGGGCTTAACCCAGTCGCATTGCCGGGGCCTGATCCAGGCAGGCGGATGCGGCAAGTTTCTCCCCCTTGTGGGGGGCTCGAAGAGCGGGGCGAGACACGCGGCTCGCCCCAGAAAAGCCGGCAGGCCAGAGGGGGACTTTTCGCGGATGCGTGGTTTGTAAATACCATCGGCACCCCCGCCGATCGAAATACTGGAGAATGAAATGGATCGCGGATTGTCGGGCTGGCTCAACGGTTTTATCGGCGTGCTGATCTTTTCCGGTTCGCTGCCGGCCACAAGACTTGCGGTGATCGGTTTCGATCCGCTGTTCCTGACCGTCGCCCGCGGCACGATTGCCGGCCTCCTGTCGCTTCTCCTGCTTCTGGCCTTCCGGCAGAAACGGCCGCAAAGCAGCGAGATTTTTTCGCTCGTCATCGTCGCGCTCGGCTGCGTCGTCGGTTTCCCGCTGCTGACAGCGCTGGCGCTGCAGCATATCTCGTCTGCCCATTCGGTCGTCTTCATCGGGCTATTGCCGCTTGCCACCGCGATCTTTGGCGTCATTCGTGGCGGTGAGCGCCCCAAGCTCGCCTTCTGGGTCTTCGCTGTTCTCGGCAGCATGCTGGTAACGGGCTTTGCGCTGGCGCAGGGCGGAACAGCCGCCTCGATCGGCCTCTCCTTCGGTGACTGGCTGATGCTGGCGGCAATCATCGTCTGCGGCCTCGGTTATGCGGAAGGTGCGGCATTGTCGAAGCGGCTCGGCGGCTGGCAGGTCATCTGCTGGGCGCTGGTCATCTCGCTGCCGGTCATGTTGGTCGGCGCGCTGGCACTGATGCCGGCGACATTTGCGGGCGTCGGCGGCCCGGCCTATGCGGGTCTCGCCTATGTCTCGCTCTTCTCGATGCTGATCGGCTTCATCTTCTGGTATCGCGGCCTCGCCCAGGGCGGCACGGCGACGGTCGGCCAGCTGCAGCTCATCCAGCCGTTTTTCGGTCTGGCGCTGGCAGCGCTCCTGCTCGGCGAGCAGGTAACCTCATCGATGTTCATCGTCACCCTCGGCGTCATCCTCTGCGTCGCCGCGGCGAAAAGGTTTGCGCGGTAAGGCGATGACGTAGCGTCTGGCTGATCTCCCCCCCCTTGTGGGGGAGATGCCCGGCAGGGCAGAGGGGGGCTTCGCCACACACACATCGCCAGTCGAATTCGCCGTATCACCCCCTCTGTCACTTCGTGACATCTCCCCCACAAGGGGGGAGGTCATTGGGAGCGCTTGGCACCGTCAGCAAGAAAAACGGCGCGTCCCAACCGGAGACGCGCCGCATAAAGCCCTCGTAAGGCTTCCTCGAAATTGAGCCTTTACAGCGTCGCACCCAGCTTGCGCAGGTCGGCGAGGATCGGGGCCTTGGGCAGCCAGATCTTGTCGTATTCGGCAATCACCTTGCCCGCGTCCGCCACCTGCACGTCCTTGACCGAGATGACCTTGCCAAACTCGTCGAGCAGTTTTGCTTCGTTGGCAACGGTCGCGTCGATCTGGGCGTCGAGCGCTTCCTTGGTCAGTTTGGTGATCAGTTCGCGGTCGGAAGCGGAGACATCCTTCCAGACGCGGCCGGAAGCGAGTGCGACGCAGGGCATGAAGATCGCGTTCATCTTCAGCATCGTCTTCGAAACCTTGTCGAACCGCTGGTTCCACGAGAAGTCGAGATCGGCCTCGAGCCCGTCCACCTGGCCGTTCGACATCGCATCGAACACCTGCGGCGTTGGGATCGGGGTCGGGGCGGTGCCGAGCAGCTGGTAGAAATCACGATATGCCGGCGTCGTGTTGATCCTGAGCTTCATGCCGTTCAGGTCGCTGAGCCCGCCGATCTCCTTGGCGGTGAAGACGACGCGCATCGTGGTGATGCCCCAGGCGAGACCCAGCGTGCCGGTTTCCTTCGGCAGCACGTCGAGCATCTTCATCGCCAGCGGATCGCGCACGAGCTTGGCCACCTTGGCGGTGGAATCGACGACGTAAGGCGCGTTGATCGCCGCGATCGAGGGAATGCGCGAACCGAGTTCGGCGGTCATGATCCAGCCGAAATCGAGCGAACCGGCCTGCATCTGCTGCATCATCACCGCTTCGGTGCCGAGCTGGTTGGCCGGGAAGACGGCGAGGTCGAGACGGCCTTTGGTCTCGGCCTTCAGCATTTCGCCGACTTTCAGCGCGGCATTGTTCCACGGGTGGCCGGGCGGCGTGGTGATGCCGAGGCGGAAGGTTTTGGCCTCCTGTGCCCTGAGCACATTCGGCATCGAGAGCGTGCTGGCGGCAAGGGTGCCGGCTGCCGCCATCGTCGAGTTGCGGAGGAATGATCTGCGGGTAATGGTCATGCTCTAATCCTCTGGAGTTTTATGGTTTTAGGGGCAGTTATCTGACGAAGAAGGTCGAGATCGACGGGAAGATCGACAGCAGTACGAGCAGTGCGCAGGAGGCGAAGAAGAAGGGCAGGGTGACGATGAACATCTTGCCCGGTTTCGCCCCCGTCACCGCCGAGGCGACGAAGAAGCACAACCCGACGGGCGGCGACAGGAAGCCGAGCACTAGGTTGACGGTAACGACGACGCCGAAATGGATCGGGTCGATGCCATAAACCTCGGTTGCTATCGGAAGCAGGATCGGCACCGTCATGATCAGCCCCGGCGCGCCGTCGATGACAGTGCCGATGACGAGCAGGATGACGTTGACCAGCAGCATGAAGGTGATCGGGTCGGATGCGATCGTCTGCACCCAGGCGGCGACATTCTGCGGCACCATGCCGTAGACCAGAACCCAGGAGAACACGGCGGCGGCCGCGACCAGGAGAAGCACGACGGCGGAATAGACGCCGGCCTTCAGAAGCATCATCGGCAGGTCGGAGAATTTCAGGTCGCCGATCCAGTAGCGCCCGACGAGAACTGCCGCGACCACGCCGACGGCGGCTGCTTCCGTCGCATTGGCAATGCCCGCCATGATCGAGCCGACGATGATGATCGGGATCGACAGTGTCGGCAGCGCGCCGAGCACGATCTTGACCCGCTGTTTCAGCGTCATCACGTCGCCGCGCGGATAGTCATAAACGAACCAGCCCATGCCGGCGATGACGATGCAGAAGATCGCGGTCAGAAGAATGCCGGGCAGCATGCCGGCAGTCAGCATGTCGCTTACCGGCACCTGTGCCAGAACCGAATAGACGACGAACATGATCGATGGCGGAATGATCGGCCCGAGCATGCCGGCATAGGCGGTAAGGCCGGCCGCAAACGTCTTGTCATAGCCCTTCTTTTCCATCTCCGGCACCATCATCTGCGCCATGATGGCGACCTGTGCGGTGGCAGAGCCGAGGATCGAGGAGACGAACATGTTGGCGATCAGGTTCACATAGGCGAGGCCGCCCTTCATCGAACCGATAAAGGCCATCGTCATGTTGATGATGCGGCGGGTAATGCCGCCGCCGTTCATCACTTCGCCGATCAGCACGAAGAGCGGAATGGAAATCAGGCCGTAATTGTCGACCCCGCCGAAAAGCTGAACCGGAAAGCTGGCGAAGAGAAGCGTGTTGCCGGTCGCCCAGATATAGACGGCGGCCGCCATGCAGAGGCACAGGCCGATCGGTACACCGACCAGCATGAAGAAGGTGAAGAAAGCGGTCGTGACCATCAGTTGACCCCTTCTGCATTGGCAAATGCATGGCGCACGCGCTTCGGAGAAAACCCGAGTTCTTCCACAAGGTTGGCGGCGGTATGGATCGTCATGGTGACGGCGAAAAGCGGTACAACGAGGCTGATCGCCCAGACAGGCCAGTTCAGTGTCTGGGTGTATTCGGTATAGAGGAAGTTGAAGCTCTCGCCGGCGTATTCCTTCGCGTCGAAACCTGCGGCCGCGATGCCGATCGGGTCCATCCAGTTCCAGCACATCACGCCGAGCCCGATGGAAAACAGCATGGCCAGAAAGGTCGCGAAGGCCTGCATCCGTTCGGCATTCTTCTTCTGCAGCTTGTCGCTGATCAGCGTCACGGCAAAATCGAGCCGCAGGCGGGTCAGCGCCGAACCGCCAATGAAGGTGAGCCAGACCATGGCGTAAACCGCCGCCTCATCCACCCAGTAAAGCGGCATGCCGCCATAACGGGTGGCGACATTGAGCAGGATGAGAAAAAGTACCAGCGCCATGAAAAGGCCGACGAGGAGCTTTTCCACGGCGAGCACGCCCTCCGAAAGTCCGATGAGGGCGCGTGCGGCAAGGGGAGGCGAACCGGGCGGCAGCCCGTTCTCCGTCAAGGCAGTCGTCATAATTTCTGTTCCCTTTTATTGGGTATAATGTAGATTTTATACATTTCGAGAGTCAACTGGCTTTTCCGTCAATTTGGTGTAGCGGGGTGGCATGGCCTTAAAACTGAAACACAAGACGCTTTCGGGCGCCCTCATCACCGAAATCCGCCAGGCGATCCTGTCGGGACATTATGCCGGCGGCACGCAACTCAGGCAGGATGCATTGGCGGAAGCCTATGGCGTCAGCCGCATCCCGGTGCGAGAGGTGCTGTTCCAGCTGGAGGCGGAAGGGCTGGTGAAAATCCTGCCGCAGAAGGGCGCGATCGTCTCGGAACTGTCGCGAGCCGAAATCGACGACGTATTCGACCTGCGTGTCATGCTGGAGCCGCGGCTGCTTTTCGCCTCCGCTCCGGCGCTGAACGAAAAGGATCTGGCCGACCTCGACGAGCATCAGGCGAATTACGTCAAGGCGATCGCCTCGGGCGAGCGGGATGATTACGGCCGGCTGAATGCCGACCTGCACATGGCCATGTATCACCGCGCCGACATGCCAAGAAGCCGGCAGATCGTTGCCTCGCTCTTACAGACCAGCGATCGCTACACCCGCCTGCAACTGTCAAACGAACCGGCAATGGAAAAGGCGATGTTCGAGCACGCCGAACTGATCGGCCTGATCCGCGCCCGCAAGTTCGAAAAGGCCGGCAAGCTGCTCGCCACCCATATCGGCTCGGTGCGCGAAGACCTGATCAAGGTCGTCGAGGGCAGGGGATAGTAAAAGTTCGGGAGTTTAGCGGACGGCCAGCGTGATCTCGCGGCAACGACGTGACGTCAATCTATCGCCCGACCCCGTTCTAAAGTTAACGGCAGTCGCGCCCGGCCGCGCTTGTGACAGACCGGGGCGGATAAGTCCAATCGAAAAGACAGCTCGCATCCTGCAGCACTCCATCGGCGGGACGTTTTTTTGCGAAATGTGAGACGTGTCCCATATGGTGAGGAGGCACAGGGCGGGTGGGCATTCGGCGACGATGCGTGCGAATTGACCGATGTCGCATTAGCTGCCTCTAACCTTTTTCTCCGCCACATTTGCGACAAGAAGCCACCCAATGAACGTTATGGTTGCGGCGTGTGGAGATGTCATTTGGCCAGAAGTCGAGTTGTTATTTCCAGCGCCATTATCCTTGCCGTTCTCATGGCTCTGTTCGCCGCTTTCCTGTTCAGCAAATCGCGAACGACACAGATGTTTGGCGACATCTTTGCGCGGGTGGAGACCGAACGACCTGTTATCGCTCTCACATTCGATGATGGCCCATCGGTTCGCTTCACGCCGGAGGTACTTGCCCTGCTCAAGGAGCGGGATGTCACTGCCACCTTCTTCCTGATCGGTAGGGAGATCGAAGAAAACCCGGCCGGCATTCGCGCGATCATCGAAGCCGGGCATCAAGTGGGCAATCACACCTATTCCCATCCCGACATGACGCTGGCTGGACCGCAGACGGTCGCTTCGGAGATAGAGCGCACGGACGCCGCGATACGGGCCGCTGGATATCAGGGGGAGATCTATTTTCGCCCGCCTTACGGCAAGAAGCTCGTCACCTTGCCCTGGTATCTGTCGAGAAACGATCGCAAGACGATCATGTGGGATGTTGAGCCGGAATCCTTTCCTGAAGCCGCGGCGAACGCCGACCTCATTGCCGAGCATGTCATCGAAAATGCCCGGAATGGGTCGATCGTCTTGATGCATGTCATGTATGGCAGTCGGCGCTTGTCGCGGGAAGCCCTGCCGAAGATCATCGATGGTTTGCGTGCACGCGGGTTTGAATTTGTCACGGTTTCACAGCTGATCGAAGGGCAATAGTCTCTTCGTGCATGCCGGTCCGCATGCTGATGCTTGCCGATTGGGGCGCTCCGTCCGGTGCTACCGTCCAACCCCTTCCAGCATCTCGACGATCTCCACATATCCGCGCGCCTTCGCATGCTTGAGCGGCGTCACGCCATCCTTGTCGGCGATGTCGATCCTTGCGCCGCCATCGATGAGCAGTCTGACGATCGCCTGATGGCGCTTTCCGCCGTCAGAGAGGATGATCGCCTCGATCAGCGCGGTCCAGCCGAGATTGTTGATGTGGTTCACGTCGATGCCGGCCTTGATCAATGTATCGACGGTCTCGATATGGCCGCGCTCGGACGCCGGGATCAGCGCCGTGCCGCCATAGCGGTTGGTACTTTTCAAATCCGCGCCGTGGGCGAGCGTCAACCGCAGGATCTCGATATGTCCTCTCGCACCGGCATAGAGATAGGGGCTGTCCTGAATGGCATCCTTGGCATTCACATCCGCGCCCGCTTCGATCAGCAGCCGCGCGGCTTCGATATTGTTGGCATGGGTGGCGATAAGAAGCGGGGTCCGGCGCTGCGCGTCGCGCGGGTCGATTGCCGCGCCGTCCCGGATGAGTGCGGCAATCGCCGGATTGTCTCCGGTCCGGGCGGCATCGATAAGTCGATTTTCCTTCGTTTCCGACATAACGGGCTCCATGAGAATGGGTAGAAGGCTGGCCGCCACAAGCATCCGCAGCATGGTAGCCCGGGTGAGATGGCGCAAGGATGATCCCTTTCTGTCCGGCATGGTGGCTCCTAAACCCGGATGTCTATGAGGTGACGCTTTAGCACGGGGCGAGCCGTTTGCAGGTCAACAAGCCGTCATCTCGATGGTTTTCAGGTCTGGAATGCCGTGTTTTCTACGCAGAATAGCCGTGATGAGAGTATTCGGAAATTCGAATCAATATCACTCATATGGGGTATGACGTGTCGGCAAGTTGATATAAGTTAATCCGTGGTTAAATATTGGGGGGCGCATGGAAAACCTTTTTCGCCATCTTCGGCTGCCCTGTGGTTTTCTGAAAATGCTGGCCATGTCGGCCGTTGTTACTTGCGCCAGTCTGATTTCGGGTGATGGTTTCTGGTGGGCCATGGGCATTGGTGCCGCGTCTCTCGCCCTCATGCAGGTCGGCTATTTCGGTGCCGTCATCGCCTTGTCGGTGGCTGAGAAGAGCCGTCGCGGATAGGGCATCCCGGTTCAGATCAGCGACCATACCAATGCAAAAAGACCTGTGAGCCATGCGACGGTCAACACCGCCACGCAGGCAAGAAATAGCTTTATGCGCATGCTTCGTCCTCCAGTCGGAGAAGATAGGCCAGCCATCGGGATCGGCAATCGTGTTTTAGGCCGGTCTCATCTTCTTTTCCGTCACGGTTAACCTGTTCCTGCCCCCCGTGCCTGCTCCGGGCTGCGGGATCGCGCGGCCAGCCTGAATGTGGCTTGTTATGATGGTGATGCCGTCAAACTTGTGATTTGAAAATAAGCACTCGAAATATTGATGATTAAATGTGCAATTCCCACTTGCGCGGTTGTCGATTTGTCGTTTTTTATGGGGCAATAACAACCAGCAGGGGAACATAATGCTGACGCGTCGATATCTCACCAAACTTGCCGCTCTTGCCACGGTGGCGCTCACCGCCGGGTTCTCGGCCCCGGCTTTTGCCGAAACCTCGATCAAATTCACGCTCGACTGGAAATTCGAAGGCCCTGCGGCCGGCTTTCTGCTCGCCGTGGACAAGGGTTATTTCAAGGAAGAGGGGCTGAACGTCACGATCGACACCGGCAACGGTTCGGTGGAAGCCATTCCGCGTGTCGCGACCGGCACCTACCAGATGGGCTTTGGCGACATCAACTCGCTGATCAAGTTCTTGGATGAAGACCCGTCGCAGA
The DNA here is from genome assembly GCF_019511445.1 of Aliirhizobium wenxiniae. GTDB lineage: Bacteria > Pseudomonadota > Alphaproteobacteria > Rhizobiales > Rhizobiaceae > Neorhizobium > Neorhizobium wenxiniae_A. The sequence goes on from NZ_JAEUAN010000021.1 coordinate 25,442, forward strand.
AGGTCAAGGCGGCGATGATGATCTATGAGCGCCCGACCTTTGCGGTCGTCGGTCGCAAGTCGCTCGGCGTTACCGGTGATCCGAAGTCGCTCGAAGGCAAGAAGCTCGGCGCGCCGCCGCCGGATGGCGCTTTCGCCCAGTGGAAGGCCTTCAAGCAGGTGGCAAAAATCGACGACAGCAAGATCACCATCGAATCCATCGGCTTCCCGGTTCGTGAGCCGATGCTCGCCAAGGGTGATGTTGACGCCGTCTTCGGTTTCGCCTTCTCGGTCATCCTCAACCTGAAGGCTCAAGGCATTGCCGATGACGATATCGCAACCATCCTGATGGCCGAACACGGCTTGAATCTCTACGGCAACTCGGTGCTGGTAAATACCGATTTCGCCAAGGAAAATCCGGAAGCGGTGAAGGGTTTCATGAAGGCGCTGGCCAAGGGCTTTGCCGCTGCCGTCGCCAATCCGAAGGAAGGCGTCGATGCCGTGTTGAAGCGCAACGAAACGCTCAACCCGGATATCGAGCTTGAGCGGCTGACCATGGCAAATGCCATGAACATCAAGACGCCCTACGTGATCGAAAACGGCATCGGCGGCGTCGACATGGCAAGGCTTTCGGCGTCCATCGAAACGCTGAAGATCTCCATGGGGCTGAAGGGCGCGATCAAGGCGGAACAGGTCTTCGACGCCAGCTTCTTGCCGGAAAAGACGGAGCGTATGCTGCCGTAAAGAAACGAAGGGAAAGAAAGACCCCGCCCCAAACCCCTCCCCACAAGGGGGAGGGGCTTAACCCGGCCGCACGCTCTGCGCCAGATTAGGCCAGCTGTGGTGCGGCGTTCCAAACCCTCCCCCTTGTGGGGAAGGTGGCCGGCAGGCGGGAGGGGTTTTCGCGACAAGATTGTTCGATCAAGGAAATACTGATTGGCACACCTCGTATCCATCGATGACGTCGACATGCGCTATGGCGGCGCGGAAGGCACGCTTGCGGTCTCCGGCCTCACCATGCGCGTCGACAAGGGCGACTTCGCCGCTGTTGTCGGGCCGTCCGGCTGCGGCAAGTCCACGCTGATGAAGCTCGTCACCGGCCTGCATATCCCGCAGGTCGGCACCGTCATCGTCGCCGGCCAACATGTCACCCAGCCCGTCTCGATCGTCGGCATGGCTTTCCAGAACCCGACCATGCTGCCCTGGCGCACAACGCTGGAAAACATTCTCCTGCCGCTCGAAATCGTCGAAAGACACCGCCATCGCCTGCGCGCCAACAAAAAGGAATATATCGAGAAAGCCGAGCATCTGCTTGAACTCGTTGGCCTCAAGGGCTTTGGCGCAAAATTTCCCTGGCAGCTTTCCGGCGGCATGCAGCAGCGCGCCAATCTGTGCCGCGCCCTCATCCACGAGCCGGAACTCTTGATGCTCGACGAACCTTTTGGCGCGCTCGATGCCTTTACCCGGGAGGAGCTGTGGTGCGTCATCCGCGACCTTCACGCGGCGCAGGGCGTCACCATCGTGCTCGTCACCCATGACCTGCGCGAAGCGGCCTTTCTGGCCGACAAGATTTTTGTCATGAGCGCGCGGCCGGGCCGCATCCTCAAAGAGCATCGCGTGCCCTTCGAGCGGCCGCGCGATCTTGAGATCATGTATGAAACGAGGTTCAACGACCTCGTGCACCAGCTCCACGGCGAGATTGCGCAGGCGAGGGCAACCGTATGACCACGACAACGGAAAACACTGCCGCAACGCCCGCAATTGCAAAACAGCCCGCCCGCATAAACTGGGTTAAGGCCGCACCATGGCTCTTTACCTTGGGCCTGTTTCTCTTCTGGGAACTCTTGGTGCGCGGTCTCGGCACGCCGGTAACGATCCTGCCGGCCCCGAGCCGTATTTTTCAGGCAGTCGTTCAATACTGGTCGCCGCTTCTGAAAAACTCGGCCCAGACGCTGTTCACCACCACGCTCGGTTTCGGTTTGGCCGTCATCGGCGGTCTGGCGATCGGCCTTTTTATCGGCTGGTCGAAGACGATCTATGCCGGTCTTTATCCGATCATGATCGGCTTTAATGCCATCCCCAAGGTCGCCGTCGTGCCGATCCTCGTCATCTGGTTCGGCATCGGCACCATCCCGGCCGTCATCACCGCCTTCCTCATCTCCTTCTTCCCGATCGTGGTGAATGTCGCCACTGGCCTCGCCACCATCGAGCCGGAGACGGAAGACGTATTGCGGGCATTGGGGGCAAAGAAGCTCGACATCATGCTCAAGGTCGGCATTCCGCGCTCGATGCCCTATTTCTTCGGCTCGTTGAAGATCGCCATCACGCTCGCCTTCGTCGGCTCGGTCCTGAGCGAGACGGTCGCCTCCAACTATGGCCTCGGCAACATGATGGCCTCGGCGCAAAGCCAGTTCAACGTGCCTCTGGTCTTTGCCGGCCTCTTGGCACTCGCCGTAGAAGGCATCGCCATGTATTCGCTGATGGCCTTTCTCGAGCGCCGCATGACCGGCTGGGCGCATCGCTCGACCATGGCCAACTGACAAGGATGCCCCGGCGCACCGCTGGCTACTCGGACCGATTGTCGGCGTTGCCTGGGAAATTTCTCATAGAGGTTGAATAGGGGGGAGCTGATTAGAAAAATAGTAAGCCCTTGGCCCGATGGTGAAGGCTCACCAGCTTTTTTCGGGCGATATAGGGATAAGGCATGCCAAGGAGAAGAGCGCGGGTAATCGCCCTGGGTGGGTTGCTGGCCATAGCAGGCGCCATCGCGCCGCTTGCGCTCATGGCCTATGCATCATGGCAGATCGCCATTGGCAAGGAACTGGACGCTCTGGAGGACGTCGGTCACCGGGCTATCGAACGGGCACAGCTGACCTATGGCGAAGCCCAGCGTGTGCTGTCGGAAATGGAAACTTCCACGCTTGAGCGTTGCGCGCCGACCCATGTCTCGGTCATGCGCATCATGACGCTGAACAACGATGCGGCAAGCGAGATCAACTACCTGGAAAACGGGGTCGTCAAATGCACAACCTGGGGCAGGGTGACGAGGGTTATCCACCAGCCGCAGGCCGATTATCGTACGTCGGAAGGGCTTGATGTCACGTTCGGCGTACGCCCCGCGGACGGCATCGCCAAGCGGATGACCGCGTTGCGGCTCGGCAGCCATATGGTTCTGGTGCCGCCAGGGCGCTTTACCTCGATCGGCATGATGCCCGAAACGTCGCTGGCCCTTTTCGCAGGAGAAGGGCATCTGGCGAGTATGCGCAACGAAGTCGACATCGACTTTGCCAGACGTCACCTGACCGGCGAGGCGCGCGGCATCGATGGTGAGATGATGTTCGCCCGCGTCAGCGCCGATGGGGTCAATGCCGTCGTATCCCACTCTGTAAGCGTAGTTCACAATGGGCTGATGGCGGAATTGCTGCTGTTGCTGCCGGTCGGGCTGTTCATCTCCACTTTCATTGTCGGCATCGTCATCTTCATGTCCAAACGCCGGCTTTCGCCCCGTGGCGAGCTGGAAATGGCGGTCCAGAACCGCGAATTCGTCGTCCACTACCAGCCGATCATCGAGTTGAAGACCAATATCTGCGTCGGTGCGGAAGCGCTGGTGCGATGGAAGCGGCCTGATGGTTCGCTGGTCCGCCCCGATCTCTTCATTCCGCTGGCGGAAGAAACCGGCATTATCAAGCAGATTACCGACCAGGTGATGGATGCGGTTATCCGCGATCTCGGACCGCTGCTCAACAAGGATCGCGGCCTGCATGTTGCGATCAATCTCTGCGCCGACGACATCAAGACCGGCCGGTTCCTGGACATGCTTGGCGAAAAGCTGCCATCGAGCGGCATCCGCAACCAGCAGATCCTGCTGGAGGCGACAGAGCGTGGCTTCATCGACGTCGATTCCGCCAGAAGAACGCTTACCCGCGCCCGTGATCGGGGTTATTCGGTTGCCATCGACGATTTCGGCACTGGTTATTCCAGCCTGCAATATCTGCAGGGCCTGCCGATGGATGCTTTGAAGATCGACAAGTCCTTCATCGATACGATCGGCAAAGGCACGGCGACCAGTTCCGTGACCGGGCACATCATTGCCATGGCAAAGGAACTCGGCCTGCTATCCGTTGGCGAGGGCATCGAAACCGAGGAACAGGCGACATATCTGCGCGATCATGGCGTGAATTACGGCCAGGGATGGCTATTCTCCAAGCCACTGGAAGCGGCCGATTTCATCGCCTTCCAGTCCGCTTCGAAAAAGGAGTTCGGCCCGGCTCGCGAAATCATCCGGGCAGCCGCCTGAAGGTTTGCCTGATGGCTGGCATGACGCCTTTGCAGATTTCAGCCGTGATGGATTGCAATTGCACCCTGCCGGCTTTTAGAAGACCCCGAAAAGGCGAAATCTTGCTATAGCAACCTGTGTGAAAGTCGGGATTGTTGATGGCGAAGCCGGGTCGCGGTCGGCTTCCTTCGTCTTTGCGCAATTCCTCTAACCGATCTTTCACCGGTCATGTTTAGCTGGATGGACCTGACCAACCCTGAGGGCATGAAGGCCTTGGACGATAACGAAACGATGGTGCAGGCCGCCCGGCTGATGGAAGCCGCAGGCGCTTGCGTGGCAGTTTATGACGACAAGGACCGGCTGCGTTATGCCAACCGCGCCTTTCGCGCGGCATGGTTCATCGAAGAAGGTGAGCACCCGCTCTGGCCAGACCTCATGCGTCGCAATTTTCATGCGAAACGCGGCACCGTCGTCAAGACCGAGGATTTCGAAGCCTGGCTTTCTTCCACCATATCGCGGCGTGGCAAGGCCGGTTTTCGGGCCTTCGAGACAGACCTTCACGATGGCCGTTGGTTATGGATGACCGAGACCACGCAGGAAAACGGCTGGATGCTCTGCGTGGCAAGCGACATCACCTCGATCCGTCCCGACGAGAGAGCGCTGCGGCAGGATCGCGACGATGCGATCAAGGCCTCCCATACCGACGAACTGACCGGCATCCCCAGCCGCCGGTTTGTCATGGCCAAGCTTGCAGACATGCTCGCAACTCCAACGAGTGCAAGCGAGGGCGAGCGCGGCCCCGTCGGTTGTGTCGCGGTGCTCGACATCGACAATTTCAAATATATCAACGACCGCTTCGGCCATTCGGTGGGCGATGCGGTGTTGCGCGATTTTGCCGCCACCCTGCAGGGCCATGTGCGCAAGACCGATGTTCTCGGCCGCGTCGGCGGCGAAGAATTCGTTCTCATCCTGCCCAATACGCAGGCTGGGGCTGCCGAGACGATCGTCGGGCGCATGCTTGAGGCAGTCAGGCTGTCGCGTCCGCTGCCGGATCAGACGAGCTTCCGCTACACATTTTCGGCAGGCATCTCCAGTGCCGAACGGGGTGCGAAGGCGGATGAGATCTATCGCCGTGCCGATCTGGCGCTTTATGCGGCCAAGATGCGCGGTCGCAACCAGATCAGCCTCGATCCCGATATTCGGTTGGGGTGATTAGAGACCGCGCGCGACCGCCGGCTCCTTGAGGGAAGGCAGATGCCGGCGGATATGGTCGCCCAGCATTGTTGCGGCTGAAGACGGGCGGTTTTCGGAAAATTCCAGTGCGATGCCGATCGTCGGCAGTTTCGGCAACCCGTTCTCGATGATGTGAAGATCCGGCGGCACCGCAGTGCTGGTCAATACGCTGATCGCATGGCCTGCGCGGGTGATCGCGATCAGTCCGGCAAGGCTGTCGCTGGCGAACGCTACCCGGTACCGGCGGTTGACCGCCTCCATCGCATCGCAGGCGGCGCGGTAGTCGAGCGTGGTCGGCGCAGACAGCGCCAGCGGCAGGATCTCGTTGGAAAGCACCGGTGTATTCGGCCGGTCCGCCACCCAGACGAAGCGTTCCCGGCGGATCACCGTTGCATCCTCGGCATCGGGCAGCGACACCAGCGCCATATCGATCTGCCGCCGCTGGAGGAGTGGCCGAAGCCCGATCGTCGGGGCGCAGGTGAGGCGCAACTCCACCTGTGGATTGGCAGCGCAGAAGTTTTTCAGCAGCTCCGGCAGAAAGGCGATCGAATAATCCTCGGGACAACCGAGACTGACCGTCCCTTTGAGGGCAATACCACCCATATCGGCCAGAATTTCGTCGTGCCGGGCGATCAGCTGCTCCGCATGGGGAAGCAGTCTCTCGCCTGCCGAAGTCAGCCGCATGCCGGCACCGGTGCGCTGCAGAAGCGGTTGGCCGACCTGTTCTTCCAGCCGCTGCATCTGCATGCTAAGCGCCGATTGCGTCCGCCCGACCTGGGTGGAGGCAAGGCTGATCGAACCCGTTCGGGCCACCACGACGAAGTTTTTCAAGAGAGCGAGATCGAGCATGGCGATGTCAAGAAAATGGATATCGGATTGAAATACTATCAATTGGACTGAGGCACCAGCGGCTTGTTACCTTTCTGGTCAATCAATCACCAAGGGGAATTGCCATGGATAACGCTGCCAAAACCGTAACGTCGCTCAACGACGATCCCGCATTTTGGGCCGATGCCGACAAGCACCTGACCCGCTACGGGCCGGCCTTTGAGCATGTCATCATCGAACGGGCCGAAGGAAGTTACGTCTATGACGCCGATGGCCGCGCCATTCTGGATTTCACCTCCGGCCAGATGAGCGCCGTGCTCGGTCATACCCACCCGGATATCGTGGCGACCGTAGACCGGCAGATGGCGTCCGTCGCGCATCTGTTTTCCGGCATGCTGTCGCGTCCGGTGGTGGAACTGGCGGCAAGGCTTGCGGCACTTGCCCCCGGTCTCGACCGCGTTCAGCTTCTGACGACCGGCGCCGAATCCAACGAAGCGGCGATCCGCATGGCAAAGCTCGTCACCGGCGGGCATGAAATCGTCGCCTTCGCCCAAAGCTGGCACGGTATGACCGGGGCTGCCGCTTCCGCCACCTATAGCGCCGGCCGCAAGGGCTATGGTCCGGTCTCCGCCGGCTCCTTCGTCATCCCGGCACCGAATGCCTATCGTCCGCGCTTCAAGAACCCGGACGGATCGAACGACTGGCAGGCCGAACTCGACGACGCCTTCCACCTGATCGACAACCAGTCGACCGGTAATCTGGCCGCCTTCATCGCCGAACCGATCCTGTCTTCCGGTGGCATTTTGGAACTGCCGCTCGGCTATCTCGCGGCGCTGAAGAAGAAATGCGAGGAGCGCGGCATGCTGCTCATCCTCGACGAAGCCCAGACCGGCATCGGCCGCACCGGCAACATGTTCGCCTTCCAGCGCGATGGCGTCACGCCCGATATCATGACGCTGTCGAAGACACTCGGCGCCGGCCTGCCGCTTGCAGCCGTTATGACCAGTGCAGCGGTGGAAGAGAAGGCTTATCAGAAAGGCTTTTTGTTCTATACGACCCACGTGTCCGACCCGCTGCCGGCGGCGGTTGGCGTCACGGTGCTGGATGTGATGGCGCGCGACAATCTCGTGGAACAGGCGATAACGCGGGGCAAGCGCCTCAAGGACGGGCTGTTGTCCTTGCAGCAGCGTTTCGAATGCGTCGGCGACGTGCGTGGCCGCGGGCTTCTTCTGGGGCTGGAAGTCGTCACCGACCGGCACACCAAGTCGCCCGGTTTCGAACTCGGTGCGAAGATCATGGAAGAGGCGATGCTTCGCGGCCTGTCGATGAACATCGTCAAGCTGCCCGGCATGGGCGGCGTCTTCCGCATCGCTCCGGCGCTGACGGTATCCGATGCCGAAATCGATCGCGGTGTCGAGATCATGGCCGACGCGATCGTGGCGGCGCAAGGTTAGAGCCTTGCCGTCGCGCGGATAGATTAGTTTTGCTCGAAACAGAATAGCTGGCGGCGTGGCACGGAAAAGCGCCACGCCGTATATGATTGTTGCGCCCGACATCGTCGTGACATCTTCAAATCCTCATGAAGTATAGTTAATGATATTCGGCATAGCTGCCGGATCATCGGTGCATCGCGCCTGGATATGCATCGGCGCGAGACGGGGATGTTTCGATCAAGCTGTGTGAGACTTGGAAATCGCAAAGCGGCAGGTGCGCAGCTTCGGCGTGGTTTCAGGAAAGGGCGGCCATGGCGGGCGAAGAGGTCATTGGTGCGGAAGGCCTGCTGATGATCCGCCGTATCTATAGCCAACTACGGTTCGAAGGCTGGCCGGTGGAGGGGGATCCGCGCCAGCTGGCTGCCAACATCATCTATCTTTATCGGATCGGCGTGAGGGATGAAAAGCAGCTGCTTGAACTTGCCCCCTATGTGACTTGAACTCACTTGAGCCGCGGTAATCTTCCCAATCTTAAACAGCGCGATCGGCAGCAATTTCCATTAATTAAGCAAGTTTGAATATTGAGCGACACAATTGGCGCGGCCTCGCGTTAAATGTCGTCATGCTAATATTCGACGCGCCTCATCGCAGCATTGTTTCCAACCGGAGCGGCAATTTCGGGATGATGACGGCGCTCATCCTGCCCATGCTGCTCGGCGGCGCAGGACTGGCGATCGACACAGCCAATCTGATGGTTTCCAAGCGCCAGTTGCAGGAGGCGACGGATGCTGCCGCACTTGCCGTTTCCGGTGCCATGGCGAACGGTTCCGATGCGACTGCCGGCCAGAAGCTCGGCAAGGATTTTCTGGCAGGCCAGCTAGCCAATTATATGAGCAGTACCGACACGACGGCGATCAAGAACGCGACGACGGTGACGATCAACACCACGACGGATGCAGGGACCGGTGCCAAAAGCTATGCGGTTGCCGTTACGTCTTCCGCCAATATCCAGCTCACCCCGTTTACCAGCTTTTTCGCCGGAAAAACCTATCCGGTGAATTCTTCCAGCAAGACCATATCGGGCACCGGAAGCGGCACGGGGGCTGACGGTGCGGCGGCGAGCAATGGCATATCGATGGAAATCCTGCTCGATGAATCGGCCTCGATGGGGGAAAACACCACGACCGTGAAGGGCACGACATGTGTCATCAACCTGCTCGGCATCTGCATCGGCCAGCAGACCGTTTACGTGACCAAGATCGAGGCTTTGAAACAGGCGGCAGCGACGTTGTTCGATGCGCTCGACAAATCAGACCCCAAGACCAAATTCGTCCGTACCGGCACGATTTCCTATACCAACGGCATCAAGGGCCAGTCGGCGGTTGCCTGGGGAACGACGGCGGCGAGGAACTATGTCAACGCCATGACGCTCAATCCGGTTGGCGGAACGGATGCGACAACCTCCGTGACCACTGCTACCAACAACATCAAGAGCAATATTTACGGAACCGACACCGAAAGCGTCGAGCAGGCCAAGAAGGGCAACAAGACATCGGATCGTATCATGATCCTGATGACCGATGGCGAGATGACCGGCAATAGCACCGACTGGAGCCAGAAGCTGGACCAGAATGTGCGCACCGGCTGCGACAATGCCAAGACGGCGGGGTTAAAGGTCTACACCGTCGCTTTCATGGCGCCGCCGAAGGGGCAGGACCTGCTGAAATACTGCGCTTCGACGCCTGCTAACTATTATGAACCGAACACGATGGAAGCGCTTGTGGCTTCGTTCAAGGCGATTGCGGAAAACGCGATCAAACCGGTGAACCGGCTGACCAATTAGGCGGATTTTCTGTTCGCGAATACGGGAACACCAAGGCGTCCGTTCTGTTCTAACCTGGAGACAGGAAAGGAAACCGGTATGACCCATGTCGATGGACAAAAGACGCAGGCACTGGAACTCGCCCAGGAATATCGACGGCTCGGCGGAACGCGGCTTGCCAAGATGGACGACAATTTCGTCAGCACCCGCAAATGGGATGATGAACCCGCAGAGGCGTCACGCTTTTGGCACGATCGGGTGGAAGTGTTGGACGACAGGCATCAGGCGGAAGTCGTCAGCCATTTGAAATCGATGAACTCGTGAACTCTGAAATTTTGGGGCTCCCAGGGCGAAAGCCGCCGTTGCCCGGGCGGATCCTCTTGGGATCCGTCCGGGCAAATGGTTTTGAGGGTGAGGGTCAGAACACGGCCAGATATTTCAAAAGCGAGATGATGCCGATGATGATGACGATGACCCGCACGATCTGGCGGACCTTCGCATCAAGCGGCAGCATGTTGACGAGATAAAGCACCAGCACGATCACGAGGAAGGTGATCAGGATGCTGATCAGAAGTGACAAACCCATAGCCCCAGTCTCCATATTTTTAGGCGCGTCCTGCGCCGATCACAAAACTGTAATTATGAGCCGATCCTAAAAAGGAAAGGGGTCTCAATAAGATAGTTGGACTGCGTGATCCTGCTACGATTGAGGGGGACGGCCTTTCCGCTTGTTCACCGGCTGCGATTTCCCATATTGGGCAAAACGGCTCCACGAGCCTGCAGGAGACACAAGTGTTCCACTTCGACAATTCCTATGCCCGCCTGCCGGACAGGTTTTATGCTTCCGTCTATCCTGAGCCGGTCGATGGGCCGAAGCTTATCAAATTCAACGAGGCGCTGGCGAAGGAACTGGGTATCGAACTAGATCCTTCCGATCCCGACCGCTTGGCCGCGACGCTTGCCGGCAATGTCGTGCCGCAGGGCGCCATGCCGCTCGCCATGGCCTATGCCGGCCACCAGTTCGGTAATTTCGTGCCGCAGCTCGGCGACGGTCGCGCGATCCTGCTCGGCGAGGTAATCGACGACAAGGGCATTCGTCGTGATATCCAGCTGAAGGGAGCCGGGCCGACGCCGTTCTCGCGGCGCGGTGACGGGCGTGCGGCGCTTGGGCCGGTTTTGCGGGAATATATCGTCTCGGAGGCGATGTTTTCACTCGGCATTCCGGCCACGCGGGCGCTGGCGGCGGTTGCGACCGGAGAGCAGGTTTTCCGCGAGACGGTGGAGCAGGGCGCGGTTTTCGTGCGCGTGGCGGCAAGTCATGTCAGGGTCGGCACCTTCCAGTTCTTTGCGGCGCGCGGCGACACCGACGGCATAAGGGCGCTGGCTGATTATGTGATCGACCGGCATTATCCCGATCTGAAAACGGACGAAAACCGCTATGCGGCGCTGCTGAAGGCCGTGGCTTTCCGCCAAGCGGAACTGATTGCCCGCTGGCTGGGCGTCGGTTTTGTCCACGGGGTGATGAATACCGACAACATGACGATTTCGGGCGAGACGATCGACTTCGGCCCTTGCGCCTTTCTCGACGAATATCACCAGATGAAGGTGTTTTCCTCGATCGACCATGGCGGCCGTTACGCCTATCGCAACCAGCCCGGCATCGGCCAGTGGAACATCGCAAGGCTGGCGGAATGCCTGCTGCCGGTGATCGACGAGGATCAGGACAAGGCGGTGGATGTGGCGAACGCCGTATTGAAGGAATTCGGAGAGCGGTTTCAGGCGGAATGGATCAAGGTTTTCCGCGCCAAGATAGGGCTTGTCACCGACGCGGATGGTGACGGTGAACTGGTCCAGAACCTGCTTTCGGTGATGCAGCAAGAGGAGGCTGATTTTACCCTTGTTTTCCGTGGTTTGGCGGATGCCGCAGAAGGAGCGGACGAACGCTTCCTTGCCCAGTTCGCCGATCTTTCCAAGGCAGCGGAATGGCTGTCTTCTTGGCGTGAGCGGCTGGCGCGGGAGAACGGGGCGGATGGCGGCCGCGCGGAAAAAATGCGTGCCGTCAATCCGGCGATCATTCCGCGCAACCACCGCATTCAGGAGGCGATTTCGGCTGCCAATTACGGTGACTTCTCCTTTTTCGAGCGGCTGCTTGCAGCGCTGGAAAAGCCTTATGAGGAGCAGCCAGAATTTGCCGATTACATGACCCCGCCGACGTTGGACGAGCGGGTAACGCGGACCTTTTGCGGGACCTGAGGATCAGCCCAGACGCTTGCCGTCCGCGCCGATCACCGCTTCGCCGTCTTCCTTGGCAAACGGACCCTTGTGGGTATCCGGCAGGATGTCGAGGACCAGTTCGGACGGGCGGGCGAGCCTTGTGCCGAGGGGCGTGACGACGAAGGGCCGGTTGATCAGGATCGGGTGTTCGAGCATGGCGTCGAGCAGCGCATCGTCCGACAGGGCGGGGTTTTCGAGGCCGAGCTCAGTGTAGGGCGTGCCCTTTTCGCGAATGGCCTGCCGCACGGTCAGCCCGGCATCGGCGATCATCCGTGTGAGCTCTGATCGCGATGGCGGCGTTTTCAGATACTCGATGATATGAGGCTCGATACCGGCATTGCGGATCATTGCGAGCGTGTTGCGCGACGTGCCGCAGGCAGGGTTGTGATAGATCGTGGCGTCCATTGTCATGCCTCCAGACCGGCGATTGCGGCCTCGATGTCGCGCGTCGTCTCAAGGCCGAGCGGCTGGATCGGAAGCGGTGGCTTTGCGGTTGAAAGCCCCATGATTTCGGCGGCAGCATAGATAACGCGCAGGCTGCCATGCGCCTTGAAAAGCGCCCAGAGCGGGTGGAAAAGGGCATCCAGCCGGGCCGTCTCGGCGGCGTCGCCAGCCATCGCGGCGCGGGTGAGCGCCAGCGCCGGTTTCGGCAGCAGTCCGCCTACGACGCTGTACCAGCAGTCCGCGCCTGCAAGCAGGGCATGTGGGCACTCCCAATCACCACTATAGCCGATGGCGAAGCTGGCGGGTGTGGCAGCCCTCAGGCGCGCGATTTCGCCTGAAAAATCGCTTCCCCTGGCGAGCGGCATCTTGATCGCGCTGATATTCGGCAACTGCGACAAACGGCCGATCAGTTCGTCGCTGAAGGAGAAATGGGTGGTCGACGGGTTGTTGTAGATGGCGAGCGGCAGCTCGGTAGCGGAGGCTACCGCCTTGAAATGCTGAAAAACCTCGTCCTGCGTCAGCGGTGTGTAGGAGACCGGTGCAAGTAGCAGCGCCTGCGCACCGGCGGATGCCGCATCACGGGCAAGCGCCTGCGCCTCGTCGGTGCGCAGCGTGCCGACGCCGACGATGAGCGGGATCCGGCCGCCGACGCATTCGACGGCGGCTGCCACCGCCCGGCGGCGTTCTTCGCGGGAAAGATACATATAGGTGCCGGTGCTGCCGAGCAGGCCGATCGAATCCGCTCGCGCCTCGACGATGCGCGCAATGAGCCGCTGCAGGGCGTCGGTATCGACACGCCCCGCTTCGTTTGCGGGCGTCAGCGGGAAAGCGGAAAGGCCGGTAAAGGCGGGCGGCGTGGTGGGCATCAAGGTCTCCGGCGAAACGAACGGGCCGCCACTATGAGGCATTGCCCGATCACCGCAAGAGTGAAGATCGGTAGCTGCGTCGACAAAAATGCCAGGATAGGAAAATAATCCTTGACGGCGTGACGGTGCTTTGATAGGGTTCAGGCATAGTCGAAGAGCTGCGCCGATGGCGGAGTGCTTCGAAAGGCGTGCGACCAAAATTCCGGCGCGCCGCCGGACAGATATCAATCCGACATTGCGATACGGGGAAAAGGCTGCAGTCGTTAGGGCTGGCGGCCTTTTTCCGTTTGCGCCGCAAGGATTTGCCGAAGAATTTTGGCATGAGGGTTTTTGGCATGGATGAATTCAACGATTTCGATTCCGCACTCTTCGGGACGTGGCGGGAACATGCCGCCTATGGCGACGAGATCGTCATGGAGGATGTCGCGCTGGCGGGCGAGGTGAGGGCTGCGCTGGAAACCAAATCGGCCGATAGCGCAAGCTCACCGACTGAAGAGCTGCGCAGGCTCTTGAACGAGATGACGGTGGAGATGCGCGAGCAGTTTGCCACCTTCCGGGCGATGCGCCAGAGCGCCGCTGCGGCTTTGACCGACGGTGACGATGCGGCCCAGAAACTGGCGCGCGCCGACGTGAAAGCGGCAACCGATGCGATGAGCCTGATCGTGCGCACGCTCGAAAAGGTCGACACTCTTCAACGGCAGCTGGCGCGGGATCGCGAAATCGAGGCCGAACGGGTGGCCGACGAGAGTGGCTATGAGGAGGCTGTGCGTGAAGTCGACATGCTCATCAATCAGCGCGCGCAGGAAATCTTCGAGAAGCGGTGTCTCGCACTTGGCATTGATCCGGGCGAGCGTGGCGGTGAGGGAAGGCATCAATCGCAACCGCCTGACACCGGCTGAAGCCGAGATCATCTCGGTGCTGCAGCAGCATGAGGATAAGATGGCGGCAATAGGCGAACTCAGGCTACGGAAAAACAGCGCGATCAGCGCCGGTGCGTTTTGTCATCAAGGTCCGCTCGGAGCCAGTAAACCACCTGAACCTGTCATGGAAAATGACAGGGATGGCTGGAAATGTCATGCACCGCGTTTGCAGCGTGGATGGTTCCTGACGGCTCGCTCCGAGCAGAGGCCGCCGGCGGGTGACTGGCGCACTTGGCTGGTCATGGGCGGGCGCGGATCGGGCAAGACCCGGGCGGGCGCGGAATGGGTGCATGCGCTGGCTTCCGCCGGTGAGCGCTCTGACCTCAGGATCGCGCTGGTGGCCGAAACGCTGGGGGATGCCCGCGAGGTGATGATCGACGGCGTATCCGGCATCTGCCGGATTGCGCGGAAAAACTGTCCTGATTTCGAGATTTCCCGGCGCCGGCTGGTCTGGCGGAATGGGGCGGTGGCGCAGATCTTTTCCTCGGAAGATCCTGAAGCATTGCGCGGGCCGCAGTTTCATTATGCCTGGTGTGACGAGATCGGGAAATGGAAACATGCGGAAGAGACGTTCGACATGCTGCAGTTCGGTCTGCGGCTTGGCCGCGATCCGCGGCAATTGGTGACGACGACGCCGCGGCCGGTGCCGGTGTTGAAACGGCTGATCGCCGATCCTTCGACGCGGCTTGTCAGGATTGCGACCGGCGACAATCGGCAAAATCTCGCTCCGGGCTTTATCGAGGCGCTGGAACGGCGGTATGGCGGTACAAGGCTGGGACGTCAGGAACTGGCGGGAGAGCTGATCGAGGACCGTGAGGATGCGCTGTGGCGGCGCTCGGAGATCGAGACCTGCGTGATCCGGGTGGTTCCGGCCTTGAGACGGATTGTCGTCGCCGTCGATCCGCCCTCCGGCATAGGACAGAATTCCTGTTGCGGCATCGTCGTGGCCGGATTGGAGCAGGAGGGACGGGCCGTGGTTCTCGCCGATTGCTCGGTTGAGGGGGCGACACCTGCTCAATGGGCGCAGGGCGTGGTGAAAGCCTATCGGCGGTTTGCCGCCGACAGGATCGTCGCCGAGGTCAATCAGGGCGGCGAGATGGTGACGGCGATGCTTCGAAGCGTCGATGTGGCGCTGCCGATCACCATGGTGCGCGCGACACGCGGAAAGTTTCTGCGCGCCGAGCCCGTGGCGGCACTTTATGAGCAGGGGCGGGTGGCCCATGCGGGACGCTTCGTCGAACTGGAGGATCAGATGTGTGATTTCGGCCCGGACGGGCTGTCGTCAGGCCGCTCTCCGGACCGGCTGGATGCGCTGGTCTGGGCGCTGACGGCGCTGATGCTGGAAGGGCAGGGCGAGCCGCGAGTGCGGGGGATTTGAGGGTGCCGAAGCGAGATGCATGTTACGCGAAAGCGGTCACCGGTTTCGCGTAACATCCGCCAAAACAGAGAGCTAGAGTGCGCAGCCGTCTGCAAGTTTGCGATAGAGCCGCGCTTCGGTCTGCCGCTTCAGGGCATCGCCGTTGCGGCCTGGGCCAAAACAGCGGTCGCCCGGCTTGATCTGTTCGGCAATCAGAGCGGCGCGCTCGCGATAGAAGAGGCATTGCTCATGGCGGGTGAGTGATGACAGCCGTAACAAGGTCTGTTCGGATTGCTGCAGGCGGCGTGCATGCTCCGCCTGTCGAGGTGAGCAGGACGGATCAACGGCTGCCCTGATCAGCAGGCTTGCGCCAAACAAAAGCACCGCGCCCATGACGGCCGGTGCTATAGAATTACGCCATCCGGACATCATCGATATCCGGATGGGAGACTTGGCTCAGCGCTGGTTCGGCCGGCGGGAATTGTTTTCCTGCATCTGCTTCCATTCGGATTCCATACGATCCAGGACGTCCTGCGGGATCGGTTTCGAAGGGGCTGCCGTAGCGGGCTGCTGCATCATCATGATCTCCTTGTTTGTTGCGCTGCACCATCATGGAAAGGCGTCGACATAACGTCGCATGCCCATATTGGTTCCACAGCCGGAGAAGAAAGTAAATTGGCCTTTAAGTTGTTAAAACGATTTAGTTTTCTTAAACCGATTGAAAGTCATCGGCATCATCAAGGCGGGCGGTAGATGGGCGAGTTTAACGGTGTGGCGGAACGTCGCATCTTCTTCCAAGAAGTGCGAAAGAGCCTGTTTTCCGGTCGGCTGAAACAGCGCGAGGTGAAGGGCCTTGATGCGATTCTTGACGGGTGGGCGGCGCTGCCCGAGGCCGCTCGTAACGCAGCGGGAGGCAATGACGCGCTGGCCTATGTGCTGGCCACCGCCTTTCACGAGACTGCAGCGACGATGCAGCCGGTGCGCGAGACATTGGCGCTGAGCGATGCCGAGGCGATGGTCCGGCTGGAGCGGGCCTTCAGGGTGGGGCGGCTGCCGACGGTGAAGACACCCTATTGGCGGCCGGACGCCGAAGGCCGAACCTGGCTTGGTCGCGGTTTCGTGCAGCTGACGCACCGGCGTAACTATGAGGCGATGTCGGCGCTGACCGGCATCGATCTCGTCTCGAAGCCGGCGCGCGCTATGGAGATGGCGGTTGCCGTCGAGATCCTTGTCTGTGGCATGCGGGAAGGCGCGTTTACCGGGTTCCGGCTCGGCGATTATTTTGCTGCTGGAAAGCCGGACTGGACCGGCGCGCGAAAAATCATCAACGGGACGGATCGGGCGGAGCTTGTGGCCGGATATGCGAGAGCATTCCGCGCGGCTTTGCCGAGGCGCATTGATGCGGATCGGGGTGCGTGTTAGCAGGCATCTGGTTTGAATGAGCTTGCTTGCGGAGTTTCGATGATACGCCATATCGTGTTTTTCACGGCCACGCCCGAAAATCTCGAGGATGTCCGGGCAGGGCTTTCGATGCTGACCGCAAATCCGCATGCATCGCTGCTCGAAATCGGCACCAATGTGAAGACCGACCAATGGGGTACGGATGTCGATTTCGTCGTCTATGGCGAATTCGAGGACGAGGCGGCGCTGGCAGCCTACAAGGCGCATCCGATCTATCAGAAATCGACTGAGACGGTGCGGCCCATCCGCGAAGTGCGGATCGCCGCCGACTATGACGCCGACAAGGCGGTGAAGACGCCGCTCAGATAGGGCGAAGTCCTAACCCAATAAGGGATCATCAGGATGAAATCTCCTTTTCGCCTGCCGTGGTTTTCCACGGGGGAACGCAAAGCCGTGTCTGCGGGTGGGGCAAGTGCTGACCAGCCGGTGAGCGAGGTAAAGATGGCGGCGGGTGTCGCTTCCGCCTTTGCGGTGCTTTCGGGTGAGGGCGCGGCGCATTGGTCCGGCCGTTCCTATGCGGCTCTTTCGAGAACCGGGTTCATGAAAAACCCTGTGGCGCATCGGGCGGTGCGGATGATTGCCGAAGCTGCGGCCGCCGTGCCGTGGCTGGCTTATGACGGGGCGGAAGAAGTGGCCGATCATCCGGCGCTTTTACGGCTCTTGCGGCCGAACGGGCGGCAAGGCGGGCCGGATTTCTTCGAGGCGCTCTACGGGCATCTGCTCTTGTCGGGCAATGCCTATGTCGAGCCGCTCATGATCGGCGGGACTTTGCGGGAGCTGCATCTTTTGCGGCCCGACCGGGTGAGCGTCGTCGAGGGGCGGGACGGCTGGGTGACGGGCTATGATTACCGTGCCGGAGGGGGAACGCGCCGGTTGGCGGCGGAGGCGGAGGACGGGCGGCTTTCGTTGCTGCACCTGAAGCTGTTTCATCCGCTCGATGACCATTCCGGCTTTTCGCCGCTGGTGGCGGCGGGGGCAGCGCTTGATCTCTCCAATGCGGCGGCGGGCTGGAACAAGGCGCTGCTCGACAATTCGGCACGGCCTTCCGGCGCGCTCGTCTATCAGCCCAAGGATGGCGGCAATCTTTCGACGGATCAGTATCAGCGGCTGAAGGAGGAGTTGGAAGCGGGCTATTCCGGTGCGGTGAATGCCGGGCGGCCTCTGCTGCTTGAGGGCGGGCTGGACTGGAAGGCAATGGGGCTTACGCCAAAAGACATGGATTTCATCGAGGCACGCAATGGCGCCGCTCGCGACATTGCGCTGGCGCTTGGCGTGCCGCCGATGCTGATGGGCATTCCCGGCGACAATACCTATGCCAATTATCAGGAGGCCCATCGCGCTTTTTACCGGCTGACCGTGCTGCCGTTGATTGCCCGGACCGCTGCCAGTTTCTCTGTCTGGTTTTCGGAAATCCATGATGGGTTGCGGTTGGAGCCGGATCTTGACCGGATCGCCGGGCTGAGCGCGGAGCGTGAAGCTTTGTGGGCGCGGGTAGGCGCAGCTGCGTTTCTGACCGATGACGAGAAGCGCGAGGCGGTGGGATATTGAGGCCGTGCTCACTCGGGTGTAGTTTGTAATACGCCGTATTACAGATGGAGGCTGCCATGGTTGAGAAGAAGAGTGTCGACAAATCGGCCGAAAAGCCGGTTCTCTCAGATCCGATCACCCTGCGCGTGCCGCAGGACATTCTCGAGGATATCGAGAAGATCGCCGAAACCGCCGATCGCAGCCGCAGCTGGGTGATAGTCAGGGCGCTGAAATATTATCTGATGGCGGAAGGTAACGACGTGCTGCAGATCCGCAAGGGCGAGGAGCAGATCGAGCGTGGCGAGACGGTCGATGCCGAGGAGTTCTTTGCTGAATTGCTGGGTGAAAAGAAGAGTGATGCTGCCTGATGCGGGTCAAGCTCTCGAAGAATGCCAGCCTCTTCCTGCGAAGCGAGCAGCACTATTTGGAGCAGTTCAATCCTCGCGCGGCTGATGCTGTTCTGCGGCAGTTGCGGACAGCGCTGCGCATGTTGGCGGATTACCCCGAGGCTGGAAGCCCGCATGCGACGCTCGAGGGACGAAGACGGTTTGTCTCGGGTGACTACGTTCTAGACTACCGGATCCGCGGAAAGGTTCTGGAGGTCTCGCATATCAGGCACGGGAGGCAACTGCCTCCCGATCTCGACGCTGAAGAAGGAGCGGAAGGGTAGGGCGGTTCGCAGCCAAGACCTTCACTCAACCTCTGAACTTCAAGACTCAATCTCTCAATACGCCCGTTCAAGCGATTCTGAACGTTGACCAATATCGCATTATCGAGTGTGGCAACTTGATACCGCTTCGCACCTGATGCGTGGCGAAGGCGTGCTTCTGCGGCACGGTCTTCGACTTTGGCCGGGCTTTGCCCGCGCCCCCTCTAACCGACAAGGGATTAACAATGGCTGACCTTGGACAGGATCCGGGCGCGATCATCGGTGTCTGGGCGGCGAAGACGGCGGGGGCTTTTGCAGGGGCAGGCGTGTCGCTGATCTATCTTCTGCCCAAAAGCAGGCGTGAGGCGGCGAGCCGGTTTTTGACGGGCGTGACCTGCGGGCTGATCTTTGGCGGGCCGACGGGATTGTGGCTGGTGGAACGGCTGGGGATTTCCGGCATGCTGTCGGGATCTGAGACGATGCTGGCGGGATCGGCGGCGGCGAGCCTTTGCGCCTGGTGGGTGCTGGGGGCGCTGTCGCGTGTGGCGGAGAGATATGCCGGGCGGCGGTGAGTCTTCAGCTGTGGCTGTCGCCACTGCTACCTTCGGTACCGTTATACATGACTGCGTCTTTCAACGCATGATCCGGCCTGTCGAGTGGTTCCGACAGCAGTGGCTTTCGGAGAATGGCCGGCGGATGCAGGGCAAGGCCGAGTGCTCCAGCAATGACGGCCGTGCCTGAGATGAGACCGAGTGCGATAAGCATCAACGTCTGCATGGCGTGCTCCATTCAGGGACCCGTGTCGCCAATATAACGCGCCTTGCGGAAGGCTTCAACGCAGGCCCGACCGAGCCGCGCCGATCGTTCAGTTCAAATCAGGAGACATTCATGCACGCTCACCGCGGGCATCGCGCCCCCATGCGTATTCCTTTGCGCCCGACGGCCCGAAAATTCGCGAATCTGGAACTGGCGGGCATCACCGGTGACGGGACGTTTTCAGGTTATGCCAGTGTGTTCGGCGAGATCGATCTGGGCAAGGACCGGATCGAGCGCGGGGCATTTCTGAACTCGCTTGTCGAGCGCGGCGCGCCTGGCGTGCGGATGCTATATCAGCACGATCCGAACGAGCCGATCGGCGCCTGGAAGACGATCCGCGAGGATACGCGCGGGCTTTATGTCGAAGGTGTTTTGTCGCCCGGTGTCGGGCGGTCGCGCGAAGTGTTTTCGCTGATGAAATCCGGCGCGCTGGACGGATTGTCGATCGGCTTTCGTACCGTCAAGGCGCGCACCGATGCCAAGACCGGCGTGCGGCGCATTCTCGAAGCCGATCTCTGGGAAATTTCCGTCGTGACCTTTCCGATGCTGCCATCGGCACGGGTTTCCGACGTCAAGCATGCCCGGTTTTTTCGCGACCGGGAAACCGAGCTCGTCCGCCAGATGCGGCGGGCGGCGAAGATGATGTGGTCCTCAAGCTTCAAGGGAAGATCGATATGACGGATGAGATGATGAAAGTGGCGCCCGAAGTGAAGGCGGTGCCGGAGACGATGACGGCGGCTTTTGACGAGTTCATGGAGGCCTTCGAGGCCTTCAAGGATGTCAACGACCGCCGGTTGGGCGAGATCGAGCAGAAGCTGACCTCGGATGTCGTGACCCGCGACAAGGTCGATCGCATCAACCGGGCGATGGACGACCAGAAGAAGGTTCTGGACCAGCTGGTGTTGAAGAAGGCACGGCCGCAGCTTGGCTCGGCTCGTGGGGGCGAGATGTCGCCGGAAGCGGTCGAACACAAGGCGGCTTTCGATGCCTATGTTCGCCGCGGCGACGAGGCCGGTCTGCGCGAGCTGGAAGCCAAGGCGATGTCGGCGGGAAGCGGTGCGGATGGCGGTTATCTGGTGCCGGACGAGACCGATACCGAGATTGGGCGTCGGGTTTCCGTCGTCTCGCCGATGCGGGCGCTTTCGACGGTGTGCACCGTCTCGACCGCTGTGCTGAAGAAGCCGTTTGCGACGACGGGTCTTGCCACCGGCTGGGTGGCGGAGACGGCGGCGCGGCCGCAGACCAATGCGCCGCAGCTGGCCGAACTGTCGTTTCCGACGATGGAGCTTTATGCGATGCCGGCGGCGACGCAAGCGCTGCTCGACGATGCGGCGGTCGATATCGAGGCCTGGATCGCCGGCGAGGTGGATATCGTCTTTGCCGAACAGGAGGGCGACGCCTTCATTCGCGGCGATGGCATCAACAAGCCGAAGGGTTTTCTCGACTATGCGGCGGTGGCCGATAGTGCCTGGACCTGGGGCAGTCTAGGTTACATCGCGACCGGGGCGGCAGGCGCCTGGAAATCAGCCGGTCCGTCGGACACGCTTGTCGATGCGGTCTATTCGCTGAAGGCGGGGCATCGGCAGAACGGCACTTTCATGCTGAACCGCAAGGTGCAGGCCGATATCCGCAAATTCAAGGATGCCGACGGCAACTATATGTGGCGTCCGCCGGCATCGGCCGGCCAGCCTGCAACGTTGATGGGCTTTCCGGTGGCGGAAGCGGAAGAAATGCCGGATGTGGCGGCGGGATCGCTGTCTATCGCATTCGGGGATTTCCGCTCGGGTTATCTCGTCGTTGACCGGGCGGGCGTGCGGATCCTGCGCGATCCCTATTCGGCAAAACCCTATGTGCTGTTCTACACCACCAAGCGCGTTGGCGGCGGGGTGCAGAATTTCGAGGCGATCAAGCTGGTGAAGTTTGCGGTGAGCTGACGCGTAGTTCGCCTTCAGGGACCTGAGTGCGGGATACCCCCTCTGCCCTGCCGGGCATCTCCCCCACAAGGGGGGAGATCACACGCTGACAGCCTCTCATGTCCCTTAAACCTCTCGTCCTCTGTCGGTTTCTTGCCGGGTGAGCGCTTGCCTTTATCCGATCTCCCCCCTCGTGGGGGAGATGCCCGGCAGGGCAGAGGGGGGTGGAGGTTCGCGACGCGATTGAACTGAAGTAATCCCAAAAGGATTTTCCAATGACCTATGCCCTGATCGATCCGCCATCGGCGGAACCGTTGACGCTTGCCGAGGTGAAGGCGCATTTGCGGTTGGATGGCGGTGACGAGGATGCGTTGCTGCTGTCGCTGATCAAGACTGCCCGCGAATTTCTGGAAGGCGAGACGGGGCTTTGCCTGATTGCGCAAAGCTGGCGGCTTTATCTCGACCGGTGGCCCAGGGGTGGGGTGATCCCGATCCTCAAGTCGCCGCTGCAAGCGATTCTATCCGTTACGGTTTATGATGCGGCGGGAGCCGCTGTTGATGTTTCGCTTGAGGATCATCTGCTGGATGGCACGGGGCGGCCGGCGCGTCTGTGGTTGCGCGATCCGCCGTCGCCCAGCCGGGCCGTCAACGGTATCGAGATCGATT
Source organism: Aliirhizobium wenxiniae (assembly GCF_019511445.1). GTDB lineage: Bacteria > Pseudomonadota > Alphaproteobacteria > Rhizobiales > Rhizobiaceae > Neorhizobium > Neorhizobium wenxiniae_A. The sequence continues at coordinate 47,905 of NZ_JAEUAN010000021.1, forward strand.
TTTCCGCCGGTTATGGCGAGGCGGGGACGGATGTGCCCGACACGCTGAAACGGGCGATGCTGATCCATATCAGCCATATGTTCGCCTTTCGCAGCGCAATTTCAGCCGACCAGCAGCCGGCGGGTGTGCCCGATGGGTATGAGCGGCTGATTGCACCGTTCCGGATGCGGAGGCTGTGATGGTCGTGTTCTTCGATCCCGGCCAGATGACGGCGAGGCTTGCCCTGGAAGAGCCGGTGAGCACGCCGGACGGGCAGGGCGGCGCAACCGTGAACTGGACGGAGATTGCCGCCATGTGGGCGAAGATCGAGCCGGTATCGTCGAGCCTTGCGGAATGGGCCGGGGCCGAGACCGGCACGATCTCCCATCGCATCTGGCTGCGGTTTCGCTGGGGCTTGGTCGCCGGGCAGCGTTTGCGCAAGGGCGCGCGGCTGTTTGCGATAAAGCTGGTGCAGGACCCGGATGAAACGGGACGTTACCTCACCTGTCTCTGTGAGGAGGTGGCGATATGAGTGCGGCGAATGCGGTGTTGAGGGCGATCCATCTGCGGCTTTCCGGCGATGCGGGGCTGACGGCTCTGCTTGGGCCGGACGGTATTCGCGATCGTCTTCTGGCGCGGCCGAAATTGCCGGCGATCGTGATAGGCGAGATGGAGACGCGCGATCTTTCCACCGTAGGCGAACCCGGCGAGGAGCATTTTCTCGTACTGGAGGTCTGGTCGGAGGGCGAGGGCAGGCGTCAGGCATTGGAGATTGCGGCCAAGGTGACGTCGCTGCTCGATAATGTGCCGCTGGAACTGGAGGGCGCTGCGCTGGTGAGCCTGTTGCGGGTCGGGATGCGGACGCGGCGGGAGGTGAAGACGAAATACTATCTCGCGGAGATCCGCTTCAGGGCCGTGACGGAGTGACACCGGCCTCGGCTCTGGCTTTGCGAACCAGCGAGATCAGCAAGATGATCGAGACGAGCGCGACCGATGCGAGCGCGATGGCAGCAATGAGCGCGGTGGCGATGCCGGTACGGTCGATCAGCGCGGTGAAGATGATCGGGGCCGCTGCGTTTGCGATGTTCTGGGGCAGCGCAAGGCGGGTCGCCTGGCGTCCATATTCGCGCGGCGAAAACAGCGCCAGCGGCAACAGCGCCCGGGCGACCACGAGTATGCCCGAACCAAAACCGTAAAGCGCGATGAAGGCCCAGAGGCTGAATGTCGACGGCGGCAGGAGAAGCAGGCTGGCAAAGGCGATCAGCATCAGGCTCGAGCCTGCGACCGAGGTGATGAACGGATTGCCGCGCTTGCCGAGCAGCATGTCGACGCCACGGGCGGAAATGCCGAGTACGCCACGGGCGGCGGCAAGCTGCAGGGCGAATTCCGGTGTAGCGCCCGCCTGATGCAGGATTTCGAGCAGCGATGGCGACAGACCGAATGTGACGAAGGAGGCGATCGCGGTTGCCATCGCCACCAGCACGAAAGCCGTTTTTCGGCTGCCGGGTGTGAGCGGAACGGGAGCAAGGTCTGCCGTCGTATCTGTCGCGGCATATTCGATCGGTTTGGGCAGGCAGAAGAGATAGAGCGGCATGCAGACGAAAGCGTGCAGGGCCGCGGCCATAAACAGCGCATTGCGCCAGCCGAACATGTCCGAACACACGCTCAAAAGCGGCCAGAAGATCGTGGCGGACAGGCCGGTAAACAGCATCAGGATGGCGATCGTGCGCTTGCCGTCGATGCCCTCCCGCTCGACCACCGCCGTATAGGCAGGCGCGGATAAAACCATGGCGCCGCCGATGCCGAGAACGATCCAGGACGCGGCATAGGTGAGGATACCGCTGGAGCAGGCGAGGAAAATCAGACCGGTGGCGAAAACCAGGGAGCCGGCCGCCATGACGCGGGCAGCGCCGTAACGGTCGAGAAGCCGGCCGATGAGCGGGCTTGTAAGGGCGCTGACCATCATCATCACCGACAGTCCGGCGAAGACGATCTCGTTCACCAAGCCGAGATCGGGCGCCAGCCTGCGGCCGAGCACGCCGATGGACTCGAATGTCGTTCCCCAGCCGATCAATTGCGTGACGGCGAGGACGCCCACTGTCTGGGCTGAGCGAAGGGAAAAACGCATGGGACGGGACATCGAGGATTGGGCGGGCGGCATTCGGCTTTAGCAGGTCCGGTAGTCCCGGAGAAGTGCCGGTGAAGGGAAGATAAGATCCAATCGGAAGGGATGACGACATGACAGCGCAGAAGGGCAGGGACCTGCTTTTGAAGATCGATGAAGGCGGAACGTTCATGACCGTGGCGGGGCTAAGATCCCGGCGTCTCGCCTTCAATGCCGAGACGGTGGATGTGACCGATGCCGAAAGCGTCGGCCGCTGGCGGGAATTGCTGGGCGGGGCTGGTATCCAGCGTGCATCGCTGACGGGCGCGGGCATATTCAAGGACCAGGCAAGCGACGAGAAGGTGCGCGCCGCGTTCTTTGCCTCGGCCATCCTCGGCTGGCAGGTGATCATTCCGGGTTTCGGCACGATCACCGGGCCGTTCCAGCTGACGGCGCTGGAATATTCGGGCGAGCATAATGGCGAGGTGCGCTTTGAACTGGCGCTGGAATCCGCCGGTGCGCTGGCATTCGAGGTGCTGTGATGGCGGCGGCGGTTATGACATGCGGTCGGGCCAACCGGCGGCGTGGCGAGGTGGAGGCGGTGCTGGACGGCGAGCGCCGCATCCTCTGCCTGACGCTCGGCGCGCTGGCGGAACTGGAGACAGCCTTTGCGGCGGAAGACCTGAACGGGCTGGCCGCGCGCTTTTCTTCCGGCAGGCTGAGGGCCGCCGACATGATCCGCATCATCGGCGCGGGCCTGCGTGGCGGCGGCAACCTTGTCTCGGATGACGAAGTAGCGGGGATGAGCGTCGAGGGCGGGATCGCGATCTATGCCGGCATCGTCGGCGAGCTGCTGACGGCGACTTTTTCCGGGCATGGGGAGGGCGCTGCCGCAAACCCTTGAATGCCGCAGCGGGAGAGGATGCGGGTGATGGCGGGATCGGTGTTTCGGCACCGTTTCCCTGGGATCTCGTCATGCATGTCGGTTTCTCCCTGCTGCGGCTTTCTTCGGAGGATTTCTGGGCGCTGACGCCGGTCGAGTTTTTTCTCATGACCGGTGGTGCAAGGCCGCGTGCGGTGGCGACGGGCAGGGGGGAACTGGAGGAACTGATGCGAGCGTTTCCGGATCGGTGACTGCGGCTTCGAGCGTGTGGCTCACGGAGAACAAAAATGGAAAACGACGATACGGATATCTCCGCAACACTTTCCGGTGCCGAAGCGCTGTCGGATGTGATGGCGGATCTGGAGGCGCGGTCGCAGCGGTTCGGTGCGGCGCTGACCGGTGCGCTGCGATCGGCAACGACCGGCGGCAAGGGGCTTGAAGATGTGCTGCGCGGGCTTGGCAACCGGCTGACGGATATTGCGCTAAGCGCCGGTCTGAAGCCGCTGGAAGGGCTGCTCGGCAATGCCGTCGGCTCGTTGATCGGCTCGGTGACGCCCTTTGCCGATGGCGGGGTGGTGCGGGCGCCGAGCTATTTTCCGATGAGTGGCGGTACGGGGCTGATGGGCGAGGCGGGGCCGGAGGCTATCCTGCCGTCGAAACGCGGCGCGGACGGTTCGCTCGGTGTGGCATCCGCTGGCGGTGGCGGGGCGATGCCGCAAATCGTTTTCAACGTCACGGCAACCGATGCGGCGAGCTTTCGCAAGAGCGAGGGGCAAGTCTCGGCCATGCTGGCGCGCAGTGTCATGCGCGGCAGGCGCGGGCTTTAGAGCGATGTTTCAGGGGGCGACATGAACGGATTTCACGAAGTGCGCTTTCCCTTGCGGGTGGCGCTGGGTTCGAGCGGTGGGCCTGTCAGGCGCACCGATATCGTCAACCTTTCCAACGGGCGGGAGCAGCGCAACCAGCGCTGGCGCGACAGCCGCCGCAGTTACGATGCCGGATCGGGGGTGAGGTCGCTTGCCGATCTTTATGCCGTGCTGGAGTTTTTCGAGGCGCGTCGGGGGCAACTCTACGGGTTTCGGTTTCGGGATCCTGTCGATTGGGCGTCGTGTCCACCGGGCGGAACAGTGGCTGCGACCGACCAGATCATCGGTACCGGTGACGGAGTGACGGCCTCATTCCAACTGGTGAAGACCTACCAGGATGCAGGCGGCGGCTGGACGCGGCGGATTGTCAAACCGGTTCAGGGAACGGTGCTGGTTTCCGTGGATGGCGTTGCCGTTTCGGGCGCGGCCTATTCAGTGGATGCGGCGACCGGGATGGTGAATTTTGCTGCGGGGCATGTGCCGGGATCCGGCGCTTTGATCGAGGCGGGATATGAATTCGACGTTCCTGTGCGCTTCGACATTGACCGGATCGATGTCAATCTCGCGCATTTCGATGCCGGGCGTATTCCCACCATTCCGCTGACGGAGATATTGGCATGAGGACGATCTATCCGGCGCTGAAGGCGCATCTGGGCGGTGAGGCGACGACGACCTGCCATTGCTGGCGGGTGACGCGGCGTGACGGCACGGTGATCGGTTTTACCGATCATGACCGCGATCTTGTGTTCGATGGCACCGCTTTTCTGGCGGCGAGCGGTTTTGCGGCCAGCGACAGCGAACAGGCTACGGGGCTTGGCGCCGGCGCCGACGAGGTGGCGGGCGGGTTTTCGAATGCTGCGATCGACGAGAAGGATCTGGCCACCGGACGCTATGACGGTGCCCGGGTCGAGCTGTTTCTCGTCAACTGGGCCGGGCCGGAGGAGCATATGATGCTCAATATCCGCGAGATCGGTGAGGTGGTGCGCGCGGGAGGACAGTTTCGAGCAGAGCTGCGCAGCCTGGCGCATAGGCTGAACCGGCCGCAGGGCAGGCTCTATAACCGCCGTTGTGATGCGAAACTCGGAGACGGCAGGTGCCGGGTGCCCCTTGCCGGTTTGCGCGGCGAGGGATTGGTTATCGAAATGATCGACCGGAGCAGGCTGCTTGTATCGGGGCTGGCGGGTTTTGCCGAAGGTTTCTTCCGGCTGGGAAGCCTCCTGTTTTCCGGCGGGTTGTCCGCTGAGGTGGAACGGCACGAGAAGCGTGCGGACGGCGTGGCGTTGCTCTCGCTCTGGCTGCCGCTGGAGGAGGATGTCGAGCCCGGGCGGACATTTTCGGTGACGGCGGGTTGCGACAAGACGTTCGGGATGTGTCGGGAGCGCTTTGCTAACCAGGCGAATTTTCGCGGCTTTCCGCATGTGCCGGGGGCGGATTTTGCCTATTCCTATGCGGACGGGGAGCGGGTCCATGACGGCGGCCCGATATTCGAATGAACGGCACGGGCGACCGGATCGTCGCGCTGGCGGAAAGCTGGATCGGCACGCCTTACCGGCATCAGGGCGGGACGAAGGGCATAGGCTGTGATTGCATCGGGCTTATCCGGGGTATCTGGCGCGAGCTTTATGGCGAGGAGCCGGAAGCCGTTCCGGCCTATGCGCCGGATTGGGCGGAGCGCAGCGGTGAGGACCGGCTGATCGAGGCCGGGCAGCGTTTGTTCGGGCCGGCCCTGCCGATTGGCGAAGCCGAACCGGGTGATCTTCTGCTGTTTCGCTGGAGGCCCGATTATGCGGCCAAGCATGCCGGCATTCTGGCGGGGCCGGCGCATTTCATTCACGCCTACGAACAGGCGGCGGTGACGCGCTCGGCGCTGGTACCTTCTTGGCAAAGGCGGATCACTGCCGTGCATCGGTTTCCGGTAACCCGGATTGATTGAAAACGGCGGCGGACTGGCGTATAGTGCCGGAGTGGTGAGCGGGGGTGCAACCCCGCCCACCGTGGACTTACTTGTTGAGATGGATCCGGACGGCTATTGACCAGCCCGTCCGGGTCACCCTCCAGGTAAGCATAATGCTAATCGGCCGAAGCTTCATAACTTTACCTCCAGGTTCGAAAGCAGGGCTCCTGCTGAAGTCGGTGTAGCCTGTCTTCACCGATGCGCCGGGCTGGCCCGGCGCGTGCTGCTTTTGCTTCCAAACACCCACACGCTATCACAATTTTTGCGCGCATCCAGTCGTGACGGCTGCTGCGTGAGGAGAGACTATGGCCACTCTTCTTTTTCAGGCGGCAGGCGCTGCACTTGGTGGCGTCTTCGGGCCGATCGGGGCGATTGTCGGGCGCGCAATCGGCGCTTTGGCCGGCAGTGTTGTCGATCGCTCGTTGATCAACGGAAGCCGGACGATTTCGGGCGCAAGGCTCGGTACGGCGCGGATTCCGGGGGCTGATGAGGGCACCGCGATCAACCGGCTTTACGGAACGGCGCGGATCGGCGGGACGCTGATCTGGGCGACGCGTTTCGAGGAGGAAGTGACGCGGGAACGCACCGGCGGCAAGGCGACCGGGCCGCGGGTCGAGACGTTTCGTTACTTCGCCAATTTCGCCATCGGGTTGTGTGAGGGGCCGATCGCTTCGGTGAGACGCGTCTGGGCCGATGGCCGCGAGATCGACCTGACGGCGATCGAGATGCGTGTCTATCGCGGCAACGAGGAGCAATTGCCCGATCCGCTGATCGAGGCGAAACAGGGCGAGGGGATGGCACCGGCCTATCGCGGACTTGCCTATGTCGTCTTCGAGCGGCTGCCGCTCGATGTTTTCGGCAATCGTATTCCGCTTCTGCAGTTCGAGGTGCTGCGGCCTGTCGGCAAGCTGGAGACGCAGATAAGGGCGGTGACGATCATTCCGGGGGCAACCGAGCATGGATATCAGACCGTCCAGGTGACGGAGAAGACCGGCGAGGGCAGCGGCCGGATCATCAACCGGCACACGACGGCGGCGCTGACCGACTGGCAGGCTTCGATCGATGAGTTGCAGGCGCTTTGCCCGAACCTCGAAAGTGTCGCGCTGGTCGTGTCGTGGTTCGGCACGGACCTGCGTGCCGGGCATTGCCGGATCGTGCCGGGTGTCGAGGTGGAGGTGCGGCGGGACGAGAGCGATCCGTGGTCGGTGGCGGGGATTGCGCGAGGCGAGGCGTATCTTGTCAGCCGCAAGGATGGTTCGCCCGCCTATGGTGGCACCCCGAGCGACGGAAGCGTCCGGGCGGCGATTGCGGATCTCAAGGCGCGTGGGCTGAAGGTCTATCTTTATCCGTTCTTGATGATGGATGTCCCGCAAGGCAATGGTCTTGCCGATTCCTATGGCGGCAGCGAACAGGCGGCTTATCCTTGGCGTGGCAGGATTACTTGCGATCCGGCACCCGGGCGGGCGGGAACCGCAGACAGGACCGCCGCGGCGCGGCAGCAGATCGACGCATTCAGCGGCGGGGCGGAAGGGTACCGCCGCATGGTTATGCACTATGCGGACTTCGTCGGCGAGGCAGGCGGTGTGGATGGTTTCGTCATCAGGTCGGAACTGCGTGGGCTGACGCAATTGCGCGACGAAGCGGATCGGTTTCCCTTCGTCGAGGAACTGGTTGACCTTGCCGGGGATGTGAGGGCGAAAGTCGGGCCGCAGACGAAGGTCACCTATGGGGCCGACTGGAGCGAGTATTTCGGCTATCACCCGCAGGACGGTTCGGGAGACGTGTTTTTCCATCTCGACCCGCTCTGGGCGTCGCCCCATATCGATGCGGTCGGCATCGACAATTACATGCCGCTCTCCGACTGGCGTGAGGATGACCTGATGGAGGTCAATCCAGATGGTTTTGCCGGGCGTGACGATGCGGAGGGGATGGTTGGGCAGATTTCGGCCGGTGAAGGGTATGACTGGTTTTATGCCAGCGAGGCGGACCGACAGAAACGCCTTCGCTCATCCATCACTGACGGGCTTGCGGGCAAGCCCTGGGTGTTTCGCTACAAGGATATCCGTGGCTGGTGGTCGAACCGGCATTTCGAACGGGTAGGCGGTGCGGAGCGGCTGACGTCGAGTGACTGGGTTCCGGGCATGAAGCCTGTCTGGTTTACGGAACTGGGCTGCCCGGCGGTGGACAAGGGCGCCAATCAGCCGAATGTCTTCGTCGATCCGAAATCGGCGGAAAGCGGTCTTCCCTATTTTTCGTCGGGCGGAAGAGCGGACAGCCAGCAGCGGCGTTTTCTTGAGGCGCATCACGGATATTGGCAAGGAAGTGCCGCGCCGGAAGGCATGGTCGAGCCGGGCCATATCTTCGTCTGGACCTGGGATGCGCGACCGCAGCCCGCCTTTCCGGATGATCTTTCGATCTGGAGCGACGGCAGCAACTGGCGGGCAGGGCATTGGCTGAATGGGCGCCTGGGCGGCACCACGCTTGCCGATGCGATTGCGGCGATCCTGACCGATCACGGCATAGAGGATTTCGACGTCTCGGCGGTGAGCGGGGACCTTACAGGTTATGTACAAGCCGAGCTGACCTCGGCGCGCGCCTTGATCGAGCCGTTAATGGAGGCGTTTCAGATCGATGCTGTTGAGGATGCAGGCCGGATCCGGTTTCGCTCCCGGCTGGGTGCAGGCCTCGATTCGCATGAAATTGCAGTTCTGGCCGATATCGAAGATGAACCGTTCTGGTCGGAAACCCGCGGGCATGACAGTGACTTTCCGTCCGAGGCGGTGCTGAGTTTCTACAATCCGGTTCTCGATTATGAGCAGGCAGTCGTGCGCTCGCGCCCGGTCGGATCGGAAAGCCGGCATGTGCTGGGTTACGATCTGCCAGCCACGCTTGGCGAGGAGACGGCGCTTGGTGCGGTGGAGGCGGCACTTCGGGCGAACCGTATTGCCAGGCGGACCCTGAATTTCGCGATCTCGCCGGCCGAGCAGGCAATCGAAACCGGTGACGCGATAAGGCTGCTCGGTGGCCCGGATGGGACATTCGTGGTTGAACGTATCGAGGAGGGGACGGTGCGCCGGATCGAGGCGCGACATCATCTGGCGCTTCCGCCGTCCGGGGCGCATGTGACGACCGGTCGGGGTAGTGCGGGGGGCGGTGGCGTTTCCGATGCTTTTCAACCCCTCCTGCATTTCATGGACCTGCCGCGGCTGACGGATGCTGCACCAGAAAACTTTGCCTGTGTTGCCGCGTATTGCCGGCCATGGCGGCGTATGGTGATCTCGTCTTCCGCCACGAGCGAAGGATACCGCACGCGCGTGACGCTTGACCGTCCGGCAAGACTGGGGGCGCTGTCATCGCCGCTCTCGGCTGGTGCACTGGGCCGATTTGACCATGCAAATGTGCTGGAGCTGGATCTTCATTTCGGTGGACTGGCAGCGTTCGATAAGCTCGCGGTGCTTTCCGGTGAAAACCGGATTGCCGTCAGGGCCCAAAATGGCCTGTGGGAAATCATCGGCTTTCTGTCTGCGGAGGAAATAGCACCAAAACGCTGGAGGCTGACAGGCCTTTTGCGGGGTCTTGCCGGGTCGCAGGATGCGATGGCGGTTGGGGCCTTGGCCGGCAGTTCGTGTGTCGTACTGGACGAGGCGCTTGTGCCGCTTGGGCTGGGGAGTGAGGAACGCGGGCGGTCGCTCAACTGGCTAGCCGAGAGCCTCGGAGCCAGCGGCGGCAGAGCCGGCCCGTTTGTCTTTGCCGGTGGGGAGCGGGCTGAGACGCCTCTGGCTCCGGTTCATCTGAGGGCTGAACGAACCGGAAATGGTGACATCGCGATCGGCTGGACGAGATGCGGTCGGATCGACGCCGATGGCTGGGAAGCGTCTGACATCCCGATGGACGAACCACAGGAGCGCTACCGCGTCGATCTGATGGCGGGTGGCGGTGTGGTGAGGAGCATCGAGGTGACCGAGCCTTCCTGGCTTTATCCTGTAGCCGATGAGCTTGCCGATTTCGGCGGACGGCAGACGGTGATCGATTTTGCCGTTCGTCAGCTCGGGCGAGCCGTTCCGCTGGGTATTCCGGCACGATCGCTGATCAATCTTTGATAACAAGGAGATGAACACATGGATGTGATGAAGAACTGGTACCAGTCGAAGACGATCTGGGGTGCTCTGATCGCAGTCGCGGCCTCCGCGCTGCAGCTGGCTGGCCTTGAAATCGGGGCTCAGGACCAGGCGGAACTGGCTGATATCGCCGTTACGCTGACCGGGGCAGTCGGCGGCCTTTTGGCGCTCTATGGACGCCTCGTCGCCACCGGATCCATCGGTGGAAAAGCCCCCTCCGGGGCTTCCTGAAGGCGAGCATTACAGAGCATTCATTTGCCATTCAGCCGTCATTCGATACATAATCCATAACATGCTTTGGACATGACCTTTCGTCGGTTGAGTGGAAACAGGTACACATGGCGCGACTGCCGATCATCGCGATTTTGGCCGCCGGCACTGCATTCGCAGCATTGCCCGGGGCGTCTGCGACCGCACAGAGCAGCGCCCAGAACTATGTCGTTCTGGTCGCCGGTGACTGCGGCACAGCCGCATCGCGCGTCGTTCGTGATACGGGTGGACAGCTTCTGTCCGCCCAACCGTCTTCCGATGGCCAGACCTGCATTGTCACCGTGCTCGTACAGGGCAATGGCAGCGAACGGCCGCGCAAGGTCACCGTCCGGGTGCCGATGTAGCCAAGTAAACTAGCCATCAGCGCCTTTTGGGTACCGAAACCGGATGCGGTTTTCGGCTTGATGCGCTAGATACTTGCAAGGTTTTATGCAGGGGACGGTTCATGCGCATTCTCGTGGTCGAAGACGACGTCAATCTCAATCGCCAGCTTTCGGATGCTCTGAAGGAATCCGGCTATGTCGTCGATACCGCTTTCGATGGTGAAGAGGGCCATTTCCTCGGTGATACGGAACCCTATGATGCGGTGATCCTCGATATCGGCCTGCCCGAAATGGACGGCATTACTGTCGTGGAAAAATGGCGCTCGAACGGCAAGGGTATGCCCGTGCTGATGCTGACTGCCCGTGACCGCTGGAGCGACAAGGTGGCCGGTATCGATGCCGGTGCCGACGACTATGTGGCAAAGCCGTTCCATGTCGAGGAAGTGCTGGCGCGGGTGCGCGCTCTGATCCGCCGCGCGGCCGGTCATTCCTCTTCCGAAATCGTCTGCGGACCGGTGCGTCTCGACACCAAGGCATCGAAGGCAACGGTCGATGGGGTGACCTTGAAGCTGACCTCCCACGAATTCCGGCTTTTGTCCTATCTGATGCATCACATGGGCACGGTCGTGTCGCGCACGGAGCTGGTCGAACATATGTATGATCAGGATTTCGATCGCGATTCCAATACGATCGAAGTGTTTGTCGGCCGCCTGCGCAAGAAGATCGGGGTCGATCTGATCGAGACCGTGCGCGGACTTGGCTACCGGATGCAAGCTCCGGCCGATGCCCAATAGTCTCCCCAAACAGCCCCCGAGCCTGGGCATGGGAGGATTTCGGTCACTCACCGCACGCGTGCTGCTTATGGCCACAGCCTGGTCAGCCGTGGCGCTGGTGGTGATCGCGATCGTCATCTCGCAGCTCTACCGGCAATCCTCGGAGCGTGCCTTTACCGATCTGTTGCGCGCGCAGCTCTATAACGTCATCAACTCGATGACGATCAGTGAGGACAACAAGCTGTCGGGCAATCCGCAGCTTGGAGACCTGCGCTTCTCCCAGCCTGAAACGGGCTGGTACTGGATCATCGAGCCGCTCGGCACATTCGCGGCGACGCCGCTTTCCTCTTCCTCGCTCGGGACCTCGAATATCAAAGTGCCGACCATTTTGAGCGTGCCGTTCAACAACCGGTATGAGCGCTTCTATCGCACCAATGATGCCTTCGGGAACAATGTGCTTGTGGCTGAGACCGAAGTGGTGCTTGACGGTGAGGGGCGCGCCGCGCGGTTCCGCGTATCCGGCAATCTTGCCGTCGTGGAAGACGACGTGCACAGCTTTTCGCGCAACCTCTATATCACGCTTGCCGTGTTCGGGGTTGGCAGCCTGATCGTCAACGGTCTGGCTATTCTCTTCGGCCTTCTGCCGCTCAAGGGCGCGCGTCGGGCGCTGGAACGGGTACGGCGCGGCGAAGTCGAGCGGTTGGAAGGCACATTCCCGCGTGAAATCATGCCATTGGCGAACGACATCAATGCGCTGATCGAAAGCAATCGGCGTATCGTGGAGCGCGCCCGCATGCAGGTGGGCAATCTTGCTCATTCGCTGAAAACCCCGCTGGCCGTGCTGCTCAACGAGTCGCGGCTGGGAGAAAGAGTGCAAAGCGATCTGGTGCGCTCTCAGGCGGAAGCGATGCAGAGCCAGGTGCAATCCTATCTCAATCGCGCCCGCATTGCCGCCCAGCGCGAATCTCTGCTGGCGCGCAGCGAGGTCGAGCCGGTTCTCGAGCGGCTGGTACGGGTGATGCGCAGACTGAACCCTGAGACAGAATTCCATCTGTCCGTATCGCCGCATGCCTTGGCGATTGCGCTGGAACAGCAGGATCTGGAAGAGACGGTCGGCAACCTTCTGGAAAATGCCGCCAAATTTGCCAAGGTGGGCGTCTGGGTGTCTGCTGCTCAGGCAAGTCCGCCGCCGGCCGCGGAAGGCGAGGCCGCGCGCAGGGCATGGGTGGAGCTGATTGTCGAGGATGATGGGCCAGGTCTTGAGCCGGAACAGATTACCATCGCATTGAAGCGCGGAAAGAGGCTGGATGAGAGCAAGCCGGGCGCCGGTCTCGGGCTTTCGATCGTCAGCGAGATTGCCCTTGAGTATAATGGTTCGGTCAAGCTGGACCGCGGCGCCCATGGCGGCCTGCGGGCAAGGCTGCTCTTGCCCGGTGTGACACGTGACGCTGCGTGATTCCGGTCATGAAATCTGTGGCCAATAAGCAACTGCTAAAGACTTGCTGTCTTATCTTCTGGACGATCGCATCGCCTGCTATATCATTGAAGTGAAAGGCGGACGAACCGGGGTCTTGAATAGTGTCGATCAGCGAGGCCAGGAGAGGTGTTCACCGGGCAGACTGCGATGCTGATGTGAAGAGACCGAAGTTCCCGCCAGGCATGCAAGTCGGAGACCATAAGCAAGCGATGCGCCCCACGAGCTTTTCAACCGTGCTGTTGACCCTTTGCGGAATTGCTGTTGTTTCCGGATGCACGTCTGCGTCCCGATCTGCGACCGGTGCGCGGGGATTATTGTCTCCAAAACCGTCGGCATCGGCCGGTTACATTACCGCCTTGCAGGGCGGTATTGTCGGGCGCAGCGGTGCCGATTTGTCGTCCAGCGATCGTTCGCGGGCGCTTGAGGCGGAATACCGCGCTCTGGAAGAGGCGGCTGGTGGACAGGCCGTGCAGTGGAAGGGCGACGGCGCCAATGGCGAGGTGATCGCCAACGCTCCCTACCAGGTCGGCGCGCAGAACTGCCGGCAATATCGGCATACCGTGACAGTCGATGGCAAGGATATGCTGGCAAGAGGTGCAGCCTGCCGCAATTCCGACGGCACATGGACACCGTTGAACTGAACGGTTGAGCCAAAACGGCCGGAATTTCTCCCGCACGCATTCGTGAATTTGATACAGGTCATGGCCGTTGATAGACATTCCCATAAGTCTTGAAACGTTCTAAAGACCTTGGCCTGTGACGTGGCGATCGGCCGCGGAGATCTCTCAAATTCACGTCAGCGGTAGGCGACAGATTGGAAAGTCACTGCCGTTGCAGTAATTGGCGAACATGATTTTATGGATCCTTCTTGCGCTCATGACGGCGATCGTCGCCGCAGCGCTGCTTTATCCGCTCTCCCGGCGTTCCGAGGCTCTTGCACCGGACAATGCCGGTGAGATCGAGGTCTATCGCGACCAGATGAAGGAACTTGACCGGGATCGCGCCGGTGGCCTGATCAGTGCCGAGGAAGCAGAATACGCCCGCGCCGAAATCGGCCGCAGGCTGCTGGCAGCGGCTGGCAAGCAAGGCGCAGGGGCTGACGGCATTTCCAAGACAAGTGCTTTGCGCAAGCTGGCAATCGGTATGGTCACCGTGGTGCCGCCTGCAATCGGGCTCTGTCTTTACATCACGCTGGGCAGCCCCGGTTTGCCCGACCAGCCGCTTGAAGCGCGTCTGGAAAATCCCGGTAACGACATGAACCTGCTTGTCGCCAAGGCCGAGCGGCATCTGGCGCAGAACCCGAATGATGGCTCCGGCTGGGATATCTTGGCCCCGATCTATTTCCGCACGGCCCGGCTGGGCGATGCGGAACTGGCCTATCGCAACGCCATTCGGCTGATCGGCCCGAACGGCGCGCGTCTTTCCGGCCTTGGCGAAACGCTGGTCGTCGCCAATGACGGGATTGTCACGGAGGACGCCCGTTCGGCATTCGAGGAAGCGGTGCGGCTGGAGCCGGGAAATGTTCGGGCGCGCTTTTATGTCGGCGTGGCGCAGGAGCAGGGCGGAAAAGCCGCGGAAGCGAAGGCGACCTTCGAGGAGATCGCCAAGGCTTCACCGCCCGATGCGCCCTGGATGGGCTTGATCAACGAGCATATCGCCAAGAATGGCGGCACTGTTGCAGCACCATCTCTGGGTGGCCCGAGTGCCGACGATGTGGCGGCAGCGCAAGACATGTCGCAGGGCGATCGCCAGGAGATGATCCGCGGCATGGTCGATAGTCTCGCATCGAAGCTGGAAGCCGATCCGAACAATATCGAAGGCTGGCTGAGGCTGGTAAGATCCTACATGGTGCTTGGCGACAGGGATAAGGCACAAGCCGCCTTGAAGACCGGGCTGGAGCATTTCCCCGCCGAAGGAAATGAGGGCAGGCAGTTGATCGCGCTCGCACAGGAAATTGGACTGTCGGCCGCAGGCGCGGCAAATCCGGGAGCAACCCCCAAGATGGGAGTAACCCAATGACGCGCAAGCAGAAACGGCTGGCTGTGATCGCCGGTGGCATGAGCTTCATCATCATCGCCGTATTCCTGGTGATGTTCGCCTTCTCCCAGTCGGTCGCCTATTTCTTCATGCCGGGCGATCTGGCCACGGCCAATCTGCAGCCCGGAACGCGTATCCGTCTCGGCGGGCTTGTCGAGGCGGGATCGGTTGAGCGTGGTCAGGGATCGACGGTGCGCTTCACTGTGACCGACGGGAATGCGACCGTGCCGGTGAGCTATACCGGCATTTTGCCCGACCTGTTCCGCGAGGGGCAGGGGGTTGTGACCGAAGGTTCGTTCGATGCCGCGACCCACGCTTTCGTGGCCGACAGCGTGCTGGCCAAGCATGACGAGAACTATATGCCGAAGGAAGTTGCCGACCGGCTGAAGAAGGACGGTGTCTGGGAAGACGGCACGGGCAAGGGCATGGCACCTGCCAAGGATGGCACGGACCAGCAGACCAAGGACAAGACCGGTCAGGTCGTCGGGAGCACCACGCCATGATCGTCGAAATCGGCCATTTCGCGCTGGTACTGGCGCTCGCGACCGCGATCATCGTCTCGATCCTGCCGGTTGTCGGCGTCCATCGGCGCGATGCCGGCATGATGGCAGTGGCGACGACCGGCTCGCTTGTGATGTTCGGCCTCGTGGCGCTGTCGTTTGCCGCCTTGACCTGGGCCTATGTCGTTTCCGATTTCTCGGTGAAGAACGTCTGGGAGAATTCCCATTCGCTGATGCCGCTGATCTACAAATATTCCGGCGTCTGGGGCAATCACGAAGGCTCGATGATGCTCTGGCTGCTGATCCTCGTGTTCTTCAGCGCGCTTGTCGCAATCTTCGGCCGCAATATTCCTGAAACGCTGAAAGCCAATGTGCTGGCCGTTCAGGCATGGATCAGCCTGGCTTTCCTGCTCTTCATCCTTTTGACCTCCAATCCGTTCATTCGGCTCGATCCGGCACCTGCTGAAGGTCAGGATTTGAACCCGATCCTGCAGGATTTCGGTCTCGCGATCCATCCACCGCTTCTTTATCTCGGTTATGTCGGCTTCTCCGTCTGCTTCTCTTTTGCGGTGGCGGCGCTGATGGAAGGCCGGATCGATGCCGCCTGGGCGCGCTGGGTGCGGCCATGGACGCTTGCCGCCTGGACATTCCTCACCGCCGGCATCGCCATGGGCTCCTACTGGGCCTATTACGAACTCGGCTGGGGCGGCTGGTGGTTCTGGGATCCGGTGGAAAACGCCTCCTTCATGCCCTGGCTTGCCGGCACCGCACTGCTGCACTCGGCGCTGGTGATGGAAAAGCGCGAGGCGCTGAAGATCTGGACCGTGCTTCTGGCGATCATGACCTTCTCGCTGTCGATGCTCGGCACGTTCCTGGTGCGCTCCGGTGTGCTGACCTCGGTCCACGCCTTTGCCACCGACCCTTCGCGCGGCATCTTCATCCTCTGCATATTGGCGATCTTTATCGGTGGCGCGTTCATGCTGTTTGCATGGCGTGCGCCGACGCTGAAGGCGGGTGGCCTGTTCGCGCCGATCTCGCGTGAAGGCTCGTTGGTCCTGAATAACCTGATCCTGACGGTTTCGACAGCGACTGTGCTGACCGGAACGCTTTACCCGCTCGTCCTGGAAACGCTCACCGGTGAAAAAATCTCGGTCGGTGCGCCCTTCTTCAACATGACCTTTGGCCTGTTGATGCTGCCGCTTCTGATTGCCGTTCCCTTCGGGCCGATGCTGGCCTGGAAGCGCGGCGATCTTTATGGCGCGATGCAGCGGCTCTGGGTGTTCGCCGGTCTGGCGCTGCTTGCCGGCCTTCTGCTCTGGTATGTGCAGAATGGCGGGCCGATCCTTGCGATTTTCGGTCTGGCGATTGGCTGCTGGGGCATGCTGGGGGCGGTTGCCGATCTCTGGTATCGCGGCAATTTCGGCAAACTGCCGGTGATGACGTCGCTGCGCCGCCTGAAAGGCCTGCCGCGTTCGGCCTGGGGCACGGCGATTGCCCATTTCGGCCTCGGCGTCACCGTAATCGGCATCGTTGCCGCCTCGGCCTTCAATACCGAGCATGTCGTCGAGATGAAGCAGGGGCAGACGACCGATGCGGGCGGTTATGCGCTGACCTTCGACGGTTTCCGCGAGGCGGTCGGGCCGAACTATACCGAGGAGCGTGGGCACTTCACCGTGCGCTCCGGCGGAGCAGTTGTGGCGGATGTCTGGTCCTCCAAGCGGCTTTATACGGCGCGGCGTATGCCGACCACGGAAGCCGGCATCCTGACCTTCGGGTTGAGCCAGCTTTATGTCTCGCTCGGCGACCCGATGGATGGCGGCGGTATTGTCGTGCGCATCTGGTGGAAGCCGCTGATCCTCTGCATCTGGGGCGGTTGCCTGATCATGATGGTGGGCGGGTTCGTGTCGCTGTCGGACCGACGCTTGCGGGTTGGTGCGCCGTCGAGAAAGGCAAAGCCGGTCAAGGCTGTGATGGAGCCGGCGGAATGAATAGTCAAAACCCCTCCCCAACCCCTCCCCACAAGGGGGAGGGGCTTCATCGCCCCGTCCTCGGCTCCAGATCCGGGCAGGGCGGTGCCACGGGGCTTCTCCCCCCTTGTGGGAGAGATGGCCGGCAGGCCAGAGGGGGAATAATCGCCAAACTCCTGATCGCTCTTTTCCTCCTCCTCACCCCCATCCCCGCCTTTGCCGTTAACCCCGACGAGGTTCTCTCCGACCCCGCACTCGAACACCGGGCGCGGCAGATTTCGGCGCAGTTGCGTTGCATGGTCTGCCAGAACCAGTCGATCGATGATTCGAATGCCGAGCTTGCCAAGGACCTGCGCGTGCTGGTGCGCCAGCGGCTGACGGATGGCGATACGGATGGCCAGGTGATCGATTATGTCGTGTCGCGCTATGGCGAGTTCGTGCTGCTCAATCCGCGGCTGAGCACCAAGACGATCATTCTATGGGCTATGCCGATTGGTCTGTTGATCGCGGGCATCGTTGCACTCGTTATTTTCGTCCGAAGCCGGCCTGCAAGGCGTCCTTCAGAGGCGCTGACGGCCGAGGAAAAGGCGAAAATCGACGAATTGCTCGGCCAATAGGCCTCGAAACACCGATCGAATGTTTCGAAATATTACGAACATTTCATGCTCTAGCCACCTGCAGTTAAGGTGAAGGCTCCTATATCTCAGTCATCGAACAACGCCGGACGGCCCCCTTGGATACCCCGATGGGCACCCGGCCAGATTGAGTGACGAAGAGAAGAAGGTAGCTTTCACCATGAGCATTGGACGTCCCTCCCTCAAGACAGTGCTGAAGACCTCGACCGTTGCCGGCCTCGCTGCCGTCATGCTGTCCACCGGCATTCCGGCTCAGGTCATGTCCTCGTTCGCCGCCCCGGTTTCCGTAACCGCGCCGCAGGCACCGAGCTTTGCGGATGTCGTATCCGCGGTTTCCCCCGCTGTCGTTTCCGTCCGCGTCCAGTCAGACGCGCAGCCGGTTTCCGACGACAACAGCAATTTCTCCTTCAACTTCGGTGGTCGTGGTTTCGACCAGCTGCCGGACGATCACCCGCTGAAGCGCTTCTTCAAGGAATTCGGCGGCCAGGGTGGTCCCGGCGGCCCGGGTGCCGGTCCACGTGACCGCGCCGAACGTGGTGGCCCGCGTCCGCATCATCTGCGCCCGACGGCTCAGGGCTCCGGCTTCTTCATCTCCGAAGATGGCTACATCGTCACCAACAACCATGTCGTTTCCGATGGTCAGGCCTATACGGTCGTGCTCGATGACGGCACCGAACTCGATGCCAAGCTGGTCGGCAAGGACAGCCGCACCGACCTCGCACTGCTGAAGGTCGATGCGCCTGCCCGCAAGTTCACCTATGTTTCCTTTGCTGACGACAGCAAGGTTCGCGTCGGTGACTGGGTCGTTGCCGTCGGCAACCCGTTCGGCCTTGGTGGTACGGTGACGGCCGGTATCGTCTCTGCCCGTGGCCGTGACATCGGCTCCGGTCCCTATGACGACTACATCCAGGTCGACGCGGCCGTGAACCGTGGTAACTCGGGTGGCCCGACCTTCAACCTGAATGGCGAAGTCGTCGGCATCAACACCGCGATCTTCTCGCCGTCCGGCGGCAATGTCGGTATCGCCTTCGCCATCCCGGCTTCCACCGCCAAGGACGTGATCGCCGACCTGATGAAGGACGGCAAGGTCGAGCGCGGTTGGCTGGGCGTGCAGATCCAGCCGGTGACGCAGGATATCGCCGACTCGCTCGGTCTGAAGGAAGCCTCCGGCGCGCTGGTCGTTGCCCCGCAGGAAGGCTCTCCGGGCCAGAAGGCCGGTATCAAGCAGGGTGACATCGTGCAGGCTGTCAACGGTCAGCCGATCAAGGATGCCCGTGATCTGGCCCGCCGTGTCGCAGCCTTTGCCCCGAACACCAAGGTCGATGTCGACCTGTGGCGCGACGGCAAGAAGCAGACCATTCCGGTCACGCTCGGCAACATGGCAAGCGATGAGGCGGCATCTGCCGAACCGACGCAGTCGGATGATCCGGCACCCGCAAGCGAGCAGGCTCTGGCAAGCCTCGGTATCACCGTTGCCCCGGCTGAAGACGGCTCCGGCCTTGCCGTGACCGATGTCGATCCGGACAGCGAGGCTGCTGCCCGCGGCCTGAAGAACGGCGAGAAGATCCTCTCGGTCAATAACAAGAAGGTCGAGAGCGCCGCCGATATCGGCAAGGTTCTCGATCAGGCAAAGAAGGACGGCCGCACCCGTGCGCTGTTCCAGGTCGAGGCAAACGGTTCGAGCCGCTTCGTCGCCCTGCCGATCAACGAAGGCTGATGCCGCGCTGACCATCTGAGTGATGTTGCGGAGGTGGCACCTCCAGGCCGAACCGCAGGATCAGATCTCACCAAGGGGCGCCGCCGGAAACGTCGGCGCCCTTCTTGTAACGGAGACCATCATGCAGACGACATCGTTTTCCCCGGTGAAGACAGAAGATTCCGATAGTGCAAATGTTTCCGCCGAGGCTATTGTCCCGCACATGAAGATTC
The DNA here is from genome assembly GCF_019511445.1 of Aliirhizobium wenxiniae. Classification (GTDB taxonomy): domain Bacteria; phylum Pseudomonadota; class Alphaproteobacteria; order Rhizobiales; family Rhizobiaceae; genus Neorhizobium; species Neorhizobium wenxiniae_A. The sequence continues at coordinate 67,720 of NZ_JAEUAN010000021.1, forward strand.
TGGTTATCGAAGACGATCTCGAGGCGGCAGCCTACATGACCAAGGCCTTTCGCGAGGCCGGCATCATCGTGGACCACGCCAGCGATGGTGAAAGCGGCCTGTTCATGGGCTCGGAAAATTCCTACGACGTGATGGTCATTGACCGCATGTTGCCGCGCCGCGACGGCCTGTCGGTCATCAGCGAATTGCGCAAGCGCGGCGTCAATGCGCCGGTGCTGATCCTCTCGGCACTCGGTCAGGTGGATGACCGTGTGACCGGCCTTCGCGCCGGAGGCGACGACTATCTGCCGAAGCCTTACGCCTTTTCCGAACTTCTGGCGCGTGTCGAAGTGCTCGGCCGTCGCAAGGGTACGCCGGAACAGGACATGGTCTATCGCGTCGGCGATCTGGAACTCGACCGTCTGTCCCATGAGGTGAAACGCGCCGGCAAGGACGTGCTGCTGCAGCCGCGCGAATTCCGCCTGCTCGAATATTTGATGAAGAATGCCGGTCAGGTCGTGACCCGCACCATGCTCCTGGAAAACGTCTGGGACTATCACTTCGACCCGCAGACGAATGTCATTGACGTCCATGTCTCGCGCCTGCGTTCCAAGATCGAGAAGGATTTTGACAAGCCTCTCCTGAAGACCATTCGCGGCGCCGGCTACATGATCAAGGATGAGGGGTAATGTTTTCCCGCATCGGCAAGCGTGCCCGCCTCATGTTCCGTTCCACGGCCGTGAGGCTGTCGGCGCTCTATATCCTTCTGTTTGCGATCTGCGCCGCATTTTTGGTCTTCTATGTCACCGCACTTTCGGAAAAGACGCTGGTGCAGCAGACGCGCCAGACGATCACGGAGGAAGTCGGCGATATCCAGCGGGCCTATAACCGGGGCGGCGTTAATCTTCTCCTGCGCATCATGGAGCGCCGCGCCCGCCAGCCGGGGGCAAACCTCTACGTGATCGCCGGGCCGAACGGCGAGATGCTGGCCGGCAACGTCTCTTCCGTACAGCCGGGTGTTCTGGATGAGGAAGGCTGGACGAACATGCCGTTTTCCTATGAACCTTATGCGGAGATCGGTGGCCCGCGCAAACACCTCGCCATCGCCAACGTGCTGCGTTTCGACAATGGATTGCGGGTGATGATCGGCCGCGATCTCGGTGATCCGAGCCGCTTCCGCTACATCGTGCGCCAAGCGCTGATGGTGGCGCTGGCGATCATGGGCCTCGGCGCGCTGGTCATCTGGTTCGGGATAGGCCGCAATGCCTTGAAGCGCATCGACCGCATGTCGGCGGCAAGCCGCAAGATCATGGCAGGCGATCTATCTCAGAGACTTCCCGTCGGCCGATCCGGCGACGAATTCGACCGCATGTCTGGATCGCTGAACGCCATGCTCGGGCGGATCGAAAAGCTGAACGAGGGCCTGCGGCAGGTTTCCGACAATATCGCACACGATCTGAAAACGCCGCTGACACGTCTGCGCAACAAGGCGGCCGATGCGCTGGGCGAGGATGACGAGGATGCTCGCAGGGCAGCGCTTGAGGGCATCATTGCCGAATCTGATCAGTTGATCCGCACCTTCAACGCACTGCTGATGATCTCCCGTGTCGAGGCGGGATCGATTGCGGCGGAAATGTCGGGTGTCGATCTTTCTGCCGTTTCCGCCGACAGCGCCGAGCTTTATGAGCCGGTGGCGGAAGAGGCGGGTATCGAACTGATGACGGAGCTAGATCCGGGCCTGACGGTCAACGGCAATCGCGAGCTGATCGGCCAGGCGATATTCAACCTGCTCGACAATGCGATCAAGTATGCCGCCGAAGGCAGCGAGACGCCGGTGATCCGGGTAAAGCTGTCATCCGAAGCGGGCGAAGTGAGGCTTGCCGTCAGCGACAATGGTCCGGGCGTGCCTGCCGACAAGCGCGCAGAGGTGACGAAGCGCTTCTTCCGTCTGGATGCAAGCCGCTCGAAGCCGGGAACGGGGCTCGGCCTGTCGCTGGTCGAGGCGGTGATGGAACTGCATGGCGGCAGGCTGGAACTTTCCGCAACGGACGAGGCGAAGACGGAGGCTCCGGGCCTAACGGTGACGATGGTGTTTCCGGTGGTGAAGGGGTGAGGTGAGGCTGGGGACTTGCTTGGTGGTGGAGGAAGCTTGAAGCGTCCCCTCCATCTGTGGGCGTCTGCCCCTCACCCTAACCCTCTCCCCGCAGGCGGGGGGAGGGGACGTGCCCTGATTGGGGCGAGGAGAATGAGGCTTGTGTCCTTCTCCCCGTCATTACGGGGAGAAGGTGCCGGCAGGCGGATGAGGGGCCGCACCTGACGTCAAGGGTCCGCTGCCTCACACCAGCGGCGGCGCCAAATTCATCAAAAGCACCATCACCAGCCCAACCACCGAGACGATCGACTGGATGATCGAGATGGTGGCGGTGGCTTCACCCATCGTCATGCCGAAGGATTCCTTCACCAGCCAGAAACCGGCATGGTTGGCATAGTTGAAGAACAGTGAGCCGCAGCCGACCGACAGCGCCAGAAGCGAGGCGTTGAGCGACGGGTCATGGGCAACGAGCGGGGCAAGCAGGCCGGATGCGCCGACGATGCCGACCGTGGCGGACCCCGTCGATACCGACAGCAGCATGGAGATGATCCAGCCGAGAAGCAGCGGTGAAACGGAAAACTGCTGGCTCATATGCATGATCGCATCGCCCACCTTCGCATCTCCCAGAACGTGCTGGAACGCCCCACCGCCCGCGATGATCAGCAGAACATTGGCGATCGGCTTGACGCTTGCCGAAAGTTGCGAGCGCAAAAGCTCGGTATTGCCGCCGCGACCGATGATCAGCACCCAGGCCGCAAACAGCACGCCGACGAGCATGGCGATGCCCGGATCGCCGAAGAAGTCGGTGACCGAAAGAAGTGTGGAGCCCTTCGGCAGCACCAGTTCCGCAACCGCATGACAGAGCATCAGCACTGCCGGCAGAAGTGCCGTCAAAAGGCTTAAGCCCAGGCTGGGCGGTGCCTTGCCGGTCGCGGCACCTTCCGCCGCGTCCCGCGAGAACTGGTCGATAAGACCCTGATCCGGCTTGACCTTGAGGCGCGGGGTGACGATCGCACCATAAACCGGGCCACCAAGGATGATCGCCGGGATGGCGGCGATGAAGCCGTAGAGCATGGTCGCGCCGATATTGGCATTGAGCGAGGCGATTGCCGTCAGTGGGCCGGGATGCGGCGGCACCATTCCGTGCATCGACGCAAGCGCCGCAATGACCGGCACGCCGACATAGACGTAAGGCGAGCCCTTGATGCTCTTGGTCTCTTCGAGCTTGCGCGCCACGCTGAAGATCAGCGGCAGGAGCACGACGAGTCCGACTTCGAAGAACATCGGAATGCCGATGACGAAGGCGGCACCCGCCATCGCCCAGGGCAGCATGCGAGTGGACGTTCTGGTGATGATGAGGTTGGCGATACTCTCCGTCACGCCGCCGGCCGCAAGGATGCGGCCGAGCATGGCGCCGAGCGCGACGACGAGGCCGACAGCGCCGAGTGTGTGGCCGGCGCCCGCCTCGATCGACTTGATCAGCTTTTCGCCCGGCATGCCGGTGACGAGGCCTACGGCAATCGAGGTGATGATCAGCGCCAGGAGCGGATGCAGCCGGATGCGCGATACGATCAGCACGACAAGGAAAATCACGCTGCCGAGCGCTGTCGCAAGAAGCGCAATGTCTGAGGAATTCATGGTTTCTCCCGAAGATGGATGCGGGAGCGCAAGGCAATTCGGGTGACTCCAGACACCTGAAGAGCGGGAGGCGACCCGCAAAGGCATGGAGTACGAAAGTCTCCAAATAGATAGCGCCCTAATTAGATTGCGTCACTTGATAAACCGCAATCATTCATGGGTTGTGGTTTCCGGTCATTCCGGTTTGTCTTCTCCGTCTGCGCAAACTAAAAGCTGCATGAGGGAGGAAACGGCATGAAAAGCGTAAAACGGCTCGATACCGTATCAGCGGATGTTATCCGTCCCCTGTCTCAGGCGGAGGCCAAGACTGCTCTCGCCGCGCTGAAAGATATTGGACAATCCGAAGCTTCCGTTGCGCAGATGCTGAAACAAGGCGGGGCGCTGAAGGATTTCCTCGTCGCCGCATTCAGCCTCTCGCCGTTTCTGCGCGATACGGCATCCGTCTCTCCGTCGTTTCTGGCGCTGGCAATCGGCGAACCGGTGGAACCGGCGCTGTCTTCCCTGATCGACAAGGTGCGGAGTGCCTGGCGGCCGGTTGACGGAAAGATCCCGTCCGAGAGCGAGGTGATGACCGTGCTTCGGTCGGCCAAGCGCGCCTTCAGCTTTATTCTGGCGCTGGCCGATCTTGCCCGCATCTTCACGGCGAAGGAGGCGACATGCTGGCTGAGCGAGTTTGCCGAAGCCTCCGTCGCCTCCGCGGTCGATCATCTTCTGCTCGCGACCCATGAGAGCGGCAAGCTCAAGCTTGTCGATCCGGCAGAGCCGAGCCGCGGCTCGGGCCTCATCGTGCTCGGCATGGGCAAGCTCGGCGGGCGTGAGCTCAACTATTCCTCCGACATCGATATCGTCGTCTTCTTCGATCCCGAAGTGGGCATTCTTGCCGATCCGCTCGATGCGTCGGAGATTTTTGGCCGGATGATGCGTCGGCTGATCCGCATCCTGCAGGACCGCACCGCCGATGGCTACGTTTTCCGAACCGACCTGAGGCTGCGGCCGGACCCCGGCTCGACGCCGCTTGCCGTCTCCATGGATGCGGCGCTGATCTATTACGAGGGCAGGGGGCAGAACTGGGAGCGGGCCGCCTATATCAAGGCGCGTCCGGTGGCCGGAGATACCGCTGCCGGCGACAACTTCCTCAAGCTTCTGACGCCCTTCGTCTTCCGCAAATATCTCGACTATGCGGCTATCGCCGACATCCATTCGATCAAGCGGCAGATCCATGTTCATAAGGGGCATGGGGCGATTGCGGTGAAGGGCCATGACGTGAAACTCGGCCGCGGCGGTATCCGCGAAATCGAGTTTTTCGCCCAGACCCAGCAATTGATCGCCGGTGGTCGCATGCCGGCCTTGCGGACGCGCGAGACGGAAGTGGCACTTGCGGCGCTGGCCGAAGCGAAGTGGATCAAGCCGGAGATTACGACGGCGCTGACCGAGGCCTACTGGTTCCTGCGCGATGTCGAGCATCGTATCCAGATGGTGCATGACGAGCAGACGCACCGCCTGCCGGACAGCAATGCGGAACTGAAGCGCATCGCCTTTATGCTCGGCTTTGCCGATGTCGCAGCCTTTTCCACACGGCTGGAAAGCATTCTGAAGACTGTCGAGAGACGTTATTCGCGGCTCTTCGAGCAGGAGGAGGGATTGTCTGGCGGCGAGGGTAATCTCGTCTTCACCGGCCAGAAGGACGATCCCGATACGTTGAAGACGCTTGCCGAACTCGGCTATGAGCGGCCCGCCGACATGTCGCGGATGATCCGCACCTGGCATTCCGGTCGCTATCGCGCGACGCAATCCGTCGAGGCGCGCGAGCGGCTGACGGAGATGATGCCGGCATTGCTCAAGGCCTTTGGTGAGAGCCGTCGTGCCGACGAGGCGCTGCTGCGCTTCGACAGTTTTCTGAAGGCGCTGCCGGCCGGTATCCAGCTCTTCTCGCTGATCGGCAAGAACCCTCGGCTTCTCTCCCTCATCGTCACCATCATGGCGTCTGCGCCGCGCCTGGCCGATATCATCGCCTCCAAGCCGCATGTCTTCGATGGCATGCTCGATCCCGGCCTGATGTCGGAAGTGCCGACCCGAGATTACCTTTCGACGCGATTGGACACGTTTTTGTCCGGTTCGCGTCACTATGAGGACAGGCTGGATCGCTTGCGCATCTTTGCTGCCGAGCAGCGGTTCCTGATCGGTATCCGTCTGCTCACAGGCGCAATTTCCGGCGACGACGCCGGTCGTGCCTTCACTCATCTGGCGGATCTCCTGATCGACGCGGCGCTTGAGGCCGTGAAGGGTGAGATCGAGGCGGCGCATGGCACCTACCCGGGCGGCCGGGTGGCTGTCATCGGCATGGGTAAGCTCGGCTCCTTCGAGTTGACCGCCGGCTCGGATGTCGATCTCATTCTACTCTATGATTACGATAGCGAAGCCTTTGAGAGCACGGGCGCAAAACCGCTTGATGCCCAGCGCTATTTCACGCGGCTGACTCAGAGATTGATAGCGGCCCTTTCCGCGCCGATGGCGGAAGGCGTGGTCTTCGAGGTCGACCTGCGCCTACGTCCTTCCGGCAACAAGGGACCGGTCGCTTCCCGCATCACCGCATTCGGCAAATATCAGCGCGAGGAGGCTTGGACCTGGGAGCATATGGCGCTCACCCGCGCCCGCATCGTCTGCGGCGACGAGAGCCTTGGCGATGAGGCAAGGGCGATCATAAGCGAGGTTCTGTCAGCCAAGCCGGACGTGAAGAAGATCACGACCGACGTGGCCGAGATGCGGGCGCTGATCGGAGAAGAGAAGCCGCCGCGCGATATCTGGGACTTGAAGCTCATTCCCGGCGGATTGATCGACATCGAGTTCACTGCTCAATATCTGCGGCTGATCGCGCCGACGCGTGCAGGGAACAAGGATAGGTCTGTCGACACCTATGGTCTTTCGACTGCGCAAGCACTGAAAACACTGGGTGAAGACCTGCCGGCACGCGCCGATCTCGACACATGCCTTGAGGCGCTACGCCTGTTCACCGAACTCTCGCAGATCATCCGCCTTTGCGTTGATGGTCCATTCGAAGCCAAGGATGCGCCCGCCGGCCTCGTCGAGCGGATCTGCCGCGCCGGAGACTGCCCCGATCTCGCCACGCTGGAGGGGGAGGTGAAGCGGTTGTCGGGCGAGGTGAGAGGTGTGTTTCTAAAGGTCGTTGGAAAAGCGTGAATGCTTAGTTCATCAAAGCGATGACGCTGGCGGTGGCTGCGATCGATGCCAAAACTACACCGAGGACGACACATACCATATTGATGATCCAACCCTGATCAGGTTTGAAATCCAGTTTCGTGTCCATTCGAGCCAATTGCCTGAGGATCGAGTCCAGAGTGGAGCGCGTGTCCTCAGCCGAAGCTTCGAGTTTGGTCATGCGAGTTTCCATGTCGGTAAATATACCGCCACCGTCGCCCGATTTCAATAAATCCTGATCTTTTGGCTTGGGCGACCTGTTGGCAGCCACGACACTTTCCCTTCGCTTGGAAGGGCAAAGCTACAAGCGTGTCAAATGAAGTCAATTGCAATCATTGATTGACGGCGGTGAGTTTTCACGCCGCCTTCCTGCGTGCTTCCACAAAAGGCCGGTCGGGGATGAAAAGCGACACGGCGGTGCCCTTGCCGCATTTCGAGCGGATACGCATCCGGCCGCCATGCAGCGCGATCAGCGAGCGGGAAATGGCAAGTCCAAGCCCCGAGCCGCCCTTGCTCTTGGCATATTGGCTCTGCACCTGTTCGAAGGGCTGGCCGATCTTGGGCATTGCCTCCTTCGGAATGCCAATGCCGCTGTCGGCAATCGTCAGCATCAGTCCTTTTTCCATCCTATGCGCGCGCAGTTCGATCCTGCCGCCTTCGTCGGTGAATTTCAGCGCATTCGACAAAAGGTTGAGCATCACCTGCTTCAGCGCGCGCCGGTCGCCGATCATGTCGAGCACTTCCGGCAGGCGCTGATGGATTGCGATATGCTTGTCTTGTGCCGCGATCGAAGTCAGGCGTAGGCTTTCTTCGATCAGCGGAACGAGGTCGATCTTGTCCGACTGTATGCGCATATGGCCGGCCTCGATTTTCGACATGTCGAGAATGTCGTTGATGACGTTCAAGAGGTGCTTGCCGCTGTCGTGAATATCCTTGGAATACTCGCCATATTTCGGCGAGCCGAGCGGGCCGAACATGCCGTTCATCAGGATTTCGGAAAAGCCGAGAATGGCGTTGAGCGGCGTGCGCAGCTCGTGGCTCATATTGGCGAGGAATTCGGACTTCGCCTGGTTGGCGGCCTCCGCGCGTTCCTTCTCCGCCTGATAATTGGCATTGGCGACGGAAAGCTCGGCCTTCTGCTTTTCCAGCGTCTTCTGCGAAGCGGAAAGGTCGCCGATCGTTGCCATCAGGCGACGCTCGCTGTGGCGCAGGCGGTCCTGGTGGCGCTTGAGAAGCGTGATATCCGTGCCGACCGAAACCGTGCCGCCGTCGCGGGTGCGGCGCTCGTTGATCTGCAGCCAGCGTTCGTCTGCAAGCTGAACCTCGGTGGTGCGGGAAAAACCGCTGCCATCCGCATCGGCAATCCGGCGCTCGATTACCGGCCGTGCCGCAGCCGCATTGACCGTCGCACGTTCGGTTCCTGGCACCAGCACACTCTCCGGCAGGCCGTAGGCTTGCTGGAAGTGGGTGTTGCACATGACCAGACGGTCATTCTTGTCCCACAGCACGAAGGCTTCAGACGTGCATTCGATCGCGTCGGCAAGCCGCTGGTCGGCCTCGGCATAACGCTGCGCCAGACGGTGCTGTTCGGTCACGTCCATGGCGATACCGATGACATGAATGCGGCCGGAAGAGTTACGGATAACCTGCGCTCTCGCACGCAGCCAGACATAATGTCCCGCCGCATGGCGCATGCGGAACACCTGATCGACCTGTTTTGCATTGCCGCGACCGATGGCGCGGGCGAGCGCATAGATATTGCCGTCGGACGGATGCATCATTCGTGCTGCATCGGAAAACGAAATGACGCTGCCTGTCGCCGGCAGCCCGAGCATCTCATACATCGAGCCCGACCAGAAAAGCCGACGGTTGGCAACGTCGAAATCCCACAATCCGCAACGTCCGCGAGACAAGGCCGCCTCAATGCGCAGGCTCGATTCCGCGAAGATGTCGTCGGCGTCACGGGCGCGCTTCACCTGCGTGTAATAGGCATAGAGGATGACGAGCAGGATGGCCGAGATGCCGGTGAACAGCGTGACGTTGAGCGAGATCTCGCCGCGCAGGAAGCGGTTGGTCGTATCCAGTGAATGAGCCGAGACGATCAGCGCACCGTCGTCGCCGATCGGCTGGATCGAGGCGTAATGCGGGATATCGCCAAGATAGGTCTCTATCACGCCGCCGACGCGACGAAGCGTTGCGGTCTCGGGCAGGAGCGATGCAAGGCGGCGGCCGATATAGGCGGACGCGGCGCCCTTCGATCCTCCGAATACGACACCGGACTTGTCTATGAACAGCGTGAACGAACCGCGGGGTTGTGGATCGGACGAAAGGTAGGATGAAAGGCGGGCTTCAACCGCAGCGCGGTCGGCAGTGCTGAACAGGTTCTCCTGTCCGGAAAACACCGCCTTGGCGGTTGCCGCCATCAGCGCGGTCGATTGCCTTGCGGCATCTTCCATGCGGCTATTCTCGCCCATGATGCCAAGAATGCGTGATGCAGCCACGACCATGAGAAATGCGATGATGAGGAGCGGGATCGATCGTTTGAGCACGAGCTCTACGCGAGGGACCTGGCGCGCGATCGGCTTGACGGCGAAATTGCTGTCATCCGCGCATTCCATGTTCAAGCCCGAAACCTTCGGAAATTTGGGGCGCAGCCAAGCGCCGGCCGCGGTTGCCCGCTGCACGTCCGATACCGTGTTCATCTAGTCCCTCGTGATGATCCGGTACGCCGCCCGTCCGAATCTACCCTAATGAATCATAGAGTGATTCTTCGTGTCCAGAGGGTTGGTAATATTTTGTTAACCATCTGAAAATTGGCGGAATTTATAGGTTTTTGCGTCGCAAATCAGCGGCGCCTGCTGTCGAAATCCGGATGCGAGATTTCAGGGCGCGTCAAGCGAAGTGTTTCAAAATGTGTCAGTCGCGGCCAAAAATGTGGCAGGCCTTGGATGTGTAACCCGCAATGCGAAAAAGCACTGCGGGTTACGAAGAGTGTCAGTCCTTGAGCATGCGCCCGACAATGTCGCTGACATCCGTCGAAAGGCCGGAAGCTTTTGCGATCTTCGATAGCGACAGCCGTGCCCGTTCGGCGCGGATGGGCTCAAGCGAACGCCACGAGCGCATCGAAGTCAGAAGGCGTGCGGCAAGCTGCGGGTTCTTCGGGTCGATTGCCAGGATCTGGTCTGCGAGGAAATCGTAGCCCTTGCCGTCGACGCGGTTGAAGCCGGTCGGGTTGCCGAAGGCGAACGTGCCGACAAGCGAGCGGACGCGGTTCGGATTGCCGGCGTTGTAGCGTGGATTTTCCATCAAGGCTTTTACCCGATCAAGCGCATCGATGCCCGGGATTGTTGCCTGGATCGAGAACCACTTGTCGATGACCAGCGGATTGCCGTCGAAACGGGTGAGGAAGCTTGCGAGAGCAGCAGTTGCTTCCGACGCGTCCGGGAAGCGATGCGCAAGCAGCGTCAGTGACTGCGCAAGGTCCGTCATGTTGTCGGCAGCGGCAAACGCTTCAGCCGCGCGCTGCGGGCTGTTTTCCGCGTGGCAGAGATAGGAGAGGGCAACGCCGCGAAGCGAGCGTTTGCCGGCATCCTCGGCTTCCGGCGAATAAGCGCCTTCGACCTTCATCTCGTTATACAGGCGGACGAAGACTTCCTCGCCGGCCTTGGCGATTGCTTCATGTACGGCCTTGCGGCCGGCATGGATCGCATCGGGATCGTTGTTGCCGCCAAGCGCGCGGGCAATGTCGGCTTCGCTCGGCAGGTTCAGCGCCTGCGCCCGGAAGGCGGGCTCCAGCGATGCATCGCCGGCGCATTCAAGAAGAGCGGCGACGAAGGCGGTATCGCAGGTTACATCCTTGCCGTCACGCGCATCGCGTGCCGCCTGTGTCAGGTTCGGCATGGCAAGGTCGGTCAGGGCCTGCCAGCGCGAGAAGAGGTCGCTGTCGTGGCGAGCGATATGGACGAGATCTTCCGGCGACTGTTCGAATGCCAGATTGACCGGTGCCGAGAAGGACCGGTTGAGCGACAGAACCGGACGCGAAGAAATGCCGGAGAAGGTGAAGCTCTGGCTGCGCTCGGTCAGGTGCAGCACGTCACCCGTCACTTCGCCGCCGGTGACCGATTTAGGTTCGGCAACCTGCCCGTTATCGAGGATCAGGGCGAAGGAGAGCGGGATATGCAGCGGCTCCTTGTTCGGCTGGCCGGGCGTGGCCGGTGTCGTCTGTTCGAGCGACAGCGTGAAGGTTGCTGCGGCACTGTCATAGGAGCCAGAGGCGGAAACCAGTGGCGTGCCGGCCTGAACATACCAGCGGAAAAACTGGCTGAGGTCGCGACCGCTCGCATCCTCGAAGCATTTTACATAATCCTCGACGGTGACGGCCTGGCCGTCATGGCGCTCGAAATAGAGGTCCATGCCTTTGCGGAAATCGTCGCGTCCGAGAATGGTCGAGATCATCCCGGTGATCTCGGCGCCCTTCTCGTAGATCGTCATCGTGTAGAAGTTGTTGATCTCACGATAGCTATCCGGACGCGGCGGATGTGCCAGCGGGCCGCCATCCTCCGGGAACTGATCGGATTTCAGATGACGCACATCAGCGATCCGCTTGACCGGGCGCGAGCGCATATCTGAGGAGAACTCCTGGTCGCGATAGACGGTCAGGCCTTCTTTCAGGCAAAGCTGGAACCAGTCGCGGCAGGTGATGCGGTTGCCGGTCCAGTTGTGAAAATATTCGTGCGCGATGATGCGCTCGATATTCGCATAGTCCTGGTCGGTCGCGGTTTCCGGATCGGCCAGCACGTATTTGTCGTTGAAGACGTTGAGACCCTTGTTCTCCATCGCCCCCATGTTGAAATCGGAGACGGCGACGATCTGAAAAATGTTAAGATCGTATTCGCGGCCGAAATGCTCTTCGTCCCACTTCATCGAGCGCTTCAGGGCATCCATGGCATAAGCGGCGCGGGCCTCCTTACCGTGCTCGACATAGATCTTCAGCGCCACTTCGCGGCCGGACATCGTCTCGAACGTGTCCTCGATGACGCCGAGATCACCGGCGACCAATGCGAAGAGATAGGCGGGCTTGGGATGCGGGTCGAACCAGGCCGCAAATGCACGGCCTTCGTCATAACCGGCGCCGCCGAGGAAATTGCCGTTCGACAGCATGACCGGGTTGGCCGCCTTGTCACCAATAATGGTGATCGTATAGGGCGCCAGAACATCCGGACGGTCGGGGAAATAGGTGATGCGGCGGAAACCTTCGGCTTCGCACTGGGTGCAGTAGACGCCGTTGGTCCGGTAGAGGCCCATCAGCTGGGTATTGGCTTCCGGATTGATGTAGGTGGTGATCGTCAGTTCGAACGGAGATTCGGCCGGCAAATCGCGGACGGTCAGGCTGTCCGGTGTCGCGTCATACTGGCTGGCCGGCATTTCCTTCTGGTCGAACAACAGGCCGGAAAGCTTTAGCTCATCACCATCCAGTATCAGCGGCAACGATGCATCGACGCCTTCACGCCGATGGAAGATCAACCGGGCCTCGACCTTGGTGTTGGTCGGATCGAGTTCGAATGTCAGGTCGACTCGTTCCAGAACAAAGTCAGTGGGGCGGTAATCCGCCAGATGCACGATCTGGCCCGTATCTGTTCGCATGATGTTTCCTGAAACGGCTTAACGACTGGACGCGGCGATGAGATGCCGGTCCTTGATCAGACCGGTTTGCACCCCAACGCCGCGGGCATATTTGCATTCAATGCTAAACGATTGTTGAACCGCGGCTAAAATAAAGCGGCCTACTCTCAGTATAGTGATCCTTTTTCATACAGAGCTATTTGCCGGGACGGCAGACAATAGGGAAGTGTCTTTCGACCGGGACATAGTCGGCTGCGTCGATTGGCCCATTGGCAATCACGCGTCAATTTTCGCACACGGCGTTTCGCTTTTGCGCTAATGTGCAGCGAATCCACCCCGCCTGCTTCTCTGGTCAGGGCTTAGGGCCTGAACCACAACGAGTTCCCCCAATGGCATCCGACGCATTAAATCCCCTTCGCGGGATTACGTTGAAAGTATTGTCTGTCGTTGTATTCGTCATGATGCAGACCTGCATCAAGGCAGCCGGACCGGACCTTCCGGCCGGACAGGTCACCTTCTACAGATCGGCCTTCGCGCTGGTGCCGATCATGGGCTATCTGGCATTTCGCCGCGAATTGTTTCACGCTTTCCATACGAACAGCTTTTCGGGACATCTGAAACGCGGTGTGCTTGGTATCATGGGCATGATCTGCGGCTTTTACGGCCTTGTGCACCTGCCCATGCCCGATGCGATCGCGCTCGGTTACTCGATGCCGTTGATTGCGGTGATTTTCGCTGCCGTTTTCCTGAAGGAGACCGTGAGGCTCTACCGCTGGACGGCGGTTGCGATCGGCATGGTCGGGGTGGTGATCATCTCCTGGCCGAAGATGACGATGTTCAGCACCGGCGGGATGGGATCCGAGCAAGCCATGGGCGCGCTTGCCGTGCTGCTTGGGGCGGTGCTTGGCGGTTTTGCAATGATCCAGGTACGTCAACTGGTACAGACGGAAAAGACCGCGACGATCGTGCTGTATTTTTCGCTGACCGCGGCGGTCTTCTCGATTGTCACCCTGCCATTCGGATGGGCATCTCTGGAATTTAACGCTCGCCTGTGCCTGATCGCCTCGGGATTTTTTGGTGGCTTGGGCCAGATCCTGCTGACTGAAAGCTATCGTCACGCGGATGTCTCGACCGTGGCACCTTTCGAGTACACATCGATCATTCTCGGGATCGCTATTGCCTACACGCTGTTCGGTGATATTCCGGCCTTCAATACGCTGGTTGGTACCGCCATCACCGTCTCCGCCGGCATTTTCATCATCTATCGCGAACATCAGCTGGGCCTTGAGCGCAAGGCGGCGCGCAAGGCATCGCCGCCGGGAGCGTGATGGATAGCATGGCAGAGATTAAAGCGGAATGCCGGAGAGTGGGCCGACGGAATTTATCACGTCGCCTCGGGTCTTGCTCGCTTCGGAAAACTCGCGTGACGCATTCACAGCGGTGTGTATCTGTCGCAAGTTTTCACGGAGTGTGCGAAGAGGCCTGAAGATCGATCTCATCGCACATCCTCCTCAACGTTCGCGGAATTCGGCAAACATGGCCGAAGGGCGGGAAATCCCGGCCGGGCGCGCCATGGCGCGGGAAGTAATCTGTTCGTTCGTGGCAGAACCGAAACGGTGGTAGCCCTGTGTCGAACGTGGTCCGACGCCTGCGGCGCGGAGAGTTTCAAAGCCCGAATGAATGGGGCGAAAACGGGTGGTCATTGGTTTAGTCCTTGAGCCTTGGTTCCTCCCAAGACATTAGTAATATTGCTAAATATACCCCGATTCCGCAATGCGGCAGAACGCCACGCTGCCATGCGTTGCGCGCATGGGTTGCTTCACATAACGGTAATATTTTGTGTTTTGTTAGCTTGTTTGCACGTTATATGTGCAATTTCGACTAGCTGAGGCCCTGCCGGAAGGACAACAGATCTTGCCAGGTCAAGGCTTTGTTACCTGGAGCGTTCAAGAGGTCCTGCGGATGGAATGTTGCAAGAGCCGGAATTTCCATGCCCGCGAAAGATATGGTCTGCCACTGGCCGCGCATGGTATGGATCGTGCCGTTGCCGCCGATGAAGAAGCGGGCGGGGAAATTGCCAAGCAGCAGCAGCGCCTTTGGCCGGGAAAGTGCAACCTGCCGCTCGATGAACGGTTGGCAGATATCCATCTCGGCCGATGACGGCATGCGGTTTCCCGGCGGACGCCAGGGAATGATGTTGGTCATCAGCACACCATCGCGGGAAAGGCCGATCGCGCCCAGCATCCGGTCAAGCAGATCTCCGGCCCGACCGGAAAACGGAGCGCCATCGCGATCATCATCGGCATTCGGCATCGGACCGACGACAAGAATGCCGGAGGATGGATCGCCGCTGGCAAATACCGTCGAGCGGGCGCTGTTCTTCAGATTGCAGCCTTGGAAAGTCTCGATCGCGGTCTTCAGCTCAGTGAGTGAGCCTGCGCCATCTGCAGCCGTCCGTGCCGCTGCCACCGCCTGTGCTGCCGGTATCGCGACAGGAGCGCTTGTTGCCGGTGGAGGGGCTGCCGTGCCGGGACGCTTTGCGGAAGCACCGCTGCCATTCGACGGGGAGGGGGCTCTGCTGTCCTGCGGGCCTTGATCCCGCGCGGCCGCCGGAACCCTTGCCTGCGCCTTCGCGGCCTTCTGCGCCTCGAACTGGGCAATCCGATCGACCGGTTCATCGTCAACAAGCCATTCCACGCCCGAATCCGCATAAAAATGCAAAAGGGCGGCAAGTTCGGCCGGGTTGAGGTCAGAAGCGACGTTCATGGATCCGTTCTTACAGCATCCTGGCTGAAAGTGGGAAATTGTTTGGGGCAGTTATCCCCTCACTTGCGATTTCTAACACTTAGCTGAAGCTAAGATGTTGAAATCGGTACCTCTCCCGCACGGGGAGAGATACGGTTGAGGCGCCCTCGAGGCATTACCTCTCCCCTTGTGGGAGAGGTTACAAAATCAAGATCTTAGCCAAAGGCTAAGTCTTAGATTTTGTTGGAGAGGGGCTTATGCTTGCCACTCCGCGGAAGCCTTACGCCGCCCATTCACCAACATTATCACTCTCGCCGATCAGCGCCAGGCCATGGGCGATGGACAGCAATTCGCCGCCGCTCTCGATCTTCGAAGCGTCGAAACGCCGGGTGAAGATCTGCCGCACTGCCGGCACGAAGGAGGTGCCGCCGGTGAGGAACACCTTGTCCACCTCTGCAGGGGCCGTGTTCGTTTTGGTCAGCACGTCGTCCAGAGCGCCTTCGATCTTGGCAAGATCGTCGGCGATCCAGGTTTCGAAATCGGCGCGCTTGACCATCTTTCTTCCAGCCTTGCCGAGTGGCGAGAAGTTGAACTCGGCTTCCTCTGCGCCCGAAAGCGCCATCTTGGTCGCCGAAATCGCCTGATAAAGCGGGTAACCCTCGTCGTGCTCGACAAGCTCGATGAACAGTTCCAGCTTGTCCGGATCGACGGCCGAGCGCACCAGAGACTTCAGGTCGTTGAACTCGCGGGTGGTCTTGAAGATCGACAGCTGGTTCCAGCGCGAGAAGTTCGCGTAATAGCTGGACGGCACTTCCAGGAGCTTGTCGAAGCTTTTGAAGAACGTGCCCTTGCCGATCTCAGGGGCCACCAGATGTTCGATCATCTTGGCGTCGAAATGATCGCCTGCGATGCCGACGCCGGAATGACCGATCGGCTTTGCCGTCAGCTTGCCGGCATGGCGCTCGAAGCGGATCAGTGAATAGTCGGTGGTGCCGCCGCCGAAATCGGCGACCAGAACATTGGCGTCGCTCTTCAGTGTCTGGGCAAAGTAATAGGCGGCTGCAACCGGTTCGTAGACATAATGGATCTCGGGAAAGCCGAGCCGCGTCAGTGCTTCGTTGTAGCGGTCGGTGGCAAGCGCCGGGTCCGGGCTGGCGCCGGCGAAATGCACCGGCCGTCCGGCAACGAGACGGGAAACCTCTGCCGGCCAATGGCCATCCGCATAGGTCTTCAGACGCTTGAGGAAAACCTCCATCAGGTCTTCGAACGTGTGACGGCGGGCAAAGACCAGCGTTCCTTGAAAAAGCGGGCTGGCGGCGAAGGTCTTGATCGACTGCAGGAAACGGGCGTCGCCGGGGTTGTCGATGAACTGACGGATTGCGGCCTGTCCGGCCTCGACCTTCAACGCCTGTGCGCCAAGCTGCGCATCCTTCATGAAGGAGAGCGCGGTGCGCATCGAATCCGTCTCGCCGGCGCTGCTCGAAAACTGCATCGAATGTGTTGTGCTGCCGCTGTCTGCCAGCGCCAGAACGGTATTGGTCGTGCCGAAATCAAGCCCGAGCGCCCGTGCCATGGCCGTGCTCCTTATAGTCTGCAAAATTGATTGAGCCGGGACGCTCCCGGACGCGATAAGGGCGAAGCCGTTGCCTCGCCCTTTTTAAAGAGCGCGCCTGATGCCACAGGCGGCGCGCGAAGGCAAGGGATATGAGCCCGCAAATGGAAAAGGGGCGCTCGGATGGCGCCCCTTTTCCTTTCTTGATCAGACCATATGAATCAGGCCTCGGCGTACCAGCGTGCAGGCAGGGATTGGCTCTGCTGAGCATCCATGCTGTCGAACATTTCCGACTTTGCGCTGGTGGCGGCGCCGGTCGATATCTGGTCGAGCATCTGCCGGATCATCTGGTCGTGAACATTGGCCGCAGCGCGCCGCTGGCTGGCCGAGATCTCATCCGTCGCCTTCGCGGACGCACGCTCGCGGATCGCCTGAAGATCGGCCAGCAGCGGCGTAAGGAAATCGCGCACGCCAGTCGTCGCACCATTCTTCTCTGCTGATGCAGAGGTGTCCGCGGGGGCGGTTGGCTCTTCCTCAACCGGTTCAGCACCGATCTCGTTAGCTTCCTCGACAGGTAAAGCAGGCTCTGACGATGCAGGCTGCTCGGCAACCATGTCGTCGCCCGATGCGTCCGTTTCCGCTGTCGGAACTGGTTCGGCAGCATTCGTTTCGTCGGCGGGCTGCGACGTACTGTCTTCCGGTGCCGCGCCAATGTCCGTTTCGGCTGTATTGTCTACCGGCTCTTCCGTATCGGCCTGAGCCGGCGGCGTCGGGCTATAGGTGCCGTCGTCGGTTTCTTCCGGCGAATAGTTTTCGACACTATCGGCCTGGCCACCGTTGGCAGGCGTGGTCGCTGTGTTGTCGCCATGGTTCGTCTCGCCAGAACCGGACGATGGCGATGATTGGCTCGGTGCGTCAGCCTGGCTGCCGCCACCGAAAATACCTTCGAGAAGCAATGTTTTCTCCGCTGTTGACGAATGTCGGGCGGCCTGTAGCAGTCGCGGATTGAGGCGGGGTCAATGCGCGAATGACAAATAAAATCAATATTTAAGCATCTGAAAATATGATTGAGTAATGGATTTTGTATATTGGTGAAACATGTGGTCGAGAGACACCGCCGCCATGTTTTGGCCTGCTCGCACATGTCTATCTCCATGGCTCGAATCGAATACATGGAGTTGGCCTGCCGTGATCTCTATAAAACCCGCTTTCCTCGCTCTTTTTGCTGCTGCCGTCGTCTCCACAGCCGCTCCCGTCAATGCCGCCGATCCCGTGCGCTGCACCGTTGTTGTTGATGTCGATA
This sequence comes from Aliirhizobium wenxiniae, assembly GCF_019511445.1. Lineage (GTDB taxonomy): Bacteria > Pseudomonadota > Alphaproteobacteria > Rhizobiales > Rhizobiaceae > Neorhizobium > Neorhizobium wenxiniae_A. The sequence continues at coordinate 85,867 of NZ_JAEUAN010000021.1, forward strand.
CCGGCATGGCGATCCACCGGCAGGGTGGATGTGACCAGGCATTCTACCCGCAATCGACCTTTAAGCTGCCGCTGGCGATGATGGGATACGACAAGGGTATTCTTGTGGATGAACACAATCCCCGCTGGGAGTATCAGGCGAAGTTCAAGCGTTCCGAACGTGAGCAGAAGGCGACCGACCCGACCATATGGGAGAGGGACTCGATCGTCTGGTATTCGCAGGAGCTCACCCGTCGCCTCGGCCGCGAAGCCTTTGCGGATTACGTCCGCCGGTTCGATTACGGCAACCGAGATGTTGCTGGTGGACCGGGCGGCACCGACGGGCTGACGGAATCCTGGCTGAGTTCATCGCTGAAGATCTCGCCCGACCAGCAGGTGAGCTTCCTCAGGCGCTTCATGACAGGCGAGCTGCCGATTTCCGCAACGGCCGTGACGATGACGCAGGCTATCGTGCCAGTCTTCGAGGCGGGTGGTGGCTGGACCGTTCACGGCAAGACCGGTGCCGGCTGGCTTCGGGATGCCAAAGGCAAGCCGGATCGCAGCCGCCCGCTTGGCTGGTTCGTCGGCTGGGCTGAAAAGGGCGGCCGGAAGGTCGTGTTTGCCCGCATGCTGGTGGACAATAAGCGGCATACCGACCAGCCGATCAGCTTCACCGTCCGCGATGGACTGATAAAGGATCTGCCGAAGCTGACATCCCGTCGGCCGAACTGATCAGATCCGGAAGCGGCGCGATGCCCAGACGATCAGAACGCCGAGAAGCGTCGCCAGCACGCCCCACAAGATCCAGGGCGTTTGGTTGATCATGAAACTGGAGCGCGGGTAGGGGAAAACACCGGTCCCCTGGCCGATCCAGACAAGCCCGATGACGCCGACGAGGAAACCGAAAATCCCGGCGATAAGCCTGATCAATCGCATGGCCACTCCCTGCCGTCATTCCTATCACAGGAAGATATGGCGGGAGCAGCAGTCATCAATGCCGCTGCCGATCGTGGTGGAAAATGGTATCGCAATCCCGTCAAGAAAAAGGCCCGGTCTGTCGCCGGGCCTTGGTCGTTCAGAGAGACTTTGCCGCGCCGCCATCGACGCGCAGCATGGTCCCGGTAATGTAGCTTGCCGGCTCCGAGCAGAGGAAGGCGCCGGCAGCGCCGAATTCCTCGACGGTGCCGAGACGGCCTGCCGGTATCGTCTTCACCGACGCCTCGCGGATTTCTTCCATGCTCTTGCCGAGCCGCTTGGCATTGGCGCCATCCAGTTCCTCGATGCGGTCGGTCAGGATGCGGCCGGGAAGCAGCATGTTGGCGGTGACGCCGGAGCCCGCGACTTCGGTTGCAAGCGTCTTGTTCCAGCCGACCAGTGCACCGCGCAGCGTGTTGGACAGGGCAAGATTGGGGATCGGCTCGAAAACGCCGGAAGAGGCGACGGTCAGGATTCTGCCCCAGCCCTGTTCCTTCATCTGCGGCAGGAGCGCGTTGGTGAGCGAAATCACTCTGAGCACCATCGACTGGAAGAAGGTATCGAGCTTATCGGCGCTCATGTCCTGCGTGCCGCCGGGTGTCGGGCCTCCGGTATTGTTGACGAGAATGTCGATGCCGCCGAGCTTTTGGCTGACCGCTTCAACCATGGCCTCGACGAAATTCTCGTCGGCAAGGTCGCCCCATACCCAGTCGGCCTTGCCTTTGCCGGCGGCGTTGATCGTCTTGCAGTTTTCGGCAAGCTTGTCGCCCGAACGTCCGACCAGAAGAACATTGGCGCCTTCATTGGCCAGCGCCGTGGCGATGCCGAGGCCCAAGCCGCGCGAGGAGGCGAGGACAAGCGCCCTTTTGCCCGAAATTCCCAGATCCATTCCGTTCTCCTGTGACGATGTTATCTATCGATGCGGTTATAGTGGCCACTGCTCACATTGGAAGCCCGATCCGGCCTTTGATTGGCTCAACTCCATGCCACGGCAGGCGGGGCGGCGTTAGGACGCAATCACGGAACAAGCCTTTGCTTGAACCGTGTTTGACCTTACGGATATCTCGCATCGAAGAAAGCTTGCGACTTGTCAGGTTGTATGACAACAAAGACATGGAGGCCGTGCGGCATTTTGACGTTGACGTAAACGTTATTTGTCCTGCAGATTAGTGGAGTGGGTCTTCGTGTCTGGTTAGTCGGTGTCGCATCCCGGCTCGACAACCATCCTGGCATTTGCCAAGGAATAGTTTGACAAAAGGGGATCCCGCCGAGGCGGAGGCATTTGGAATGAGCGAAGACATGGAACGTCCCGAACGGGAGATGATGGAATTCGACGTTGTTATCGTCGGTGCTGGCCCGGCCGGCCTGTCCGCCGCAATCCGGCTGAAGCAGATCAATCCGGATCTGACGGTCGTGGTACTGGAAAAAGGGGCCGAAGTCGGCGCTCACATTCTCTCCGGCGCGGTCGTCGACCCAGTCGGTATCGATGCGCTTCTACCCGGTTGGAGGCAAGAAGAGGGGCATCCGTTCAAGACCAAGGTGACCGACGACCAGTTCCTGTTCTTAGGACCTGCCGGCTCCATCCGCCTGCCCAACTTCACCATGCCGCCGCTGATGAGCAATCACGGCAAGTATATCGTATCGCTCGGCAATGTCTGTCGATGGCTTGCGGGGAAGGCGGAAGAACTCGGGGTCGAGATCTATCCCGGCTTTGCCGCGTCGGAAGTGCTGTATGACGATGCGGGCAATGTGATCGGTGTCGCCACCGGCGACATGGGCATCGAGAAGAACGGCGAGCCCGGCCCTAACTATACCCGCGGCATGGCGCTGCTCGGCAAATACACGCTGATCGGGGAGGGCGTGCGCGGTTCGCTGGCCAAGCAGCTGATCGCAAAGTTCGATCTGCAAAAGGATCGCGATGTCCAGAAATTCGGCATCGGCATCAAGGAATTGTGGGAAATCAAGCCCGAGAACCACAAACAGGGTCTCGTGCAGCATTCCTTCGGCTGGCCGCTCGACATGAAGACCGGTGGCGGTTCCTTCCTTTATCATCTGGAAGACAATCTCGTCGCCGTCGGCTTCGTCCTGCATCTGAACTACAAGAACCCCTATCTCTTCCCCTTCGAGGAGTTCCAGCGGTTCAAGACCCATCCGGCCATTGCCCCGACTTTCGAGGGTGCCAAGCGCATCTCCTATGGCGCACGGGCCATCACCGAGGGTGGCTACCAGTCGGTGCCGAAGCTTTCCTTCCCCGGCGGCGCGCTGATCGGTTGCTCTGCAGGCTTCGTTAACGTGCCGCGCATCAAGGGTTCGCATAACGCAGTTCTCTCCGGCATTCTTGCCGCCGACAAGATTGCCGCCGCGATTGCCGATGGCCGCGCCAATGACGAACCTGTCGAGATCGAAAACGAATGGCGCACCGGCCCGATCGGCAAGGACCTGAAACTGGTCCGCAACGTCAAGCCGCTCTGGTCGAAATTCGGCACCATCATCGGCATTCCGCTTGGCGGTCTCGATATGTGGACCAACCAGCTGTTCGGCTTTTCGCTGTTCGGCACGCTGAAACACGGCAAGACCGATGCCCAGTCGCTCGAACCGGCGGCAAAGCACAAAAAGATCGATTATCCGAAGCCGGATGGCGTGTTGACCTTCGACCGCCTGTCCTCCGTCTTCCTGTCCAACACCAATCACGAGGAGGACCAGCCGGTCCATCTCAAGGTGAAGGATATGGATCTGCAGAAGACATCGGAACACGACGTGTTTGCCGGTCCCTCGGCGCGTTACTGTCCGGCGGGCGTCTATGAATGGCGCGAGCAGAATGGCGAAGAGACCTACGTCATCAACGCGCAGAACTGCGTTCACTGCAAAACCTGCGATATCAAGGACCCGAACCAGAACATCAACTGGGTACCGCCGCAGGGCGGCGAGGGGCCGGTCTATCCGAATATGTAACTGTCGGCCGCCGACACGAATGCCCGGCTCAATACGATAAAAGAACGGCAGCCTCGAGCTGCCGTTTTTCTATTTCCTCGGGAAGATCTTGTCCGGTTATTCTAAGGCCTTGGTAAGGCTCTTTTCATTCTTATATCTGATCACATCTGGCTGATTGCCTATGTCTTTCGTGTTGTTCGAAAGAAGAATAGGTATGGTTCCAGACAGGTAATTCATTTCCTTTGCGCCAACAGGTCGGCATGTGATGAGCAACAGAGATATCGTCTTCGGGGTCGCCTCGGTGATCGGGGCTTTCAGGGCTGGTGCAGTTCTCGCCGCGCTGGTGATCATGGCGGCTCTTGTCAGTGCCGGCGAAGCGGCTGCCGTCGATTGCCGTGCCTATCCGACCCCGGGTGTGGATTGGAGCAACTGCAAGAAACGCCTGCTGATGCTCGACAACAGCAATTTCGAGGGGGCCAATCTCTCGGGCGTCGATTTCAGCATGACCGATCTCAGCCGTACCAATCTCAAGAAGACGAATTTCAGCAAGACCATGCTTGTTCGGGCGTCACTCGCCCAATCCGATGCGACAGGCGCCAATTTCGAAAGGGCGGAAGGCTATCGCAGTAATCTGTCCGGTATCACCGCTTCCGGCGCGAGCTTTGTGTCGGCGGAAATGCAAAGGTCGAATTTTTCCGACGCCGATCTGACCAATGTCGATTTCACCAAGGCGGAACTCGGTCGTGCGGTTTTCTACAAGGCAAAGCTGGCGAACACCCGCTTCGCCTTGGTCAACCTTTCTCGCTCGACCTTCCATAATGTGAGTATCAGCGGGCCTGTCGATTTCACCAATGCGTTCCTGTTCCTGACACGGATCGAAGGTGTCGACCTGTCGAAGGCCACCGGCCTTGAGCAGGACCAGATTGCACTGGCTTGCGGAGACGATCGGACAACGCTGCCGGAAGGGCTGAAGATGCCGCCCTCATGGCCCTGCGAGGAAGAGTGACCGAGAACACAATTGTTACCGGTTTAGGCTCAGGTAACACACGTCATTAGCGAAGCATTAACCATAACGTCCTTAGCTTGCGTCATCTTTTCGACGCATCAAGGACACGATCATGCCGATTTCACGCCGCGGCCTTCTGGCTGGCTTGCCACTTCTGCTGGCCGGTTGCGCTTCGACCTATAACGAGCAGCAGAACTACGCTGCCCTGCCGGAAGAAGAGTTTCCTCTTCACCGCGTACCGATCGACAAGATCAAGCCGGAACTGCGCCGCCAGCAGGTTGCCTTTGGCGGCAATTATGCCCCCGGTACCGTCGTGGTCGATACCCCGGCCAAGCGTGCCTATTACGTCCTCGGTGGCGGTCAGGCGATCCGTTACGGCGTCGGCGTTGGCCGCGCCGGCATGGCGCTTTCCGGCAATGCCTATGTTGGCCGCAAGGCAGAATGGCCGTCCTGGACCCCGACCGCCAACATGCAGCGCCGCGAAGAGCGCTACCGCAAGCTCGCCGGAGGCCTGCCGGGTGGCCCGAACAATCCGCTCGGTGCCCGCGCCATGTATCTCTATCGCAACGGCAACGACACGCTGTTCCGCCTGCACGGTACCAACCAGCCGGAATCGATCGGCCATGCCATGTCGAGCGGCTGCATCCGCATGATGAACCATGACGTGATCGACCTCTACAACCGCGTTCAGGTCGGCGCCAAGGTCGTCGTCATTCAGGCCTGAGGTCTGAACATCCAGTCATCGAAAAAGCCCGTCGCGCTGATTGCGGCGGGCTTTTTGCGTTTCAGGTCCGGGCTTTCCAGGCGACCACCATCAGCGCGCCGATGATCGAGATATGCTCCATCACCACATAAAATTCGATCGTCTTGAACGGCTCTTCCATCGTCCAGAAGTGATGCACGAGCGGGATCGTCAGTGCGGTAAAGACCGCAAGCGCCCCGGCACCGAGCCACGTCCAGCGATTGAGAATGATCAGGATCGAGCCGCCGAGCTGCGTGATGATCGTCGCGATATTGAAGGCGACCGCCGGCTCCAGCCCGAAATGCGCCATCTCGGCAACACCGGCATTGAAGTCGATCAGCTTGGATAGCCCGCTCGCCCAGAACATGAAGGTCAGGACGGTGCGTGCGAGATAACCGAACCAGGTGGAGCCGGTCAGCGCGCTGATCGGGTTTGGAGTTCCGTAGGATGATGTCTGTGAAGTAGCCATGATGTCCCCCATAGGCTGGAGGGACAATCATAGCGTGAAATTTGCGCTTTGGTAAGTATAGCGCGTAGTAGGCGCAGTTCTTAGAAGCCCGAGAGAACCAGCTTGCCGCGGGTCTTGCCGCTTTCGATCAAGGCATGTGCCGCCTTCAGGTTGACCGCATTGATCGGGCCGAGAACCTCGGACAGCGTCGTCTTGATCTTCCCGGCATCGACCAGTTCCGCCACATGCGTCAAAAGCTTGTGCTGCTCGATCATGTCCGCGGTCTGGAAGACTGGGCGGGCGAACATGGTTTCCCAGTGGATTGACAGCGCCTTGCGCTTGAACTGGCGCACATCGACCGGCTCTTTCGGATCGTCGATCAGCCCGAGCCGGCCCTGCGGCGCGATCAGTTCGAGAATGTCGCCGATATGCTGTGATGTCTCTGTGATTGAAAAGACGAAGGCAGGGGAGCCGATCGCCAAGTCCGCGATCTGCCTGGCGAGCGGCTTCGAGTGGTCGAGCACATGATGTGCGCCGAGCTCTCTGATCCAGTCCTGTGTCTCAGGCCGTGAGCCGGTAGCGATAACCGTGACGTCAGAGAGTTCACGCAAGAGCTGGATGGCGATCGAGCCGACACCGCCGGCGCCACCGATCAGCAGGACGGCGTTCCAGGCGCTCGCCACCTTGTCCTGCACCCGCATCCGGTGGAATAGCGTCTCATAGGCGGTGATTGCGGTCAGCGGCAGTGCGGCAGCCTGTTCGAAGCTCAGCGTCTTCGGTTTAGGCCCGACGATCCGTTCGTCGACCAGATGAAACTCGGCATTCGTGCCCTGCCGGTTGATCGCGCCGGCATAATAAACCTCGTCACCCGGCTTGAAGAGTTTGACATCCGGGCCGACGGCCTTGATCACGCCGGCTGCGTCATAGCCCAGAACCTTGTACTGGCCGGGCTCAAGAACGGCATTCTTTCGGGTTTTCGTGTCGACGGGATTGACCGAGATCGCCCTGATCTCGACCAGCAGGTCGCGCCCCTTGGCCTCGGGCATCGGCAGGTCGATATCGACCAGTGCTGTCTCGGATGAAATCGGCTGGTTCTGGTTGAAACCCACGGCGCGCATCGATCAACTCCCTTTTTTGCTTGGAAGAATAGATGGCGCGGTGGCGCGCGCGACGCAAGGAGCGATGGGCCGCACATCGTACGGCCCGCCGTAAATCAGGCGTGACCAGTCTTGCGCTCCAGGCGCACGGACAAGAGGAAGACGCCGAGGCCGAAGAGCGACAGCACCGCGCCGACATAACCGGTGGCGGCAAACCCCCAGCCCCAGGCAATCACGAGACCGCCGAGTGCTGCTCCGAGAGCATTGGCGATGTTGAAGGCGGAGTGGTTGGACGCGGCAGCCAGCGTCTGCGCGTCGGCTGCAACATCCATCAGCCGCGTCTGCAGCGCCGGACCCGCGGCAAAACCGCAGCCGATCAGGAAGACGCAGAGACACAGCATGAAAGGATAGTGCGCCGTCAGGCCGAAGGTCGTCATCACCACGACGTTGAAGATCATCGTGCCGCCGATCGTGCCGGTGAGCGAGGCATCGGCAAGCCGCGATCCGACGATATTGCCGACATTCATGCCGATGCCGAACAGCGCCAGCACCACGGACACCATGGCGACCGGCATCTGCGCCGTTTCCGTCGTGGTCGAGGCGATATAGCTGAACACCGAGAACATGCCGCCGAAGCCGACGGCGGCAATGCCGAGCGTCAGCCAGACCTGCGGCTTGGTGAAGGCGCCGAGTTCGCGCAGGATGCTCGCACCCTCCTTCACCTTGTCCTTCGGCTTGAAATACCAGACCAGCGCCACCGTCAGCGCACCGATGCCGCCGACGAGATAGAAGGCGGCGCGCCAGGTGAGGATCTGCCCCATGAACGTGGCAAGCGGCGTGCCGAGCAGGGTCGCGATGGTCAGCCCCAGCATGACGCGACCGACGGCGCGGGTGCGCCGGTGCGGCGGCACCATCGAGGCGGCCACCAGCGAGGCGACACCGAAATAGGCGCCATGCGGCAGGCCGGTCAGGAAGCGCAGGAAGGTAAAGGTCCAGAAATCCGGCGCCATGGCCGACAGGATGTTGCCGACCGCAAACACGCCCATCAGCCACAAGAGCAGCGTTCGGCGCGGCACACGCGCCGACAGCACGGCGATGATCGGCGCTCCGACGACGACACCCAGCGCATAGGCGCTGATCACGTAACCGGCCATCGGAATGCTGACATCGTAGGTTGCCGCCACATCCGGCAGCAGGCCCATGATGACGAATTCACCCGTACCGATGCCGAAGCCGCCGACGGCAAGCGCAAAGGTGATCAAGAGGACGGCAAGTGGCGATAGGGTGTGGGGCTCGGATGCGAGGCGTGCGGCATCCATGGAATGTACGCTGTCGGTCATGGTTTTCGGATCTGTGTTGAATGGTGGGCGGACAGGATGGCGCCTGTCTGAACGTCCCGAAGGCCGCCAAACAGCTTGCCTCCGACGTGAACTTAGCATGTCATTGTGCACCGCGGTAGAAGAACATTAGATTTTGTCAAACTTTCACATGCGACATGCATTAGTAGCGCTGATCTGCGGAGGTCAGGCTCTTGATAAGACAACGTCCCGCAACCATTTCCTGATCCACCCGTTGTCTCGCCGCCTCAAATTCAAACCGGATAATTCATGAACCTCTATGCAGTCTTCAACCGCGATGGCGGCACATTTCGAACCACCGACATGGACGCTTATTGCGCCCATGCGCTGAGAGCGTTCGAAGGGGCGGGGCATGAAATCGAGTGTCATGTGGTGTCCGGCGACAAGGTTGTCGAGACGATGGAAAAGGCCGCCGCCATGAACGGTGTCGATGGCCTGATCGCCGGCGGAGGTGACGGCACGATTTCCGCCGCATCTTCGATCGCCTGGAAGAGCGGCATCGCGCTCGGCATCGTCCCGGCAGGCACGATGAACCTGTTTGCCCGCTCGCTAAAAATCCCGCTGGATATCTGGGAGGCGATCGACGTGCTGTCCCACTCCCATGTCCGCGATGTCGATATCGCCAGCGCCAATGGTCGCAGCTTCGTCCACCAGTTTTCCGCCGGCCTGCATGCCCGCATGGTGCGCTACCGCAATTCGATGAGCTATGCCTCTCGTCTGGGAAAAATCCGCGCCAGCACCCGCGCCGCGATCGGTGTCATGCTCAATCCGCCGGAATTCGAGGTCGAGTTCAATGCCGAGGGCAAGACCGGCGTGCGCCGCGTGTCCGCCATCTCGGTATCCAACAACGAGTTCGGCAGCGATGCGCTGATGTATGCGGATGACGTCACCCGCGGCCATCTGGGCTTCTACATCGCAGACCCGTTGACGCCCGCGGGCGTGGCAAAGCTGACCTTTGATATCCTGAGAGGAAGGTTGAAGGACAACGAGGCGGTGACGGCGATGACAGTTACCGAGCTGGAACTGCATTTCCCTCGCCACCGCAAGGATGTCCGCTGCGTGATCGACGGTGAGCTCCTGCCGATGGACCGCGACATCCTGCTCAAGATCCATGCCGGCGAGCTGAAGGTCCTCGTCGACCAGATCCCGCAGAAGGAAATTGCCGAACAGCATGGCAGCGGAATCTGATCAGTTTCAGGCCGATGCGACAGGCGCAAGCGGCTGAATGAAGGATGCCGCAGCCGCATCGTCATGCATTCCGTCCCCGCGTGATTTCACCGTCACGGCATTGGAGGCGAATTCCAGCCCCGCAGCCTTGCAGGCGGAAATCAGCCGCTTGATCGCCTCGCGCTTGATGATGCTCGGATTTCCCGGCAGCGAGGTGAACTTGAAGCGCACCACGATCGAGGTTTCGGTAATGTCCTGAATGCCCTGCATCTTCAGGGGCACGAGGAAATCCGCGCCGAATTCCGGATCGTCCAGCATGGCGATACCGACCTTCTTGGCCGTCTTGCGGATCAGTTCGGGATCGCTGTCGCGTTCGAATTTCAGCTGGAATTTGATCGTGCCCCAGTCGCGGCTGTAGTTGCTGACAGAGCTGATCTGGCCGAAGGGGACCGTATGAACCGGGCCGTTATGGTGGCGCAGCCTCACCGAGCGGATGGCGATCTGCTCCACCGTGCCCTGCTGGCTGCCGGTGCTGATATATTCGCCGATGCGGAATGCGTCTTCGGCGATGAAGAAGATGCCCGACACGATATCCTTCACCAGCGCCTGTGAGCCGAAGGAGAGCGCCAGTCCCAGCACGCCGAAGCCAGCTAGAAGCGGCGCGACATTGACCCCGAGAGCGCTCAATATCACTAGCGCGCCGACGGCAAGCACCGCCCCGAGCGCCAGGTTGCGCACGACGGGCATTGCCGTCGATAGCCGGCTGGTCTGGCGTTTCTCGTTCTGGTCCTCATGTCCCGGCAGCATGATGGCAGGCGAAGGGGCAAGCGCTTCCGAATAGCGCCAGATGAAGGTCGCCACCGCCCAGCTTGCGACGACTGCAAAGCTCAGTCTTTCGAGCCAGAGGATCCAGCCCGTCGCATCCGCCGCCTGTCCGCCCATGAAGGGTGACCATATGGCGGTGATCAGATGCAAGCCGCCGATCCACACGGCACCTGCGCAGAGCACCCTGAGGCTTGCGAGAAGCGAGGAACCGAGACCGGCACCGCGCACCCGCTCGTGGTGCCGTGTAAAATCGTCGACCAGCGCATGTGCGCCGAGTGCCAGGATCGGCAGCGCGAGCAGTGCCATCTGCGTCATGCCTGCGGCAAAGATCCAGCGAGCGCTGTTCGGCGTCCCGGCAAACAGAACACAGATCAGCCACAGCGCCAGCGCCGTCACCACATAGAATTCCGGCAACAGGTTCCCGGTCAGCCTGCGCACGATACCGGGGTTGTCGCTGATGAAGGCATCGCGGATATCGTTGCGCCCACCGATGAACCAGAAGAGCTTGAGCAGCGTCAGCAGCGTGTTGCCGGTCAGGAACCAGCCGTCGATGATCAGGCTGTCTATTCCGATTGCGCCCGCAAGCCGCGCCATTTCGGCAATCGCCGCGCTGATCAGACCATAGGTCACCAGGATGCGGAAATGCCATTCCGGCCGGTTGATCGGCACGAGGCTGCGCCCGCCGTGGTTTTTCTTGAACAGCAGCCGAGCAAGCGAGACGTAGAGCGATGCCACGATGGTGGCCGTCACGATGCTCCTCACCATGCGGGTCGTGGCTTCTCCCTGCGGTCCGAGCAGATCGAACACAAAACGCGTGGCCACGAGGAAAAATGCCACCGAGGCGAGATCCCCGATCATCCGCCTCAGGCTCTGCCCGATGATCCCGGTCATCCGCGCGGCCTGCGGCACCTCCCGTCTGAACGCCGCCGCCATCAGGCGCCGCAGAATGAATGTCGCGGCGGCCGCGGCTGCAATCGTCGAGAGAGCAAGAAGCAGCACCCGGCCATGGCTGCTGCCTTCCTCGGTCAGCTTCTCGTCTGCCATCACCATCGCCGTGGGCAGGCTGCCGACGCCGGAAAGCGCAGTCGTCGCACCGCGCATGAAGGCTGCGGAAAACTGGCTCCACTTCGCCATGCCCATGTCCGTCGCCATCATTTCAGGCGTCGGTGTCATCGGAGCAGGCGAGGGAGCGGTTGCTGCAGGTGCCGCAGGGGGCTGAGATGCGCGTGCCTGGGATACGGCAGGCGTGGATACTATTGGTGTGGATGTGACCGGTGTTGGTGTAGCAGGCGCGGGGCCGGCATTACCCGTTACCGCTGCCGGCACGGCCGCCACCGTCCCGGATGAAATCGTCGTCGCCTGTCCGACCTCGATCGCCACGGGCCTACCGCTTCGCGCCGCGAAATCGAGGACCTGCTCGACATCGGCCTCGCTCTGGCCGGGATGGACAATGATCGTGAGCGGCGTGTCATCCGCCATGGCAGAACCGCCAAGGGCGATCGTCACGATGATGGCGGTGAATGTGGTGCGGAGGAATGCGAATATCTTGTCCATGGCCAACGTCCTCAACGACGCTGTCGCCTTCCGTACAGACCGGTGCGACAATCCGTACCTGCGATTTATATCAGCAAGATGCGGTGGCGCGAATGGGGTTGTTACAGTTCGGCCGTGGTCAGATGCTTGAGACCGAAATGGCCGCCGGCCGCGATCAACCGGCGAGCCAGTATTTGGCGAGCGCCGGTATCTCGCGCGCGATCGAATAAAGGTCCCGGCCTTCGAAATAGCGCGCATGTGCCGTGCCGACTTGCGCGATACCGGCATCCCGGAACGCCATGCGACTGCGGGTGAGATGGAAATACTGAGATATTGCGATAGCCGAGCTCAGACTGCGTTCCTTCATCAGGCCGGCAGCGTTGATTGCCGTATCACGGGTCGTGTTGCCGAATTCATCGGTGATGATCCGGTCTTCAGCAATGTTCTGTGCCACGAGATAGTCCCGCATCACCTTGCCTTCGCTGAACCCTTCCTTGCCGGTGCCGCCGCTGACGAGGATGAAATCAATGATCCCTTGTCCGTGAAGCTCGACGGCTCGATCGAGCCGGGCCTGAAGCCGAGGTGATGGCGTCCCGTCCGGCATGACCATCGAACCGAGCACGACGCCGACATCCGCCTTCTCCACCCGATCATTCAACCCGTCGATCACGATGGCAGAAGCTGAGGCGGCCAGAAGCAGAAAGGGCGCGAATATAAGGGCAATCAATCGTTTCATTATCATCTCATCAAAAGGCGTCTGGATCAAAATCCGCGCTACCGGCCATTCGGCCCGACTTTCGCAGCAACCTTGGAAACCAGCGATGTGGCATAAGAATGAAACGTGCTCAGATCCTCGGCAGATAGGTCTGGTAATCGAAGTCGCTGACCGTGCGCAGATAGGTAATCGCCTCCTTGCGCTTCGTATCGCCATAGAGTTTCCGGTAACGCTCCCCGAACACATCGCAAATGAAGGGCGAAGCGGAGAAATCGTCGACGGCAGTGAGAAAATCATGCGTCAGCCGCTTCGTGCCCTCGGGCGGCTCCTTGCCCGGCTCTGTTGCCGGACCGGGATCGAGCACCTCGTCCAAACCCATCAGCATGCCGCCCAAGATGGCGGTGAGCAGCAGATAGGGGTTGGCATCGGCACCTGCGACCCGGTGCTCCACGCGTGCCGCCGGCCCATTGGCGTCGGGAATGCGCACCGCCGTGCCGCGATGCCCAAAGCCCCAGTCGATATCGACCGGCGCAAACGATCCCGGCTGGAAACGGCGATAGGAATTGGCGAAGGGCGCAAAGATCAGCTGCGCATCGCGCATGGTTTTCAGCATGCCCGCCGTCACCGATTTCAGCTTTACCGGATCGCCGCCCTTGGCATCCAGAATATTGTTGCCGTCGCGGTCGATGATGCTGGCATGCACATGCAGGCCGGAGCCTGCCTGATCGCCATAGGGCTTGGCCATGCAGGTCGATTTCATCCCGAACCTACGCGCCGCCTGTTCGGCGATGCGCTTGAGATAGATGCAGTCATCGGCGGCAGCCAGCGCATCGGCCCGGTGCAAAAGATTGATCTCGAACTGGCCGGGGCCGAATTCGGCCGTGGTCGCGTCGGCCGGAATGTCCTGCAGCTTGGCCCAATGGCGCACCGTCTGCAAATATTCGTCCAGCGCATCGACGGCACCCATGTCGTAGAGCTGAAAGCCATTCGGCTGGTCGCGATACATCAGCTTTTCAGGCGGGTGAGGGCGGCCGGTCTCGCGCCAGTCGTCCTGCATCACGTAAAATTCCAGTTCGGTCGCAACAACAGGCGTCAGCCCGCGCTCTTCGAAGCGCTTGAGGAGACTGGCGAGAATGGCGCGCGGATCCATGAAGCTCGGAGAGCCATCCATCTCGTGCATCGTCGCCAGAACCTGTGTCGAACCAGCAGGCCCCCAGGGCATCGGCGCTGCCGAGCGCGGGTCCGGAATGCACTGCCCGTCAGGGTCGCCGATCGTCAGCGACAGGCCGGTAATATCGTCATTGTCGTCGCCCCATATGTCGAGCGACTGGGTGGAGGAGGGCAGCCGGACGAGCCCGTCCCACACCTTCTTTTCCTTTGATTTTGGAATGCGTTTGCCGCGCAGATCCCCGTTCATGCCGACGAGCAGGATTTCGGTATGGGGCTCAATGCGATCGGTCATGAAGCATCATCTCTAAGGTTGCGGAACCTCGTTCGTAGCCGATAAGAATTGACCGCACAATCTTCAGGAGAGCGACGCGATGAACGACAAGCCGGCCATTTCCAACCTGCCCGTTTCCAATCTTCAAGCAATCGACGCCGCTCACCATCTCCATCCCTTTTCCGACATGAAGGAACTGAACGCCAAAGGCACGCGCATCATCGAACGCGCCGAGGGCGTCCACATCTATGATTCCACGGGGAAGAAATATCTGGATGCCTTTGCCGGGCTGTGGTGCGTCAATGTTGGTTACGGCCGCAAGTCGATCGCCGAAGCCGCCTACAGGCAGATGCAGGAACTGCCCTATTACAACACCTTTTTCGGCACCACGACGCCGCCGGCAACACTTCTTGCCCAGAAGATCGCCTCGAAGACCGGCGGCAAGATGAACCACGTCTTCTTCACCAACTCCGGCTCGGAAGCGACCGACACCTGGTTCCGCATCGCCCGTGTCTACTGGAAGGCGCTGGGCAAGCCGGAAAAGACGCAGGTCATCGCCCGCAAGAACGCCTATCACGGCTCGACCGTCGCCGGCGCCTCGCTCGGCGGCATGAAGCATATGCATGAACAGGGCAATCTGCCGATTGAGGGCGTCCACCATATCGGCCAGCCCTATTGGTATGCCGAAGGCGGTGATCTGACGCCTGCCGAATTCGGCCTGAAGATGGCGCGCGAACTCGACGCCAAGATCGATGAACTGGGTGAAGACCGCGTTGCCGCTTTCGTTGCAGAACCGATCCAGGGGGCAGGCGGCGTCATCATCCCGCCGGACACCTACTGGCCTGAAATCACCCGCATTGCCAAGGCCCGCAACATCCTGCTGATCTCCGACGAAGTCATCTGCGGTTTCGGTCGTCTCGGCTCATGGTTCGGTTACCAGCATTTTGGCGTAGAGCCGGATCTCGCGCCGATCGCGAAAGGCCTGTCCTCCGGTTACCTGCCGATCGGCGGCGTTCTGGTCTCGGATCGCGTCGCCGAGGTTATGGTCAACGAATTCGGTGATTTCGCCCACGGCTACACCTATTCCGGCCATCCGGTGGCCGCTGCCGCAGCGCTGGAAAACCTGCGCATCATCGAGGAGGAAGGGCTGGTCGAGCGGGTGAGAGACGATATCGGCCCTTATTTCGCCGCGGCCTGGAAAAGCCTCGAGGATCATGCCGTCGTCGGCCAGGCCGAAAGCGTTGGCCTGATCGGTGGTCTGCAACTGAGCCCCGACAAATCCACCCGCCGTCGTTACGCAAAGCCCGACGATATCGGCACGCTGGTGCGCAATCACTGCGTCGAAAACGGTCTCATCATGCGCGCCACCGCAGACCGCATGCTGGCGTCTCCCGCACTCACGATAACACGCACGGAAATCGACGAAGTGATCGAGAAGCTCGGCAAAGCACTCGATCACTTAGCCGAGACGGTGAAGGAATAAGCCTTAGCGGGGCATATCCATCACCGCATAACCGAAGCGATACTGGTCCGTCGGACGGCCCCATTGATAGGGGTAGCCGACGATTGCCATGTCCTGCGGCGTGGTGGTGATGCCCTGTTCGAGCAGATAGCCGGAGAACTGTTTGTCGAAAGCAACCGGCATGCTGCCATCCTTGGTGCGCCAGACGAAGACGACCCGGTCGAACGCTGTGAGCGGCCGGTTCGTCAGTCCCGGTGGCGGCGGTTCTACGGCGACCGGCTGTTCGGGCAGGCTGAAATGCAGATTGCCTGCAAGCTGCCGGTCAGACGCCACGACCACCGTATTGGCGCCCGCGGCCTTTTCCGCAACGGTCTTGGAAAGTGCCGCGAAGGGAATGTTGACGTAACCGTAATTGCCGTTGATGCGGCCCATATTGGCGCGAACCGCAAGCGCGGTCGGGATCAGCACCATAATGACGATTGCCACACCCCAGAGCCGCTTGAAACCGACTTCGACCGGGATTTTGGCAGCATCCACCTTGAGTGCGAGATAGAGCGGAGAGGCAAGCAGAAGCGGCGTCAGCCAGCGGTCACGCACATTCTCGAAGCCGGCAAACAGGATCATCAGCACGATCAGCGCGAGAGAAAGCACGAGGATGCGGCCGACCAAACGCGTCCAGCGGCTCTTGGCGCGAACGATCGCCTTGAAGTGCTCGCGATAGACAGCCGCAAAGATGATCAGGGTAAGAGCTGTGAAGCTGAAGAAGCCGATGGTCAGTGAACCCACGCCGCTGGCGATCCCGCCGATCAGCCCCGCATCGTCACCGCCGAGCTTTTTCAGCGTGCTCTGGCTTGCATCGCCGAAATTATCGACAAGCCACAATGCATGCGGCGTCACGATCGCCAGGGCAAGAATTGCAGCGGGCAGAAGCTTCCACGAAAGCATGGTCTGACGCATCTCGCGATCCATCAACACGGCAAGCCCGGCTGCAATCGGCAGGACGGCAAAATTGTATTTCGTGATGCCGCCGATGCCGGTGGCAATGCCGAACAGAAGGAAAGCTTGGAGCGACGGCCTGGAAATCACTCGGAGCAGGGTAAAAAGAAACAGCGACGCGCCGAAAATGGCAGCCACAGTGTGCGACAGGTCGCGCTGCGCCTCAAAGGAAACCTGCGGAATGGTCAGAAGCCCGAGCGCGGCAACGACTGCCAACCGCTTGTCTTCCAGCACCTGCCGTGCGGCGAGATAGTAGAAGATATAGGACAGGAAAAGCATCAGCGCCTTCAGTCCCGAAAGCGTGATGATCGAGATGCCGAAGATCTGGATCGCGCCATGCTGCAGCCAGTTATAAAAAGGCGGCTGCGCGCCGTAACCGGGCAGAAGCCATTGGGACACATAGACCTGCTCGGACTCGTCGAGTTCCAACCCGTGCGGAAGTACGAATCGCACAATGACCTGAATGACGAAATAGGCGGCAAGCACCAGAGCCAGGGTTTGCCCACTGCCGAGCTGGTCGGAAAAGGCTGGTGCGGCATGCGCCTGTGTTGGCGAGGAAAGCTTCGGCACAATTATCTCCAGCAAAAATGCGTCCGCGAACCGTGAGCCGGTTCCGCGGATCTGCTGCCTCTGTCGAGGCATTACCCTTCGGTCGTATCAGCCTGATAGACTTCGCGGACGATGTAGCTGAGGGCTGTATCCTCGCGGTAATAGGTGCGGGCAATCATCTCCGCCAGAATACCCGTGGTGATCATCTGCACCGACGACAGGAACAGCATGACGCCGATCAGGAACAGCGGTCGTGTGCCGATGTCATTGCCCATGATGAACTTGTCGATGAACAGATAGAACAGGATCAGTGCCGAGATCGCCCCAAGGCCCAGGCCCAGCGAGCCGAAAAAATGCCCCGGCCGCGCTTTGAATCGCATGAAGAACATCACCGACAGAAGATCGAGGATGACCCGGAATGTGCGGGAAATGCCATATTTGGAAACACCGTGCTGGCGGGCATGATGCGTCACCGGCATTTCGCCGATCCGCGAGCTCGGCACGACGCCTGCGACCCAGGCCGGGATGAAGCGGTGCATCTCGCCCATCAGCTTGACCTGTTTGATCACGGCCGAGCGATAGATCTTCAACGAACAGCCGTAGTCATGCAGGCGCACGCCGGTAATGCGGCCGATCAGCCGGTTGGCGATGAAGGACGGAACCTTGCGCAACAGCAGCCCGTCCTGACGGTTCTTGCGCCAGCCGACGAGCAGGTCGAGTTCGCGGCGCTCAAGCTCCGCGACCATATGGGGAATGTCTTTCGGATCGTTCTGCAGATCGCCGTCGAGCGTTGCGATCAGCCGTCCTTCGGCCTGGTTGATGCCGGCCTGCATCGCGGCCGTCTGGCCGAAATTGCGCTGCAACGCGACAATCTTGAGGTCGAGGCCGGGACGATTGAGTGCCGTCCGCGCATTGGTGATCGTTGCATCCGTGCTGCCGTCATCGACGAGGATCAGTTCCCAGCTGGCGCTATACTCCACCATCGCGGCGACGATGCGATCGATCAACGGACCGACGCTTTCCTCTTCATTGAAAAGCGGCACGACCAGCGACAGTTCGATCGGATTGGGCGTCTCGATGAGGCGGGTCACCGACTCTGTTGTTGTACGCACCGTATGTTTCTCCTAGAAGTGCGAGCCTGAACGGGCGGCGTCATATGGCGCGGCATCGTCGTATAGACCCGAATTTATCGCATTGGGGCCACCTGATATATGAAGAATTATTCCGGTGCCAGCCAGAGAGCGTGGATAATTCGGAACGCAATGACGCTGTTAACACTGGCGATCGTCATCTTTTACGCCCTTTTCATTCAGTGGGTCTGGGGCTGGGAGAGCGTATTGGCTTTATGGGAAAGTGCAGGCCTCGGTTCGGCGCTCGTCGCCCTTGTCGCCCTGCTCGGCACCTATGTCCTGCGCACCTGGCGCATCTACGACTATTTTCCGGCAGAGACCGGAGGCCGTTTCGGCACGCTTCTGCGCCTCACCCAGGTGCATAATCTTTTGAACATCATGCTGCCGTTCCGCTCCGGCGAGGCGACCTTTCCGCTCCTGATGAAACGCGAGTTCGACCTGTCGCTGGCAAGAAGCACCGCAGCACTTTTCGTCATGCGGCTTTTCGACCTGCATGCCCTGCTGGCCGCGGCCGGCATCGGTCTGGTCCTGCAGCATCCGGCGTTTTGGGCCTGGGCGCTCTGGTTTGTCTTCCTCATCCTGCCCGCTTTCGGTTTTGCCTTGCGTGGTTTCGGTTTGCGGCTGGCAAGAAAAATCCTGCCCGCAAAAGCTGACAAGCTGCTTGCCGAGGTGGAGGCCGGTCTGCCCGTCGATGCCAACGCCTTTGCCCGCGCCTGGGGCGCGACGCTGATCAACTGGTTCACCAAAATCGCGGTTCTGGCCTGGGTGCTCGGCCTGCTCGGCGGCTTCTCGATCGCACAAGGGTTTGGCGGCGCGCTCGGCGGCGAACTCTCTTCCGTGCTGCCGGTCCACGCCCCCGCCGGTGTCGGCACCTATCCCGCGGGCATCAGCGCCGGCGCGATCGCTTTTGGTGCCGAAGCGACGGGCCCGGCTCTGGAAGAATTGGGGCAAGCCGCCGTCAACACCCACCTCCTCGTCATCGTCTCCTCGCTGATCGGCACGGCGCTGTCGCTGTTTGCGGCGAGGGGGAGAGGGTGATAGGCAAAAAGCCTCAAGCCAATTTGAGCCCGAGATGCTCTGCCATCGGCAAGTAGTCCTTATCTCGTTGCAGGAGACTGTGGCTGTTTTCGATGCAATAGGTGCCGATTATAAGATCGGGGGCCTTGCTCGTCGTGAAACCGCGTGAGCGCAAAGCTCTGTAGTTCGATGCCGCTTTGATCGCCAAGGCAGGGGACAGCATCGATACAATAGGGAAATCTCGAAGATTCTGCTCTATCCAGCGTGCTTGATGAAGGTCCCGCGCGCCCTGTAGCACTTCCATCAGGATAATGTCTCCGAGCAGAATAACCCCGCGCGGTATCATTGATCGAAGTATTGAGGCGACGTCGGTATCATCTTTCCGAAAGAGCGAGATCCAGACGGAACTGTCTGCAACGATCATTCGCCCTCCTGAAAGCCCCAATTTGCATATCTGGCGGAATTGCTTCGGGACGTCTCCAGGTCACTCTCCCAGCCGATACCTTCAAGATTATCGATCGCACGCAACTGTTTCTTGATCCGCACGAAATCTCTCAGCGCCTGATCCACCACAGCCTTCTTGGTCGGCAAACCGCCAAGCTCCATAGCCTCGGCGATCAGTTCGTCATCCAATTCGATATTGGTACGCATGTGAGCCTCGTGGTGTATGGATAAAGAAAATCATACACCACGAGCCGGTTGCTCACAATGTCACTGGAACGCCGTCTCGTAGAAGCTTCTGAGCTTGCGTGAATGCAGCGTCTCGGTCGGCATGGCGGCGAGTTTCTGCACGGCGCGGATGCCGATCTGCAGGTGCTGGCTGACCTGGGTGCGATAGAAGGCGGTCGCCATGCCCGGCAGTTTCAGTTCGCCATGCAGCGGCCGGTCGGACACGCACAGAAGCGTTCCGTAGGGCACGCGGAAGCGGAACCCGTTGGCGGCAATCGTGGCCGATTCCATGTCGAGTGCGATGGCGCGCGACTGAGAAAGACGCTTCACCGGTCCGCGCTGGTCGCGCAGTTCCCAGTTGCGGTTGTCGATCGTCGCGACCGTGCCGGTGCGCATGATCCGCTTCAGCTCGAAACCCTCATAACCCGTCACTTCCTCGACAGCGCTTTCCAGCGCCTGCTGCACTTCCGCCAGCGCCGGGATCGGCACCCAGACGGGCAGGTCGTCGTCCAGCACATGGTCCTCGCGCACATAGGCGTGGGCCAGAACATAGTCGCCGAGCCGCTGGCTGTTTCTCAAACCCGCGCAATGGCCGACCATCAGCCAGGCATGCGGGCGCAGCACGGCGATATGGTCGGTGGCCGTCTTCGCATTGGAAGGGCCGACGCCGATATTGACCAGCGTAATGCCGGAATGATCGTCCTTCTTCAGATGATAGGCCGGCATCTGCGGCATGCGTGTGATCGGAGCCGTCTCCGGCGTATCCTTGCCGGCAAGTGTTACGACATTGCCGGGCTCGACAAAGGCCGTATAGCCGCCGCCACCTTCCGCCATCAGCTTGCGGGCCCAGGCGGAGAATTCATCGATATAGAACTGGTAGTTGGTGAACAGCACAAAGTTCTGGAAATGCTCGGCGCCCGTCGCCGTATAGTGGCTCAACCGCGCCAGGGAATAATCGATACGCTGCGCCGTAAATGGTGCAAGCGGTCCGGGTTCCCCCGCCGGCGCCTCGTATTCGCCATTGGCGATCAGGTCGTCGGTATTGTTGAGGTCCGGCGTGTCGAAGAGATCGCGCATCGGAATGTCGGCCATCCCGTTGCTGACCGAAGCCTCCACATGTGCACCCTCGCCGAAGGCGAAATGCAGCGGAATGGGGGTCGTCGATTCCGATACGGTGACCGGGATATTGTGATTGCGCATCAAAAGATCGAGCTGTTCGATCAGGTAATGGCGGAACAGTTTTGGCCGCGTCACCGTCGTCGTGTAGATGCCCGGCGCGGCCACATGGCCGTAGGAAAGCCGCGAATCGGCATGACCGAACGACGTCGTCTCGATCGAGACCTGCGGATAGAAGGCGCGGTAACGACCCGTAATATTGCCGCTTCGGGCCAAATCGCCAAAGCTGTCGATCAGGAATTTCGTATTGCGCTCATAAAGCGCCGTCAGCGCGTCGACAGCCTCTTCGGCATTGTCGAAAACCTTCGGTTCAAACGCATCAGGGCTGATGAAGGAAAGCGGAGAAAGGGAAGAGATTCGTGTGTCCATGAGCCATTATAAAGAGATCTCCATGACAATCAAACGGCGATCATCATCTCTCTTTTCGCCTTGATGCCGCTTTTCCGGCAACCGGCTCAGAGCGTCGCCATGCACTCGCCGCTATTGGAATAGACGCACAGGCTGCCGGTGCTGATGTTGAAACCCAGCGGACGCTTGGACGGATGCGTGGCAAGTGCGGCAAAGGACAAGGCAAAGACCGTCATCATCAGGGTGAGAATGGTCAGGCGGCGTGCGATGGTCGTCATGATCCCGGCTCCGATTATGACCAGGCTTGCTTGGTTCCTGGCCGAATGGGGGCAGAATAATGGCGCGCTCCTGTATGAAGGCTGAGAACCCGTTTCATCTGGCGTTCAGGGTGATTAACGGGCTCCAAGGCCTGATCCCCACTTAGCCGCAAAGAAAAAGCCGGCGCTGACGCCGGCTTCATGCGGAAGGAAACGCTGATCCTAGAGCCGCGTCCATGTCTGCGATTTGCACAAGACCTTGAGCACGCAGCCCTTCATCTTCAGCGTATTGCCGGCCACCGAGCCGGACCCGCTATAGGTCTTGTCGTTTTCGGGATCGGTGATCTCGCCCGCATAGTCGTTGCCGGTGCCGGACATCTTGCCGATCTGCTTGCCGGCATGTTTGCCACTCTTCAGCGTGACGCAATAGGCCGATCCGCATTTGCCGATCTCGGCTGTCGCGCCGCTCTGTGTCTTCCAATTGCCCTCGATCGGCTCGGCCGCGTGGCCTGCCACGGCACTCATCAGCAACGCCGTTGCCACGGCAAAAGTCTTCAGCATGAGATCCCTCCTCAGATCATCATCATCCTCGGGTTTCGAAAGCCCTCCAGCAGCCGAAACCCGAAGCGCAAATTAGCTTACCCGCACGTAAAGGTAAAGTTGACGATGATTAGGAAATTCGAGGCGATCTAGGTGGGTCGAAAACAGGCGCTTCGGCCGCGCATTTTCCGCCATTCTCAAAACGGAAGCGAAAAACATGCTGAACAAAGGGTTTAGATCGAAATCCTAACGCTTCGTAAACGGAACGCGGAAACCCTTAACACACAGGGGATGTAGTGCTTAACGAAAACTCAAATTTACGAAGCATTTGAACTTTGTTTTCCGCAAGTTAAGCATTCTTTTTAGTCGGATTTTCGAACCTTGGGTTCATATTGGTCTCATCAAACGAGCGGGAAAAACCGCCACCCTGATGGATTAACAAAGCCGCATAAGACGGTGGTCCGGAAGGGAATGATGAACAGGGCAGAAAAACAGAAACGGTCTTTAAACAGGGATCAAAACCGATGGCACGCTTTGAAATTTCGACGACTGAAATGGCCACCATGGGTGGCGAGGCCCGCGCAGAAATCTTCTGCGACATGGGACTGATGTATGCAACGGGCCGCGGGGTCGAAGTCGACCTCGTCTCCGCCCACAAATGGCTGAACATTGCCGCCATCAAGGGCTCCGACCGCGCCGCCGAACTGCGCGCCGATCTCGCTCCGCAATTGACGAAAATGCAGCTCGCCGAAGCGCTGCGCGCCGCCCGCGAATGGATGACGGTACACTGAGCGTCGACCACGACGGATTTTCACCGCCCCGCAAGAGGGCGGTCAGATAAAACAGAACCGACGGATCCGCTTCGGATATCGCGACAATTTTAAACCGCGACCGGCAGAAACAAGGCTGGCGCGGTTTTCTGCGTATCGTGTTCTGATCAGTCCTTGTGGTCGAAGGTTTCGCGTGCCTCGCGAACGGCGTCATGGTTTTCCACCGCCCAGATCCACACATTGCAGAAGGCGGCGCCCAGCGTCAGGCCCAGCGGCGATAGCCGATATTCCACTTTCGGCGGCACCGATGGGTGGAGCGTGCGGATCACCAGCCCATCGCGCTCCATCCGGCGCAATGTCTGGGTCAGCATCTTCTGGCTGATACCGTCCACATGCCGTGCGAGTTCTGAAAACCGCAATGTCCCTTCATCCCAGAGCGTATCGAGAATGACGACAGTCCACTTGTCGGCAAAACCCGAGATCATCTCCCGCACCATGTTCTCGACGCCGGGCGGCACATCTTTCGGGTAATCGCGGGCCTTGTAGGACTGCGCACGAAAAAGTTCCTCGGTCGTGAACACGGATTCGTTCGGTTTTCCCATTTCTTTCTCACAGGTGCCTACGGTACTTTTGGGTGCCTACTTTCAAAAAGAGAGTTGGTCAACAACTGTAAGCCCGCACCGCTGGTCGCGACCCGCGCATGGTGGTGCCAAAAGCCTTATCGTCAGCTGACGATAAGGCAATGTCGAAAAATGCAGGCGTGACGAACCGGGAAGGTATTTTCCCGGAACGCTCCCGGCTGCCCTGAACACTGGCTCTCGAAGCAACTAGGGAAACTTTGATTATGGACGATAATTCCAAGAAGTCGGTACTGTCACGCAGGACTGTGCTGTCCGCAGCCGCAATTGCTCCGGCCGTCGTTGCCGCTGCTGCCGCCGCCGGTGCCGGCACCGCACAGGCACAGCAGTTTAAAACGGCTGACAAGGTCGCGATCGTTACCGGCTCCTCGCGCGGCATCGGGGCGGCAACCGCCAAGCGCCTCGCCGCCGACGGTTTCAAGGTCGTCGTCAATTGCCGGGTCAATCATGACCTTGCCACCGCTGTTGTGCAGGACATCGAAAAGGCCGGTGGTCAGGCCGTGTGGGAACAGGCCGATATCCGCGAACCGACGGCGGTGCGCCGCCTGTTCGATGTCGCCGAGCGTGAATTCGGTGGTGTCGATGTCGCGGTCGCCAATGCCGGCATCATGAACCTTGCCCCCTTCAGCGAGATGACCGACGAGGATTTCGACGCGATGGTGGACACCAACGTAAAGGGCAGCTTCAACACCTTGCGCGAAGCGGCTCGTCGCCTGCGCGACGGTGGCCGCATCATCGCCACCTCGTCGAGCATCGTCCAGCTTCGCTCGCCGACCTACGGGCCGTATGCCGCCAGCAAGGGATCGATGGAAATTTACGCCAACATCCTCGCCAAGGAACTGGCCGGACGAAAGATTTCGGTCAATGCAATCGCGCCGGGCCTCGTCGCGACCTCGCTCTTCCTCGATGGCAAGACGGACGCGCAGGTGGCCGGTTTCGCCCAACGCACGCCGCATGGCCGGATCGGCGAGCCGGAAGATATCGCCGCCATGGTTGCCTTCCTCTGCAGCCCGGATGGCTGGTGGGTCAACGGCCAGACGCTCTACACCAATGGCGGCGTCGTCTGAGATCAGCCACTGAGAAGCGAAATGAAAGGGCCGGGTGTTCTTGACCCGGCCTTTGTTCTTAAAGAGACTTCAAAACCTGCGGCAATGCTGCCTCCAGAAGCGCCATGTCGGCTTCTTTCCCGGCGCTGATGCGGATGCAGCGGTTAAGCGGCTCGACACCCGGCATGCGAATGAAGACGCCGTGGCCCAGAAGCCCATCGACGATGGCCCGCGCATAAGCGGCATCGCGCCCGCAATCGATGGCGACGAAATTGGTGGCAGAGGGCAGGGCTTGCAAACCGTTCGCCGCAGCGATTGCCGAGATCCGCTCACGCGATGCCTTGATGTCGCTGATCACTTGGCCGAGATAGGTCTGATCCTTCAACGCCGCGATGGCACCTGCGACCGCGATCCGGTTCATGCCGAAATGGTTGCGGATCTTGTCGAAGGCTTTTGCCGTCCCTTCCGTGGTGATCGCATAACCGACGCGCGCGCCGGCCATTCCGTAAGCCTTTGAAAAGGTGCGCGTGCGAATGACGTTCGGCAGGTCGATCAGCGCGTCGATCGGCGGCGTCGAACTGGCAGGCGCGGTTTCGCAATAGGCCTCGTCGAGCACGAGCAGCGTCGTTTCCGGCAGCGCCCTGGCGAAAGCCACAACCTCGTCGGCCTCCCACCAGCTGCCCATCGGATTGTCCGGATTGGCGAAATAGACGAGCGGCGCATTGGTCCGGCGCACGGCGTCCAAAAGCCCGTTGATGTCTTCCCTGTCCTTGATATAGGGCACGGTGACGAGTTGGCCGCCGAAGCCCGCGACATGGAAGTTGAATGTCGGATATCCGCCGAAGGACGTCACGACCTGCATGCCGGGATCGATGACCAGCCGCACGATCTGGCCGAGCAGGCTGTCCACGCCTTCCCCGATCGCAAGATTTTCCGGCCGACATTTCAGATGTGCTGCAAGTGCGGCCTTGAGGTCGAAATTCTCCGGGTCCGCATATTTCCAGATGCCCGTCGCCGCCTCCGCCATCGCTGAAAGCACGGAAGGCGCCGGGCCAAAACCGTTTTCATTGGCGCCGATGCGCGCCTTGACGGGGGAACCGCTCTTTCGCTCCAGCGCCTCAGGTCCGACAAAGGGCACGGTGGAGGGGAGAGAAGCCATAAGCGGCGTGAAGCGGGAAAATGCGGTCATGTCAGTACTGTCCGGTTGAAAGCCGCGTCACAATAGAAAGCTTTCGCCGGCGCGCAAGGGCAGGAGTTCCCCTTGCTGACCTCCGTCGCACCGATTCGCCGGTCATGTCCCGGATACGAATGCGCCCCAAGGTTTAAGTTGGAATATTGTGCAATTTTAGAGATTACTGAAGCGAGGAAGCAATCTTTCCGGCGCATCATGGCAACATGAGCAATTTCCCGCTGATCGTCATCGCCGCCGCTACAGCGACTTTCCTCGCCACGGGCGGTCATTCCCTGTTTCCGGGTATCACCCGTTACGTCCAGGCAAATGTCAGCCCGTCATGCAGAATAAAGGGCAATGTCTCGATCGATACCGGTGAGCGCATCTATCATGTCCCCGGGCAGGAATATTACGAGCAAACCAGGATAAGCCATCGATACGGCGAGCGGTGGTTCTGCTCCGAGGCGGATGCGCGCGCGGCTGGATGGCGTCGCGCGCGACGATGATTGCCTGCAGCGCCGCTTCGCCGGATCGTTCAATGGCTTGTTTCGAAGCTCAGCCGGATGACATGATGCAGGAATTCGGGGTTGATCAGCATGTTGAAGCCGACTGTCACCTTTTCCTCCTCGCGCGCCATGACCGTGCAGCCGATCTCGTCGCGGATGCCGAGAATGGCGAGGAAGAAGTGAGACGGTACCGGAATATGCGGCGTGACCTCAAGTTCTGCGCCTTGCAGAGAGATTGTTCGGATCAGGCAGCGGATGCTCGTCTTCGTGCTCAGGTGATGTTCGACAAGCACGATCTTGCCCGGCCGATCGATCGTAAATTTTTCAAAGACACGGCGCAGGCCCGCCGGTTCTTGCATATTGGTCCCGTCCATCAATGGGGCCATGGTATCCTCCTGACTTGTCCCTCGAATATGACTTTATTCCTGCAATTCTGATGCATTCTAAAGTTGATTGGTAAATTTTTCTCGATCTATGGTGACTGGCTCCGCCCCATTCCTGCACGCTGGACATAATGTCGCGTTGTTGACGGCCGAACGTCGCGACGATACCCCTTCCGCAACCGTCCCAAGTGCTATCTCTGGGCGGTTGGACAGGAATGGAGAAAGCAAGTGACAGGCAGGCTGGTGATCGTCGGGGCAGGGCAGGCAGGCTTTGCGCTTGCTGCAAAGCTAAGGGCATTGAAGGATGAGCGACCCATCACGATGATCGGCGCCGAAGAGGTTCACCCCTATCAGCGACCGCCGCTCTCCAAGAAGTACCTGCTCGGCGAGATGAGTTTTGACCGGCTGACGTTTCGCCCGGACGCCTGGTTTGCCGAAAACGATGTGGAAGTCCGGCTGTCGACCTATGTCGAGGAGATAGACCGCGAAAAGAAAACTGTCCGCATGCAGGATGGCTCGGTCCTCGACTACGAGACCCTTGCTCTGACGACGGGTGCGAGCCCGCGCACTCTGCCCGCCAGCATCGGCGGCGAATTGGCAGGTGTCTATACGGTGCGCGACAAGCGCGATGCGGACCGGCTAGCGGATGAAATGAAGGCCGGTCGCCGCCTGCTGATCATCGGCGGCGGCTATATCGGCCTCGAGGCCGCGGCTGTCGCCCGCCATCTCGGCCTCGAAGTGACGTTGATCGAAATGGCCGACCGCATTCTCGCCCGTGTCGCCTCAAAGGAAACCGCCGACATCATGCGCGCGATCCACAACGAGCGTGGTGTGGCGATTCGCGAAAAGACCGGTCTCGTCCGCCTGATCGGCGAGGATGACAAGGTGCGCGCCGCAGAACTCTCCGACGGTTCGGTCATCGATGTGGATTTCGTCATCGTCGGCATTGGTGTCACCCCGAATGACAGGCTGGCGCAGGATTGCGGCCTGGATGTCGGAAACGGCATAATCGTCGATGAATTCGCCCGCACCTCCGATCCGTCGATCTTCGCCATGGGCGATTGCGCCCTTCTGCCGTGGGAAGACGGCCGCATCCGCCTCGAATCGGTGCAGAACGCCGTCGATCAGGCCGAATCGGTCGCAGCAACGCTTGCCGGTGGAACCGAGCCTTATGCGCCAAAACCGTGGTTCTGGTCCGACCAGTATGATGTGAAGCTGCAGATCGCCGGTTTCAATCTGGGTTATGACGAGACGCTGGTGCGCCCCGGCGCCCGCGAAGGTGCGGTGTCGATCTGGTACTTCCGTCAAGGAAAGCTGGTCGCCGTCGATGCGGTCAATGATGCCAAGGCCTATGTGACGGCCAAGAAAATGCTGGAAACCGGCATCAACCCCGACAGGGCGCTTCTCGCTGATCCGGCCACGGACCTGAAGCAGCTGCTGTCCTGACATTATAAGGTGCGCTGCTCGCACCGACATTTCTATTGAAAGGCATGGGAGGAAAAATGCCGGTACCGAAGAATGACTTCAAGGCTGCAATCAGTGCCGGCCGCAAACAGATCGGCCTCTGGCTGAACACCGGCGAGGCGCTTCCGGCCGAGATCGCGGCAAGCGCGGGCTTCGACTGGCTCGTTATCGATTCGGAACACGGGCCCAATGACCTGCGCAGCATCATCGCGCAATTGCGCGCACTTGCCCCCTTTGCGGTCGAACCCGTCGTGCGCCCGCCTTCGGGCGAGACCTGGTTCATCAAGCAATTGCTCGATGCCGGCGCGCGCACGCTGCTGATTCCCATGGTCGATTCGCCCGAACAGGCAAAAGCGCTGGTAGAGGCCGTGCGTTATCCCCCGCGTGGCACCCGCGGGCTGGGTGCCGCCGTCGCCCGCGCCTCGGGCTTTAACGCCATTCCGGATTATGCACAGACGGCCGACGATGAAATCTGCCTGCTGGTGCAGGCGGAAACCAGGGTGGCGATCGACAATCTCGAAGCCATTGCCGCGGTGGAAGGGGTGGATGGCGTCTTTATCGGCCCGGCCGATCTTTCGGCCGATCTCGGCTACCTCGGGCGCATAGAGGCGCCGCAAGTGCAGGACGTCATAGAATCAGCAATCGGCCGAATCATCGCGAGCGGAAAGCCGGCCGGCATCCTGACCTTCAACGAAACGCTCAATCGTCGCTATATCGAGCTCGGTGCAAGCTTCGTCGCCGTCGGCGCCGACGTGACGGAACTCGCCGCGACGCTAAAGAATCTCGCCGGTCGTTATGGACGTGGACCCGGCGCCGGCCCGGCCGGCTCGGGTTATTGATCGGCGTGAAGTCCGCGATTCTCGCTCTGCGGGGATAAATAATGACGTGGCTGGGGTTCATCCCCAGCCTGCGACGCTTCTTTTTGCTAAAAGACCTTGCATTCGGGTTTTATCCGCAATAATCAGGCCGAACCGGAGAGGTGGCCGAGTGGTCGAAGGCGCTCCCCTGCTAAGGGAGTATACGTCAAAAGCGTATCGTGGGTTCGAATCCCATCCTCTCCGCCATTATTCCTCATGAAATCACTGGATCATTAGTGGGCGCGCATGAAGCGTGCGCAGCTTGGGTCTGTTGCCTATCGGCAACGCCGGTATCACGCGATCCGTTCTAATGTGAACAATCCCTAAGCCGCTGTCGCAAAACTGTTTTCTTAACGAAAACTAAATTTTTATCGAGGCCCGGATGCGGTTTTGTGTCCTTTCGGCAACATGGTTTTGGGAAGCGGCTGTGAAACTCGTGTCTGTCCCCAGTTCACCATTGCGCACGTTTCCGCGATTTGTATTTTCAACTTCGAAGCGCGGCGGTGGTTCGTCAGCTTTAAGAACACGGGGATGGGCCCAAGGAATTTTTGTCCTTCGGTAAATCAAGACCTAGACCCATACGTAACTTTGACTGGAGGTCAAAAATGAACATCAAGAGCCTTCTTCTCGGCTCCGCTGCTGCCCTCGCAGCAGTTTCTGGCGCACAGGCTGCCGACGCAATCGTGGCTGCTGAGCCCGAGCCGATGGAATACGTT
>NZ_JAEUAN010000022.1 GCF_019511445.1 Aliirhizobium wenxiniae
CAGCGACGGCGGCGCTCAGGGCCGGACAGGACTTCTATCTTAGGACTGTGACTGGTCATAATGGGCACATTACCTCGCACACTTGTTAAGTGGGAGATCGTGTCCGGATATTTATGGGGCCATTACACCCAAATGGGTTAGGCCATGACACAAGCACATCAAATGGGACTTAAGAAGATTGAATTGCGGCGGTACTCAGCACGAACTGGGCAGAGATTGGAGACGCCATACGCTCCTTTATGATTTTGGCTATATTCCAGTCTGGTACGCTAACTTGCGGCAGCGCTTCTTTTTAGGAAAGCGGGGCAACCATATGGTTCCGTCAGCGATAGGGCATATGCTGCCGCACAGATAGCCAGTGGTTCCGAGATTCCGTTTGTTGTAATCTTTATGGACATTGGGAGGACGCATGGAACGTCGTCTCGCCGCCATCCTGATCGCAGATGTCGTCGGTTACAGCCATCTCAGCGAAATCGACGAAGAAGAGACGCGCGCAAAATTCAGGTCCGACACGGACAATATTTGGGTCCCCGCTATCGACGATTACAATGGCCGGCTCGTGAAGATGATGGGTGACGGCCTCCTCGTGGAATTTCACAGCGTCGTTGACGCTCTTCGTTGCGCGATCGATGTCCAGAGGCAGAAGAGGGGGCAGGGCCATTCTTCTGTTGGGCCTGCGCAACTGCAATTCCGCATTGGCATCAACCTCGGGGATGTTCTTGTCGAGGGCGATGATGTGCACGGCCAAGGCGTCAATATCGCCGACCGTATTGAGGTGTTGTCAATGCCAGGCGGCATCGTGATATCCGGTTCCGCCTACGATCAGGTCAGATCCAAGATCAATGTTGAATACAAGTCTTTGGGACGTCGAAAATTCAAGGGGCTCACCGAGCCCATCAAGGTGTACCGTGTTCTGTCTGAGGGGCCGAAACTAAGACCATTTCCAGCAGCCAGGTTTCTATTGCGCAGGCGCATACCGGTTGCCATCACCATAATCGGGGGACTGCTGGCAGTGGTCAGCCTGACATGGTGGCATGGGCAGCCCACTTTGTTTGATGCACAGCCAAAGCGGCAATATGCCTACCCTTTGCCGGACAAGCCATCTGTCGCGGTTCTACCCTTCACCAATGTGAGCCGGGAGACGACGCGCGATCACTTGGCCGAAGGTCTGACCGATGACCTCATAACCGAGCTCTCAAAGGTTTCCGGCCTCTTCGTGGTCGCGCAGCATTCCGTCTCGGATGCCCGCGAAAAATCCCGTACGATCCAGGAAGTAGCGTCTGCGCTGGGGGTCCGGTATGTACTTGAGGGAACGTTGCAGCGCGACGGACCACGTCTGAGGATCAATGCCAAGTTGATAGAGGCGATGACAGGCCTGTCAATCTGGGCCGAAAAATACGACCGCCAATATGCGGATTTGTTCGCAGTTCAGGATGATGTGATCGGACGGATCATAACGGCGCTCTCGGTCAAGTTAAGCAAAGGCGAACAGCAACAGCTTGCCCGTCTGCCCACCGACAATCTGGAGGCCTATGACTATTACATGCGGGCCCAACATGAGGGGTTCATTTATGGCGATGTTGATACGTATCGGCGGACATTGTCCTTCTATCAAAAGGCAATCGAGCTCGATCCGCGCTTTGCAAACGCCTATGCCGGGATAGCCCGGGTCGCAGTCGATGTCTGGCGTAACGACTATAACTTTTTGTGGTCCGCCGCGGTTGCGCGAAAGATTGCCTATGACGCGGCGGGACAGGCGCTGAAATTGGACCCCGGAAACTCCCGAGCGCATACGGTCCTCGCGTTACTGCAATGGGTCGATGGCCACGGTGGCGAAGCGCTTGCGTCGGCCAACAACGCGATAGCGGCCCAACCCAACGACGCAGAAGCACTTGCCAATCTTGCGCTCATTCAGGCGCATACAGGCTCGCCTGACGAGGCCGTTTCCACAATCGAGACGGCGCTCCGGCTCGATCCCTCACCAGCGCCTGGGTTCAAGCTGCTCACCGGGATCGTATTTTATACCGCGCGACAGGATAGTTCTGCGATCCCGCTAATCGAGGCCGCGTTGATGAGCCTTCCGAGAACTGAGCCGGCCCGAGAATATCTTGCTGCAGCCTACGCAAATATTGGCGACAAAACGCGTGCACGAGAGGAGGCGACACGGTTGCTTGGGCTCTTTCCGGAAAGCAATTTGAGCTATTATCGGTATCTCTATGACTATTGGGCAGACGAAGATCTCGACCATCATTTAACCGCGCTCAAATCAGCCGGCATTCCGGATTGGCCATTCGGCTTCGAGGGGCATGACCGGGATCGTATAACAGGGGCGGATTTGCGGGCCTTGATCGACAATCAAACATGGATTGGCAGGCATCGAAACGGGTCCGAATTCCTCCAGTATTTCAGCTCGGACGGAAAGACGGCTTACCGCAGCGCCAACACGAGCATTACCGGTACTGCCGAAATCAAGGGCGATAAATTATGCGAGAAATTCGAGGGCTATTTTCTGGATCGCCTAGTGTGCGGCACCGTATATCGTAACGTGAACACGGGGATGGCCAATTTCGCGTATGTCCACATCACTCCGCGATCGCTGCAGTATTTTTCGCTCGAGGAAAAAGCGCGCTGATTACAACGACGTCATTGCCACTGTTTCTGGATCTTCTCGGATATGAGCGTCTGCTGGACATCGGCCCAGTGTTTTCGCGATTCCGGCACCTTTGACTTGTTTGTCTCCATGCCTTCGGCCGCGCCGGGATCATAACTGATATAGAGTTTGCCATCTATGATGCGCCAAGCGCGCGGATCGACATTGGTCGTTACCGTCCCGAACGAGACACCATCCGCACAGTATCCACCGTATTGAGGGGCATAGCGGGAAGGTTCCTTGACGAAAAGATCCCGGTGCTCGGCACTGGCAAAATACCAGATCGCTCCCAACCAGCGATGAGAATATTGGACGTTCCCTTCGACTGCCTTGCCATCGACGAAATAGGCAACCGGATCATATCCCTTGATCGCCACATTGCCAAAATAGCCCGTATTCACAAACTCTTCGCCAGCTGCGGTTTGCGCCAGCGAGGCAAAAGCTGCCAACGTAGCCAGGCAAAGATGACGCATTTTCCAGTTCGTAGACATGAGGTCCCTCCCGATGTCGCTCTCAAGTCATCTCAGGGCGACTTCCGTTTCATGCACTCCCGGTAGAGTGGTTCACCGACGAGTTCAGCCTTCTGGCATGTCGCGCCCGCCTTCATTAGCAACTCGCCGACATCCCAATATCCGCGCCACCCGGCTTGCGTAAGCGGCGTATAGCCATTCCTCTCCACCGCCTCGACATTCCCCTTGTTGGCAACCAAAAACGCGGCGACATCCGCATGACCTTCTTCTGCCGCTGCGTGAAGGGCGGACATGTGGTAGAAATTTTGGGTGTCGT
Organism: Aliirhizobium wenxiniae; assembly: GCF_019511445.1. Lineage (GTDB taxonomy): Bacteria > Pseudomonadota > Alphaproteobacteria > Rhizobiales > Rhizobiaceae > Neorhizobium > Neorhizobium wenxiniae_A. Next base: position 3,437 of record NZ_JAEUAN010000022.1, read on the forward strand.
TGATGGCAGCCCCCTCAGCAACAAGACGTTTCACTACGTCGAGGTTTCCGGCATAGGCGGCGGCGTGCAGTGCAGTAAGACCGCTTTTGTTGCGACCGGCGATATCCGCACCGCGGGCGAGTATCAAACCTACGGCGTCGGCATTTCCACTTAGCGACGCCAGGATGAGAGGCGAATCTCCGGCCTCATCTGCATCCGATACATTGTCTCCCGCGTCGAGAGCCTTCGTCAGAAGCGCCAGGTTCCCATTCCGTGCAGCCTCGTGCAGCTGACCTGCGACCGCCAGATTGGCCGATAGACCAACCAGTAGAAACATCGATTTAGCGAAGACCACGGCACAACCCTCCTTGGCCGGGAGAGCTTCAGGCGCACTCCCCGCTGCACGCCGCATTCAATAAATCAAGAAAGCGAAATATAGCAGTTATCAGCTTTTCAAGCAACCGATGCCTCCAGAAGGTGGCGAGCGATCTTCGCTATCGGTCAGTCTGGTGCGGGCGGCAGGCGCGCATTGACGAGCTCGGTAGTTGTTTTGCTCAACCGCGTCACAAGCGTGCGCATGATCTCCGAAGCAACGGTGGGAAACTCGCCAGTCAACGCTAGAAAGTGATCATTGGAAATGCGCAGTGCTTCCAGTTTCGACGTCGCACGTACAGTTGCCGTGCGTGGAACATTACAAAGGGCAGACATCTCGCCAACAACCGCATTGCGGCCAACTTCCGCGACGATCACATCTCCGGAGGCAGATGATACGATTACGTCTGCCGTGCCAGACAGCAACACAAAGGCGGCATCGCCTTGATCACCTTGACGGAAGAGATCCTGGCCTTTCCGGTAGGTCATGCGGTCGCAAGCAAAAGCGAGCAGCTTCAGCTTAGCCGGCTCGACACTTGAAAAAATGGGTACTTCCCTCAAAGTCTGGACTTCATCGCTGAGCAATTTAGTCTCTCCGGCACGATATCTTTCTCTAGCATCTCGATGTTCATAGATGGTCGGAGGGTAACTCCAGGAAATCTCGAAACGCAGCATTTGACTGCGCTAGTTCAAAATAGCTCCCATTGCCCATCAGCGATCCGCGCTGAAAAAATAGGACCCGATCGAAAATTTGCGCCACACGCGGATCGGAAAGGACCCAGAGAATAGTAGAGGCATGCTCCGCGTCGTTTCGCCGTTGGACGATGCCCCGCGTAATCTCTTCGTCAACCCGCTGGTCGAGTGCCGACAAAGGCCTGTTGAATATAGTGAAGTCCGAGCGTTTCATCAACGCACGAGCAAGATTGAGTTTTTGCCGCTGTGCAAGAGAAAGGCGTTTTCCTCCAGCGCCAACGTCAAATTGTAGACCGAGCGACAAGACATTCTCATAAAGGCCCGCCGCGCGAAACAGCTCCGTTACAATGGCCTGAATATGGGCGTCGGCGTCGGCCACCTGAGAGGCGATGCGTCCGAAAAGCACATTGTCGAGTAACGTCGCCGATGCAGTAACCCGCTCGGGATCATGCACGTCAATCAGTTTTGCTATGTCATCGGAAATGTCGGTATGAAAGAGTTTCCGCGCGGCCACAAGCTGATTCATCAGCGGCTCGGTGAGAATGCCGAAGCGGTGAATGGGTTCGATATAAGCCAGGCTCAGAGCGATAATCGATGCGCGATCTTCACGGGGAATGTGCTCAAAGCGAAGCCCGCGGCATCGTGACAGCCTTGCCTGATAGAACGGAATTTCTTCCGCTGCCATAAATGTCAGCCTGCGAAAGAAGGAATGCTGGGGTGCCACGTCGCGGAAGAGTTCAATGGTTGTTTCAGCGATCTCAAAGCCCATGCCATAGAGGCTACGGTCGAGGCCGGTCGAATGTAAAACGTGCTGGAAACAGGGATGTGTGATCATGGCCAAGTCAGAGGACGTCCCCTGGCTCCAGGTTCCGAAGAGTAGGTTCTCTCCGACGCTCGCCTGTATGTTGTAGCGATCGAAGTCGAGCGGTATGAGCATATCGTCAAGTTGCTTGTCTACCAGACGCTTGCGCAGCGAGCCGCGGAGTTCGATGATCCTCTCGCCAATAGTCGGCTGTTCTTTCGTATCGATCGTGGAGCGCAATCCAAGCCCGAAAATATCGTTCGATATCTGCAAGTCTTCGAGTGTCGGCAGAGCCTTATGGAGAAGATCATCCAGTCCATCGGCTCCCGCAGCCTGGTAGTCGATCCAATTCCGATGCGGCAAGAAATCGACATTTCCTGCCAAGCGTGCCTCGATGGCATAACGCTCTGTTTCAATAAGCTGCTCGTCTTTCGCCGCCGCATCTGGCCTGGGAGCATTTTTCAGCCCATAAAGCAGATTGTCCATCAAACTGCCATGCAGCAAAAACGGCTCGCCTGAAGCATAGGCGATACGCCGTCCTGTGATCGATTCCGGCATATCGAGCAGGTCCTGGCCACCAATCGAGATGCTGCCAAATTCAGGCCAGATGAGACGAGCGAGGGCTTCTGCAAATGCTTCTGCTCCGTTGCCGGCGGCACCAACGAGTGCGATCGTCTCATCGGGCTTGATCTCGGTCGAAACCTCATCCAGCAACTTCGCTCCACTATCGTCGACGAGTGTGAGGTTGCTGATGATGATGGAGCTCTCCAGTCTTGAAGCCGGACCACCTGCAAGAGCTTGAACCGATTGCGCTATAAGCGGTTCGACGCTGAATTGGTCGCATACTGTCGCGTATTTTATCTGCACGTCCTGCCGTGCCTGATCCCAGTCAATAAGATCCTTCAATGGGCTTGGAAGATCCTTGTAAGCGGCGATAACGGCAACGAGCTGGCCAAGGTCGAGCTTTCCAATCAAAACGAAATAGCCGCCGAAGGCATAGAAAATGAACGGCGTGACCTGAGCGAACAGATTGTTGACGAACTTTACCAAAAACTTCCACTGATAGAGGTCGTATCGGATCGAGAAGATCCGCCCGAGGCGCCAAGCGATGTCGGCGCGTTCGAGATTGGAAGTGTCGTTGCTGTGGACTGCTCCGATGCCGTCGACGATTTCGCTGACACGGCCCGAAAACTCGCGGGCAGTCAATTGGCGCAAGCGCCCGAGCTCCAGCACCCTTCGGCGCATCCGCGGTATGATGCTTAGCTGTATGCCCACGATGCCGGCGGTGATCATACCAAGCCACACATTCTGAACGATGATGAAACAGAGCGTCGTCAGCGCCTGACCACCAAGAAGAGCAGGTAGGACGAATGCGTCGCCTGTAAAACCGCCCAGTGGCTCCACCTCATCCTTGACGATGCTGGTGATTTCGGCGGATTTGAGCCGTTTAAAATGATTGGGAGGAAAGCGCAGTACCCTGTCGACGAGTTCGAACCGGATACGACGCAACATCCGTTCGCCGAGCCTGCCCTTGTAGGTATTGATGTAAAACTTAAAGAGCCCGTTTATCAGCACCAGAAGCAGGAATATCGCACTCAGCGCCATTAGCGTCTGCTGACGATCGAGATCTATGCCTGTGAAAAATTCCCCGCGCTCGATCACTGGAAGGTCATAGGTAATCCGGAAAAACGGCTGCCGCTCATCCGGTGCTTCAAAGCCGTTACCTTGAATTGGACCATTGATGATCTGCTTCGGCAGGTCGAAGGCCAAAAAAAATGGCACCATGGATGCCGCTACGACAAGCAGGATCCAAAGCTGTTGCCTACAGGTATGCCTCCAGATGTAGCGGAGCAGGCTCCTTTCCATCGCATCCACCTGTTCGAAACTATGGTGGTTACAACCGAGGGACAAATAGATACAGGCTACCGACCGGGAAACGCAGCATAGCCCCGATGAGATGAACTCGCAAACTGGAGTAATTGGGGCCGGAACAAGAGCAGTCCGAAATCGTACGCCAAGGTCGAACGAAACCGGAAACTGTTTTGAGCTAGAGCGACACCAGCGCATGCTTGATGCCGACAAGCGGATCGCATTTCTTTATCGCCCAACTGTAAGGTCTATGAGACGTCGATCAAACCTCGGGCGCTCCACGATATGAGTTGCTCCGTTGCCGGCCATGGCGGTGCAGCATAGAGGTATTAGTGCTGACCGCCTAGAATTTTTGAAATCGGCGAGACTGGTTCACGCCCAAGTTTTTCAGCAGTTTCAACCGCAACACGCGCAAGCCTCGAAAGATCGATGCCAGTCGGGATCCCTATCCCCTCGAGCATAAAGACGAGTTCCTCTGTAGCGACATTACCCGTTGCACCCTTCGCATAAGGGCATCCGCCGAGTCCGCCCACCGAGCTGTCGAACACAGCCACTCCTTCTTCGAGACAGGCTAAGATATTGGCGAGAGCTTGTCCGTAAGTATTGTGCTCGTGTAGCGCTATCGCCGAAACGGGTATTTCCCCAGCGACGGCCCGTACCATAGTAGCCGCAGCTTTAGGCGTCCCGATACCGATTGTGTCTCCAAGCGAGATTTCATAGCAGCCCATCGCATGTAGACGGCTGGCAACGCTGACTACGGAACTCAGCGCGACCTGGCCTTCGTAGGGGCAACCAAGTACGCACGACACGTAGCCGCGAACGCGCATTCCGGCTTCTTGTGCGCCCTCTAGAACCGGCACAAAACGTTCGAAGCTCTCATCGATCGAGCAATTGATGTTCTTTTGCGAAAAGCTCTCGGAAGCCGAAGCGAAAATTGCGATTTCCCGGGCTCCGGCATCGCGGGCAGCTTCGAAACCCTTGAAATTCGGAACGAGCATCGGCAGGTTGACCCCTTCGCGGCGTCCAAGCGATGCCAAAACTTCGGCAGATCCAGCCATCTGCGGCACCCATTTCGGCGAAACGAAACTGCCGGCTTCGATTGTGGTCAGACCCGCCTCGATTAGGCCGTCGATCATCTCCACGCGATCAGCGACACTGAGCGGGCGGACCTCATTCTGCAGTCCGTCACGCGGCCCCACTTCGACCAGTCGAACCTTACCCATCGTCTCCTCCATCACCCGTCAGCATTGAAATTTCGTCTTTCAGAAAAGCGCCGAAGCGCGGATCTGCGCCGTAGGCTACGTTGACCCGCATAGCCGGCGGCATGGCTGTCTCACGATCGGCGTAAAAGACACTTGCCGGTGCGATGAAGATGTTGGCCTTTGCTGCCCGTAGACAGAAAGCGCCTTCATCCAACGCCGCCGGAAGCGGCACCCAGATGTAGAAGCCCTGCACTTTCGGAAGTGAGAGTTCCAAACCAACGGCTGTGAGAGCTTGCGCGGTCGCCTTTGCGCCATCCTCGATCCATCCGCGCAGGCGCCTTAAGTTCTTGAGATACTGACCACTCTCGATCATCTCAAGAACGACCCGCTCGACATGTAGGGACGTGGCAACCATCGTAATCATCTTCAGGTCAACCAGACTGCGGATCGTCTCGGGGGCGCCTGCGACATAGCCACACCGCAGACTTGCCGACAACGTTTTCGAGAAAGATCCAACATAGAGAACTCGTTGTTGCTGACCGAAAGCTGCGAGCCGAGGCAAGGTCGCAGCGATCAGGTCAGCGAAGATATCGTCCTCAACCAGGCGGAAATCGTGGACTTCCGCCAGTTGCAGAAGGGCGAAGGCATGGGCGGGCGTCAGGGTGCCTCCGGTCGGGTTGTGCGCCTGGCTCTGGGTAAAAAACAATTTTGGCCGATGGTGAGCGAGCTTCTGGCGAAGCTCGTCAAGATCAGGGCCGTCATGCAGCCGCCTGATGGAAACCACGTTTGCCTTGGCCAGCCGAAGCTTGGCGTAAAGAGGATAATATCCAGGGCTGTCGACGAATACCGTGTCGCCGGGCTCAATGAAATGCCGAATGATCAAATCCAGTCCGTGATTGACGCCGCTTGTCAGCATTACGCCATCCGGTTCGGTCGCGATGGATCGCTCAGCGAGCGAGACCCGAAGCCATTCCCGAAGCGCCCCGAGCCCCCAGGAACTGCCGTAGCCGAAATCCACTTCCGCACTCGCGTTGCGGCTCGTGCGCAGGATGCGGCGCATGTCGGCATCCTCGGTCCAACTGGCGGGGGGCCGACCATCGCCCGGGCGTGTCTGATAATTCTGGTCGAGCTGTTCCCGCAATAGCGACATGATGCCGGTCGCTTCCGTAACGTCGGGCCTTATACGCGCGACCGGCGCCGGACGATTCTCCGAAACGTAGTAGCCGGAACCCTGTCGCGCAGTTGCGAGTCCGCGGGCAACGAGCCGGTCATAGGCTTCCGCCATCGTGTTTTTGGAAACCCCGAATTGATCGGCTCCTCCCCGAACGGAAGGCAATTTCTGGCCAGCTTTATAAAGTCCACTGGCGATCTGCCCGCTCACGACCGCAACGATGTTATCGACTACCTTAACCAATCGTCCCACCTTTCGGCTGGGACAGTACATGCAATAATTCTGCCAACTGTCCCTTGCTCGACGCAAGCATTCTAGGACAGTTTGCCGCACACGCAAGATTATGTTTTGGTTTGGGAGTGAGCCATTGACGAAAAAGACCGCAACATCGCGTATCGAAAATATGCGAAACCTCTCGCCTGCCGAGCGGCTCGGACAGGTTGCCGCGGCAACTGAAATGGATGAGAGCGCACGCGCCGTTTTGTCGGCACAGGACGCCCTGTCCGTCGAGCGTGCCAATGGAATGATCGAGAATGTTATCGGGACATTCCAGCTTCCTCTCGGCGTGGCGACGAATTTTCTCGTCAATGGCCAGGAATATCTGGTGCCCATGGCGGTCGAAGAACCCTCAGTGGTTGCTGCAGCTTCCTATATGGCACGTATCGTCCGCGGCTGTGGCGGTTTCCAGACCTCGTCGACCGCTCCAATCATGCGCGCCCAGGTCCAGATTGTTGGCCTCTCGGATCCGAACGGTGCGCGCCTGGCTATCCTTGCCGCGCGCGATGAGATCATCGCTTTCGCCAACTCCAAGGATCCGGTCCTCGTGAAGTTTGGCGGCGGCTGCCGCGACATCGAGGTACATGTCTTCACGTCGACATCCCGCGGGCCGATGGTCGTATTGCATCTTCTGGTCGATGTCCGTGACGCAATGGGCGCCAATACCGTGAACACGATGGCGGAAGCCATTGCACCGATTGTCGAGCGGATCACCGGAGGCGAGGTTCGGCTTCGCATTCTGTCGAATCTTGCGGACCTGAGGCTTGCAAGAGCTCGTCTCGAGCTGACGGAAGAAGCCCTGGTGACGAAGGATTTTTCGGGCCGTCGGATGATGGAGGGGATCGTCGACGCATACGAATTCGCCGCCGTCGATCCCTACCGGGCAGCGACGCATAACAAGGGTATCATGAATGGGGTCGACCCTGTCGTCGTCGCGACAGGCAACGATTGGCGGGCGATCGAGGCTGGTGCTCATGCCTATGCCGCGCGCTCTGGTCGCTACACCTCACTGACGACGTGGGAAATCAGCGCCAAGGGAACGTTGGTCGGTACGATCGAGATGCCGATGGCGCTCGGCCTGGTAGGCGGTGCAACGAAGACGCATCCTTCGGCGCAGGCTGCCTTGCAGATCCTCAACGTCGCCTCCGCCGTGGAGCTCGCGGAAGTCACAGTCGCGGTGGGGCTTGCTCAGAACATGGCGGCTCTGCGGGCGCTTGCGACCGAAGGTATCCAGCGCGGCCACATGGCGCTGCATGCGCGCAACATCGCAATCGGTGCCGGTGCCGCCGGTGTTGAGATCGACGTCGTTGCACGCCGACTGGCTGCCGACCATGACGTTCGCTCGGCCCGGGCAGAGGAAATCCTGGCCGAACTGCGCAAATAGGACTGACATTGCAAGCCGGGCAAGGGAGGAGTTTGCCCGGCTGCCCAGCATTGCTGGCAATTTTTCCGGCCGATAGGCCGACATCTGGGGAGGTTATTGATGACAGAACAGAATTTGGTGCGCGCCGCCGGCCCGCACGGTCAGCTTGCCGAGGTGTGGGGAGACGTCGTGTCTCGCCCGCAGCTCGGCAAGGCCATGATCATTGGCGCCATATTGAGCGTTGCGGTCTACTACGCCACGCTCGCGACGATTGCGCCGATGGCTGCCACGCCGGCCGTAGGCAAGGCGCTTGCAATGCTTGCCGGCATCGTTGGTTCGGTTGTCAGCGGAGCAGTCTGCTCGCGGATGTTTTCACCGAAACGTGTGGTGGTGGAGCAGGTTCAGACGGGCACGGACTGGCAGTCCGACATCTTGGAGCAGCTTGAGCAGGAAGGGGGCCCGATCGGTCGCGTGGAAGGCCTTCCCGCCGAGGTTGCGCAGGAAATGCGCGAGGTCGGGCTCTACGACCTGTTCAAGAACTATCAGGATCGGCGCGGCGCCGGGACACGGGGGGAGTGACATGGACGGTATGCTTTATGAAATCATCATGGCCGTTTCTCTCGGCCTTCTCGGAGCAATCCTGTTTTCCGCCATCGGCCTGATCTCTGGGACGGACGAAACAACGACGATCGCTCCGGTCACGCTACTCGTCGTCCTATTGGGTGCGCCACCCGTGGCCGTCTTCACCTTCTGGATGTGTGCCGCCGTTTCCAAGCACATGACGCATGCGGTGCCAACAGCACTGTTAGGGATCCCCGGTGACACGCTCGCATTACCACTTCTTCAGCAGGCAACAGCTCTGCGCAATCTTGGCGCACCACATGTAGCGCTACGCAAGATGTTGGCAGGCTCCGTCATATCGGCATTTATAGCCGTGCCGTTGGCGGTGTTGTTCGCCGTCATCCTTGCTCCTTTCGGAACCTATATCACAGCCTCTGCTCCATGGCTCTTCATCGGCGCCGCTCTCATCATCGCCTATTTTTCGGCCGGTCGCTGGGCATCCGTCCTGGCGCTCATTCCGTTCACGCTGATGATCGTTGCATTGCAGGGCTTCACGGCCACGCATAACGTGAAGCTGGGCGTCAGCTACTTTCTCGGCATCGCCGTCGGTCCTTTGGTTGCGGAACTTTTCTCCGCGGTGTCGCCGCTTGAGCGCAAGCGCATGGACCGCAGCAAGCCGCGGGAGACGACACTTGCACCGGACGTCAAGAGCTGGGGCGGATATTTCCCCAACCCGTTCCGGGTGCTCGACCGTAGTCAGGTCGTAACGACCGCAGCTGCCGCCACCGTCACCAGCGCCACCTTCGTGTTCAGTCCTGTGGCCGTCACCGTCATTGCCGGCGAGATTGTCGGCGCGCGCATCAAGCATGCGTACCATCGCCTTACCTCGGTGCTCGCGGTCCGGAACGGCGTGACCGAATCGACTTACATTGCAGAAGCGCTCATCCCGCTCATTGCCTTCGGTCTACCGCTGAGCCCTGTCGCGGCTGGTCCGGCGGCGCCGCTGTTTAACGCTCCGCCGCGCTTCACGGTCGATACCGGAACCGGCGTCGTCAACAACCTGCACACGATGATGTCGGTCTCCGAATTCCTGGTTTGGGGACTGATCTCCGTCGTCATCGCCGCGGCGATTGCCTACCCGTTCGCGATGAATCACGCCCGCAGCGCAGCGGCCTTCGTCGCCAAGTACATCAGCCACGAGGCAATCATCGCGACCTTTGTCGGCCTCATCCTGGTCATCGGCCTCTGGGAGGGTGGCTTGCTCGCGCTGCTGGTGATCGTCACAGTCGGTCTCGTTGGAGGCCTGCTATACCGCGTGCTTGGCATGAACACCGGCGTGCAGTTCATGGGCTACTACGCCGCGATCCTCAGTGTTCCGGCGATCCTGAAGCTGATCGGATGATCTGATCCAGTCGTTCGACTGACCTACGGGAGGAGAAAACCATGAACCGACTTATGCACGTTTCAACTCTGGCTGCTGCACTGATGATCATCGGTGCAGCAGCCCATGCTGACGGGAATGCCACGCTTCCGACGCTGGACATCCCCCGATCACTGCAAGGTGTGGTACCATTGCCGGTCGCGGAGTCCGAACTTCCATCGGTCGAAGCCAGGGAATATTTCAAAGTTTCCGAGAAGGGCATACAGCTCGAATGCCCGACATTCGATGCAAGAGGCGATTTGCTGTTCTGCGAAGTCTTCGGCGGAACGGTATTCCGCCTCACTGCGGAAAAGCAACTTTCGAGCTTCGTACCCAACGAGACGCTTCGCCCAGCGGGACTGGCAGTCCACCAAGAGGGTCGTGTCTACATGGCAGAACTCGGGGATTTCAAATCGCGCGGATCAGTCGTCTCCATGGCGCCCGACGGCTCCGATGTACAGACGATCGTTTCGAGAGATGACGGCTTTCTGCCGGACGACCTCGTCTTCGACAAGGGAGGCGGCTTCTACTTCACTGACTTTAAGGGTGGCTCCAGCACACCCTCCGGCGGCGTCTACTATGTTGCACCCGACGGAGGTAAGCCAGTTGTCGTCGTACCGAACCTGCGGATTGCCAACGGCATTGGCCTTAGCCCCGATGGCAAGACGCTTTGGGTCACAGAGTTGGCAGGGGGCCAGCTACATCGCATTTCCCTCGCGGATGCGACCACAGTCGCACCGTTCGGATCATCTGTCGTCTACAATTTCATCGGCGGCGGGCCAGATTCTGTGCGCGTCGATGCCGATGGGAATGTCTATGTCGCAATATATGGTCAGGGGCGGATCATGGTGTTCAACCCGCTTGGTCTTGCTATCGGGCAATACCTACTGCCCGGTCGAGATGACGGGCACAATCTGCGCTCCACTTCGATGGTCATCCGCCCCGGGACGGATGAGTTGCTGATTTTTACGAATGATTGGGACAAAGGTCAGGGTTCGACCATTTTTGTTGCCAAAGCTGTGGCCGAGGCGGCACCACCATTCCCACATTAGGCCGGCGGATCTCCCACCAACTCGCAAATCAGCTGAGTTGCGAATTGCGCACCACCGCAATGGGCGAATGGGCTAAAACCGCTCGGGCATGACCGATCGCAGAAACCAGGCATCCCCGCTTGACCCGTGACCGTTAGGTTCACGATTGCTCCTGCGGTCAGCTGTGTCCATTCGCCCGAGCCACTCCTGGGTGGCGAACTGGGTTGATTAAGATAGCGGGGTTGTCGGTTCAGCTCCTATCAAGAGCTTAGCTGACGATCGGGATTGTCATATATAGTCGGAAGCCACACGCGATCTCCCGGCAACTCTGAACGTGGACTGACATCTTCGGGCGACTGCAGCTTGATTGCCGAAAACCGCACCGACGCCGATCAATATTGGCTCGTCCAACCCAATCACATCCACTGCCCGCTCAAGATCGCGAAGCGCTCCGTGCCAGTGCTGCTCATTAGGCCGCGTCAAGCTGCTGACGATCGCGGCAGGCATATCCGCCGTCATTCCCGCATTGACCAGTCTCTCAGCAATTTCGCCGGCAGTACGTCCCGCCATGTAATAGATCGTGGTCATGTTTCTGTCGGCAAGTGAAGTCCAATCAAGGTTCTCCGGTAGACTGCCCTTACGCGAGTGACCTGTGATAAAACGGACGCCCTGTGCGTGGTCGCGATGGGTGAGCGAGACGCCGAGACGCGATGCCATGGCACTTGCCGCCGTAATGCCCGGCACGACGTCGACGGCAATGCCGTGCTCTCTCAGGCTCGCAATTTCCTCGCCCGCGCGACCGAAAAACATAGGATCTCCCGACTTCAGTCGAACAACGCGTTTGCCTGCCCTGGCAAATCTCACCATCATGTCGTTGATGTCCTCCTGCCGGCAACTCTCTCGGCCGCCGCGCTTCCCGACCAGCATCCGTTTGGCTTCGCGGCGAGCAAGTTCGAGCACTTCGTTGGAGACGAGATCGTCGAACAGGATGACATCGGCTGCCTGAAGTGCGCGCACGGCTTTGAGGGTGAGGAGTTCCGAATCTCCTGGGCCAGCGCCGACAAGGGTGACATGACCGATGCGCGACGGAGTAGAGGCAATCCGGCGGGCGTCACCTAGTAGCTCTGTCTCCGACATTGCGTCCGGCCTGTCACGAAAGGCGCGGTCGATGAAACGCTCCCAAAAAGCGCGACGCTGGCCACCCGGTTGGAGCATTTCGTTGATCGCCTCGCGCAATGATTGGGCAAGGTTCGCCCAGCTTTTTAGCGAGAGCGGTAGAAGTGTCTCGATCCGGCGCCGGATCGCCTGCGCCAGGATCGGGGCCGCGCCATCTGTGGAGATGGAGACAACCACCGGCGAGCGGTTGACGATCGACCCGAACTGGAACTGGCAGAATGCCGGCTTGTCGATGACGTTGACCGGAACACCGGCAGCGCGTGCCGCATCGAAAAAGGCTTTCGCTTCCTCTTCATCCTCGCAATCCGCGATGGCGATGGTGGAGCCGGAAAAAATGCTATCATTCCAGAGATGGGCATGATGGACAAAGCCGCCTTGGGGGTGTTCGGCGCCTCGGGTGATCAGCTTTTCGAACGTCTCGCAAAGATGCTCGGCATGGACATGGACCGTCGCGCCACAGGCGGCCAGCAGTTCCGCCTTCCAGGCGGCGGCATCCGAGCCGCCTGCCACGATCACGACCTTTCCTTCGAGCGCCCAGAAAACGGGAAGCTTGGCGAGTGGCGCCATCCGCGCGGTCCTGTCACTCCGCTGCTGCTGCAAGACATCCATCGATGATCCCCCTGATTTCTGCGCGGCAGGAGCCGCAATTGGTGCCGGCATTCGTATGTGCGCCAACGGCCTTGACGCTGTGGCAACCGCCGCGAACAGCCTCGATGATCTGGTTCGTTCCGACAAAGAAGCAGGAGCAGACGGTTGCGCCGGGATCAGGCTGGTCCATACCCGGCCTCCCAGCCACGATCGAAAACCGGCGGCGCATGTCGCCATGGTCCGCGGATAACTGCGCGATCGCCCAGTTGCGGGCTACCGCGACCGGCTGTCTGGCGATGAAGAGTGCTGCGAGAAGCCGGCCGTCGCGAAAGAATGCCAGTCGCAGATCGCCGGATTGCCCGTCGGAATAACCAAGCGGCTCTATGCCGGCGCTAAGGCCGAACGTGGCCCGGCACCAGTCTGTCCAATCTTCGATGGCTTGGATGAATCCGAGTTCAGTCCTCCAGCCGCCTTCGGCTTTGGCCAAAGCCCAATATTCGGCGCCCGTGACCGATGGCTTTTCCGCCGAGACAGCGAAGCCATAAAGGGCGGCCGGGAAGGGGCGGGCGGCAATGGCGACATTTTTCGAAGCCGGTTGGCCGGAGAACGGATCGACCACCGGCGGGATCAGCGCATCGATGCGCGCCTTCGAGGCATATTGGTCGTTCCAGTGCATGGGCACGAAGACATTGCCGCGAGCCTGACGTTCGGTGACCAGCGCGCGGACGATCGCAGTCCCACGTGGACTTTGCAATTCCACCAGGCCGGCGCCGCGAATTCCGAGATCGATCGCATCGCGTGGATGGATTTCGGCGAAAGGCTCGGCGATGTGGCCGGAGAGCCTCGCGCTTTTGCCGGTGCGGGTCATCGTGTGCCAGTGGTCACGGATTCGGCCTGTGTTGAGAGTAAGCGGATAGCTGGCGCTGGTGCGGTCCGTCGTAGACGGGTTGACGGCAACGAACCTTGCCTTGCCGTCAGCGTGGTAAAAGCCGCCATTCGCGAAGAAACGTGTCTCGTTATTGCCTTTTCCAGCGAGTTGCGGCCATTGGAATGGTGCAAGCCTATCGTAACCATCCTGACTGATGGCGGCGTGGGCGCCGATGTCGAAATCGCGGAGGCCTTCATTCTCGAAGGATGAGAGTGCTGCATGTTCCGCAAAGATCTCTGCCTGGGACCGATAATCGAAACCGGAGTGACCCATGCGTTGGGCGACCCCTGCCAGTTGCCACCAGTCGGGTCTTGCATTGCCGGGAGACTTCAGGAAACGACGCTGACGGGAGATCCTACGCTCGGAATTGGTAACCGTTCCGTCCTTCTCGCCCCAGCCGAGTGAGGGGAGGAGGACGTCGGCGTGACGCGCCGTATCCGTATCGTGCAGAATATCAGAGACCACGACGAAGGGGCAGTCCCTGATGGCAGCCTCGACCGCATGCGCATCCGGCATGGATACGACCGGATTGGTTGCCATGATCCAAAGCGCTTTGATGCGCCCGTCGGCCACGGCCTTGAACATGTCGACAGCCTTCAGGCCGGGTCTGGTGGCGATCGTCGGTGAGGACCAGAAGCGTTGGACCCGGTCACGATCCTCGGTGCTCTCGATTGCCATATGGGCGGCGAGCATGTTCGCAAGCCCGCCGACTTCGCGCCCACCCATGGCATTCGGCTGGCCGGTTAACGAGAAGGGTCCCATGCCCGGACGGCCGATGCGACCGGTCGCCAGATGGCAGTTGATGATCGCGTTGACCTTGTCGGTGCCGGAAGAAGACTGATTGATGCCCTGGCTGTAGCAAGTGACCGTCTTTTCCGTCATTTCGAATAGCCGGAAAAACTCGCGGATCTGCATGGCCGGCAGTCCGGTGCGGTCGAGCAGGTCCTCGAAAGTGACGGCTGATGCAGCGGCAAATGCCTCGGCGAAACCTGCCGTATGAGCACCGATATAGGTCTGGTCGATAGCCGGGCCTTTGGCGAGATGCGCAAGCAGCCCTAGGAACAACGCCACGTCGCCATCTGGGCGGATCGCGAGATGCAGATCGGCAATATCGCAGGTCATGGTGCGTCGCGGATCGATGACGACGATTTTCATCCCGGGCCTTGCGGTCTTTGCCGCTGCAAGACGCTGGTAGATTACGGGGTGACACCAGGCGAGATTGGAACCGGTCAGGATAACGAGTTCCGCCAGTTCCAGGTCGTTGTAGATACCCGGCACGGTGTCGGAGCCGAAGGCGCGACGATGCCCTGCAACGGAGGACGACATGCAGAGCCGGGAATTGGTGTCGATATTGCCGGAGCCGATGAAGCCCTTCATCAGCTTGTTGGCGACGTAATAGTCCTCCGTCAGCAATTGTCCGGAAACATAGAAGGCGACGGAATCCGGTCCTTGCTCAGAAATCGCTTCGGAGAATTTCCGCGCCACGAGATCGAGCGCCGTGTCCCACGTCGCCCGTTGCCCGCCGATTTCCGGAAACAGCACACGTCCGTCGAGATCGATCGTCTCGGCCAGAGCAGATCCCTTGGAGCAGAGCCGGCCCAAATTGGCCGGGTGTTCCGGATCGCCCTTTACCGAGATGTCGCCGTCATGAGTCACCGTGGCGATGACGCCGCAGCCGACCCCGCAATAGGGACAGGTCGTCCTGGTTTCTGTGGACATGGGCGACCTATTCCGCAGCCGCGAGCATCAGGCTTTCCAGCGCGATGAACAGCTTGCCGTCCTCGACCTTCACCGGAATGGTGCGCACCTCGCCCTCGTCGGCACCCAGTGCCTTTCCGGTTTCGAGCGAGATGACCCAGTTGTGCAGTGGGCAGGTGACCGAGGTGCCGTGAACGATGCCTTCCGAAAGCGGGCCGCCCTTGTGCGGGCAGCGGTTCTCGATCGCGTAGACCTCGTGTTCATCAGTGCGGAAGACGGCGATCTTCAGGTAGGGCGTCTTGACGCAACGCGCACCGAGAAGCGGGATGTCGGTGATGTCGCCGATCGGGTGCCAGTTCATCTCCATCGTCTCACTCCGCTGCCTGAGAAAAATCGACCGAGGCCATGGGCCGGAACTCGTGCTTGTCCTTGCCGGAGACGCGCTCCGACCAGGGATCGACCTGAGCGAATTTTTGGGAGAACACGAAGCGTTCGTAATAGGCTTGGCGCTTGTCACGATCCTCCATGATCTGGCGGCGGATTTCGTCCAAACCGACGCGCTTCGCCCACTTGTAGATACGCTCGAGATAACGGCCCTGCTCGCGGTACATCTGGGTCAGCGCCACGATATGCTCGAGAGCTTCATCCTCCGTCCTGACGAGGCCCAGCACTTCGGTTCCCTTGATATCGAGGCCTGCTGCGCCGGCGAAATGAATCTCGAAACCCGAGTCGACGCAGATCACGCCGATATCCTTGCAGGTCGCCTCGGCGCAGTTGCGAGGGCATCCGGACACGGCCAGTTTCAGTTTCGCCGGTGTCCAAGATCCCCACATGAACTTTTCGATGCGGATACCGAGCCCGGTCGAATCCTGCGTGCCGAAGCGGCACCAGTCTGAACCGACGCAGGTCTTCACCGTGCGCAGGCCCTTGGCATAGGCCTGACCGGAGATGAAACCGGCCTTCCCGAGATCGGCCCATACGGACGGCAGGTCTTCCTTCTCGATGCCGAGAAGGTCGATGCGCTGGCCTCCGGTCACCTTCACCATCGGAATTTCGAACTTATCGACCACGTCGGCAATCGCCCGCAGCTCCTGCGCGTTGGTGACGCCGCCCCACATGCGCGGCACGACGGAATAGGTGCCGTCCTTCTGGATGTTGGCGTGAACACGCTCGTTGATGAAGCGCGACTGATAGTCGTCGGCATAATCGTCCGGCCAGTCGCAGACGAGGTAGTAGTTGAGCGCCGGACGACACTTGGCGCAGCCGCAGGAGGTCTTCCATTCGAGTTCCTGCATGACGGCCGGAATGGTCTTCAGCCCCTTTGCCTTGATCAGGCGGCGCACGTCGTCGTGGCCAAGCTCGGTGCAGGGGCACATCGGCTGCACCGCCTTGGGGTTATAGGCATCGCCCAGTGTCAGGCTCATCAACTGTTCGACGAGCCCTGTACAGGTTCCGCAGGAGGCGGAAGCCTTGGTGTGGGCACGAACCTCATCGAGAGAGGTGAGGCCCTTGGCAGTAATCGTCGAGGTGATCTTGCCCTTGCAGACGCCGTTGCAGCCGCAGATTTCCGCATCATCCGGCAAGGCTGCAACGGCCGCCATAGGGTCCAGCGGTGACCCTCCCTGATAGGCCTGACCAAAAATCAGCGTGTCGCGCATGTCGGAAATGTCGACGGCCTTTTTCTTGAGGTCGTTGAACCATGCACCATCGGAGGTCTCACCATAAAGAACCGTGCCGATGATGCGATTGTCCTTCAGCACCAGCCGCTTGTAGACGCCGGCGGTGGCATCGCGCAGGACGATTTCCTGCCTGTCTTCGCCATCGGCAAAATCCCCGAGCGAATAGAGGTCGATACCCGTGACCTTCAGTTTGGTGGGCGTGTCGGAATGCACAAAGGCTGGTCTGGCGTCGCCGGCCAGATGCGCCGCCGCGACGCGGGCCATTTCATAGAGCGGGGCGACAAGGCCATAGACCATGCCATCGACTTCGGCGCATTCGCCGATGGAATAGATGTCACCATCGGATGTCTGCATGCCGGCATCAACGACGATGCCGCGATTGACCGCGAGTCCGGCATCCCGGCCAAGTCTCGCACTCGGCCGAATGCCGACCGCCATCACGACGAGCGTTGCCGGAATGATCGTCCCGTTGTCGAGTTCCACGCCCTCGACCTTGTCGTCGCCGATAATAGCCTTGGTGTTGGCCTTACAGATGATCTTTATGCCACGCCGCTCAAGTTCGGTCTGGAGCAGGTAACCGGCTGCCGGGTCAAGCTGGCGTTCCATCAGAGTCGGATTGACGTGCAGAACGGTCACATCCATGCCGCGCAAGGCAAGACCTGCTGCGGCTTCGAGGCCGAGAAGTCCGCCGCCGATAACGACTGCCTTTTCGCGTGACTGCGCGGCAAGCAGCATGGCATCGACGTCGTCGAGATCGCGATAGCTGACAACTCCAGGCAGATTATTGCCGGGGACCGGAATGATGAAGGGGACGGAGCCGGTGGCGATCACCAGCTTGTCGTAGCTTTCGGTCACGCCGTGGTCGGAGGTGACAGTCTTGGTTGCCCTGTCGATCGCGACGACCCGTTGGCCCTTGTGGAGCGTGATGCCATGATCGATGTACCAGCCGTCGCCATGGATGACGATCTGCTCGTACGTCTTTTCGCCGGATAGGACCGGCGACAGCATGATGCGGTCGTAGTTGACCCGTGGCTCGGCGTTAAAGATCGTGACGCTGTAGCGATCGGGCGCTTGTTCGAACAGGTGTTCCAGCATGCGGCCGGGCGCCATGCCATTGCCGATGATAACGAGTTTTTCGGTCATGGATCGTTACTCCGCAGCTTCAACGAAGCGGTGACGCTCGTAGAGGAATTTGAGGACAGCCTCGCGGCACTTCAGGTAGGTCCGGTCGGAGGCAAGCGCGATGCGATCGCGGGGACGCGGCATCGCCACGTCCAGCACCTCGCCGATACGGGCGGCAGGGCCATTGGTCATCATCACGATGCGGTCCGACAGGAGCACCGCTTCGTCGACATCGTGGGTGATCATCACCATCGTATTTCCGAGCCTTGCATGGATTTCCATGACGGCGTCCTGCAGGTGCGCACGGGTGAGCGCATCGAGAGCACCGAAGGGTTCGTCGAGCAGGAGGATCTTCGGCTCCATGGCAAGCGCGCGGGCGATGCCGACACGCTGTTTCATGCCACCCGAGATTTCGGCCGGACGTTTGTCCTTGGCGTGCGCCATCTGCACGAGATCGAGATTGGCCATGACCCAGTCGTGGCGTTCGGACCTGGTCTTTGCTGAGCCGAAGACCTTGGCGACGGCGAGGTTGACGTTTTCGTAGACCGAAAGCCAGGGCAGCAGCGAATGGTTCTGGAACACCACGGCCCGTTCCGGCCCCGGCGCATTGACCTCCCGGTTTTCCAGAAGCACGGCTCCGGTTGAGACAGGCGTCAATCCGGCAATCAGGTTCAGCAGCGTTGACTTGCCGCAGCCGGAATGGCCGATGATCGACACGAACTCGCCCTTGGAGATCGTCAGGTTGATATCGTTCAGAACCTCGGCGCGAACGCCGCCCCGGTCGAAATGCTTGTCGATATGATCGAGCTTGAGATAGGCGTTCATGAACATGTCTCCTCAGCTTGCAGATGCGCCACGGGTGATCAGTTTGCCGGCTGCCGCCACCAGTTTGTCGAGCGCGAAGCCGACGACGCCGATATAGACAAGCGCGACGATGATGTCGGGCAGGCGGGACGAGTTCCAGGCATCCCAGATGAAGAAGCCGATGCCGACGCCGCCTGTCAGCATCTCGGCCGCTACGATGGCCAGCCATGACAGGCCGACGCCGATGCGCAGGCCGGTGAAGATGTAAGGTGCCGCCGATGGCAGCATGATCTTGAAGAAAAACTCCAACTGGTTGAGCCGCAGCACCTGGGCGACGTTACGATAGTCTTGCGGGATGTTGCGAACGCCGACGGCCGTGTTGATGATGACTGGCCAGATCGAGGTGATGAAGATCACGAAAATCGCAGAAGGGTTGGAATCCTGGAATGCCGCGAGCGATAGCGGTAGCCAGGCGAGCGGCGGCACCGTGCGCAGAACCTGGAAGATCGGATCGAGGCCGCGCATGGCCCAGACGGACTGGCCGATGATCGCGCCGACGATGACACCGGTGATCGCTGCGAGGCCGAAACCGTAGGCCACCCGCTGCAGCGAGACGAGTACGCGCCAGCCCAGGCCGATGTCCTGCGAGCCGAAATTGAAGAACGGGTCGACGATCAGATCATAACTCTCATCCCATACACGCAAGGGTGAGGGGAGGGAGGCATCCGGCGCCGAACAGAGAACCTGCCAGACGAGCATGATCAGCACGAGGACGACAAGCGGCGGCACGACATTGCGTACCGCGGCCATCGCAGTCCGTGAAAAATTCATCTTCGATACCCGTCTGCCGGAGAACGGCACGACTTTGGTCTCGGTTGCATCCGCGGCTTTCGGCTTCGCGGTTCCGGCCACGGAGAGATTGTCTTGTGTTGCCAGGGCGGACATTCGCGCGCTCCTTGTGAGAAAGAGAAGGGACAGCGCGTGGCTCCACGCGCCGAGAACGGGATCAGGACACAGCCTTGATCGATAGGCTGTCGAGATAGGCAGAAGGATTCTCCGGATCGAAGACCTTGCCATCGAAGAAGGTTTCCGTGCCTCGTGACGACAATGCCGGGATGTCAGAAACGGCAACGCCGAGTTCCTTGGCGGCCTCGCGCCACAGGTCCTCGCGGTTCACCTGGTCGACAAGTTTCTTGATGTCGGTGCCCGGCGCGAACATGCCCCAGCGGATGTTTTCGGTGACGAACCAGCTGTCATGGCTCTTGAACGGATAGGATGCATGGTCCTGCCAGAATTTCATGAAGAGGTCCGTGCCCTTCACGTCGCGGCCGTTGCCGTAGTTGATGTCGCCCTTGAGGCGGCCGAGCACGTCCTTCGGGGGTACGTTGAACCACTGGCGCTTGCCGAGGATGTCAGCCATCTGCGCCTTGTTGTCCATGCTTTCGCACCACTGCTGTGCCTCCATGACGGCCATCAGCAAAGCTTTAGTTGCATTGGGGTTCTTCTCCACCCAGTCCGCACGCAGCCCCAGTGCCTTTTCAGGATGGCCTTTCCAGAGTTCGCCCGTCGTGGCTGCCGTGAAGCCGATGCCCTGATTGACAAGCTGCTCGTTCCACGGCTCGCCGACACAGAAGACATCCATGTTGCCGACCTTCATGTTCGCCACCATCTGCGGCGGCGGCACGACGATGGTCGAGACGTCCTTGTTGGGGTCGATGCCGCCGGCCGCCAGCCAGTAGCGGATCCAGAGATCATGGGTGCCGCCGGGGAAGGTCATTGCGGCCTTGATCTCCCCGCCTGCCGCCTTCTTTCTTGCGAAAGCCTCCTTCAGCTTGGAGGCGTCGAGCTGTACGCCAGTCGAGGCGTATTCCTTGGCAACCGAAAGCCCTTGGCTGTCGAGGTTGAGGCGGGCAAGGATCGCCATCGGTACGGGCTTGCTGTTTTGGGTCACCTTGCCGGTATGCATGAGATAGGGCAGCGGCGAGAGGATATGGGCGCCGTCGATGCCGTTCGACGCACCGCCCAGCACAAGGTTGTCGCGCGTTGCACCCCAGGAGGCCTGCTTGGCGACTTCGACTTCGGTCAGGCCGTATTTGTCGAAGAGCCCCATTTCCTTGGCGACGATCAGCGGTGCCGCGTCCGTCAGTGCGATATAGCCGAGCTTTACGCCATTCACTTCTGGCCCAGATGCTGCGGCGAAGGCGCCGGAGGGAAAGGCTGTCTTGATCGCGCCGACAAGGGCGGTGGTCGCTGTGATCTTGAGCATGCTGCGGCGTGAAATGCCGGACGTCGAAAACTTGATCATGCGCAGGTTCCCTCTGCTGGTGGCTTGAAATTTGGACATAAAAAAACGCCGCTCGGAAATCGCGCCATCAGGATAGGAGCAATCCTGGGCAGCAAAACCTTGCGACGTCGATGTCTTTGAAGAACGCTTATCGCGCGTTCATGAGCGCCGGTCGCCGTTGACCGGGGCAAACCTAAGATGCAACCGGCATGCCAAATTCAGGTGGATAAACTAAGTGGCTAATTTAGCTGCGCAAATTTACGGCAGCAGGCAATGGGCGCTTTGTTGGCTTGCCGATCGTCTGCGACAATTTTGAGCGATTGCCGAATTGTAGACGATCAAGGCTTGGGCAAATCTGCTGGCTGAGGTCAGGTCTCGTGGCTATTCAGTCTCTCGGGAGGCGACGTCCTGACGGCGAATTTCGCGACATACTCGCCGATTTTTGTCGGATCGAAGACGTGCCCGTCCATGAAACGATCGGAGACATTCATACCTTCGCTTCCAAGGTCTGCGTGATCGGGTCCCGTGCCGAGTGCTGCGCGATAAAGATTCGGTCTGTAAGCGCTAGCAGCACTTTTCAGCCCTTGCTCGCTCAATTCAGCCTGACCCCAACGGATCATTTGGCTGTAGATCCAGAGCGCGTGGCCAGGCTTGGGATAGTTGGCGAATTCCCGGTGAAACTTGAAATAGTCCGGTATGATCCGGCGGTTCCCTTTGGCGTCGAGACTGAATTCCCCGGCAAGCACGTGGCGGATGATGTGGACCGGAGCCGCGATGAAGCGCGGATCCGCCAATGCTTCCGCAAGAGCGTCGTGATTTTCGGGCAGGTCGCACCAACGCGCCGCGGCATCTAGCGCGACGATCAGGCGGGACACAGTGTCGGTATGGCTATCAGCCCATTCCGGGCGCATTCCGATGACCTTTTCGGGCGCCGATGGCCAAATATCCTGTTTGGCCGCGACGATGCGTCCGACACCGCGTTCCGAGGCGATCATGTTCCAGGGCGCGCCGACGCAGAATCCATCGATGGCCCCGGCGGCCAGAGCATCGGACGTCAGTGGCGGAGGGACGACGACCAGCTTCACATCCCGATCTGGATTAATGCCACCAGCGGCGAGCCAATAGCGAAATTCGTAATTGTGCGAGGAAAACGGATAAGTGACGCCGAACATTGGCAGTGCCTCGCCGCGCGCCTTCATGTCTCGCAGCACCTTGGCCAGCGACTGGGCATTTTCCAGCGCGCTGGCCTTTTCGGAAACCCCGTCGATATCGCGCATTCGCTCGAATAGCCGCGTCGAAAGCGTGATCGCGTTGCCGCCACGGCCGAGCGAGAAGGGGGTAATGGTTGGCGACGGGTTGGAGCCTAGCCCAAGCATTGATGCAATGGGCATGGGCGAGAGCATGTGTGCGATGTCGAATTGCCGGAAAGCCAGGCGATCGCGGACGTTTGCCCAGGAAACGTCCTTGACGAGGTCGAGCGTCAGTCCCTCTCGCGCGGCAAATCCGAATTCGGCAGCGGCGATCAAGACCGAGGCATCGACGAGTGGGATAAAGCCCGCGCGTACGACCTTCTGGCCGTCTCCCGCACTGATCGAAGGCATTGGGAGCTTGGTATTGGGCTGGCCGATTTTGCTCATCATGTTCACTCCGGCGTCTCCGGACTTTCTCGATTACATCAGAAGACCAGCGGCGGTGACGACGCTCTGTGCGATTTCTGACATCTTTTTCTTTTCGTTCATCGCGGTTTGGCGCAGGAGTGCAAACGCATCCTCTTCAGAAAGTCCGCGCATTTTCATCAATATACCCTTGGCGCGCTCGATGACCTTGCGTTCTTCAAGCGCTGACTTTGCCTCGGCCAGTTCCCGTTGCAGCCGGCTGAAGGCATTGAAGCGGCTGACGGCCATGTCGAGGATGGATTTGACACGTTCCTTTTTCAGACCATCGACAACATAGGCAGAAACGCCTGCTTCCATGGCGGCCTCGATCTGCGCCGTATCGGAGCGATCGACGAACATGGCGATCGGCCGGCTGACAGTGCGCGTCAGCTGGAAGAGGTGCTCCATCATGTCCCTGTTGGGGTTCTCGATGTCGATGACGATAACATCCGGTTTTGTGGTCTCGATGATCCTCGCGACACCATTGACTTCATTGATCACCGTGACGTTCGAGTGTCCTGCCTCTCGCAAGCCTTCTTCGATGATCGAAGCGCGGATGGCATTTTCGTCGATAACCAGGATAGTCAGCTCGGAGTGCGATATCTTCATGGTCCGTTGCCAGCCACATGAAGATAAGCGGCGAAACTGCATGCTGCAAATGCAAGCGACCACGGCAGGGAAAGTCTTCTGCCAACAAATGCGGCAATCGTAATACCGCCAGCCGCCAACAATGCACCCATGAGTAAACCGTGTGTAGTTAGCGCCAGTCCGAGCGAGCCGAGAAAGATGCTCGTGGCTGCGGTCACTTGCACTAGATGGGATTTCGTCATGTCCGGTCTGTACGCAAACATCGAGACAAAACCTGCCCAGGTCAATCCGATTGCAACGCAAACAAATAGCAGATGCCCCAATATATCCTCCTGTCTACCGAGAGAGGCGAAGCAATCCGCGTGCCACACGCTAATCGATAGACCGAGAGGCGCCGAGGATCACCGCTATCTGACAGCGGACAGTTCTTTGGACGGTTTCCCAGGTCTTTGATGGTAGTGACTGTAGTTCAGGCACTTACAGCTAACCGCGGCGGCATCAGCAGATTAGGGGGGCGGCGGTTCTGATCCAGCCAAAGCCAAAACCAATGCATTTACTTTGTGCGGCGTGTGGCCCCGCCAGTCGAGCGGGGCCCGCCGAACTCTTTAGAGAACAGTGACGTTCTCTGCTTTGGACTTGCCAGTCTTGCGGTCCTGGCCGACATCATAGCTGACCTTCTGGCCATCCGTCAGGGAGGCTCCGAAGCCGACAGCCGAGATTTGGACGAGTACGTCCGGGCCGCCATTGTCCGGCATGATCAATCCGAAGCCCTTGTCCTGCCGAAAATATTAACGGTATAGACATGCCGGGAGCGTTCAGTGGTCTCGACCTTGCCGAATTCGTCTATCGGTCCATGGGATCGCTTCCGGTAATCGTTACTTCAGGCGACGGAGAAGGAGCGGACTGCTCACTACCGGACGGGAGTTTGTTCATCCCGAAACCCTATCCGATCGCTCGCATGATCGAGTTGCTCGTTTCGAGCAAGACGGAAAATGGGCTTGGGACTAGCGCGCGGGTAGCGTGATAGCGGGAGGCTGAACCGCTGCACTTCCTCAAATTCAGCCTGCAGCCGAGCGAACTGCTTTGTCACAAAGGAGCGTTCTCACCGTCGCTTTCGGTCTCGCTGTTGAGCTATGAACGGCGGCGATCGGCCTACTGAAAGCCAGCCGGTGTCAGGCACTTTGCACGAGCACGACGCTCGCCATCCATTCCGCAGCAAATTTAGCCACCGCTAAAGAGCCTGTGCATCGTCTCCGCCGCGGCTTTCTCGACAGGAATCTCGAGGAATATTTCGGGGTTGCTCGCCAAAGCCTGGAATGTTCGCTCGATAAGGTCGTCCTTTTCCGGGCCAGTCAGGTGGTAACGCGCCGCGTAGCGGCCGAGTAGCGTTCTCAGTATCCTTGTGTCGCTCGTGGATAGATTCTTCCGGCTACCATGCATGTCTCCCTCCCTGAGCTCACCGGTTGCGAAAGTCGATCGATATCAGATCCCTCTAATATTCGGTTAATCCCCGAGATAATTTCGAGGGTCTCTGACATCAAGGAGTAAGCTAGATCGCCGCCGGCAACTTGCCCTCGCACCTTGATTATTAACGTCTAAAACACACCTTTCGCGGAGAAGCTCTTGTCTTCGGAGGAAAGATGGCAGCGGAACCCTACACGGCAGACAACCCTGAAACCCGCTTGGCGCTTTTCGACTTCGCCTTCGAGAATGCTCCGATCGGGATCGCCCTGGTCGATCTTGAGGGACGCATCATTCGCGGCAACGCGGCTTTCGCCAAGTTGGTTGGGCTTCCGACCGAGAAAGTCCTGGGCACTCATTTCAGGGACTTCACGCATCCAGACGATATCGAGGCGGACCTGATCTTGTTCCAGCAAGTGCTGCAGGGAAAGCGGGACGGTTATACGATTGAGAAGCGTTACCTGCGACCTTTCGAAGAAGTCGTTCACGTGCTGATCCATGTCGCTGCGATGCGCGATGCCGAGGGCAAGGTCGTTCGCTTCATATCGCAGATCGAAGACATCACTCGCCACAAGGAGCATGAGCGTCAGCTCGCCGAGCGTGCAGCGCAGCTCGAACTGGCGCTTGAAGCTGTCCGCGGCGGCTTCTGGCAGATGGACATCCTGACAGGAAAGTTTGAGACCTCGGATCGGCTAGCTCAGTTCATCGGTGGCCCGACGGCCGCGCGGCTCGACCTTGAGCGCTATGTCAACAGGGTCAACGTGAACGACGGCGCGGAGGCTGATCTCACGCCGCTGATTGCCGGTCAGCTCGATCAGAATGTCGCCGAATATCGTCTCGACACCGTTCACGGAGAACGCTGGATGCGCTGTGATCGACGACTTTTGCGCGACAGCAATGGGCAGCCGGTCAAGATTGTCGGAATGGCAATCGACTTTACCGATGATCGACGTCGGATCGAGATGCTGGAGGAGACGGCACGCACCGACGCTTTAACCGGGCTGCTGAACCGTCGCGGATTGTCTATCAATTTCGCTGCTTTGCAGTCTGCCGACGGGTTCGCCGTGCTCGCTCTAGATCTTGATGGCTTCAAGGAGGTGAATGATGCTCATGGCCACGCAATAGGAGATATCGTTCTTCAATCCACCGCTGAGCGCCTGACTTCAGCCGTGAGAGCGCATGATCTCGTGGCGCGCACGGGTGGGGACGAATTCATCATTGTTGTTGCGGGTGATCGAGCCACAGGGGAGGCCGCGGCGCAGCGGATACTCGCGCGGATGAGTGACTCCATCTCGATCGGCGATGAAATCGCCGATGTCCGCACCAGCATCGGCGGGGTCTGGACAGGCGAAAAGCGTGATCTGACACAGCTAATGAGAGAGGCCGACGCACTTCTTTACGATGCGAAGGCGGCCGGTAAGGACGCTGTCAAGTTTCAGTCGGCATCCTGATCAGTGCTTTGACAGACATCTGGATCTGTCCCGGGACTGTCAGTCGTCTTGGCGTCGTGAGCGGAACGGAATGGTTGTTGTGCTCGGCGTGCTGTGAGGTCGTTGTACCGAGAACTCGAATCGGACTCGTATCCGCCACTGATCCAGAGCTCGACCCAAGCCAGGAATTCCGGATCACCTATTCGAAAACGGAAGCGCTACAGGAAAACTGCGATCCCTTCTGTGTTGACGACGTGGATAAACTCGTCCCATGCCTCATGAGCGGATGCGAAGGGTTCATTCCAGTCGGTAAGCTGGTCTTCTAGGCTCGTCACCTCCATCCGCCAATCATCGCCGCCTGAGGGGCACAAGATTTCGACAAGGACGGTGGTCCCATTGTCGGTGCTGGTTCATTGGGTCACTGGGGATGATTGTTCGTGTCCCATAATATGCCTGCTTTTTCGGTTGCAAGACAACCGCAGTCGGATCTTGATCTGGAGCGTGCTCGAGATCTTCTACAAAACACGATGTGTGCCGTGGTCGATATTGCGTTCGATGTCGGTTACTCGAGTGCATCTCACTTTACCAAGGCCTTCAGGCTTGCCTGTGGCGAGACCCCTTTAGGCGTGCGAAGATAGCAAGTTGCGCTAACTGACTTGCCTCGTTCTCTGTTTCGCAACGAGAGATCGACATGATAAGTAATCGGATGCGCTCAGAGTAAATCCGGTTTCGTTAGAAATGCTTACGCCGAGGAAACTGACAACACAGAGTTATAGCAAACACGATCGCGGGTCATCGGTCCCAGGCCCATCAAGAGCTCAGAGAGCCTGGACGGGGATTGACGACGTGGAACTTTAGCGGGAATGCGGCATTCAATTGCATTACATTCCCCTTAGATGTGGAGATAGCCATGCCCGCAAACGCTCTTGTACAAACACGTATTGATTCCGAAGTTCGGGATCGTGCTTCTGCGGTCCTTGAAGGCATGGGCCTCACGGTATCTGATGCGGTTCGCATTATGCTGACCCGGACTGCTAACGAGGGCGGTCTGCCTCTTGAACTTCTATCAGGCAGTGAGGCGCATGACGCCTGGTTTCGGACCAAGGTGCTCGAAGCGTTAAACGATGCTCGACCGGATTTATCGGACGACGAGGCCGAGGCGCACTTTGCCAGACGTCGAGCGGCGGCCCGCCTTAAAGCTGGTATGCAAGATTCGTGAAACTTACTTGGTCTGCTTTTGCGCTATCGGATCGCGACGCCATCTTCACATACATCGAGGCAGATAATCCCGCAGCTGCCGTCCTGATCGATGAACGGATAGCCGGCTGTCGCACGTCGCTTGCTCGATTTTCCTGCCAGTGGGCGCGTGGGTAGAATTGCCGGTACACGCGAGCTCGTCATCAACGGGACGCCTTACGTTGCCGCTTACACCAATAACGAGACCACGGTTCGAATTCTTCGCGTACTCCATGGCGCGCAAGAATGGCCAGAACATCTGCCGCTGGCCTGAAGACTGACTTCGTGCGGGGCCGACGGTTCATTCCCTATCAAGGGCGCTCTCGTCCAAAAACGCTACATCGCCTCAGGACACCTTCATCGCCACTACCCGCAACTGATGATGCAATGGATCGGCTGTGGGGTGCAGCAGCAATTCGTTTGGCCGTGCGGTCTCAACGCGATTCCGCCCAAGGGCTTTCGCCCGGTACAGCGCGCTGTCGGCGCTTGCAAGCATCCCGGCGAGGTCGTGGCAGTCTGGTGCCGCAAGGCCGATACTGACGGTGGCCTGGGTGTTTAAGCCCTCTGCCCGGGCGGCTGCTTCGGCGAACCGGCTTGCGATCGCCGAGCCGCGATTGAGAGCCTGGGAATGGTCGCACCGAGGCAGAAGCGCAGCGAATTCCTCACCACCCAGCCGGACAATTAGCGCGTCAGGCCCCGCCTCTTCGCGGGCGGTTTCGGCGAACAACTGCAAAACCTTATCTCCGGTTGGATGTCCATGACGGTCGTTGATCGCCTTGAAGTGGTCGAGGTCGAAGGCGAGCAGGGAGACGGGATCACCATGCCGCTCCCGGAGGATCCGAGCTGCCTGCTCAAAAAAGGCGTGACGGTTTGCAAGCCCGGTCAACTGATCGGTTTGTGACATGCGGAGCAGGTGGAGCTTTTCCTCCTCTCGAATAATCATCAGAAAGGACATCGGCATCGCTACCGAGTACAAGACGGCCTCGTACATCGTCGCCTTCCCGATGATGGAGATAATATCTTGCCCGTACCACTCGAGTAGAAGAGGGGCAATAAATGCCCGGCCAAGGTAGAACACGGCATGGACGGCCGAGATAAAAATGGCGATCGGACCCGAGCGCAATCTCTGGATTGTGCGGCTGCGCAGAAGTATCCATGCTGTCAGGCCGCAAGTCAGCGCGATGGGGATAGAAGAGACATGGTTCCAGAAGGCGGCCGGGAAGTGCGTGCCAGCGATCGCCCAGGCGATGGCTATGAAGCACAACGCTGCCACCGACGACCAGAGATACCGGTGACCGTCGAGGCCGGCGACGGCGTTAAGGACCAGAAGGTAGCCCAACATCATTAGGATGTTGACCGCCCCCATGCCGAGCGCGACCGGAAAATGGCTGCGGTTCATTTCAAGCACGCACCCGAGAACGAACGCGAAGAGTGCGGCGACCAGAACACCGAGCACACGTGCGCGACCTGGATGTGCCTCCCTTTCCCAAAGGAGAAGCGACGCTGACACCAGCAGCGTTCCGACGGTTAAGTACCAAAGGGTTTGTAAATCGATCTGCATTGCTCTGCCTGCCTTGCGTCAAAGCCTACAGGGTGGTTTTTATAAAATTCTTTAAGTCGCCTCTAATATCGCCGATATGGTTGGCGTGACCTTAAGCGTGCTGTCGACTGCCGGCTTTAAATCTAGGGGTGCGTTCCGCGAAAGCGGCTTGCCGGCTGATCGAATGCGACGGTAGCTGCAGCGGATCACAACGTCTGTAGGCATGACCGAATATAGGCGCTGAACCACCTTGAGAGTGGAACAAATTCTCGGCAAGACGATCAAGCGCTAAGTGAAAATTGAAATAGAAAGGGCTTAGGTTCGTAACCGTTCAAAGCCACTGAGGCATCTGCTTCTGTTCTGCGGAATACGCCCCCGCCAGTCGAGCGGGGCCGCCGCTCTTTTTAGAGAACCGTGACGTTCTCTGCTTTGGACTTGCCAGTCTTGCGGTCCTGGCCGACATCGTAGCTGACCTTCCGGCCATCCGTCAGGGAGGCTCCGAAGCCGACAGCCGAAATGTGGACGAATACGTCCGGGCCGCCATTGTCCGGCGTAATAAATCCAAAGCCCTTGTCCTGCGCGAAAAATTTGACCGTACCAGTTGCCATAATGTCCTCGTTGGTTGGCGGAGAGCCTTTTGATTTAGGGGGTGGTGCGAGTGCCATCAAGGCTACCCGTAAACCTCTCGGCCTGCTGATCTAGAATTTTCTGGTTCACGTCTCGTGCTTCATTGAATGGGTCGGATCCCGCGCTATTTGACAGTGTCTATCGGGCGGGTGCCGGACGCACGGATGTTCATTGGGATCAGGGCTGTCGATTGGAAGTTCATAGTAAAATTCTGTCGCCTGCACCAATGCAGCAGGTCGTCGCCGAATTCGACTGGTCGAAGACATCCCTCGGTCCAATGGAAAACTGGCCAATCTCTCTGAAGACCATTGTCGATATGGCTATTTCCTCCAGCTTTCCGCAGGCGGTGATCTGGGGACCAGATCTGATCACCATCCACAATGACGCCTTCCTGCCGATCCTTGGTGAAAAGCCGCTCGCAATCGGTCGGTCATTCGCAGATATCTGGTCGGAGGCCTGGGAGCAGATCGGGCCGATCGCGACGGAAGCGTACCAGGGAAGGCCGACCTTCATCGAGGACTTCCCGCTTGTCATCAATCGTCATGGCTATGACGAACAGGCTTATTTCACATTCTGCTACAGCCCTTTGCGAGATGACCAAGGCAATATCGCCGGCATGATCGACACCGTGGTCGAAACCACCGACACGGTCCTGGGCGCCGAGCGCTTGCGACAAAGCGAGGTTCGTTTTCGAGCATTCACCACGGCGACCAGCGACGTCATCTATCAGATGAGCGCCGATTGGAAGGAGATGCGACGGCTTGATGGCCGCAGCTTCCTGGCCAACACCGATGAACCGAGCGTGCAGTGGCAGGATGCATATCTTCTCGCTGAAGATGTCCCATCGATACAGACTGCCATCAATCAGGCGATTGCAGAAAAAGATGTGTTCGAGTTCGAGCATCGCGTTCGGCAGGCCGATGGCAATGTCGGTTGGACATTGTCCCGTGCCGTTCCGGTTTTTGATGAACAGGGCGAAACCATTGAATGGTTTGGCGCCGCAACCGACATCACCGAGCGAAAGCTGGCCGAGCAGCAGCAGAGCGTGATCAATCGCGAGATGAGCCATCGGCTCAAGAACACACTTGCGATGGTTCAGGCGATCGCGAAGCAAACGCTGAAGCCGGTCACGGAACGCGCGCCGGTCGAAGCGCTGGAGAAGCGCGTTCAGGCGCTGAGCTCCGCCCACGACATCCTGTTCGACCAGTACTGGCACACGGCGCCGATCGGATCACTGATCGCTGCGACGCTGCAACGTCTTGTTGCGAGCGATCGGCTTCATGCCAGTGGTCCGGATATCGCCATCGGGCCGAAGGGCGCGCTGTCACTTTCACTCGTCCTGCATGAGCTCGCCACCAATGCCCTGAAATACGGAGCCCTGTCCAACGACGTTGGAGAGATCGCGCTGACATGGAGCGTAGGCGAAGGCGCCGATGGGGAGATATTCACGTTGAGGTGGGAGGAAAGTGGAGGCCCTCCGGTTCAGCCGCCGTCTGGAAGTGGTTTTGGCTCCAAACTCATTCGTATGGGCCTGATTGGAACGGGTGGCGTTACCGTGAGTTATGAGCCGGCGGGCTTCAAGGCTGAAATGACGGCCGGGCTTCACCAAATACAGCATACGGAATAATGGATGGGACTGTTTAACCAACCAAATCGAAAGGCTGTCCTTGTCGTTGAGGACGAGCCGCTTTTGCGGATGATGGCGATGGATATGGTTGAGGATGCCGGTTTTGAACCCGTTGAAGCGCGCGATGCCGATGAGGCTATCGCATTGCTGGAAGCGAGAACCGGTATCACCATCGTGTTCACCGACGTCGATATGCCAGGGTCAATGGGTGGCCTCAAACTGGCGGCAGCAATCCGTGATCGCTGGCCGCCGATCGAGATCGTCATCACGTCCGGGCATTTCCGGTTGGATGATACTGAAATCCCTACCAGGACGGTGTTCTTCCCCAAACCGTATGATCATCAGGAAGTCATCGGTT
Organism: Aliirhizobium wenxiniae; assembly: GCF_019511445.1. GTDB lineage: Bacteria > Pseudomonadota > Alphaproteobacteria > Rhizobiales > Rhizobiaceae > Neorhizobium > Neorhizobium wenxiniae_A. Next base: position 34,977 of record NZ_JAEUAN010000022.1, read on the forward strand.
TGTGTGGGTTAAGCAGTCGTTATCACGAGCGCTTCGGTTTGCCGCGGAACGCGGCATCAATGATGGGCTTTGCCTGACCGGCAACCGCATCGCGAGAGAAGTCGGAAAATCCGGCTCGGTTCGCGACTTTCCCAAGTGTCATGGCCTGACCAGCTCTTCCAGAATTCGGGCTATCCCTTCCAAGGTGTATGGTTTTTGCACCACCGTCCGGTGCTGATGCTCATCCGGCAGTATTGCCTGCTCACCATAGCCTGTTGCGAAGATGAATGGCGTGCCGAGTTCACCAAGACGGTCGGCCACCGTAAAGCTCGTCTGGTCGCCAAGATTGATGTCCAGAACTGCGAGAGTGGGCGGATCCGCATCGATGATTTCCAAGCCGCCTTCGACAGAGGAGGCCGTCATCACCTCTGCTCCAAGACGGGCCAGAATGTCCTCTGCGTCGAGTGCGATAATAAGACTGTCCTCGACCAGCAATATCTTCTGCCCGGCGAGAAACTTGTCCTCGACCTTTCTCGTCGGGTGGGCCGGCGAATGACGGGTGTGCCTGAGAGGCGGGGGCGATTGCGGCCCAGCTTTATCGGAAACATGACGTGCAGGAATTTGGAAAGTGGCCTTAACGCCCGTTGGGGCATAGTCGATCTTCGCCTGACCGCCAAGGTCGTAAGGAACCGAACGACCGATGATCGTGGTACCAAAGCCTTTTCGTGTCGGTGGCTGTACGGGCGGTCCGTCGCGCTCCTGCCATTCGAACTTCAGTCCGCCATCCTCGGAACGCGACCAAGAGACGTCGACATGGCCGCCACCCGACAAGCTGCCGTATTTGGTCGAGTTTGTCACCAGTTCATGCACTACGAGGGCCATAGTGGAATAGGCTTGCGGATTCAGGAGAACAGGCTCGCCTTTCACGTGGATGCCGCTGTTGGCATCATCCAGGAATGCACGTGCTTCCGCATCGATCAGGGCTCCGATTGGAGCCGGTCCCCAATGATCATCCGTGATCTGATTATGGGCTCGCGCTAATGCATGGATGCGGCCGTCCACGAGGTCAACGAAGTCCTCGATCTTATCAGATGAAGGCTTGGCCTGCCGGATCAATCCGCGGATTACGCCGAGGATGTTGCGGACCCGGTGGTTGAGTTCGGCGATGAGAACTTCCTGCTTCCGGTTCGCCGCATCGCGCTGGGCGCTTGCTTCACTGGCCAAGCGAAGAACCACTTCGATCAGCGTAGCCCGGAGCGTTTCCGCAACGCGCTTTTCAGGCGCGGTGAAGGGAAGGCTGTGCCCCTTAACGAGCTGTTGCCATTCGGCAAAGCTTTCTCGCGGGGTAAGGCGCGGACCATTAGGCCCGTATTCGATCGGCTTATGTGGATCTCCTGCCCACCTCACAGACCGAACGAGCTCGCGACGGAACATAATGACGTAATCGCGCGGCGAGCGCGAGATCGGGATGGCGAGCATACCGGCCGCGCTGTCGGTGTATTCGGCCGCCTCCGGCACGAGTGAAGCGATCTCGTCGGTGGCGAAGACGCGGGTCGCTGCAGCACTGTTCAGGGCGCGTACGATGCGGGCAAACTGATCGGTGGACGGCGTCGTGCCCCAGAAGGCGTAGTTGCCGTTGATCCAGACCCCGACGCCCTCGGCCGGAATGACATCGGTCAGAATGCCGGCAAGCCATTCCGGATCATTGAGGAGCATCTCGTTGGTCGCGACCGCGCCAAGAAGCTGATCGGAGATGTCGCGCGCACGTCGCTCGTAATCCATCACTTCCTTACGCTCACGGCTCTCCAGGCGGAGCGAATACATCTGCGAGAACAACTCGCACACCGACCTGATCTCGAAGGTCGGTGATTTGGCAGAATAATGATGACAGGCGAATAGACCCCAGAGCTCGCCGTCAACGAGGATGGAGATCGACATGGAGGCGCGAACGCCCATGTTCTTCAGGTATTCGATGTGTATCGGTGAGACGGATCGCAAGATCGAATAGGACAGGTCGAGCAACTGTCCCTTCTCGTCGCGTGCCGGCTCGATAGCGACCGGAACGGCGTCGACATCGGCGATCACGCGGAGCAGGTTGCGCTTGTAGAGTTCGCGAGCCTGAACCGGAATGTCGCTTGCCGGGTAGTGAAGCCCCTTGAAGGATCCGATGCCTGGCTTGCAAGTTTCAGCAACGACCTCGCCTGAACCGTCCTCTGCGAACCTGTAGACCATCACCCGGTCGAACCCGGTCAGGGCCCGAACCTGCCGGGCCCCCTCTCGATAGAATGCCTCCGGCTCTTCCATAAACTCCAGGCGCGAGATCATCGACCGCACCATGCTTGTGGTGTCGCCATGCCGGTCCGCCGACGGCTGAGCCTCGATGACGATCTGCCCTCCGGATGTGTGCATGGCGATGTCGAATAGCGGGCCATTGTCGGTCAGCTTTGTATCGAAGATCTTGTCCACCGCATTTGCACCGCGAATGGTCGCCAGACGGTTGCGGAGGCTATGGATCGTCTCGGATAGAAATATTTCATTGAGAGGCCGCCCGATCAGGCCCTCATGTACCCCAGGAAGAAACTCGCTGATGTTTGCGGATGCGCGCGCCACGATCCAGTCGAGTGTGAGTGCCAGTAGGAAACCTACGGGTTGGATGGCACCGAGGAGATGGATGGGTTCGCGGTCACAATTGGTGAGGTCGACAGTCGGACGGTTCATAGGGCCTTCAGCAACGAAGAGTAAATATGAAAGGTAATCATATGCTTGTGAGCCAAGCTTTGGTTTTCTCGTCCGCACAGATACCCTACCGCTCATATATGGCGCTCGTCTGGCAAATCCACTCTTCACCACCGTACCGTCTTTGCAACGGGACCGCAGTCGGATCTTGATCCTGTCGACTGCCAAAGAACTCCATCACATCATTCTGTGACGTAAATTTAGGGAGGGTGACGCTCACCGAGAGCTTTGGCAAGTACTTTCAACACCTTAGCTTATCCTGAGACGCGGATCTCCGGTTCACATCCTTTCAAGAGGGAGACGATGAGGTCATCTCGGATGTAGGTCGTGGCTAACATCCGAGCCGAACATTTCATCCAGCCTTATGCGGCTTCCCAGACTTGATTGAAGATGTGGTGCTGAGCGATAGACGGACTTGCAATAACTCATCTATGGCAATAATAGTGAGTTATAGAAAGGCTGGCTATAGCTCATGAAATGGAACTGGCAGCATGCCGAATGGCCAAATTTCAGGTATGATGCAGCAAGCGTGATACCGTTGGAACAGAAATTCCTGCGGACCGCCGGCGAGGTTATTGGTGCCGTCCGGCATTTCAATGAGGATGACAGCAATCAACTTCGCATTGAATTGCTGAGCGACGAAGCGGTCAAGACCTCAGAGATCGAGGGGGAGTTTCTGGATCGCGCAAGTGTTCAATCCTCGCTCCGCCGGCAGTTCGGCCTCAACACTGACGATAGGCAGATCCGCCCCCAAGAACGCGGGATCGCGGAGATGATGGCAGATGTCTATCGAAACTGGCATAAGCCGTTGGATCGTGAAGAATTGTTTCATTGGCATTCGATGCTGATGGCGGGAAATCGATACATTGAGACGATTGGTGATTACCGCAAGCATGAAGACGCGATGCAGATCGTGTCAGGTCGATTGGATAAGCCCACAATCCATTTCGAGGCTCCCCCTTCTCGCCAGGTTAAAGCTGAGATGGAGACCTTCATCAAATGGTTCAATCGATCCGGGCCGGATGGCCAAACACCGCTTCAAGCTCTAACGCGTGCAGCAGTGGGTCATCTTTATTTTGAAAGCATTCATCCATTCGAGGATGGTAATGGTCGAATTGGGCGCGCGCTTGCTGAGAAATCCCTGGCGCAGAACATTGGGCAACCAAGCCTCATTTCACTCTCCTTCATGATTGAGAAGAACCGGAAGGCCTACTATTGCGAGCTTGAGCGCCACCAGCGCACGCTTGATATCACCGATTGGATCTTTTTCTTTTCGGAGACGATACTGGATGCTCAACGGGCAACGCTTGAGCGCATAGATTTCTTCATTCAGAAAGCAAAATTCTACGACCGGTTTCGAGCCAAACTGAACGAGCGGCAAGAAAAGGTGATCGCGCGCATCTTCAAGGAAGGCACAGCGGGCTTCAAGGGCGGCCTAAGTGCAGAAAACTACATCTCGATCACAAACACATCCCGCGCGACAGCAACACGCGACCTCCAGCAACTCGTGGAGATCGGTGCGCTCACGCGTACCGGTGAACGTCGACATACACGCTACTCGCTGTCATTGCTGAGATAAATTGATGCCTGTTAATGAACTTCATCAAAGCCATTATCTAGGTGAACGGCTTCTCGATTCCTCTCACATCAGATTTTTTGTCAATGGTTCACCTTGGTGGCATCGCGTGCGCGCCGGAGATAGGTCGATGTAGATGAGCGACCGCGCGTCCAGCGTGCAAGGAACATTCCTTGTTGCCGTCGGTTCTGAAGGGCTGCGGTGTAGCTTGTTCGTTCGTCAAATCTCGCTGCGAAGGTTCGCCAAATGTCTGCTCTGTTTGAATCCAATTGCAAACCTGAATGGATTTTGCTCGTCGCGGGAGACGATGCCGGCTTGCGTCGTCAACAACTGGATGAATTCAAGGCCCATGCGCAGAAGTTCACAGAACGGGCAGTTCTGGTTTTCGAGGTCTCGCGAGACAAGGTCACCGCCCTTGATATGACCTACCGTTGCCTGGCGAGCCCGGCCGATGTTGCCAAGACTTTTAGACTGACCTTCGACCGCTTTACGGCCTCTCTCGTTGATCAAAACGATTGGGTAAAATGGGTATCGCCGATCCCAGTGTCCTTCGTAGATATTATTAAGACCATCGAAGACTTGCCGCTCCATGAAGCGGAAAACGCAACGAGGGGGCCATCTTTATAAGGTCAGGCTCGCGTTTGTGCTGGGATTAGTAGCGACCCTGCGACTTCCGCCAGATCCGGGAAATCGACATCCGCTTCCCTTTCTTCGGAATGAGGTCCACGTCGCTGACAAGCCTTGCGCCGCCGTCCCGCTTTTCGAGAGTAATCTTTCGGCTGTGAAATGCCTCAAGTTCCGCTCTGTGACCAACACTCAGTATCGTGACATCCGGCAGCTCATCGATGACCGTCTCCATGATCTTGTCCTGGCTCTTGTCATCCAGCGCAGACGTTGCCTCATCCAGCACAACGATGTCCGGAGCATTCAGCAGCAGCCGGGCAAACGCCAGCCGCTGCTTCTCGCCGCCGGACAGAGTATGGTCCCAAGGGGCTTCATCGCCAATCTTGTCCTTGAGATGCCCGAGCCCGACCTTCTCCAGTGCTGAACCGATGTCCTCGGTGCTCCAGCGATCCGCTTCTTGCGGATAGGCGACCGCACGGCGAAGCGATCCTGTTGGAATATACGGCTTCTGCGGAAGCATGAACAATCGAGCGTCGGCGCGGAAATTGACGCTTCCCTCGCCCCAGGGCCACAGCCCCGCGATCGCCCGCACCAACGTGCTTTTGCCAGAGCCGGACTCCCCGGCTACCAGCACCCGCTCGCCCGGCTCGATCTCAACTTCGGTCTCCTTCACCACGGCTCTACCGTCGCCGAGGGACACGGACAGATCACGAAGACTGAGCATGGTATTGTCACCAGCCTCTCCTCTGGAGATACGGCCAAGGCTGTCGCTGGTTTCGGCGCGTTCGAGGCCATCCAGCGACATCATCAGCGACGCGACGCGGCGAGCACACGCATTCCAGTCCGCAAGACGGGGATAGTTATCGACCAGCCAGCCAAAGGCCGTTTGGACGATGGTAAATGCCGATGCAGCCTGCATGACTTCACCAAGTGACATACTTCCATCGAGAAATTTTGGCGCGCATAGCAAGACGGGTACCACGGGTGCGATCAGCATCGATCCGTGCGAGACGAGCGTGGTGCGCATATACTGATGAGCAAGCTGGCGCCATTGTTCACGCACCTTCTGGAATGTTCTGTCGAGATCGTTCCGTTCTTCCTCTTCACCTCCAAGCAGAGCAATGCTTTCGCCATTTTCCCTGACCCGGGTGAGTGTATAGCGAAACTCGGCCTCGACCTGGTTCTTGACCTCGGAGACCTGCACGAAGTTGCGGGCTATGTAAGCGATTGAGCCTGACGTCACGAGTGCGTAGATAACCGCTGCAACGACGAGGAACCCCGGTATCGTAACATATGATCCGCCGATAGGCAGCGTCAAGGCGCCGCCAATCGTCCAGAGCACGACGATGAAGGTCGAGGCGGAGAGAAAGGCTGAAATGACACCTGAGACGAAATCCACAGGAGACTCGGTTGCGATCCGCATGTCTTCGGATATTCGTGCTTCCGGGTTCTGATGGTCGCCGCCGATCAGGTTCAACTGGTAATATCTACCATTGGCAAGCCAGCGTGCGATCAATGCTTTTGTCAGCCAGGAACGCCAACGTCGCTGGATCAGCATCCGGACGAATACCTGAATGGTAACCAAGGCTACGCTGCCTAGCACCAGCGGCGGGAACAGGGCTCCGAGATAATAGACGGACGCGGCATCGCGCTGCTCGATCGCGTCGAAAATTTCCCGGTTCCACACGTTGATCCCATATTGGAAGCCGACGTTCAGACCAATGAGTGCGAGGAGACCAATGGAAACCGGCCATGCCAGGCGGTCACCACGACGGCTCCAATATCCGCGCGCACTGATCCAGAAGCGCTTTAACAGATAAGATTTACGAGCTTGCTCGGCTTCCTCGGGTGACATCGCACGATCGGGTTCGATGGCCTCGGGTACCGGCTCGGCCTCAGATCGCTCTTCGTCCGCCTCCAGAGGGGCTTGGGCACCCCGTGATGTCGCGAGTTCGTCAGTTTCCGGGTCGATTTTGCCATCACTCATGAGCATGTCTCAGCATATTCCGGAAGTTCGACACCCATCTCCGGCGCGCGCCTCACGGCACTGGAGTTTTTTGCCGAATATGTGCGGGGCAACTGTAGGAAGGTCTGCGAATTTGAGTCGGCTAGATCGTCATCGCCGACGCGTAGAGCTTGTCAGAATTTAGCGATAAATGCCGCTTCTTCGTCGTCCCGCTGTCTTCCTCCAAGTGCAGCGGCCGCAGAAGCGATGAAGGCGCCTACCAAGAGCGAGAGTGCTCCCAGCATCGCTGCTGTGGAGGCTGATCTGCGGGCCTTGTCTGCTGCTTCCTGCGTTTCGACTTTTGCCTGATCGATACGCTGCAGCACAGAATCGACGCGCGCTGTCGCTTCCTCGGGTGTGAGCCCGGTGCGAGACGACACGACTGCCGACAGGTAGGTCTTGTCTTCGTCCGGCATCGAACCAGCTGTCGCGGAATTGAGGAGGATACGGGAAACCTCCGCGACTGCAGCAGCATCGTCAGTCTGGGCGCGATTGCGCAGATCCTGCCGACGAAGTAGGGCATCCGTGAAATACCCCGTCGCCACGTCCGGACCCGACTTGTCGACGCTGGCGGATGTAGCGCCTACGATCGCCGCGGACGAGGTAGCAGATGCCAAGGCTTGAACGCTACCACCGACAAGGCTTGTGAATGCAGACCCGGCCAACCCTGCGACGACCACTGTTGCAAGCGCCCAGCTTAAAAAGCCGTGCGCGGTGTCACGGAAAAACACCTCGTCGGAATGCACGCCGGCCCATTTCGTGCGCAGCCGTCCCGTCAGATAACCGCCGAGGGCGGAAGCCAGCCACTGCACTACGACAAACCAGATTGCTGCGGTGATACTTACTGTGGTGAATGAAGCGCTTTCGCCCGCCCATGGCGACACCATCGTCAGACCAACACCGGCCCCCAACAGAAGCAAAATGAGCGCAGTGGCTCCTGCTGCGACCGCGCCACCTATTACGGGACCCCAACTCAAAGCCGGTGTCGAAGATTCCACTCCGACATCTGATACGCCAGATTGATAGAGAGGCATGTCATTCTCCTAGCGCATAAACAGAACAAGAAGGATGACGATCGGCAAAGGCACGCCGAGAAGCCAAAGAAGAATACCGCGACCCATGATAACCTCCGATAAACGACACGTTGTTGGTATCGCCTGAACGTTCCTGAAACTTCCCGGTTCCTCGTCATATCGCTTTGTACGGTCTTCGGGATTTTCTACTCGAAAGAGCAACCGTCACAGTGGGGTCACGGGGTCTCCGTCGTCCACGCGATAGGTCGGTAATTGTGGGCGATCTTGCTTTATCAGCCTAAGGCAGTATCCGCCGTCATGGACCTCCGCGCTACATGCGAAGAGGCTTGATAACATCCATCCTGATATCGCCTTCAAGTACCCCACGAACCAGGTCGCCCCGCCCGTGTTCAACCTCGACAACTGTATAGAGCTTCTCATCCCTGAACGCGCTTGCGGTCCGGGTCGAGACATCGTCGGCCGGAGCGGCGTCGATTTCCATGAAATCCAGTTCTCTTTCCGCGGCCACTATTCGCGCGTCTCCAGCTGTCCGTGCCGCGACAACCACAACACCGTGTCCCGGTTTGTTTTCCCACGCAGGATCACGTGCAGAGGCTATCGGCTCAAGCCGGTAGATGTTGAGCGTCTCTCCATCGAACTTCGGCGATGCAGAGTCAGCGATCTGGCTCTCGCTCTCCATGGATCGGCCGAATGTCGTGCCGCTTGTAGAACTTCCGGCAAGCTCTGGATGTAAGTCTTTCAACTGGGGCATTGTCGTTCCTCCGATTTAGACGACAACACTCTCGGCATATCTGGTGTTCCACTAAATGTCTGGGGCCGACCACTGCGTACGTTCATCGCTCTTCCAGCGGAACACGCTGCTCCTATCTTTAATACAAGAGATGGGAGAAATTCATTTGAACGTTAGGATCGACGAAGATGGGCTGTTTGGTTCATCCAGGCTAAATCGTATCAGCCGAAAGGCCCGATCGAAGGCAGCGTGTTACCTGGAACGTCATCGTGCAACCGTTTACGGTCGCAATGCGAAAGCTAGTCCATAATGGTACCATCGCAGATCCGCTCAAAATCGGGGAGCGGCGAGCGCGACCCCGCAGGGGCGCTCAGGCATCAGCAGCCGCTTCGACACGCACAACCCCTATGGCTCGCCAAACCGCGGACATCTATCGTCACCAAAAAGCTCCCATCATCCGATCATTTCGATGTCATAGTAGTGGGTGCCGGAATCAGCGGTGCCCTCATGGCCCACTCACTCTGCGGAAAAGGATTGCGCGTCCTGACGATCGACCGCCGCCATCCTGTTCGCGGCAGCAGCGCCGCGAGCACTGCCATGATTCAGCACGAGATCGATATTCCGCTTCATCATCTTGCGCGGACGATCGGTCACGACAAGGCTTCGCGGGTTTGGCGCAGATCGGCAACGGCCGTCGAGCGAAGCTGCCTACCTTGATCCGACAAAGATCCAACACAAGACAGAAGTTCTTGCCGAAAAGCTGGCTGACCTGACCGGGATTTCGCTCGGTAAACCTGAATTTTCTTGGTCGGCCGCGTTCGGTGTAACACCTGACGGCCTCCCGATGATCGGGCTTGCCCCAGGGATGCGGCGGGTCTTTGTATCGATGGGATTTGGAGGGAACGGAATAACGTTTGCAAAGATCGCGGCAGATCTTATATCCGCCGCCGTTCTCGGTCATCAGGACGTCGACTGGGATCTCTTTCCTGTATAGCGTGGAACGGTTGCTACGTGCGACGATGCGCTAGCGGCAATCGCATCGACGTCTTCAGCATGCTGACTAATCGAATTTCAGCGCGGACTTGAGCGGAACAGTCAGCGCTAATGATCCATCCGGTCTGACGACTTCAAGGCGGTCACCGTCGATGATCTTCCCATTTTTGACCTTGTTGGCAAGAATTTCTCGCGCGGAACTGACGGCGTAGTCATGTGCTTCATTCAACGTCGCAAATTCCGATCCATCCGGATCCTCGGTGAGCACGCCATCCTGCCTGATATGGAAGAAATATTTCTGCATGAAACCTCCGTTGCGGCTGCCTTAACTATGGAAAGTGGTGAACGTTCCATACTTGGTTCGCCGTTCATCGGATTGGCGCGTTAGCTGCAGAACGCACGATGAGTGTCACGACTTTGGATTCACTACCTCTGATGCCGGGGTGGCTTCAGTCTCTCCGGGAGTTTTGCCGAACACGTAGTAGCCAGCTAGCAGAAGCCCTACAACGAAGATTATGCTAACAAAAACATACATGCTTGATCGAGCTTTACCGCCTGTGCTCATATTCTTCCCCATCTTCCATCCAAATTGACAACATGCGCATGCGCCATGAGATGCGCTGGGATATCGCCGCCGCAGGCGGCTTCCAGCGCTTCTACAGAAAATCCTGCATATTGCGCTTCAGCTCTGAGAGCCCCCGCTAACATCGCAAAATCTATTTCGTCGTCAGCTTGAGTGGCAATAACGCCGTGAAAGTGGATCGAGTCCTCAAGCCACTCTGTTATCTTCATAAAATCGCTCCGGCTGTAACGAGCGTGATAATGGCTCGATGCGGTTTTGGTTCCCGATTATCCTGTCCAGACCAAAGCTAAAGCTACCGAGCGAATGAGGATATTCCCCAGCGGATCGCGCCGTGCATCGGCAGCTCGAATACGGCGGGAACATTTTGTCGATATCGACCGTTAGCGGTGCCGGAAGGCCTTCGGTCAATCGCAATTCAGCCATCTGCTGGCGAATTTGCCGACGTCGGCGGCTTGATCGGGAGGGGAAGGTGGAAGGTCCTGTTACGGGCATCTTCGATGAGGGTTCCCAAAGGTTCCTCATCGGAATAGGCCGAGGAGCGGCGGGAGCCCTGCTTTTTGGGTTGCCCATGCTGATGACGATGGAACTCTGGCAGCTCGGCTTCTACATGCAGCGCGAGCGACTTTTGGTTCTCGTTCTCGTGAATATTCCTCTCTTGATCGCGCTGGCACATAGCGTTGGGTTCGAGAAGACCTACACGTTGGCGCAGGCCACTCGCGACGCACTGATCGCTTATGGTCTGGGCATCCTGATGAGTGCTCTCATCCTGACCCTATTTGGCGATCTCAAGCCCTCCATGCCGATGTCGGAATTAACAGGAAAGATAGCTATCCAGGCCGTGGCCGCGAGCATCGGTGCACTGCTGGGACGATCGCAGCTTGCTGGCCAATCCAGTTCGGATGAGGATAAAGAGGATAACCGTGGTGATGGTGAGGGCGCTGTTGACGACGAGATATCGGGCAGCTACGGCCACGAGCTCTTCCTGATGTCCGTCGGCGCGCTATTTCTCAACCTCAACGTAGCTCCGACGGAGGAAGTGATCCTCATCTCCTATAAGATGACTGCCTGGCATGCTTTATTTACGATAGTGGCATCGATCGCAATCATGCACGCCTTTGTTTATGCCGTGTCTTTCAAAGGGTCGCACGAATTGCCGGCGAACACGCCTTGGTGGCATGTTCTGGTCCGATTTACGCTGCCTGGCTATGTGGTGGCCATGGCTGTCAGCGTTTTCGTTCTGTGGCTGTTCGGCCGACTTGATGACCAGGCGTTCAGCCAGATGTTGATGTCATCAGTCGTCCTGAGTTTTCCCGGTGCCATAGGAGCCGCAGCGGCACGGCTCATACTTTAGAGGAAACACATGCCTTCGCAGTCAAGCATAGAGCGCAGGGAGGCTCACTGGGTCGAATGGGTGACAGGGTTTGCCTCATGTGTCCTCGTGCTCTTCATGGTTGGTCTTATTTTCTGGGAGGCGGTCACGGACAGTCATCAGCCGCCGGCCCTAACTGTTGTCATAACGAGCAGGTCACCCGTTACAGATGGTTATCGAGTAACCTTTGATATAGCCAATAGTTCGGCTGCGACGGCTGCGGCAGTTGTAGTCCGTGGAGAGATTGTCGACCGTGACGAAGTCATGGAGACGATTGATGTATCGTTCGATTACGTCCCGGCCGAGTCGAAATCCTCGGGAGCTATTGTATTTTCGCGAGATCCCGCCGACCGCAGTCTAAGGGTCCGTGCCGTAAGCTATACGGAGCCATAAATTACACTTCCTATATGAATGTGATGTCCAACCCGATAGGGACGGTCGCCAGCGCCTTAGATACCGGGCACGCGCTTTTGACTTCTTTAGCCGTCGATCTGAACTTCTCTTCGGTCATCCCTGAGACAGAGGCTCGCAGATGAAGATTTATTTTCGATATGGTGAATTCGTCGCTGACCTTATCCAGCATGGGGCGGCATACCGACTATAGCCGAGCCAATTTTGTGTAACTTTCTGATTGATCGGACGTTTGCAACATTGGCGATCCGCGAAGTCGGTCGCTCTGTTATGGGGATGGATTGTAATGATCGATTTGGTGCCGAGCCTCAGGCTAGAACTCGACTTTTTGCCTCATCTGGCAGCCCTCGTTTTTGCTTATCTGCTCGCTCTACCTATTGGTTGGGATCGAGAGCGCAACGAGAGAAGCGCAGGTTTGCGAACATTTCCCCTAGTGGCGATCGCAGCCTGCGGATTTATTCAAGCGGCTGAAACGGTGACGGTCGGTAACGCTGAGGCAACCGCGCGCGTGGTGGAAGGACTTATCAATGGTGTCGGCTTTATCGGCGGTGGCGCGATCCTGGTCGGAAAATCGAGTACCCGAGGAACGGCGACTGCTGCGAGTTTATGGGCTACCGGCGCAATTGGTGCCGCTGTCGGGCTTGGTGCCTTCGATACTGCTATTGTTCTATCCGTCGCGACATTTGCCACATTACGAATCATGGCGAATTTCAAGTCCTCCGAAAGCGAAGGCGGCAGGACAGATCAGAGCTAAATATTGCACCCTCGGAATGAACGAAGCAAAGCCTGGATTGGGAGCCGGGCTTGGTGTGGGAGTCACTCAGTGATGATACTCAGGTATTCCTTTTAGCGGATATTTCGTCCATGCAGTCACAGCATGCACGTCACTATCTTCATCGCGCATGAATTGACGATCCGTCAACGCAAACGTAACAGGCAATAAGCCCTTTAAGGGGTCTGCAAGCACACAGCGCCTTTGCCCGCCTCGCAAACACGTCACTACATAGTCTGTCTAACCTTTTCTCGTCTTGGATTATTGCAGGCGTCAATGCTCACTGTCCCCCTCATGGCTTTGAGGTATTTCCGGAGGGTGCGTTGCTTTGCGATGATCCGCCAGTGCCACTGTCGGCATGCGGCGTCCGATCAACCGAGGTTGGCGTCGTCGTGGTCTCGCTCGGGCTTGCTGCGGATTTTGGAGTGTTGTCACCGGCGGGCGGTGTAGCAGTCTGTTCGGCGGGAGCATCGGTCGCCTCACCCCAAAACTCAGCGCCGACCCAAGCGATAGCTGCGAGGCAAAGGCCAGCAATTAGCACGATCAGCACAGGCCTTCCTGTGTTTCCCTGACGCGCATTCGTCGAACTTTCAACGACCTTCCGATCAATCATTTTCATTCCTCCCATTGAGGAGGAGTAACCTGACGGATGGGCAAATGTTCCGCTCTAGTCTGCAGGCGGTGCCGATGGAGTGGCTCCCGCCACCGACCCGCCGACGGAACAAAGATCCGCGTGAGTGAGAGTCAGCTCTTAGGTGTTTAGTCCCTGAGGTGCTCATTCCAACCCTCGTACAAAGCCTTGGTGCCGCTGCAAAACTGATTCGAATTTCACCAAACCTGTTACGTCCGCGTGAACAGCTATGAAATTTCCTGCCCACACGGGACTAGAGGTGTAGTGGCTGGATTTTACTGATCGAATGGAACCGGCCGTCTGCCAGCGTCTTGTTGAGATATGAGAACACCGCCGAAAAAGCCCGAACACAGCAAGACCGATCTCCACGTCCGAGATCAGATAATCCACGCGCTTTATCTCAAGCTAAAATCCGAGAGGGAGACGCGTGAAGCCCTTCTCGATGCGTCCCAAGCGGGAGCCGGGCGTGAAGTCCTGGAAGCGATTGCATCCGATCCGATCCCCGTAATCGATGACTTGGGACAAGAAGAGACGGTAAGAGCGCTTGTCGACCGATTTGTGATGAAATCGAATATGCAGTCGGTCGAAGACAACGGTACTGGCCGGTGACCTGTGATGTCCAGCAAGGTTCCTGCCTATCAAGCCAAGCGCGATTTCAAGAAAACCCGAGAACCATCCGGAGAGGTTGAGATCAGGCCGTCCAACCGGCTCCGGTTTGTCATTCAGAAGCATGATGCGACACGGCTCCATTAAGATCGCCGCCTCGAAGTTGATGGCGTCTTAAAATCATGGGCCGTTACCCGCGGACCATCACTCAACCCCGACGACAAGCGGCTGGACGTCGAGGTGGCTGGGGGCGCGCTTTTTGCGCTCGAGCCGGTGTTCGCCTATTTCGGCAACTGGAATATCGTCATCTTCCTCGTCTTCGGCGTGGGCCTGTTATTGGCCATGGGCGTGCCGATCGCTTTCTGTTTCGGTCTCGGTGCGCTGTCCTTCCTGACTTTTACCACTTCCATGCCGACCTTCGTCATCATCGGGCGCATGGATGAGGGCATGTCCAGCATCATCCTTCTTTCTGTTCCGATCTTTGTCCTGCTTGGTTGCGTGCTGGATGCGACCGGCATGGGCAAAGCGATCGTTGAAGTGCTTGCCTCATTGCTCGGCCATGTGAAGGCGGGCATGTCCTATGTCCTATGTCCTATGTCCTATGTCCTGCTCGGCTCAATGTTTCTCGTCTCGGGCATTTCCGGATCCAAGGTCTCCGATATGGCGACGGTCGCGCCGGCGCTGTTTCCGGAGATGAAGCGGCGCGGCCACAAGCCGCCGGAAATGATCGCTCTGCTGGCAACCGGCGCCGCGATGGCGGAAACGGTTCCTCCCTCAATCGTGTTGATCGTGCTCGGTTCGACAGCAGGTGTCTCGATTGCCGGCCTGTTCACCTCCGGCTTTGCGATCGCCATGGTTCTGCTGCTGGTGCTGGCCGTTCTCGCCCGATGGAAGTCAAGGCATGAATCGATGGAAGGCGTCAGGCGAGCCTCAGTCAAAACGGTCTGGAAGGCGGTCGTCATAGCGGCGCCAGCACTGCTTTTGCCGTTCCTGATCCGTAGTGCTGTCGGCGGTGGCGTGGCAACGGCCACGGAAGTCTCAACCATTGCTGTGCTATATGCACTGATTATCGGCGCGACACTTTACGGTGGCATCAGTCTCAAGAAACTCTACGGCATGCTGGTCGAGACTGCGGCCTTGTCCGGTGCAATCCTGATCATCCTCGGTTGCGCCTCGGCGATGGCGTGGGCGCTCACCCAGATGGGCTTTGCCTTCAAGCTGACGCAGGCGGTTACGGGTCTTCCCGGCGGCTGGCTCACATTCATGGGCGTGACCGTTCTGATCTTTATGGTGCTCGGCTGCGTGCTGGAAGGTCTTCCGGCAATCGTGCTGATGGCACCGATCATGTTCCCAATCGCGAAAACCCTTGGCATCAACGACGTACACTACTCCATGGTTGTCGTCACTGCGATGAATATCGGTTTGATTGCCCCGCCGATCGGCATCGGCATCGGCTTCTATATCGCCTGCAAGATCGGGGGCGTTGCGCCGGATGAGGCGATGAAGGCAATCTGGCCTTATATCGGCGCGCTGCTCATTGGCCTCTTCCTGATCGCAGTGTTCCCGATCCTGTCTGCCGCGTTCCTTTAGCTCAGCAGGTTCATACGGCAGGGTTGACTTGCCTCGTGTGTCTATCGGTAAGGTGATCTCGCTCTGAACCATGCCACGGAAATGGGCAGGTTGAGTGTTACGGCAACTAGTATATTCAATTTCGGCGGAACAGCCGCACACCCCTTTTTCTAGGGAGTGCTGAAACGCCGCGAATTCACGGATATTTACGGAGTACTCCCACGCGTCTCGCTCGGACGCGCAGGAGCCACTCTAGTTAGCGAGTTGATCATGTTGGGTTTTGACTTCTAATCATTATTATTCTGGCGGTTTCGCTCGATGATGGGGTGAAGGGCTGAAACCAACCGATTTTCGAACATCTTGCAGTTGACGCTTGCGCTAAGGGGGCGTTTCAGGTTGTTCGATAGCGCGGCGCGAGGCTTTTCGACGGGCTTATCGAAAAAGACGTCAGGATTATCCGCCAGCGCTTTAGATGTATGCTCGATCAGATGGTCCTTTTAGGATCTGTCAGGTGATAGCGACCGAGCAATGTTCTCAATATTCGCACATGGTTTTGAGAGAGATCGCATTTCTTGCCCTTGAAATCGACCGGAACCGCGGTTGCTGGGAGCCAGATGTCTCCCGATGCGTCCTTAAGAAAGGCGATGTGAAGACGGCGACCGCCTCAAAAAGGCGGCTTCGTGCTGGTCCGCATGAAGAAAGGATCGCGATGGCGGCAAACTTACCAACTGGCTTATAGATCAAGCATCGCGACAATCATGCCGTCAGCAGGAATAGTGCAGCGATCCTCAACAGCTTCACGCTGGCTTTTCGGGCATTCCGGCCCCCTTCACTCGACGAGGCGAATCTAAGGCTGCCAGGACAGAGTTTTGTAACCGCTAGGCTTCGACAGCTAGGGTGCGCAGCTGAGCATGTCTCACCCTAGTTGACCTTGATACCTTCCGACTGGGCATCCTTCAGTCGCTCCAGCGGTCGACTGGCAATATCTATGGCCTCGTGTAGTTCTGCCAGGTATTTTGAAATGTCGCGGAGGGCTCAAACGCCGCTTACGTTCTGCCTCTCATACTGCACCCGCCGCGACCGCATCGACGATCGCCAGTTGCAGTCGCCCGTTTTCTTCACCGTCCCAGTATTCGATTGCTTGAGCCGAGACCTTGATCAGGACGATGCCGGGGGTGTCGGTCCCCTCTGGGAACCACCGGTCAAGATCCTTTGTCCAATGCTCTTGAAATTGGGCTTTGTCACGGATCAGCTCCGCTTGTCCATTTACGGCAATGAAAATGCCCGGCTTGCCAAGCATGCTCGGTGGAGCGGTGAAGCTCAGCGTGACCCCGGTGTCACGGTTGATATCTGCGACCTTCTTTGTGTCGACGTACGAGAAGAACCATGAGTCGCCGTCATATTCCACGTCCCCATTGTTGCTCATCGGTCTGCTGACAATGCTTTCGGGACCATTTGTGTTGAACATGCAAAAGTCGATTTTGCTCAGCTTTTTCGAAAGCTCTTCCATCGTCATCGAAGCCATTGGATCCTCCTAGAACTGGTCTGGCCCAAACCTTCTGGAAGCGCGTTCGTTCCTCGTCGCCGATGAGGGTCCGTGGCCGAAAGGGCCGCGGGCGTCCTTACCCGTCCGTCACGGTGTAAAACTTGGCCTCGGCCACGGCTAAAAACCGCCTCCATCGGGCGGATAAGACGGCGGCCAGGCGGTATGCTTGATTTCCTCCCTGCTCTTCGGAAACAACAGCGGCGCACGGAAGTTATCTCTCCGCAACAAAGGGAGACCGTCATGAATGAAAAGGAACAGCAGCAACGAGAGCGGGCCTACAAAATCTGGGAGGACGAAGGTCGCCCAGAGGGAGCGCACGAGGACCATTGGAGACGTGCGCAGAAACAGCACGAGCTGGCAGAGCAGGCATCCGATGACGTGACAAAGGTCAACCAGGAAGCCGATGAAGAGTTCGCGAAGCAAGACCCGAAACCCGTTGAGGCGCCGAACATCAGGCCGCCATCTACAGTCAGCCCGGACTAAGGAGAGCTCAATGAACGACAATCTGAAAAAGGGCGATAAGGTCTCGTGGGAGACAAGCCAGGGAACGACGACGGGCAAGGTCATCAGAAAGCAAACCTCGGACACGCATATCAAGGGCCACAAGGTCAAGGCATCCGAGGAAGATCCACAAATGATCGTCGAAAGCGAGAAATCCGGAAAGCGAGCGGCTCATAAACCTGGATCGCTAAAGAAGGCTTAGGCGGTTAAGGGAATGCCTCGGAGGCGGAGCGTGACTTCAGACCTGCGGAAGTTCCTTCAAAATAAGCAGCCTCCCGCCCGGAACGACGGTTAAGATCTTGTCCTGCTCAAGAGCGTTGAGGACGGCGGTCACCTCGTCTTGAGAGAAGCCGGCCGCTTCCAAGGGTGAATGGACGTCGAGAAGGTTAATCGACATGTCCGGAGTTGCCTTGAGGACGCGTAGTCGCGCGACAAGTGCGTTTTCCGTTTCTGCAAATCTATCCATTCATCTTCCAATGTCTCGCAGTTTATCTCGCATACGCCGCTTCATGACATGGGAGGTCGCGACTTGCCAGCAGCTGTCAATTTGCCGGCCGGCTTGGTTCACTCGCGACGCTATGATTTGCGCCGCGATAACAGCACCTGCGCCAGTGATACCGGGCGCGGCCCCTGCGCATCGACGCCAACGTCGAATTGCCTTGGAATTGGTTTCAATCTTCCGTGCGAGTGGCCGTGAAGATTTATCGATCCTTTTCCCATCTGATTCCATGTCCGGAAGGCGTAGTGACACAGGATGAGATGATGTCCGGCTTCACGGAGTTCTGCATAATGCTGGACGCTTGCCCAGCCATTTGAGCCGGTCGTCTCCTCCGGATCGTTATTGCCAATGATAAGATGTTTGCGCCCGTTCAGTTTGGCGAGGAGCTCGGCGCAGGGTCCAGCCCTGACTGACATGAAATCTCCAAGATGCCAAACGTCGTCATCCCCTCCCACAACATCGTTCCAGTTGGAGATGAGTGCTGTGTCGTGCTCGGCCATGTCGGAGAACGGGCGTCGGTCGATGCGCAGGACGCGCGTATCGCCGAAATGCGTGTCGCCCGTGAAGTAGATCATGACGGTCTACCCGAAGGATCGAGCCGCTGCATACCCGCAGGCGCTTGCAGCAGCCGTCAACACCGTACCCCATAAAAGGTCGACGAGGGTCAGAGCGATCGGCCACCCTTTAAGCGTCGAGAGGTTCGTCATGTCATAGGTGCCGTAGGCGGCCAGACCTAGGACGGCGCCGTAGCCGACAGCGGTCCAGACCGAGCCGGAATCCAAAGCGGGTCGGACAGCAAGTACGACAATCGCCGCGGCAAAGAAGAGATAGAACACTGTTGCGACCGCGAAATTTGGAGATGGAAGCATCATGTCGCCGAGTTGGTTTCGGTAGAAGTTTTTGGCGATAAGCCCGAGCCAGATGGCATCGACCAGCAAGAATGAGATGAGCGTGCCGGCGTAGGCGATGCCGAATATCTTCATGGAGCGGGCGTCCTCAGCTGGAACTCTGTAGATCAGGAACATCGTAGTGTTGCAACGTGTTGCAATAGAGAGCAGATCAACCTCGAGAGGTGCCTCGATGAGACACCCCCTAGCTTGAAACACTTTAGATGCTCGACGTAGTCTGGGCTACGGTAAGGCATTGAGCTATATGGCCCGATGCTCTTTTGCCGACTAATGTCGGCGGAGATCGAACTGCTTGCGGGCCTCGTTGGCCGCCGCCTCGAAGGCGATACGCGCCTCATCGACAGTTCTGTGACCCGCAATTGCGCCGCGGCAAGCACTGCGGGCGCGGACGAAATCAAGCCCTTGCTGAGCCGGCCAGTTCTCCGTCATGTGCGCGAGTGCCTCGAAAGGACCGCTTACCTTCAGCGAGCCCGACGGGGAGGTGAGCTCGACAGGTTCATTCCATCGTGCGTTTGGACCAGACATGTGTTGAACTCCCTATAGATTCGCCGCAAGAAACGTCGCTCTACCGGGTAAGTTCCCGTCTAAGCGCGAATATTAGGCAAATGATATGAAAGAGAGCAATTAGGCCATGATTACTTGATGCTCAGCGGCCGCTTGAACAAGCCCAAGCTGTCTGAGCAGCGCGGAAGACTGTCGCCTGATCTTATGCACCAGGGCCGTCAAAAAAATTAAAGCGATACTGCCGCCTTGCCAAGCGGTGAGGGAGACGGCCATCCGCCGCCTCCGCTTTAGCCTCAGGCGATCCCGGCTCCACCGGTCACGCCGTAGACTTCGCCAGTGATGTAGCTAGCTTCTTGGCTGGCAAGCAGAACATAGATCGGAGCGATCTCGACAGGCTGGCCCGGCCGTCCGAACTTGCTCTGTTCGCCGAACTTCGTAACCTTCTCTTGTGGCTGGCCACCGGAAGACTGAAGCACAGTCCAGAACGGGCCGGGGGCGACGACGTTCGCACGGATGCCCTTTTTGATCAGTTGCGCCGCGAGCGCCTTCGTATAAGCGACGATTCCGGCCTTCGTTGTCGCGTAATCGAGAAGGATGGCCGATGGATCGTAGCCCTGCACGGAGGCCGTGGTGATCACGGAGGCGCCTGCAGGCAGATGGTCAACCGCCGCTTGCGTGATCCAGTGCATCGCATAAAGGTTCGTCTTAAGGGTCTTGTCAAAATCTTCGGAGGTGACCTTGGAGATGTCTTCACGGAACTGCTGACGTCCGGCGTTGATGACGAGGATATCCAGGCCACCCAGCGCGGATACGGCTTCTTCGACCAGTTTCCTGCACCAGTTCTCATCCGTGATATCGCCTGGCAATGCCACCGCCTTTCGCCCCTCGGCCTCGATGAGATCGATGACCTCGCGAGCGTCACCCTCCTCGCTCTTAAGATAGGAGATGGCGACGTCGGCACCTTCGCGGGCATACGCGATCGCCGCTGCTCGGCCGATCCCGCTGTCGCCGCCTGTGATCAGCGCCTTCCTGCCGACGAGCTTGCGGGAGCCTTTGTAACTCGTCTCGCCATGGTCCGCCCTTGGATCCATCTCGCCTGCAATGCCGGGGACCGGCTGCGGCTGTTCTGGGAAGGGGGGCTTTGGGTACTGGTTGCGGGGATCCTGCATGGTTAGGCGATCGGTCATTTGGACTCCTCCTGCTGCCGTTTCCCATTCGCCGTGCGCGGTGGAAACGGTTCAGGTTGATCAACGAGCGACTGGGATGCTCGTTCCACTTCTCCGGCCTTGCGTGGTCCATCCGCACCTAGGCCTCGAGGGATGCGTCGCCGCGACACATGTCTCTGACCGCCACGACCGCCACCTAGGTCCAGCCTTCGGCGGATTTGAACTAGAAACCTTTCGTTTCCGCCGCGTCCGTGCTGAGCGCACTATTATCTGTTACGGGCTTTTGATCGTTTGAGCCGGACATATTCTCGTTCCCTTTACGTTCTAATGATCGCGCTCGAAGCGTAATGCTTATCTGCTGGGCAATGGGAACGACATATGATCGATCAGTCGACGATAAAATTTCTATCGGAAGCTTCCAGCGACCATGATGCGGAGTGGCTGACCGACAACAAAGCCCAAATCGATCGCGCTCGCTTCGATCTCATGGAGTTCACATCCCGACTGATCGCAAGCGCTGGATCGATAGATCCTCGTATCGTCGAAGCTAACCCCGACCCGCGAAAATGTTTGGCAAGAGCGCCGATTTCGAAGGGTGTGGGGTTGCTCGCTGTGCGCGTGTCTTTGTCGAAAAATGCTGCCGCGACATATTTCATGCAGATTTCGCCCTCGCGTTCTTATAGCGGAGGGGGAGCATTGCTTCCGCCCCCACGTCTTGCTCGAATTTTACGGCAGACGATCGCGAGCCATACCGGTAAATGGAGAGGTATCGTTGAGGGTCCGCTGTTTCAGAAATACTTCCCGAATGGTCTGACGGGCGGGCATGACGACGGTAGCAAGGGTTACGTGAAAAATCATGATGCGCTTGATTTCTTCAACCTCAGAAACTTTGGCGCATGTCGCGGTATCTCAGACGAGATGTTGATGTCTCCCAGTCTGTTGGAGGAAACGATAAAATCCTTTGCAGCTGCCCGCGCCTTGGTTGACTATATTAATCGTGCCACGACTCGGCTTCCGGAAGCTGGCTAACCAGTGGCGTTAACAGGCATGCTCATCCATCTGAAGCGATTCGTTCATTAGCTATCTGTTGTCGGCATCAACCATCAATCCATCTGATTGCAAGCGCTTATTTGGTAAGGACCCGCTCGCTCGATCATGACGACAGACTTCCATGTGACGATTATTTCGCCGCTTGCCAGCAATTCATCGACCGCTTCGTGGACGACTGGCATGAAATCACGCCATTGGAGCGGGATGTTCTGATCCTTTGCAAGGCTGCGCGCTATTTCGCTCGGGCATGTTGTGCCGCCAGGGCGACTTGCAACAAAAGCTAGGATAGTCGATTGAGTTTGCTTGATCATTGGCGGCGCCAAAGCTCCAGGACACAAAAAGCGCGCAGAACAGCGGGCTGTTTTGTTTGCGCGCCTTGCTCAGGCGCGGTCTGTAAGGTCCTTGGCGGCGTCGTGAGCCTTGCCTTTGAACTGCTGTGCATCGCCCTTGGCTTCCTGCGCAGCTCCCTTGGCCTTCATTTCGTGATTGTCGGTCGCATCACCGGCGGCCTGACGTGCCTTGCCGGCGAGTTCGTTGGTCTTGCCTGCTACCTTGTCGGACATGCTGCCCATGAAGTACTCCTTTTCGGGAACAGTTATGGTTCAAGGGTCAAACTGCTCAGGACTCAGTCCCGTTCCATCGTGTCGTCAGGTCATTGAGCAACCTCGCCGGTAGATCCTCTTGCGTCACCTCGACGGAACCTTCGCCCCGGCGATCGGTTCTGGCCATGCTACCCAATGTCGAAGGAAGTCGGGGCTGGCAGTGACCGGCCCCGACGCTTGCGACGGGCATCACCCTGAAATCGGAAAGCTATTTGCTCACGACAATTGCTGATAGCTGTGGCGGTGGCCACGTCGCTTTTCTGTCCCAAGCCGAATTCATTCGGATTTTATTAAACATGTTGGCAAATACTCTGCGCCGAGGGGCGATCGAAATCTGGGCAAGCGAGTTGATCTCGTGACCACGGAGCGGAGACTGCCATGTATCAGCGTACAGTTCTCATCGTAGAAGACGAGATTCTTATCCGGATGTTGCTGGCCGACACCCTGCTGGATGAAGGCTATCATGTGATCGAGGCCGCAAACGTCCTCGAAGCCGTCGCAATCCTGGGCCAGCGGAAGATTGACGCAGTCGTCACCGACGTAGACATGCCGGGTGGCCTTAGCGGCTTCGATCTGGCTCGGATGATTTCCGACACGCGCATGAACGTTCCGGTTGTTATCGCATCAGGGAGGCACCGCCCAAAGGCGGACGAGCTGCCGGGCGACGCTGTCTTCGTCGCCAAGCCTTATCGGTTGGACGCTATCGCGACAATCGTGGCTGATATGACATCCGATGGAGAGCGGCGCTTGGCAAGCTGATCGGCGTTGCCTTTCAGCCGTCAAGTCTCGTTGATCGCGTTCTCATTGTTCTTTGGTGGTGATACCGAACGCCCGGCATTAGCTGCAAGGCGGTGTCTCTGGCATTGCTGAGATTATATTCCTTTGTCGGTCGAGTGAGCAGCCAAGCCACGGCAATCGATAACCTCTTCAATGGCGAGACCAATCATCTCGACAAGGTTTTCGCACGTGCCTCGCGCAGGATCGACAAAGTCGCCAACGAATAAGATCACATTGTCTACGGTGAGTGGGAACCCAGCAACCGTACATTTGAGGATCGCCTGGTTGGCGATGGCAGTTGCGCCGATGCGTTCAAACAAACGCTTTCCTTCTTCTTCTGTCATTCCTGGCAGCAAAGTTGTTCTCCGTTTCTTGAGTATGGCTCCGCAGATATCCGGCTGCGCGGGCGAATAGCGATCAGATAAGAGAAAATTCCTAACATTAGAAGCTTGATATATACGTGGCAGGGTTGCGTGGAGCACGGGGCACGGTCGGGCAGTTGGCATATATCGGCTAATAATGGACTTGTCAGATCGACCCTGCCGGCTCAGTGTAACGAACGCCAGACCGGACCTGTTTCACGGTGACAATTGGGAAATTCCATGCGCACCTTTCCTCTTGTTGATATCGCCGCCTGCGGCTTCGTTCAGGCTGCAGAAACCGTTACTGTAAGCTGCCGAGGCGACGGCTCGCATCGTTAAAGGTATCATCAACGAAGTCGGCTTTATTGGCGGCGGAGCCATCCTTGTAGCGAAACTTGGAACACGCGGGACGGCGACTGCCGCGAGCATATGGGCGACGGGTGCGATCGGTACCGCGGTCGGACTTGGAGCCTATGACACCGCAATTTTCTTTCGATAGTCACCTTTGCTACGCTCGGGATTATGGCGAACTTCAAAGCAGCCAGAGACCAACCGGATGATGGAGGATGATAGCGAAGGCGAAATTGCGTTTTGGGAGCGGTCGATTTGGCAGGTATCGAGCCTCTGCGTAAGCGTGACCGCTTAATCATCTTTTGACGGTATGCTCGTTGATCCGATTTGCACGTGACGCCCACGCTCTCTCATATGGTGATCAAGTGACGTGATCAGGCGATCGACACTGTCATGCTCAACATCGAACGCTCTGATCAGAAAAGCGGCTGCCTCTTCCCCTAGCGGGCTTTTCGGGTCAACGGAGTTTTCAGCGCACCATTCCAGATGCGCGTCTCTGATAGTGTTGAGTTGCTCTACGTTGAAGATTGACGACGAATTCATGGTAGTTTTTGTCCTTCAGGCATAACGCGAAAACCGCTCTCTTAGCGGCGTAAGTTCAGGGGAACAGCACGCTTCACATCATCGAGGCTTGGCCCTTTGACGGTGCGATATTTAGCAGCAACTAGGTTATAGACCCCAAATGCGGCTAGCCCGATCGCAATGACGACATACAGGACAGAGCCGAAAGGCAGTTCACGGAGCCACTCAAGCGCGTCGGCGATACCGCCCGCCTGCTCTGGATCGACCTTGAAACCCGCGTACGCAAATAATATCCCGGTAACAGAGAATACGGCACCACGTGCGATAAGACCGTATATACAGATGTAAGAGAGCAACCCACTCCGATCGGGGAAGCTGATATACTTCTCGAATTTTCGGAAGGCGCCTTTAGCTCCAGTGACAATGCCCCCCACGATCAGTCCAATCCCGATCGCGGTTGCTACATATGAGCCGAAGGGCTGCGACATCACCCATTGGGCGAGCCCTTTCTCTCCTGAACCACCGGTGCCGCCGCTCGCACTGACTGCGTGCCCAAGGGCATATACGGCGAGACCAGTGTAAGTCACTGCGCTACCAAGCAGCGCAGCCCGTATTACCATGGCTCGGCCGTCGTTGCCCTGCCCATCGGCATCAGCGATCGACTGAGCCAGGCGCCAGGCCACAAAACCGAGGAGACCAAGTCCAATCAACCCAACCCAGACGCGGCCGAGTGGCTGTTGCAGCAGGGTAGAGATCGCTGTTTTCGTTTCTGGCTGCCCACCGGCTATCCCTGAGAAGAGTGCCAGAATCGCGACAAGAAGAAACACAATGCCGCGGGCGGCATAGCCGAGTTTTGCCGTAAGTTCGAAGCGCACAACGTCTCGCATATCCACCTCCCGCTTGTTCGCAGTGTCAACGCACGAAGCCGACTGACGTTGCGGGAGATAAGGCGCATTCCCCGGCATGCCCCTTTTTCATGATATTGGCTCCCATTCGCTACTGAGTCTGGCCCAAGATCATCACCACGGCCTGTTTGAAGGAAGCGGATGGATCGGTTGGCTGCAGGCGAGATGTGCGAAGTGCGCACCGAGACGCCAGTCAAGCTCCCATGTTATGCACCATCCGGAAGAGGGAACTGGAACTTGAGGATCCTGCGTCTCTCGCGAAACGACCACGTGTCTTCAAACTGCCGCAGTCATTGTACGAGCTCTGGCCGCAGGCGTTGCTTTCATCGCAATCCGAAGAAGCTAAGAATTGCAAGTATGATGACGACGGCTCCAACTAGCCAAACGATATTGTTCATAACCATCTCCTCTAACATGTATGTTGCTGACCAGGCGAGAATTCTAAAGTGGCGCTTATGTTCCATTTCGAGTGCTGTCTGCCATAACGACTCGTCTGGCGGCCCATGGCAGCACGAGATTATGACGTGATGAGTTGTAGTTTGGCTGCACCTGCGCACCGAGGCAGTCAGCGGATGGTCAGTCATTAGAAGGCCTCAGTCCAGCATTTGGGCTTCGATCGCTGCTCGAATAAATGTTTCGCGTGCCGAATGCGATTTGCTCGGGTCACTGAGGGCATCCATGCAGCGCGTCTTCGCCAGCGAGTAGTGAGCGTCGGCGCGGTTGGGCCAGCGATACATCAGCTTCTCAAGCGCTTCGCCTGGTCCGCGCACCGCCTCCGCGGCGCCATTGCCGACACGGATCCAAACTGGAGTGAGCCACCGCCAATCGGTCCGGGTGTCGAAATTCTCAAATTTCATTTTATGCGTACTCTCATTAAGCGGCCTAGAAACTCCTTGGCATAAAATGTGTTCCCAAGCGGAGAAGGCGCCGGATTACATCACGCTGCCTAACTGACGGTCGCAGGAGGGACGTGAAAGAAGTAGTTTTTCGGCACACTTGAGCTTGTTCGCGCCGATACCTGGCAGCGCGTATTTGGCGGCATTGTTCAACAGGTTGGACAGAGCTTGGGACATACGGACTGGATCGCCATCAACCCATCGAGTTTCGAGCGGCAAATCGATCGTCAAGGGGTCCCTTGCCCCGAGTTGGCGATCTCGTCGATCCTTACCGGAGCTTTCCGCAGTTCGACCTCTCCCTGACCGACGTGTGAAACGTCAAGAAGATCATCGATCAGCCGGACGAGATGAACCAACTGTCGTTCCATCGTGTTGCGAATTTCGCCTGCATTCTTACTATTCGGGTTGCGTTTCAAGATGTCCACCCCATTGCACCATTGAGGCGGCGGATTGAGCTACTCATGGGCAAACGTTGCCAGGAGCTCATTCTAGCGTCGATCGGCATCCTTCAATGCTTCGGCCTGCAGTTGCAGCTCGTCATGCTGGGCGGCGATCTGTTGCCGCTGCCAGCGGAGCCTTAATCTTCCCTCGCGCCATCGCAGGTCAGTTCCAGCGCTGCGTCACCGAATTGACCGGAGACGGTACGTTCTCTGGCCGGCTTTGCTACCACTAATTTGCGTGCATGCCTATGTTTTCCGAGAGGTTGATTAGTTGGACCGCCAGGTCCCACAGATGGCTCGAGCAGATGAGACGACAAGGCGGTTCACGACGGTGTCGGGCATCGGCGTGGTACGGCACTGACCGTCCCCCATCATGGTTTGACCCTTAGGCGTCAAGCCGAATTTGACCTCTTCAAGTCGGCGGCTCAGTAATCGGAGCTTTCGCATCGGTATTACCGAAGCGGTCGGTCATCCACGTCTGGACGACGTATACCGACGCGATGATAGCGTTTGAGAATATGAATGTCGTGACGAGTGGGCGGCGTTCCAGAAATCTCATAGAGGCGGAACGTTGTCATTCGCGATCAGTTCCGGATCGATATGAGGCGCGTAACCGATTAGCCAAATTTCCATGCGTTCAGGGTTGTCGTCAGCAACGTAGGGGCACATCGACGCGGGTTCACCTCGTTCGGCGGCCTCCCTGCCTAGATGGAAAAGATGCATTCGTTCGATCGGTATGATTTCGCTACTGTTTACAGTCTCGAACCCCTCCACCCACGCGTCTAATTTTATCCCGCTACTGTCAATATAGGGGTTGGTTGTGCGCTGCATTCCAATACAAGCCGCTCGTCGTCCTTCATTGAAGCACTGTGAGTATAATACGTCTTCTGCAGTCATGAGTTATATCCCCGATTGAGACTGCTAAACCTTTAATTGTGTCGCAGGTTCCGTCTGTCGACTAAGTTTCTCATAGTTTGCATCGGCGCATTATTACGACAAACTGTGCTGCAATCTCGGCCAGTTCCGTCTAATAGGTATGAGTCATGGCGGCATGTAAGCGCGATCGCAACTCGACCGCATCTGCTGCTGCTCAAGTTGTCTGAGGCAAAAAGACGATCCAAAATCCGGCAACAGCGATCAAAAGCAGTAAGCCGATAACAAGCACGACTACGCCGCGCGCGTATCCTTTTTTCGGTGGAATGTCGTGGTCAGCCATCGCTAGGTGCCGGTACTGATGCCAAATACGGCCATCCCAATCCAAACGCATGCTGCGATAGCCGCCACAATCGCGGCAAGAATTAGGGCTGGAAGATCGAAGGCCGCGTTTTGGTGCTGCGTTGCTACAGGTTCCGAACGATTTTGTAGGCCTGGTTCAGCTTGCGTTCGCATGGTTTTCTCCTGTGACGGGGCTAACACAGAGAACGGCGGATGGTTCCTGTGCGCTTTGGAACGGTTTCGCAACTTCGACACTGGCGCAGAGTTCGAGCGTCGGCAGCAAAAGTGGAAGTGGCGGTAACAGCAGCGGGACCAGTAGCGACGGTAATTCGTCCGGCGCGAATAATTCTGGCGGTAGCAATTCCGGCGAAAACCATGGTGCAGATCAGGGCCACAGCAATACGAACTGTGGTGCTCCCGCCGGCACGCAAGGCGCGGCTCAGCCCTGGCAGAGCAACAACAAGGGTGCAAATACCGGTGCTGGTCAGGCAGGATCCTGCTTACATATAACACTACCTGATAGAATAGGCTCCGCTTCGGCGGGGCTTTGTCGTTTGCGACGGGCGGGTGAACGAACAAGCGCCAAGAAATGTCCGTAGGGCTCCTGGTTCTAAATTTGCGGACATTAGGCGAAAAGTTGAGTAAGCCCCGATGTAGTCAACGTTCGTCGTAAATTGAAGCCTCGGTCGTCCATATCAAAAAATCGGCCACGCTAGCCATAGCGAAGCTGTTATGACCGAGAAAAGCGCCGCGTTCAGACCGCAGTAGAAGGCTAGGCTGTGATCCTTGTACATAGTAATTCCTCCTGCAAAATCTAACCTTTTCAGCAGAAAGAAGTTCCGGATCACAAGTTACGGAAAGATGACGACGAAGCGGTAAAATGTAAACTGCGATTATCAACAAACATGCGTACATCGCAAATTCATAGGCTGTTAGCTTAACCATACCCTCCACTAGACAGAGCTACTGTAGCGATGTTCGAAGCGAAGTCGGGGATGAGCCAAGTGAATCGTTAATGAGGACTAAATTTCCGCCGCTTAAATCCACAAATCATCTACCCGATATGCGGGGATATCCCGGACAGCCAATAACATCGATAGCCGTCGGGTTCAGCCAGTCGAATGAGCCGCTTTCCCGCGATCATTTTGCGATCAACGCCATTTTCGACTTCATCGCGGCGATGGTCAGGCCTTTGTCGACGTCGTTATTAGCTGCTGCGATCGACGCGGGAATAGCTGCGATCCAGTCGGATCGATATCATCCGGTTCAGCTCGATGACCACTGACGGTCCTGGGCACACCGTCGAACTGAGGACGACCAACTCTGATTGAGCTGGTCGTCCTCATTTTTCGAGCTCGTCGGTACGGTATCGGACATAAAAAGTGGCTTGCTCTTCTTCTCGCCTCATTCCAAAACTCCTGTGTGCTCTTGCTCTGGCGACAATCGAGCGCATCAAGGGAAGTTCAGTTGGGAGGCTGAGCTTCCCTTTTTCCTTGCGAAACATAACAACTCATTCACTGTACTGATGTGCTGTACGCACGCCACGACAGTAGGACGTGACGGTTGCTCCAACGAGACGTCGGTCCGGTGACCTTAGCTGTCTTTGTACGATTACGGACAGTTTACATCGTTGAAGATGTAGTAGATGCTCGAGCTGTCAAAACCTTAACACTGTTCTGACGCGGGAGGTTCGATGTTTTCAGATGGCATCGAACCTCTTTCAACTTAAGGGAAGGTGCTGATGATGACTTCGCAAGCCTTGCCGTTCATCTTCCTGTCGATCGCGCTTCTGCTGATATTCCCGTACCTTGTGCGATACCAAGACATTTACGGGATGTCTCATCTGTCGTTCGTCTGGGTCGTGTGCTCGGTTACTCCAATGCTGATCGGTTTCGTCTTATCGAGCGTGATGCTGACCGTCCCGATGGCGGAATGAGTGTTTAAATTCTTTCAGTTTATCGCATCAGTGTTCGCGAGCGTTGTGATCGCGTTGCTGGTTCCTTACGCAATCTACCGCTTCTCACCAGATATGTGGATTTCGCTGCAAATCCACATCGGTTTCGCGTGGACGTTCGGCACTCTCTTTTTTGTCGTGTTCACAATCACAATGTGGCTCTGCTGGCGAATAGCCAAGTGAGCCGGAATGATATCTAACAACGCGCTAGGTACGAAACCGTACGGAAACCCGAGCTCCTCCTATGCGTTAAAGAACGCAATAGCGGAGT
This sequence comes from Aliirhizobium wenxiniae, assembly GCF_019511445.1. Classification (GTDB taxonomy): domain Bacteria; phylum Pseudomonadota; class Alphaproteobacteria; order Rhizobiales; family Rhizobiaceae; genus Neorhizobium; species Neorhizobium wenxiniae_A. The sequence continues at coordinate 65,064 of NZ_JAEUAN010000022.1, forward strand.
AGGGTTTAGTGTCAAAGCATATCGATACGGCTGATTTGAACGTTCAGGGCGCGCAACAGGTCACTACGATCACTGAGTTCGCCTTACAATATAAGCTCACGAGCGATGAGCAATTACGCCTCACCAAGTTGTTTGGAATGTTCGCCACGAAGCATGAGCTTCTGATGAATGCGCGGCTCAAATCGAGAATCCGTCACTGAATCAGGTGACTATCGAGAGGCTTGATCATCGCCTTCAGTTCCTCCGAACCTCGAAAACCAGCATGCCATAGATTGACGAGATCGCTCGCCAAGGCCTCAAGATCTGGCTCGCGAGCGTCGATCCCGCGCTCAAGTCGAATTTCTTCCAATACGCTTTTAAGCAGGTCTAAATCGTCCGGCTCCAACGCGTCGTACGCAGTAAAATACATGTGCTAGCCCCATTCTTGCCGCAAAGTACCGTCTGCGGGCGCATAATAATAACTATATCAGAGTGTTAGTCTAATACCGTACGAAGCTGGACAATTGTCAGGTTTTCGGATGGGGCGAGGGTCCCGCCGAGAATAAAGAAAACCCGCTGCGAGATCGGGGAGCGCAGCGGGTTTAGAGGGGACACCAATCTGGGAGGGGATACCAGAGCGGTCGCAGCATAAACGTTGGTTGTGTCGTTTGGTTCCCGCAATGCTTCCTTGTTATTTTTTTCGGTACGTTCCACCGTAAAGGGTCTTTCTCGCAGCCCCTGCTGGCGTCAGCCGGTACTTTGCTTTTGAAGACAATTCGCCGTCGGCTTCAACTAGCCCTTCGCTTTTAGCTTGATTTGCTGTCTTCAGACAATGCCGAAAGGGAGTGGTTTGAATGCGCGCGGACCGAGCGCCGTGATTATAATTCGTAATCTGCTGTATGCATGCGAGATCGCTATTTCTCTCGTGTTCAGGTTGCCGCAACCCTCCCCGACTGAGCCGGTGAGCGGAGCAGCAGAAGACAGCCGATGTCCATGCGAAAGGCATCGTCTTGTTGTGGAACTCGGCGGTTTTGCGGTTTGTTCCGAGACTACTGTCGTGAACAGGAACGCCGGGGATAAGCAAGAACGGCGGAGAATTGATGATACACAAAGAGTACCCGCTTACTGGAAAAACGCGTTTCTATCATTTCGCTTGCGCTTCCATCGGCCAACAATTCAAGCAGCTCCGCCCTAATCGACTAATCTCTTGACAAAAGACTAGGCCATCGTGCTAATACGCATTAACGCTAATGCGTATTAGCAGGTTTCGGGATGCTTGGGAGGGCACCGCGTGACAGGCCACAAGCGGCTTACCCAGAACGATATCGCGAAGCTTGCAGGAGTAAGCCAGGCAACTGTTTCGCTCGTTCTCAATGGTGCGCCGACAGCGCTGGCACGTATCCCTGCCGAAACCCGCGAACGTGTTCAGGCTGTCATCAGAACCACTGGTTATGTCGCCGACCCAATCGCGAGGCGCATGGCAAAGGGGCTCAATCGCATCCTCGGTGTCTTCACCTACGAGCCAGCCTTTCCGAGCGCACAAGCCGACTTCTTCACGCCCTTTCTGCTGGGGATCGAGGAAGAGGCGCAGCAGCAAAACTACGATCTCTTGCTCCTGACGAGTGCCGGCGTGGGCAATAACCGCAAGATATTTTCCGAAAATAACCGCCTCAGGATCGCCGACGGCTGCCTCGTGCTAGGCCGCGAGTTCGACCGCAAGGAACTCGCCCGGTTGGTGGCAGAGGATTACCCGTTCGTTGCGATCGGCCGTCGCGACGAAGCTGGCGGGCCTGTTCCCTATGTCGGCGGTGATTATGCGGCCGGCACCCGGAAACTCGTCGAGGCGGCCGTTTCACTCGGCCATTCGAAGCTCGCTTATATCGGTCCGAAAGGCCCAGCGGAGTCCATAGCTGATCGCTGGCGGGGTTTCGGCTCTGCGCTCGAAGAGGGGGCGGAGCTTGCGCTGCATGTGGATGCCGTCAACCGACCGGCTGAAGAAATCCTTGACGGGATCGTGTCGAGCGGCGCGACGGCCGCGTTCTTCATCGAGCTTGCGGACGCGGTGCGCGTCGAGGCCGCAGCGCGCGAACGCGGGCTTTCGGTGCCGCAGGATTTCTCGATGGTCGTGCTCGGCAGCCATATCCGCGCCGGCCGGAGCCCGGTACGCTTCACCTCTTACGACATCCCGCGCGAAGAGATGGGACGGCAGGCAACGGCCATGCTGGTGAACCGCATCGAAACCGGCAGTGCCGGCAGCCAAATCCTTCTGACCTGTGAGCCCGTCGAGGGCGAAACACTGGGACCCTGTTCTTCCGATCTTGCGAAAAACGCCAATAGAAAACGGATGTAATGACGTGAAAGAGATGCGAGCAGATATTCTTGTCGTCGGTGGCGGACTTGGTGGCGTCGCAGCGGCACTCGGCGCGGCACGCACGGGACGCAGCGTGATCATGACCGAGGAATATGACTGGATCGGCGGCCAGCTCACCAGCCAGGCGGTTCCTTCGGATGAGCACAGCTGGGTTGAGCAGTTCGGCATCACGCGTTCCTATCGGAGGCTGCGCAACGGCGTGCGGCAATATTACCGCGACCACTATCCGCTAACGGAGGGCGCCCGTGCCTGGGGCGATCTCAATCCGGGCGGTGGCTGGGTGAGCCGCATCTGCGCCGAGCCGCGCGTCAGTCTGGCGGTGATGGAAAGCATGCTGATCCCCTATATCGGTGCTGACCGACTGACGATCCTGAAACCTTACCGGCCGGTCGCGGCCGATGTGGAGGGCGATACCGTCCGCTCCGTCACCCTACGCCATCGCGATACGAGTGCCGAGATCGTCATTTCGGCGGATTATATTCTCGATGCCACGGAACTCGGCGATCTCCTGCCGATGACCGGCACCGAATATGCCAAGGGCTTCGAGGCGCAATCCGATACCGGCGAGCCGAGCGCCCCAAGTAAAGCGCAGCCAGACAACGTGCAGGCGGTGTCGATCTGCTTTGCGATCGACCATGTCGACGGAGACCAGACGATCGACAAGCCTGACAATTACGATTATTGGCGCAAATACGAGCCGCATTTCTGGGGTGGTCCGCTGCTCGGCTTCACCGCGCCGCATCCGCGCACGCTTGAGCATACGACGCGCTCCTTCACGCCGAACCCGGACGATGATCCTCTGCTCGTTGATGCCGACCAGCGCAAGGGCGGCGGCGACGAGAACCTCTGGATCTTCCGGCGCATTGCGGCCCGCAAGAATTTCGCGCCCGGTTTCTACAAGTCCGACATCTGCCTCGTGAACTGGCCGATGATTGACTACATGGACGGCACGATCATCGATGTGTCGGAAGAAGAAAAGGCGCGGCACCTGAAGGCCGCTGCCGATCTTTCCTACTCAGTCTTCTACTGGCTGCAGACGGCGGCTCCCCGTCTCGACGGTGGTCAGGGTTTTCGCGGCCTGCGGCTGCGCGGTGATATTACAGGCACGGATCATGGCCTCGCCATGGCGCCCTATGTGCGCGAAGGCCGTCGCATCAAGCCGGTTACTCGCATCGTCGAGCAGGATCTGTCCTATACGGTGCGCGGCGACAACGGCGCGGTGCGCTATCGCGACAGTGTCGGTATCGGCATGTACCGCATCGACCTGCATCCCTCGACCGGCGGCGACAACTACGTGGACGTTCCGTCCTGCCCGTTCGAGATCCCGCTTGGGGCGCTTTTGCCGCAACGGGTAAAAAACCTCATCCCGGCCGGGAAGAATATCGGCACGACGCATATCACCAATGGCTGCTATCGCCTGCATCCCGTTGAATGGAATGTAGGCGAGGTCGCCGGAATGCTCGCGTCTTACTGCCTCGACAGGGGACTGACACCGCATCAGGTGCAGGCTGATGACCAGCATCTCCATGATTTCCAGGCGGCGCTGACCCGCGAGGGCATTGAAATACGGTGGCCGGATATCGCGGCCTACTGATCACCCATCTTTGGAGGAGGACTGGGAATGCTTCATTATCGGAATCTAAAGTCCACGGCCTGCGCAATAGCGGTAATCGGATCGTTCGTCGGTGGCGGGTCCGCCCACGCCCAGGACGCAGTCAATCTGCGCATGACGATCTGGAGCGCAAACGAGGCCCATCTGAAACTGTTCAACGAGATCGCGGCGGGTTTCAAACAAAACCATCCGAACGTTACAGTCACCTACGAGTCGCTGCCGTTCGAAACCTATACAACGGCGCTGACGACCCAGATTGCCGGTGGCAACGCGCCGGACATGGCCTGGATTTTCGAAACCTCGGCTTATGACTTCGTCAAATCGGGTGCGCTATATCCGCTGAGCGACACGCTGAAGGCAACGGAAGGCTATAATCTCGACGAGGTCAGCGCCGGAGCCACCGAGCGCTGGATGCAGAATGGCACGCTCTACGCCTATCCGTTCTCCACTTCGCCATTTGCAATGTTTGTCAACAACGATCTCGTCAAGGCGGCAGGCGCGACGACACCGGGTGAAATGGTCGCGACCGGGGAATGGACCTGGGACAATGCCATCGCCACGGCTTCGGCAGTCGCAAGATCGGACAAGGGCGGGCTGGTCGTCCGCGACTTCAACTACCAGGCCTGGCAATATCTGACATCGGTCTGGAACGGTTGGGGCGCTTCGCCCTGGAGCGAGGACGGCAAGACCTGCACCATGGCCGAAAAACCGATGGCGGATGCGCTCGCCTTCATCCACGATGCGGTCTTTACGAAAAAGGCGATGCCTGGACCCGGCGAGACTGTCGATTTCTTTGCCGGTAACGCGGCGATGACGATCACGCAGATTAGCCGCGCCTCGCTTCTGCCCAAGGATAAGCCCTTCGACTGGGATCTAGTGCCACTGCCCAAGGGGCCGGCGGGAGAATATGCGCTGATCGGCCAGGCAGGTGTCGGCGTCATGCAGTCGGGCAAGAATGCCGAAACGGCAGCCGAGTTCGTCGCCTACATGACCAACCCGGAAAACTCGGCCAAGCTCAGCCAGTTCTTCCCCTCGGCGCGTAAGTCGCTTCTCAATGCCGAGGTGCTGAAGAAGACCAACCCTCTGCTTTCCGAAGAGCAGATCGACAAGGTGGTCATTTCCGGCATCGCCACCGGCAAGGTTATGCCCGGCCATACCGGCTTTGCCCAGATCCAGCAGATGGTGCGTTCCAATCTCGATTCGATCTGGCGGCCGGAGGCGGATGTGCCGACCACGCTCCAGAAAATCTGCGGCCAAATCGGCCCGCTCCTGAAGCGCTGAGGAGGGCGCCATGGCTGTCGCGCAGGAAAACGCTTATCCGGAAGGCCGCTCCTTATCGCCGTTCTGGACCATTGCCCGGCGCGACAGCCTCGCCGGCTTCCTCTTCATCGCCCCGCAACTGATCGGCATCATCGCCTTTGTGCTGATCCCGCTCGGGCTGGTCTTCTGGTATTCGCTGCACGAGTGGAACGTGCTGGCCAATACCTTCACTTATACCGGTGCACAGAATTACCTGATGCTGATCGAGGACGAGAGCCTTGTCGAAGTGCTCGGCGCGACGGCGATCTTTTCGGCCGGCCTCGTCGTCATGAACATGTCGCTCGCGCTGCTACTCGCAGTATTGCTCAACCAGAAGCTTGCGGGGATCGCGATCTTCCGCACGCTCTTCTTCTCGCCGGTCGTGGTCTCGCTTGTCGCCTGGACGATCGTCTGGGGTTTCCTCTTGCAAAAGAACGGTGGTATCAACGGCATGCTGCTGATGGTCGGCATCGAAGGGCCTAACTGGCTGCGCGAGGAAACCACCGCGATGATCTCGGTCATCGTCGTGCAGGTGTTCAAGAATGTCGGGCTCAACATGATCCTGTTCCTGGCTGCACTGCAGGGCGTGCCGAAGGAACTGTATGAAGCTGCTCGCATCGACGGCGCGCCGGCGTTCAAGCAGTTCCGCCGTATCACCTTGCCGCTGATCAGCCCGACCATCCTCTTGACCTCGATCATCACCATCGTCGGCTCGCTGCAGGTGTTTGCGCAGATCGCGGTACTGACACAGGGAGGGCCGGGGCTCTCGACCACCGTGCTGGTCTATTACCTCTACCAGCAGGCCTTCCAGTTCCATTTCTTCGGCTATGGCTCGACGCTGTCCATCATGCTGTTTGCAATTGTCGCTGTCTTGACCTTCGCCCAATGGCAGATGCGCAAGAGGATCGTGTTTTATGAAAGCTGACCTTTCCCCCCGCATGAGGACCGCGCTTTATGGGCTGATGTGCGTACTGCTGATCCCCTTCGTCTTCCCCACCTGGTGGATGGTGACGTCGTCGATCAAGCCGATCAGCGATATCTTCGCCTTTCCGCCGCAACTCATCCCGCAAAGCTATGACTGGACGACCTATTCCAAGGTGTTCGAGCTGCAGCCCTTTGTGCGGCAATACTGGAATTCCGCTTATATTGCGGCTCTGGTGACGGTCGGCACGATGATCGTCTCGTCCATGGCGGGATATGCTTTTGCACGGATCAAATTCCCCTACGCCAACACGATCTTTATGATCGTACTGCTCGGCCTGTTGATCCCGTCGGAAGTGACGATCGTGCCGCTGTTCCAGATGTTCCTGAAGGCCGGCATGGTCAATACCCATTGGCCGCTGATCCTCGTGCCGATCTTCGGTGCGCCGAGTGTCTTTGCCACCTTCGTGATGCGTCAGTTCTTCGTCACACTGCCGGCCGAGCTGGAGGACGCTGCGCGTGTCGACGGTCTGGGGCGTTTCAAGATCTTCCGCAAGATCGCGTTGCCGCTTGCCAGGCCCGCACTGGCCTCGGTGGCGATCTTCACCTTCCTGCACTCGTGGAACCTGTTCCTCGAACCGATCGTGTTCCTGTCGAGCGCTGAAATGTTCACGCTGCCGCAGGCGCTCACACAATACACCGACGCCTATGGCGGGCCGATGTGGAACATCCAGCTTGCCGCCGCAACGCTGACGGCATTGCCTGTCCTCATCGTCTTCGTGATTGCCCAAAAGCACTTCGTCGAAGGCCTCGCCCATACCGGCCTTAAGGGCTGAGCAACCGGATCAGATCATGGCAAAAGTCAACCTTTCCGACATCCGCAAGAGCTACGGCGCCGTAAAGACCATCCATGGTGTCGACCTCGATATCCGCGACGGCGAGTTCGTCGTTCTTGTCGGGCCGTCCGGCTGCGGCAAGTCCACGCTTCTCAGAATGATCGCCGGTCTCGAGACGATCACCGACGGCACGCTGAAGATCGGCGACAGGAAGGTCAACGATCTCGATCCAAAGGATCGCGACATCGCCATGGTATTCCAGTCCTACGCGCTCTATCCGCATATGACCGTGGCGACGAATATGGGCTTTTCGCTGGAACATCGCGGTGGCAGCAAAGCGGAGATTACAGAGCGGGTGAACTGGGCGGCCGGCATACTCGGGCTGACAAATCTGCTCGACCGCTACCCGCGTCAGCTTTCTGGGGGGCAGCGGCAACGTGTTGCCATGGGCCGCGCGATCGTGCGCAATCCGCAGGTTTTCCTCTTCGACGAGCCGCTGTCAAACCTCGATGCCAAGCTGCGTGTCGTGATGCGCGGTGAGATCAAGGCGCTCCATCACAAACTCAAGACAACGACAATCTACGTCACTCACGACCAGGTGGAAGCGATGACCATGGCTGACCGGATCGTTGTCCTGAATGGCGGCAGGGTAGAGCAGATCGGTGCGCCGCTCGATCTCTACGACCGCCCGGTCAACCGGTTCGTTGCGGGTTTCATCGGTTCGCCTTCGATGAATTTTCTTACCGGCACGATAACCCAGCGGGGCTTCCAGACATCCGGCGTTGTTTTGCCTTTGGCGACATCTACAAACACCATCGTGGGGCAGGCTGCCGTCTACGGTATTCGTCCAGAACACTTCCGATTGAATGACCATCCCGGCCTCGCAAGTGTTCCTGCCGAAATCATGCTCATCGAACCCATGGGGTCCGAAACCCAGGTGACCATGAGGTTAGGAGATGTCCAAGTGATTGGCGTCTTCCGTGAGCGGATCAATGGTGCCCCGGGTGACGTGATGCACGTCTTGCCGGAAATCGGCGCCGTTCACCTTTTTTCTGAAGATGGCACTACTCGCCTTAACTGATGACGCGCTCATGCCGCGATTTGGCCTAAGAGTGCAAAGCAGACCTGCGGCCGCGTCGAAGGGCAATCGACCGGTTGCGTCGAATATGCAAATTCTCAATTGGTCAGTGATTATAGGTGCGGGTCGAGAGTTCACATCACATCAAAGCCATAAGTTAGAGTGTGAGGTCTGCACCGGCTCCTTCCGCTGCTACAATCTGGAGTGGTCATGACATCAGGTAGGCCGCAATGTCGCCGCGACAGGCAGCCACAAGATGTTCAAGATAGTATCCCGCTATCTTTGCCTCTGCGCCCAACACGCCGGCGAGCATTGCTGAACTCATGCTCGTTACCAGCAGGTAAAGCTGCAAATCGGTGTTCCTCCCGGCGGTCATCAATCCAGTCCTCGATGATCATCGTCGCGTTCTCCTTACTAAGACCTCAACAATCGACGAGAGGTTGATCCGTTCCACAGCAAACGAAAAGGGCGCCATTGCTGCCGCCCTCATCCTATACCAGCCTCAATAAGGTGACCGGCACTGCGCTCTGACACCAGCGCGCGGAACATAACTATTATCCGAGGCTCTATAGGTGCGGTAACGGTTAGCGCACCATTGCGCATGGCTGTTCCCGTAGGACCGGTTACCGGAGTTGGCAATAGCTCCGCCGATGATGGCCCCTGCAGCTAGACCTCCAATGATGGCGCCGGCATTGGAACGGCGATGCCTGTGATGATGGCGGTCGTATCTGCGATGGTGACGGCTGTAGTGGCGATCACCGCGATGATGACGATAATACCGGCGGCGGTCGTGATGGCGATATTGGACCTGCTCGACATTACCTATTTGCGGTGGGCTCACTGTCGGGAGCGGCATCGCCGCCGCGGGACCTAGCGAGGTCAAAGTCATCATAGCAGAAAGGGAAATTGCGGAAAAAAACTTGGAAACATTTCGCATATCGGGCTCCTTACCTCGCAAAATAATGCGAGAGACAAGACTTGGTTCCCATTTTGGTTAGTGCACGAATGAAATGGCTTCCGGTGTGATTAGCCAAACTATGCTCCTTACTAGCTTCCGCATTTCGGATCGCGCCCTCGCACCGCTTTAAAGAGGAGTTCGACGTGTGATCCTCGGGCAAGCTCCAGTTTGCCTCGATTTGTTTGTTCATGATCTAGCTTGTTGTCGTAGACAATGTTTCGATCAAAAATGGATTGCGATCATGTCCAAATTGGTCCCAGAAAGCGCGCCTTTATAGCTGCGGCTGCGGTACATGTTAATTTGTACGCGCAACTGAGGCGGATAGGCGCATCAGTTGCGCGTGGAAACCGACCGACCAATTCGGCATCGCTCATCACTCGGTCCGGATACAAAACGTAGGTGTCGTACTTTTCGTTGAGTGGGTGTGGTGACATCGCATTCTCTCTCTCTCTCTCTCTCTCTCTCGAGAGCGATGAAATAAGGGCGTTCAGTCTGTGCCAACATGTTTCCAACTAAAAGCTTTGACGTTTGATGTGTAGGAACTGTGAATGATTACGCGCAAGACGCATCGTTGCTTAGACGCAACACGGACTAAAAATGGCGACTGGGTGTCGGGAGACAACTGGCGCCGTTTCTGATTGGTACTAGGTTTTCGTTGTTAGCATCCACGAGTACCTATCATTGCGCCAGTTCCACATAATTCTCGCGATCGTTGCAACACTGTCATCGTGCGCAAGGCCCGGTCCCGAGACACTTGCTGTTGTGACACCCGTTCCACGTGCACACACAGTCGAAATCCTGGTCGCGACCAATCGCGTGCCGGACGCTGGCAAAAGTGGCGCTTACACCGCTGGCAGAGGAGATCGGCTGCACTATTCCGAGGTTACCATCTCCATTCCTCCAACACATCGCCCATCGAAGATCGAATGGCCGACTGCAACACCGGATCCTAAGCTCTCCTTCGCGGTGGTGGGACGACGCGAACTATCGGCGCACGAGTTTTCCATGCTGGCCCGAGGGCAGGCCAAGTCACTGGCACGTGGTCATGCCGGGATATTTGTCCATGGCTACAACTACAGCCACCAGGAGGCCCTCTTCAGGCTTGCACAGATGGCGGCCGACTCCAAGGTGCAAGACCGCGCCATCCTGTTTGACTGGCCATCCCAGGCAGAGGTCACCGGCTACGTCGCAGACAAGGACTCGGCTGCCTTCGCTCGCGACGACCTGGCAACGCTTCTCACCGAGCTATCGCAAAGCGGGGTGCGCCCGACGATCCTTGCCCACAGCATGGGAGCGTGGCTGGCGGTCGAAACAGTCAGACAACTCACGTTGATGGGCAAGAGGGACGTTGTCCGGTCAATCGACCAACTTGTTCTCGCAGCACCTGACATTGATATCGACCTGCTTCGCAAGCAGCTCTCGGTCACCGCTAGATTGGCGAGGCCGATCATTGTCCTTGCATCCAAAGATGACATTGCACTGGCCTTGTCTAAGAGATTGGCGGGCTCCGCAGCGACCGCTGGTTCACTGGATATCGACGATCCAAGGACGCGCGAACTCGCCTTGAAAGAAAATCTCGACGTCGTGGATATCTCTACCGTCCCATCGCTGAACGGCACCAACCACGACCGGTTCGCCTCGCTTGCAGCCGTCTATCCTCAACTTCGCGAGGGATTCAGCAACCCTGTGGCAGGGACTGGAGCCCTCGTGCTGAACGGGGTAGGTAATGCTGTCTCGGCTCCCTTCCGATTAGGAGGCTCGCTGCTGGCGCAATAGGAATCGGTGCCGCTTTGGTCAACTCGCTCAATACGAGGATCCAAGCCCTCTTGCATGGACAGGCGCCGTCATTTCAGCGCAAAGACCATTAGCGCCGAACTCGGCCCATCCTTCCAGCGGGGCACTGTCTTCGGATGGCAAACTCTTCGCCTTCTCTTGTCTTGCCAATGGTCTGGTGACTTTACGCTTATAGGCGGCACACCGTCGGTTCTCTGCGGCCACTTCCTTGTCGTGTGTACGCCAGTCATCGACGCTGCCGCTGTCGAGAGCCTTCACGACCATCTGAGGGTCGAAGACGTGGAATGTTATTGCCTTGGCACGCCCCCGCAACCGGATTGTCCTGGATCTCTCTGAAGATGACAGGCAGGGTCACTACGTTCGCAAGTATCTTGGAGATGATGGCGACGGCTGCGCGGAAAGCCGCTCGGGGGGGCCACATCGTTACGGTGACGGCCGCGACGTCGTGTTCCACTGACTTCCGGACGGGTGCGGGGAGGCGGGCGTTGATCTCCTGCACGATGCCTTTTGCCCACACCGCGGATCCCATTGTTGCCGCGCTCGGCAAGGAGCAGGTTCGGATCAGTTCGTTGCCGTCGTCGTCACGTTTTCTAGCCATTACAGTGATATTCGGAGCCAAACGGCGCGTGAATCAACAGGCGTCCGTTTGCCGCTATGAAGATTGCGCGCCTCTGGGATTGGCGGATCTAGTTGCTCACTCGCCGTGTTTCCTACCAGCTCGTAGGAATGCTGACGGGTAAGAATTTCGGAAAGCTTGTCGTCAAGGTAGTTTAGTTCAGTAGCAGACCGCGCTTCCTGTCTAGGAGCCGTGGTCTGTATGTCACCATGGGATCTCCGAGCCATTGTAGGCGACGAAGCAACCAGTGCGCGAGCTGTCCAGATCGTCGAGAGTGCTGAGGATGTTTGCGGCTGCCTCATCCGCGCTTACGGTAAGATGATTGCCGGAGTAAGGTTTCGAAAGCTCTGTTCTCACTGTGCCGGGATGGATCGCTACGACGACTGAAATGGGATGGGTCCGAGTCAGTTCTATCGACGCCGTCCGCACGATCTGGTTCAATGCCGCTTTCGATGCGCGGTAAGAGATCCAGCCACCCAGGCGGTTGTCGCTAATGGAGCCGACGCGGGCAGACAGGAAAGCGACGATCGACCGGGATCTTCGATCGAGCAGCGGCAGGAAATGCTTGGCCACCAAGGCTGGTCCGATCGCGTTGGTCTGAAATTGCGCGATCATCACGTCGGGAGCGAGGTGACGCAGAGCCTTTTCGGGCGGCGTGTCTGCGCAGGTCAGGATCCCGGTTGCGCAAATGAGAAGATGGACAGGTTTACCTGAAATGGATCGCGCATGTTCTGCGATGCTCGCCTCGTTCAGGAGATCGAAGCCGTCATGGCTGCGCGAAAGTTCGATTAGTTCTCCTAGCTTGCTTTCGGACTGTAGACGCTCGCATACAGCCCGACCTATGCCGCCGTTCGCGCCAATCACAACAGCCCGAAAACCGTCTGGGAGAGAGAACATGAAGTCAGTTCCTTCGATGATCATGTCATACAACGTCCCTCGTGAGGTGGGTTCAGAAAACCCAAAATGCGCCAATCTGCTGTCTTTCTGTGTGGAGCGGCTGCTGCCTAACTCAAACGGCGATAGCAAAAGTTTCGTGTCGAACGTTAAGCCCGAATGTCACAAGATCCCATGATTTTTGCCAAAGACTGCTCGTCGGCTGGGTCGACCGCCATCGAGAGCAACTGCAGCGGGACGGAGCCGAATTTGATGAGCGCCAGGAGCGGGCTTACGGACCAAGGAACAAAAGCCAATACCTCCTACGCCCATGGCATCGAATACTGGAAATGGGTGCGTGGCGATTCTGGCTGCACCTGCGGTGAAGTCCTGCGCACCGGCAGGCGGGCAATCGCGGAAGATGTAGAAACCTGTCTGTTCATGGCCGGGACACATGACCGCGACGTGCTTCTCGGCGGCGGCATCCGTGCGGGACAGACGACGCCGCTTATCACCCGCGAAGGCAAGCTTGTCGGTATGATCTCGACCCACTGGGGCCAGCCGCACAAACCGAGCGAGCGCGAATTGCGCATGCTGGACATCATTGCCCGGCCGACGGCTGACCTCATTGAGCGTCGCCGGGCGGCCGAGACCCAGCGGCTTCTGCTCAACGAGCTGAACCATCGTGTCAAGAACACGCTTGCAGTCGTGCAGGCGATGGCGAGCCGCACACTGGTGCGCTCTCCGGATCCCAAAGAGTTTGCCAAATCGTTTGGCGGTCGCGTTCAGTCTCTTGCAAAAATCCATGATCTGCTTAGCGCCAAGAGCTGGGAAGGTGCAGACTTCAAGGATCTCATCCATGGCCAGATCTCCGCTGGCGGAGATGAGACGAGGCTTACAGCAACAGGCCCAGCCGTCCGGCTTGATCCGCAGAGCGCGCTTCATCTTGCGTTGGTCATCCATGAGCTCGGCACCAATGCCATCAAATACGGTGCGCTTTCTACGCCACAAGGCCGGATCTATATCGACTGGAGGATAGACTATGGCCTGCGTATCCGCTGGACCGAACGTGGCGGTCCGCGCGTCGAGCCGGCTTCTTCACCAGGGTTCGGCACCACCCTTATTTCCCAGAGCGTTCGCGGGCAGGGTGGCGAAGCACTCATGACAATACTGCCGGAAGGCATCATCTGGGACATTATGGTGCCGTTCGCCGCTGCACAATGGTCCGCATCAAGGACTGCGGAGGCTAAAACAGGCCAGTTGGAAACCGGTTCCACGAATCTGCGTGACCTCAAAGGGCGGCGTATCTTGGTGATCGAGGATGAGCCCCTGATTGGCATGGATATCGTTGCATCTCTGGAACACGCAGGGGCGGAGGTCGAAGGGCCGATCGCAACGATAGAGGAAGCGTGCAGGGTAATCAGCAACAGTCGGTTCGACGCTGCGCTGGTCGATGCCAATCTTCACGGACGTCCGGTCGGCGAGGTTGCCGCCGCGCTCGTCGAGCAAGGCGTGCCCTTCGCGTTCGCGACCGGATATGACAAGGATGGCTTGTCGGAAGGCTTCCGTGATTGCCCGATCCTCGCCAAGCCAGCTGGACCCGAGCAGGTCGTCGAAATGGCAGGATGGCTTATTGTTGCGTCGGCTAGCTTATAACAATTGCACCTGCTCTCTGTAAGAAGCGTTGCGATGTTTCATTGCGCCTTGCCCAAGGAGGCTGCTCAGTAGAACACAGCCGGCGCTCGGCACGGTTAAAAAATCGAACTGAACTGGCCTGGATCGATCAGGCCTCGCTGCTGGAAGTTTTGCTTCCCGGCCATTTCTGGGAACCTGAAGGAAGTGGTGACGGGGGCTGACACACCGCGACATCACTCTGTCGCACACTGACACCAATTTCATTCGGACAGACCTTGCAGTGGCTGTCAGCCGCCATAAATCTGCCACCAAACGAACGGGAACAAGATGCGCGGCATCGCAATGGAAGTGTAGAGCGGATACCAATGCGGAGCGACACGGAGTGGACCTTAAACGGGAAAGATGAAATCTCCCGAATGATTGATAGCGGCGTGTGCGACAACTCACTCCTTGGTCCGCCATCTGACTGGCCCCAGTGTCTCAAATCAGCCGTCGATATCATGCTGCCGTCTATGGCGCAGATAGTCATGTTCTGGGGGCCGGATCTCGTGGCTCTCTACAACGAACCCTATGCGCCGACGATCGGCCAGCGGCACCCGCGAGCCTTCGGCCGGCCAGCGCGGGAAAACTGGGTTGAGCTCTGGGGTGACCTCGAACCACTTTTGCGTCGAGTGATGGATACGGGCGAGACGGTTGCCGCAAAGGACAGGCCTTTCTACATCGAAAGGCATGGCTATCCGGAAACGGTTTATTTCGACATCTCGTATTCAGCGATCCGCGATGAACATCGCGCAGTCCGCGGCGTTTTTTGCATCGTCAACGAAACGACTGACCGTGTCCGCGCCGATCAGGCGCTACAGGCCAGCGAGGAGCGGCTTCGGGCGGTCGTCTCTCAATCGGCAGCCGGCATTGGTCAGAGCAGCCTGCAAGGCAAGATCCTGCACGTTAATCGACGATTCTGCGAGATCGTAGGCTATGGAGAGGACGAGCTCCTCGGAAAGAACATCGCCGACATCACTTACGCCGATGACATGCCCGAGCAGAACCGCCTGTTCGGCCGGCTTGCTGCGACGGGCGATAGCTTCGACATGGAGAAGCGCTATCTTCGGAAAGACGGCAGCCTCGTTTGGGTAAACAATACGGTTTCCGCTCTTCGCGATGATCAAGGGCGAATCCATCAAGTTGCCGTCATTTCGGTCGACATCACTGAGCGCAAGCAGGCTCAGGAAGTCGAGCGCCGCTTGGCCTCCATCATTGAGTCCTCCAACGATGCGATCCTTGCGATCGACTTGGACATGACGATAACGGCCTGGAACGGTGGTGCGGAGCGGCTTTATGGCTACACGGCTGAGGAGATCGTCGGTCAGTCTGTCTTGATGTTGGTGCCGAAAGACAGGATCGATGAAGAGCCGGCGTTGCTTGAGCAGATTAAGGCCGGCTCGATGATTGAAGCCTATGAAACAAAGCGTCGCAGCAAGGACGGCCATCTGGTCGACGTCTTGCTAAGCGTCTCACCCATTCATGATACTGCCGGCAAGATCGTCGGGGCTTCAAAAATTGCCCATGATATTTCTGCCAAAATGGAAGCGGACCGCCTTCAGGCGGTCCTGATCGGCGAGTTGCATCACCGGGTGAAGAACGTGTTCGCGACGGTGATCGCCATTGCGCGTCAGACGTTTGGGAAGGTGACTGATACAATAGATGCGGTCGCTGCGTTCGAAGCGCGCCTGTCGGCAATGGCCCACGCTCACGATCTGCTTGCAGAGGGTGACTGGCAGAGCGCAGATCTCGCTGCAGTGGTCGAGCAGGCCGCAGCGCCTTACCCACCGGAGCGATTTACCATCTCCGGTCCATCCGTTCTCCTGCCTCAAAAGGCCGTTGCGACATTGTCGCTCGCGCTTCATGAACTTGGAACGAATGCCGTCAAGTATGGGGCCCTTTCCGTCCCAACCGGACAGGTGTCGATCATCTGGGCCTATAACTCTAAAACCTCGGTTCTCAATCTCCGCTGGCAGGAAAGTGACGGGCCGACAGTGAATGTCCCAACCAAGAAGGGCTTCGGGTCTCGACTGGTTGAGCGCTTGCTGGCGGCAGAGCTGAACGGGGCATCGACCATCATCTACGATTCCGCCGGGGTCATTTGCGAGATCGAAGCATTGCTTCCGCCGCACGGAAGAGCGTGACCAGCAGGAACGAATTCTCCCGCCATGACTTTTGTCGTGACGTAACTTAATCAGGGCCCCTATGCAGGATAAGGATCAAAATCGACATGACGCGCGCAACGCCGGCGATCGCCTGGTCGCCGGACATGTGAGCGAGGACCCATTCGCGGCGGCGTTCAAAGCCACACGCATGCCGATGATTGTCACGGATCCCAGTCAACCCGATAATCCGATCATTTTTTGCAATGAGGCGTTCAGGAGGTTGACCGGCTACAGCGACGACGAAGTGATCGGCCGGAATTGCCGCTTTCTGCAAGGCCCCGAGACGGACCGGAAGACTGTCGCTAAAATTCGTGACCACATTGCCGCCGGCCAGGATGTGGCAGTCGACATTCTGAACTACCGCAAGGACGGCAGCACCTTCTGGAACGCCGTCTTTATCAGCCCCGTGCGGGACGAAGCGGAAAAAATCATCTACTTCTTTGCGTCCCAGCTTGATTTCACAACGGTCAAGAGCCGGGAAGCGGACCTTGCCGCTGCTCGCCATCAAGCCGAGGGAGAGGTCGCGAAGCATACTGCGAAACTTCGCGCGGCGCTGGATGCCCGCACACTGCTCGTCCACGAGGTCGATCATCGGGTGAAGAACAACCTGCTGACGATGGCCTCGATTGTCAAAATGCAGGCGCGCGTCACCAAAGACGATCGGCAGAGGCATACACTGATGTCTGTCCTCAATCGCATCGAAGCGCTCAGCACGGTGCAACGCAAGCTGTTCACTCTCGACGACGTCTCCAAATTCGACATGTCGGAATTTACCCGAGAGCTTGTGACCGATCTGGTCGATGCCACCGGTCGCAAGGACATCCGGTTATCTCTGGATCTCTCCCCGCTTCTCGTGCCGGCCGTCAAGGCAACGCCGCTGTCCCTGATCGTCAACGAACTGGTCGGGGATGCCGTTCGCCGTGGTTTGAGCGATGGCGGCGGCGACATCCATGTTGTCGTGCGGCGCCTGAACGGTCATTTCCTGATCCGTGTCGAAGACACGTCGGAACCGGTCGAGCCGAATAGCGAGAGCGCTGAGCTCGGCAAAAGGTTGCTTGAAGCATCGGCGTTGCAGTTGGGCGCTGAAATTGAACGGAAACAGGATGGCCGAAAGACGGTCGTCGATGTGGTGCTGCTCGTTGGCGACCACCAGGAGAATGCGCATTGAAAGTCATGATCGTCGAAGACGAAATGCTGCTTGCCATGGAACTTGAGAGCGAAGTGGAGATGGCAGGCCATCAAGTGACAGGTCTTGCCATGAACAGCGCCCAGGCACGCGAACAGATCGGTGCCTCGAAGCCCGACTTCGCGTTCGTCGACATTCACTTGATGGACGGTCCGACCGGGATCGACGTGGGGCGCGAGCTGGCGGCTGCCGGCATTCCGTACGTCTTCGTCAGCGGAAACATCAAGCGGATACCGGAAGATTTTGCCGGTGCCCTCGGAGCAATCGAAAAGCCCTATACGATGAACGGCATGAAGAATGCCCTCGCTTATGTGTCGGCGATTATAGGAGGTGACGACAGGGGCTCACCCCCGGCGAGCCTGGTGCTAGCCGAAGATGCGAATGCGAGCAGACGGTCTGTGTGAAGACAGATGATGCAGTTTGATTTTGGCTCTCCGATCATAGCCGAAATCTACGTTACAGGATTGATGATCCGGAATTGCCACTGCTGCGCCGAGTGATGCAGATCCTTTACGGTGTAGAGGCGGCTTGATGAACAGCTCGTTCACCACCATCATTCTCCCATTTTCTCGCTGGATGTTCATCGTCTGGAGGCTGTTTCCCTCCCGAACGTTCAATGTTGCGCTCGGCACGCCGCCTGAGTTCTTCTCTGTCCCGATCGGCGGTATCCGGATCGCTTCTGCCAGCATCGCTACCGAGATCTTTATTTTTGCCCATGCTGTCTCCTTTCAGGTCTATCGATCGCTTATAGATGGCAGGTGGATAATGATGTCGCGCTGCTCCTTCTCAGGTAGATGTGCGACGTGCTCGCGCCCGAACGCCTCCGCTGCTGAGGGGGCATTTTCCCAAGAGCGCGAACTTACGATATTGTCATCGACCTTCGCCCGCCGACGGCCGCCAAGCCGAAGATACTCAGTGGCGATTCGCAAGGATGGCGTTTCCACCTCTTCGGATTTCGACCGGTTTTTGGCTTCATCCGAGGATTGGCCAAGCACCTGAAGCAAGGCAGTATGTTCCGGTCTGCCGACACGTTCTTCGAGAAAGGCGCCAAGCGGGGCGCGGGTTTCATGGCCTCCTGATGCCTCGTTTGCCTTATGGAGGACAGACATATCGCCGTCGACCACTTCGAGAGACCAGCGGTCGCCATTACTGCTGATCGAAAATTCCTTTACATCGGTCATGCCGAACTCCTCGACTAGACTTCCAGGTCAACTTGAGGCCACGGACTTGCCACCTGTTTGCATCGGTTCGTAATCCAGATCGAAATCCTTTTCCTTCTTTTAACCCGGCGGCGTCCGATGGACGGTCGCGTCTTCTGAAGCCGTTACGACAGTCGGCTTCGCGCTGTGGACGCCAGTCGCGTGAGTATCTGCCTGCGAAGACGCTTACTGGCCTTTTGCATCATCCTGTGGCTTTGCCATGTGCTTTCTCCTTTGTTTGAGGTTTCCGCATCAAATGATCGGCTTGCCGCCGGTAACTGCGATCGTTGCTCCCGACACGTAGCTCGACAGCGGATCGGCCAGCATGACGTAGGCGGTTGCGAGTTCAGCGGGCTGGCCGGGCCGTTGCATCGGTACCTGCTTGCCGAAATTCTTGACGTTCTCATCCGGCATGGTCGACGGGATGAGCGGCGTCCAGATTGGACCAGGTGCGACCGAATTGGCGCGAATACCCTTTTCGGCCAGCATCTGTGCCAGTCCCGCTGTGAAATTCTGAATGGCACCTTTCGTTGTGGCATATGCGAGCAGATGCGGACTTGGACTATCGGCGTTGATCGAAGTTGTATTGATGATCGCGCCACCGGGTTTCATGTGCGGCACGGCGGCCTTTGTCAGGTAGAACATTGCATGGATGTTGGTGCGGAAAGTCCCTTCCCACTCTTCGTCCGAAATGTCCCCGATATCGCTGAAGCTCGCCTGGTGCGCGGCATTATTGACAAGGATATCGATGCCGCCGAGCTGAGAGACCGCTGTGTCGATGATTTCTTTGCAGTGTGGGGCGTACTGAATGTCCCCGGGTACAAGAATTGCCTTGCGGCCGGCCTTCTCGACCCACGATTTTGTTTCCTCAGCATCCTCGTCTTCGTCCAGATATGAGATCAGGACATCGGCGCCTTCGCGGGCGAAGGCAATCGCGACGGCACGCCCGATGCCACTGTCGCCGCCAGTGATTACGGCCTTCTTGCCGGTCAGGCGGCCAGAGCCTCGATAGCTTTCTTCGCCATGATCGGGCAGGGGAGACATCGCTACCGTCGTGCCAGGCATGTCCTGGCGTGGTGTATTAAATGGCGGTGTTGGATAGTTGGTCATGTTTCCTCCTTCAGAAAGAATTGGAAAAGCGGACACCTCGCGGCGCCCGCAAACGTCGCGACTATGCGCTGCGCGCCTGTGCCGGATGACGGCCTTCGGCAAATTCCTCGATGATCTTGGCGCAGAAAGCCGGCAAGTCATCCGGGTTGCGACTGGTGACCAATCCCTTGTCCGTTACGACTTCCTTATCGACCCAGGCACCGCCGGCGTTGCGGATGTCGGTCGACACAGTCGGGTAAGACGTCAGCGTGCGCCCTCTCACCACGCCTGCTTCTACAAGGATCCAAGGACCATGGCAGATAACGCCCACGGGCTTCTGTTGAGCGAAAAAGTCATGCACGAAGGACACGATCTGCTCGTTTCCACGCAGTGTGTCCGCTCCAACACTGCCGCCCGGGATGACCAAGCCATCGAAATCAGACGCCGAGACTTCGGCGACGGACTTCTCGATGATGAAGCTTGAACCCGGATCAAGATCGTTATTGACCGTTTGGACCTCGCCGGCTTCTACGCCGATCACAGTAACCAAAGCGCCAGCCGCTTCGACAGCGTGCTTCGGCTCAACGAATTCCGGTTCTTCAGTGCCACGGGGCGCCAGCAGGATTGCGATATTCTTGCCTTCCAAGGTCATGCTAATCTCCGTTTTCTATAGACGATCAAGACGGGCGGCAGTTTGAAACGCGCCACATGTCGCGCACAAAGGTTTGGCGCGCCGGCGTCTGAGTTAAGGTGGTGTCTTGGTTCGTGTGACCTCAGGAGAACCGTCACGCCGGGCGAAGGTTCCTGGTTGGTGTGCGACGTATTTTTGGCGGATCAACTCGGAGGCGTTAATCGCTGGGAATATTTGAGTCACGAGGCGCCCCTCGACCACGGAGTATCAGCGGCCTGTACGATACCGCACAGTTATTGACCTGATCTGGAACCTGTCAGACGTTAGGCCGTTTTGTCCGGCCTTCCCTCAAAACGAGCTCACCGAGCCTCATGACACGTATCGCCATCATTGGTTCCGGTCCCACCGGCATCTACACCTTCAAGGGCCTCGTAGCCTCTCACCAACCGCTGACGATCACCGTGTTCGAAGAGCTACCAGATCCCGGGAAGGGCACGCCCTATCATCCGGCGGTCAATGATAAGGCTATGCTAGCCAACATCGCGAGCATCGAAATCCCTCGCATCATCGATACCCTCATCGAGTGGCTGAGTGGACATTCTGATGCAGACCTGCAGCAGCTAGGCCTCGAGCGGTCGAGCATCGGTGAGCGCGAATTTTATCCCCGCGTGGTGCTCGGAGAGTTTCTGGCAGCTCAATTCTGGAAGCTGGTGGATCAAGCGAAGGCCCGCGGCCATACCGTCGCAATTCGGGCGAACACCAAGATAACCGATATTCGACTGGAGAAATCTCATGTCGCGCTGGCCGCACGCCAAGGCGATGAACCGGAAAGCACGGAAAACTTCGACCATGTCGTCATGGCGACTGGTCATGATTGGCCGGAAAGCACCGAGGTAACGCCGGGCTACTTTATCTCGCCTTGGCCCGCTAGCGCGATCAAGCGGATCGAGCCAGTCGAGGTCGGTATTCTTGGAACGTCACTCAGCGGCATCGATGCTGCTGTCACCGTTGCTACCGCTCATGGGATCTTCCTGCGCAATGAGCGCGGGCAGCTTGCTTACCAGCCGACTACCCATGGGCTTCACATGACAATGATGTCTCGGAAAGGGCTCTTGCCGGAAGCAGACTTCTTCTGCCCGATACCCTACGAAGCTCTCCAGTTTTGCACGCCGGAGGCCGTCGATGCCGCTATCTCGCGGGGACCGGCAGGGTTATTGGACAATGTGTTCGAGTTATTCAAAGCCGAGCTCGGGGCGGCCGACCCGGACTACGCCTCATCGATTGGCCTGGGGCTTGCAACGATCGAAGACATTGCTGAGCGATACTTTCGCAAACGGGAAGCAATGGACCAGTTCATCGCAGCGGCCAGAAACCTCGCCGAGGCAAAGAAGAACAAGGCGGAGAAGATCACGGTTCAGTGGCGGTACACGATCCTTCGCATGCACGAGGTGATAGCCCGCGCCGTTCCGTATTTGAATGACGAGGATCTTAAGCGCTTCCATAAGCATTTCAAGACCGTCTTTGTCGATGACTATGCCACGGTCCCCCATGCATCCGTCGAGCGCCTGCTTGCGCTCTACAACGCCGGAGCGCTCGACATCATGGCGCTTGGCACCGATTACGAGATCGATCGTTCGGAGAGTCGTCCAGGCGTGACGGTCACTGTCGAAGGGCGCCAGACCTATTATGCGGCGTTTATCGATGCGACGGGGCAGCATGCGGCCTCTGCCTCCGATCTGCCGTTCCCAAGCCTGAAACGTCGGGGCTTGGTCAAGGAAGCGGCGACGGAAACGTCAGCAGAGATGTCCGCAAGTCTGAGACGTACCGGTGGGATTGATGTCGACCACGCATTTCGGCCCATCATTGATCAGCCCGTCTCAAGAAACCTCTATTGTGTTTCCGTCCCTTTCTTGCTGCACAAGCTACCTTTCATCCAGGGTATAACCAGCGCCCGCGATATGGGGGAGATCGTCTCGAAGGCGATCATAACGTCGACGGAGTTTGCAGGCAATCCTCTGATTACGGCGCTGGGTCAGGAAAGCACAAACTTGTCGCCGAGCGAAAGCTTCCCAGCCCGTGCAACGGAGGCATAAACGCCAAGGCATCGGGCGCGCTGCCTGACGATTGTCCGCAGAATTTCCGGTTCTTCAGGCAATCCCGGCTGTGCCACCATTGTCATGCCGCACCGCTTGGTCCTTTCGGTGATGTTCCCCTTGACACCGCCACAGGCCCAGCTCCGACCCAGCCAATCCTCCTCAAAACTTTCGGTCTCTAATACGACGTTAGGCCTGAACCGTCGGCGGTCTATCTGGCTGCCTGGGGTGAGCGATGCCAGATCTGTAAGGCTTTTGGTAGTCAGGAAGTGGAGTGACGCAAGGTCATACCTCGGTTGCAAATAATTGGCTGCTGATCCGTCATTTTCGAGGGAAGACCCTTTGGGCCGAACGCCGCATCGAAATCCCATGAGTTCGCTTAGTGCAGCGTCGAGGCTGGGACCGATCGGCTTCATTTTCCATATAGGTGATGAGACTAGCACCTCATTGCCCGTTCGACATGCCGACAGCATCAGGGCAGGGCGCCAACGTGGTGTCGTTTCCGGTGAAGCGACCTCGCCGATATCGAGATCGACCAGGAGGTGCGTGCGATCTCCCTCGATCCCATCGTCGCCGACCGAAGCCGCATCCAGCCCCTCACCACCGATCGAGGATATGGGATAGCGCCAGATCTCTTTGATTGCGCCCACAGGCTTACTCATACAAATCCCCACTGTTGTCATTGCCAGCGTGGAACATCGGCCACCGGCCAGGGGTTCCCTGTCGGCATGGTGTTTAGGAAGGTTTGCTGATGGCAGAGATTGTGTGTGCAGCGTTTATCGACGATGGACGAGTGCTTCTTGCGAGGCGCGCAGCCCATCGAAAATGGTCTGCGAACAAGTGGGATCTGGTCGGCGGTCATGTCGAAAAGGGTGAGGGGCTCGATGTTGCGCTGGTGCGAGAATGCCAGGAAGAGGTGGGATTGACGCCCCGCGCCTTTGATCACGTGGCCACGCTCTATGAAGACGACGATCGGAAGAAGAAGTCGCCCTTCCATATTTTCAGGGTACCTCTCTGGGACGGCGGACTGCGCGTTTGCTGGGACACGAGCATTCGGAGCTTGGCTGGTTTGGGATTGAGGGCTTTCTCAAGGCCGAGCTCGCGTTTAACGCCTATCGCGACGCGGTACCGCCGTTGCTGCAGACCTACCAATTAGAGCGAAACGGTTAGGCGCTCACGTTTCGTACGTTGCCGTACGAAGCTGACTATCACTCGTTTCTCCCGGAACTGCGAGCGAACGGCGTCGTTCTGTTTGAGGATCTTCACTCAGGAAGACCAGGTTCCAGGGAATACGCAAATGAAACATGTCCTTCTCACGGCAAGCCTCCTCCTTTGCGCTGGCGGCGCTTTCGCGCAGTCGGCGACGGAGTCGACCGGCGTGAACTCCGCTCTTGGTGTCGCACCGAAAACCGAAGATTTCATCATGGAGGCCTCAGCCAGCGACGTCTTCGAGATCGAGTCCAGCAAGCTTGCGCTGCAAAAGGGAAATGACGCGACGAAGGCGTTCGCACAGCAGATGGTCACCGATCACGAGAAGACCACCGCAGAGCTCAAGGCGCTGCTCGCTTCCGGCAAGGTGCAGGGCAACCCTGTTGCAACGCTGACCGAGGATTTCAAGGAAGAGATCGACGAGCTCGCCAAGCTCGATGGTGACGAATTCAACGAAGAGTATATCGATGACCAGGTCGAAGCACACGAGGACGCCGTCGATCTGTTCAAGCGTTACGCGGAAGAGGGCGAGAATGCCGACCTCAAGGCGTGGGCGGGAAAGACGCTGCCGGCCCTAGAGCATCATTACCAAATGGCTCAGGATCTCGATAAATAATCTCCCTCCAGCGGCCGCCTCCAAGCGGCCGTTTTCTTTTCGTGCCGCTCATAGCTTTTGCGGCCCCGCTGATCATTCGGAAGGAACAGATATGAAGGCGCTGACTTGGGATGGAAGCGGCGACATTCGCTGCGAACAGGTAGACGATCCTGTTATCGAGGATGACCGCGATGCGATCATCAGGGTTACAAGTTGCGCCATTTGCGGCTCTGACCTCCATCTTTACGGCGGCTTCGTGCCAGGCATGCACCATGGTGATGTCATGGGCCACGAAACAATGGGCGAGGTCGTCGAAGTTGGCCGCGGGAATTCCAAACTTAAGGTTGGTGACCGCGTGGTCGTACCCTTCACCATCTCATGCGGTGAATGCCGTCAATGCCAGTGGGGTCAGTTTTCGCTTTGCGAGCGATCAAATCCGAACGGTGCCATGCAAGCAAAACAGATCGGCTATCCTACCGCCGGTCTGTTTGGCTACTCCGAAATGTACGGACGTTTTCCGGGCGGCCAAGCCGAATATCTGCGCGTACCCTATGCCGACGTCGGCCCGATCAAGGTGCCTGAGGGCTTGAGCGACGAGCAGGTGCGTTTCTGTCCGATATTTTCCCGACGGGTTACATGGCCGCCGAAAACTGCAACATCCAACCGGGACAGACGGTCGCCGTTTTCGGTTGTGGGCCCGTTGGTTTGTTCGCGATCAAGTCAGCGTTCCTGCTGGGCGCCGAGCGGGTGATTGCAATCGACACCGTGCCAGAACGCCTGGCGCTTGCGCAAGGGGCGAGCGCGGAGACACTGGACTATGCTGATGAGGACCTGCAGCAACGTATTGTCGACATGACCGGTGGGAAGGGACCTGATGCGGTGATCGAAGCCGTCGGACTGGAGAGCCATGGTGCCGGCGGTTTGATGGAGACGATGCAAACGAAGCTGTCGGCAACCGAGCGGCCATACGCCTTAAGCCAAGCTATCCTGGCGTGTCGTCCGGGTGGAACGGTATCCCTTCCAGGTGTCTTCATCGGTCCGGCCGTGCCGGCGCCGCTTGGGGCGGTTGTCGGCAAGGGGTTGACCCTCAAGACCGGGCAGACCCACGTTCAGAAATATCTCGAGCCGCTGATGGATCTGATCACCGAGGGCAAGATCGACCCGTCTTTTCTCATCACGCATCGCATCGGTCTCGAAGAGGGGCCAGAAGCCTACAAGACGTTTCGGGACAAGGCCGATGGATGCGTGAAGGTCGTGATCCGTCCCCACGGCTAATCGATCGCGACGTTGAGCTCGGCTCCTGGTCTGGAGCCGGGCTAATAGCGCCAGTCATGCCGGATATGCTGATCGTATTCCTTCTCTGCTATGCCATAGATTGGGCTGGCAAACTCTTTCAGTTTTTCGACGTCCTTGATGAGGATGAGACCGCGCTCTGCCTTGATCGCGTGCTTGCCTTCCAGACGATGGAGTGCGTCCGTGACACTTGGGCGGCGGACGCCGAGCATCAGTGCCAGAAAGTCATGTGTGAGCGGCAACTCGTATCCGATGCGGTCACGGCCCATCAGGATCCAGCGGGCAAGCCTCTTCTCGACACCATAACGACCATCGGCGAGGGCGGTTGTGGCGACTTGTATCAGGAACACGTGGGCATAGCGTGTAAGAAGCTCGCGCAGCGACCCACACGCTTCCATCGCGGAGCGAAGAGCCTCGACTTCGATCCTCAATGCGGGACCTCCACATTGCATGAAGGCGAAGTGAGGCGTGCTGTCTACACCGAGTACGGCTGGAACACTCGAAAAACCCTCCAGACCCACGCAGCCGACTTCGATCGTCTTGCCACCGTAACCGCCAGCGATTTCCGACGACAGTCCCCCTTCGAAAAAGAAAACGTGGCGTAGCTGCTGATCGGATTCAAACAAGTGCTCGCCCTGCTGCAACTCGACAGGTTCAAGATGAGGCCTCAAACGTGTGGCGACATCGTCCGAGAGAGCATCGATAGGATCCTATTCGTCGTCCAGCTCATGATCAGCTCCGCTGCCCGGTTTCGGTCTAACCAGCTAGCTAGCGCGGCAAACTGAGATATCCATAAAAACAAAAGGTTCGCGGGAAACCTATGAGGCTCTGTCAAGTTATGCAGGAGCTACAAGGGAGTGATAAATGATCCGACTTTATTTCCATATTCGCGAAGGAGATCGATTGTCCAGGGATCCGGAGGGTGCCGAGTTTCAGGACGTCCAAACCGCACGTACGGAAGCCGTGCGCTCGGCTCGCGAGCTTTTGTCCCAGCGCGTGCTGAATGGAGAAGAGATCGATGGGCAATCCTTTGAGCTGACCGACGAGAGCGGCGCTGTCGTGGATACCGTCAAATTTCGCGACGTGCTTCGGCTGCACCAAGGTTGAAATATTCAGCTTAAGTAGAAATGCACATGCAAGGCGAGTGAGGTCGATCACCCGCCTACACGCCTAGATTTGAATTACTCTTCGTCGTCCCAAGATGGGCGTTCAGGCTAGACTGCGTTCGGTCGAGCATCCCATTCGGCGCTGGCCTGGGACCAATGCTCATGCTCTTGACCCTCAGGCTGTCCAGCCTGCTCCCACAGCTCGTAAGCCCGACGGGCAGTCCATTCCTCACGATTTTCGTCCATTTTAACCTCCCTGCAGGAAAGCGAAGACATCCTCGCCAGCCAGTTGCTGTCATTCTCGAACTGCTGATCCCGTTAGAGCCGCGAAGGGTGATTAATACCTCGGCGCGACACCTCCCAAAGAACAGCGGGCGGAGAACGTCAGCTTTTCTAGGTGGGTTCCTGACGAAAGAGAAAAGTGGGTTAAGGGTACGATGCCGGACAAACGCAGCAGCGGATTTCTCCCGTCACGCGTGGCTCGCATAGGACGTGAGCACTAGGGAAATGCGACGCCTGGAGCCTTTGCGGCGAATCTGGCGGCCATCACTGTAGCGATGTCGACGTCAAAGATGTCGGCGCGAGCTTATGACCCGCGCCGATGACTGTGTTTATGCTGCGGTTGCCGATGCCGAGCCGAGCTTCACTGACGGCTCACGTCCCCAGACGCGAAGTTTGCCAAGCTCTTCGACAAAACTTGTCAAAGTCGTGCCGTCGGAGATTTCCAGAAGACCTTCGTCAATGTCCTTTGCGATACCGGCTTTCTCAAGCAATGGCAGGGCGACATCGCTGTAGCCGATGAACTTGCAATGCTGGAACGCGTCCGCGACGAAATCCCGTGCTGTCGCCTCTTTGAGCAGATCTTCGACACCTGCCTCAGACGGGAGGAGTGCAACAGCATCGAAAAGCACCGAGGGGCCACCATCGATCATATGGTGCGCCTCGATGAAGCTTCCGTCGGAAGCTCTCACGCCGCCAACCTTTGGTGCGATAAGCTCGACGAGGCCCTTTTCCTTCAAGATGGCGCTCGTCAGAGCCTTCAACAGTTTCGCATCGACACCATCGGTCACGAGGATGCCGAGTTTGCGGCCCTCAAAGCGCTTCGGTCCGCGCTCGACGATACTGAGCGCCGGGGACGGCTCGAGATCCTGTCGTGTTGGTACTGCTGCCGTTGCTGGCTTCGGCATGGCGGCCATTCCCAACCGATGAGCGACCTCGGATGCGAGCGTTTCATCGATGTTGATCAGATGGGAAACCATGCGCTCGCGGATCGCGACTGTCTCGACCTTGCTGAGCTCAAAGGTGAGCGCCATGATGATATGACGTTGTTCTGGAGGTGTCTGGCTGATGAAGAACTGTCGCGCTTGGCTGTAGTGATCCGCAAAACTTTCAGGGCGAAGTTGAACCTTGGTGCCGGCTTCTTCCGCCGGAAAATGCCTGTAGCCGCGAGTTTTGCTTTCGCGCGGACCTTCACCGAACGAGTTCGGCTCATAGTTCACCCGACCGACCGGATTGCGCATTGCCATATGGCCGTCCTGCTGGAAATGCGCGAAGGGACACTTTGGGGCATTAATCGGCAGATGGGTGAAGTTCGGACCACCCAGCCGCTTCAGTTGGGTGTCGAGATAAGAGAAGTTGCGGCCCTGCAGCAAAGGATCGTTACTGAACCCAATTCCCGGCGGCACATTCTGGGTCATGAACGCGACCTGCTCCGTCTCAGCAAAGAAATTGTCCGGCATGCGGTCCAGCACCAGCCGTCCGATCGGCTTCACAGGCAGAACCTCTTCCGGGATGATCTTCGTCGGGTCGAGGATGTCAAAATCAAAGTTGTCTGCAAAATCCTGATCGAAGAGCTGAACACCGAGCTCCCATTCCGGGAAGTTGCCAGACTGGATGGCCTGCCAAAGATCCCGGCGATGGAAATCTGGATCCGCACCATTGATCTTTACCGCCTCGTTCCAAGCGACAGACTGCAGTCCAAGCTTCGGCTTCCAATGGAACTTCACGAAAGTGGACTGATCCTTCTCGTTGATGAACCGGAAAGTATGGACGCCAAAACCTTCCATAAAGCGTAGCGATCTGGGGATGGTGCGGTCCGACATGATCCACATGACCATGTTCATGCTTTCAGGCGTGAGACTTATGAAGTCCCAAAAGTTGTCGTGTGCCGTCTGGGCTTGCGGGAAGGCACGATCGGGCTCCTGCTTGGCGGCGTGGATGAGATCGGGGAACTTGATCGCATCCTGAATGAAAAAGACGGGAATGTTGTTACCGACCAGATCCCAATTCCCTTCCTTGGTATACATCTTGACGGCAAAGCCGCGGACGTCGCGCGCAAGGTCTGCCGACCCCTTGTTGCCGGCAACCGTCGAGAAGCGGACGAAGACCGGTGTCTTTTCGCCAGCACGCTGAAACACGTCTGCCTGGGTATATTTGGCAAGGGATTCATACGTTTCGAAATAGCCGTGCGCACCATAGCCGCGTGCATGAACGACGCGCTCGGGAATGCGCTCATGGTCGAAATGAAAAATCTTCTCCCTGAAGTGGAAGTCTTCCATCAACGCCGGGCCACGAGGACCCACACGCAATGTGTTCTGATCGTCGGCAACCGGAGCGCCTTGCGATGTCGTCAGCACGTCGAAGCCATCTTCGGCTGTCTGATGAAGCTCGCCGCCGTTACCGCGCGAAGGTTTCTGATCGTGGATAGCTACGTGATCGGTTGATGATTGAGTCTTCTTGGCCATTTGCCCGTCCTCAGGTTTATGAAACAGAAAAAGGCCGCCTTACGGGCGGCCTCTCGTCATTTCAGTTAATCAGGCAGCTTCCTTGCCCTTGTCGTTGGCGGAAGCTTTTGCCAGTGCCGTCAACTTTTTGTCGGTCGCCACTTCTTCCGACAAGTTTTGCTCGAGGAGCGGAACCGCATCCTTCAGGCCGAGCTGCTTGGCCCACTCAATGAGGGTGCCGTAACGCGCGATCTCATAATGTTCGACAGCCTGCGCAGACGAGATGAGACCAGCATCAAGCGCCGAGGATCCCTTGAATTCCTCGATGATCTCTTCGCCTTCGGCGATGATGCCCTGGATGGCTTCGCAGGTCTTGCCGCGTGCCGACTTGCCGAGGAGCTCGAACACCTGTTCGAGGCGCTCGATCTGGCCCTGTGTTTCCTCGCGATGGTGGAGAAAACCTTCCTTGCCTTCCTCGGACTGCGACGCACGCGCCATCTTCGGCAGTGCCTTCAGGATCTGCTTCTCTGCAAAGTAAATATCTTTCAGCGTATCCAGAAACAGGTCGTCGAGAGTTTTGGCGTTTGCCATATCGTCCTCCATCGTTTTTAGATGTTGCAAGAGGTGCGGACCGCGCGCCGCACCGATGACAGCGTGGAATGTTCGGTGCGAGTGAACGGTTCCCGTACGCCAGCGTACCAGGAACGCTGACATGCTTTATCTCGCCATCGAGCTCCAGTCGGCGCCACCCCCTTGAGTGTGGGCCTATCGGGTGATCCCGAACAGGAATCCGACGAAGACCGCAATCCCGACTGACTGCCAGGGATTCTTGCGAATCTGAAAGCGTACTTCGTCCGATGCGCGATACCGAAAACTACCGACCTCTTCTTGCAGTGCCGACAGTGTCTCCCTAGGCTCAACATAAGGGTCATTACGATGTTCAAGAACGGAACTCAGCGCCTGATCGACACGTGGCGCATCCGAAGTGTCAGCCGGACCGGAAACTAACGTCGACGAGCTTTCAGCCGGTACAGAAATGCCCGGTTCCTTGGTTCCCAGGTCCTCACCGCGTGCGGGTGACCTGAAATTTGGGTCGTATGTCATAGCGCTCTCAACCTCATTGGGACGCCGCGGCGTTTATCCGCTGCTTGGGACTGACGATGCTAAGCATTGATGCTGACAAATGTTCCACCTGGTGACGTCGCATTCTGCGATAGTGCGGTACCGGACAACCCTCAATCCATTTTGCGTTCCGTAGATGCACAGCCAATTGAAAGGACGATCGATAAAATCCCTCGCAATCGCCTTACGCCGGAACCTTGATCACATTCCTCATTGTCGATGCCATCTGGCTTGGTCAGGGGTGGCCGGTCGCATTGAGCATCGTCGCGATGGCTTGGGAAACAATTCTGATCGCACGAGCAACTGGCTGCAGATATGTCGCGGTCCGCAAATGGTCACAGGGCTGAGCGAACGTCGACCTGAACCGATTTGCTCGGAACAAACGCTTCAGTCCTGTCGTTTCTTCCACGTACCTGAAACCAACGAAGAGGAGGCAAATATGCTGAATCAGGAAAATCGCGTGACCGGTCAGGATCCTTACGTCAAGGATACACTCTCATTGATCGCAAGCGACAAGGTCGAAGGCACGAAGGTCTATGGCGCCGACGGAAAGCGTATCGGCTCTATCCAGCGTCTTCTCTTGGAGAAGCAGGGTGGACAAGTGGCCTACGCGGTGCTTAGCTTCGGTGGCTTCCTGGGGATCGGTGATGATTACTATCCACTGCCTTGGGAAAAGCTGACCTATGACGAAGGTCTCGATGGCTATCGGATTGACCTCACCAAGGACCAGATCACCGGCGCGCCGCGCTATGCTGATCTGGATGACGACTCCTGGTATCGTGCGAACGATCGACGGATCGACGATTATTATGGCCTTCCGCCGACACGGATGTAGTGGCCGTAAAAGTCAAGGGAATGAGGCCTCGCTTTTGCGGGGCCTCTTTCTTTGACGCGCTGCGATTGATGCAGCGACCGTCGGGTAGGTTAAACCCACCTCTCAATGCATCTCATCACGCGACGACCCTAACAGGGATGCTTAGCCGCTGGCGTTTTCGATAACTCGTCATGGTGATCGATGGCGTACAACATATTCCTTCCACGATTTAAGTTCCGTCGCGGTATGCCCATTCCAAACGTCGGGCGTGCAGGGGCGTTTGTAAGCTCTCACATCATCGCCTTTGCGCCGTTCTCACAGAATTCGAAGGGGTGATAGTTCGTCGGCTTCGGCCAAGCGCAAGGAACACACATGTAGCCGCCCGGTTTGTTCTGCTGGGCAACCGTCTCCAGGAAAGCGGCTGACGACTTTCTCTCGCCGTAAATGCGAGCAATCGATTTCAGCGATCCTCAGCCTCCCGCAGGGCCTTAGCCATCTGGGTTGCTGATGTAGTCTGCTACAAAAAGCTCCAGAAGGGGCATGAGATGACTACGGGCCAATCGCGCATTGGACTGGCGAGAACGAATACTTGTCGAGAGGAAAACATCTCGCACCGACAATGTTCCGCGATGACTCATGCTTGAGTTCAAACTGAGCACCAGGCTCCTTGCTCCGCGAGCGAGAATGAGGCGGGAACAATCTGATGACTGCTCGGGTTATGGGTAGACTCGTGTCTGTGATCGACTGATCGCATTCTGTTAAAACGCCTCCGCACTGGAAGAATCATGACTGAACTTTGGGAACACCCCGTAGAGATCAAAACAGGCGCTGCGGGTGATCTGAAATGCATCAGGAATACCCGAGAGGCCGTCGCGTCCTTGGCTATCGACTTTCCCAAAGGCGGGCCCGATGTAGGTACCGCTAAAAAAGTATGCCTCCGGGCAGTCTCAGGTGCAATTCCAGGCGATAGCGCCGCCGCGGCTTTCAGGATTGCCGCGAAAAGTGCTGGCCTACTGCGAGAGTGAGCCGCGAAGACATTCAATCTGGAAATTACCGAAACCAATGCTGGTGTCGCTAGTTCACCCTAAATCACCACCAAGGAGCGAGACTATGTCTGACAGCAGTACCACCACAGTCCGCGCGATATTTGAAACCCGCGAGGCAGCTAATCTTGCCGTCGAGCATCTGGTCCAGAAACATGGGATCCCTCGACCGGATATTTTCGTTCAGTCAGCGAATGATGAAAACTCGGCCGGTTCAGTGCCGTCGGGTGGAGACGTTTCATCTTCAGGAGATGTGCGGACGGACGCACCGATCATGGGCGATATTGAAGTGTCGGTCGATATCGCCGCAGACCGCTTAGCCGCAGTCCAGCGCAGCATGGGTGATCTCGGAGCCATGAGGGTGTCGGGCCTGTAATATTGGTCGAAAACTGCCGTGGCTCACCCAAGATAAATGGTCAAAGGAAAGCAATATGGATGATTGGCGTGGACGAATTTCAGACGACCTGGAGCAACTGGTCGATCGTGCGGTTACGGCAGGTGCAAAGCAGTCGGACGTTTTTGCCGAAATGACCAAGACGATTGAAGAGCTAAAGGTAGCCAACGCGAGCGATCCGGATCCGGCTGATGCGCCGTCAGAGATCGTCCTTGATGAGCCTGCCGACGACTGGCCGGCCGCCGACAAGTGACAAGCGGTATTGGTTTGCGAGATGCCCGTCTCGCTCAAGACGCGGCGAAGTCGGCGGATCCAATTCGTGAAAATCGTGTTTTGACAAGATGGCGACTGAGGTCGGGGTCGCCATCCTTCCACCAGACAGGGCTACGCTCACCGAGCGCGACCTTCGCTTTGTCTACGCGCCGGCGCGCCTGGGCCAAGTCCTCCGGGTCGCCCTCCGCTGACCTTACAGCTCGTCTTCCTGACGATAACTCCCTTGCGAATTTGTCTCTGGTTTGAGCCTCAAGCGTTGGGTTGGTTCTGCGCCATAGCCTGCAACGAACAACGAAATAGCGTCAATCCAGCGTCTCGGGATAAGGCTTTCCCCATTACAAAAATGCCTTCTGGAGCGGCTCGATATGGTCTTGGTGCTCAATCTCTCCTCTTTTCGACAGCTCGGTTTGGGCAGTGAAGCGTACGTCGATGTCCCGATCTTGCAGAAATGCGTTCAGCACATCCGTGGTTAGGCGGTCCCATCCTTTTCCGCGATGCAATCCCGTGGGCACCCGCGGGAGAAGACCTGGCTCAGCGCTCCATGCCAATAGTTGCTTTAGCGACGCGGCATTGAGCAGATCTCGCAAGTGATGGGCCGTCACATAGGCATCCGGCATGGCTCGATGCGCCGGAAGCCCAATCTCGTGAACGAGGCCTTCTGGCATCCGCTGGTAACGTAGCATCTGATTGGAGAAACGCGGTAGTTCCGGCCAAACACGGAGCGCACATTTCCATGTGCATATCCATGGTACGCCGCCTGTAAGCCGCGGGGTACAATATCGCTGTTCGAAGGCCGCGCGATGCGCAGCCAGAGCACTCATCCCTCCGCCAGGACGTAGAACTGTCGGTGCGATATCTTTCCAGTAGGGTGCATCGGCGACCTGTTCATTGAGGATATGATGGATCGCCATCATGTCAGGAGAAATCGGGCGGCCGGGATTGACGAACACTGCACCTCTTTCCTCGTTGACCACCCAATCACCATCGTCGCACAAAACGACATCTTGCCAGCCTAGTTCGCAGACATCATTCGCTCCATTGCCGCCGGTCTCTAGATCAATGACGCGTATACGAGCGATCGACATCCTTCTCCGTCCTTTGCAAATTGACTAGGTCGTAACCGAAACAACTGCGTGGTTGTTCCTACGCTTCATCGCCTTGGTGATCGCCAAGCATTTCTTCAACGATATCGCTTATTTGAGAAGTCCGTCGCGGTCGAAATCTGCCCAGCCTGAAAGATGATCGGTATCCTCGTTCACGAAAGTGACCGCTTTGCTTTTTGCTTTTTCATTTTTCTTTGACTGCCGCTTGAGTCTTGTTTCGTAAGCAGCTCGTTGGCGCTTCTCGGCCGTCGCTTCGGCATCCTCGACCCGCCACTCATCGACTGCCCCCCGATCAAGGAGGTCTTCCACCACTTTTGGATTGAACACATGAAACGTGATCTGGCGAGCGCGGCCGGCAAGGCGAACGGTTCTCGTACCGGCACTGACCAAGCGTCCATCTGCCAGCCATCGACGCCGCTCGCTGGCTGTGATTGCGAGGATGTCCTGTATCTCGCGCGGAATAATGGGAAGGGCCTCAGCTTCTGCCACAATGCTGGAAGCAATGGCCGCCGCCCTTGTGAAAGCCGTCTTCTCCGCCGCAGACATCACAAGCCTGATCGCGTTTCCGTCAAGGACAACTGCTTTTCTCGCCGTGGCAGGAAGCCGAGCCTGGATTTCTTGCAAAATGCCTTTGGCACGTACTGCAGATCCAAGCGTCACCGCCGGAGAAAGCGACCAGGTGGCTAGAAGTTCAATGTTAGTGTCTTCACAATCGCTCATGGAGCACAAATATGGTGGCTCTGACGTGCCTTCAATGAACAGACTACAACAGAGGTGGGGTCGCTTCGACAAATACCCTGTGATTGCCGCAATAAATAGCCAATTTGCAGATATCAGAAAACCAGTCCCGCGACCGGATCCGCCTTCCACTGCCGTGTCAAAAGACGGGTATGATGTATCGAGCCGCTCTGGGATGCCGCACCGGGATCAGGTCACTCGGAGACGGACTAATCAATTTGCCATTCAGTGTCATCCTCGCCTTGCCAATTGCTATGATGCCGTGCACCGCGCGCGAAATTATTGATCCGACCAGCTTGCGATGACCAATGCGTCCATGAAGGGCATGATCGGTGGGTCGGCATATCTGCTGGTAGTATTGTCCTGCCTCGTGCATCCACCGGCGAAGCATTCTTGCGCTCTATCAAGTTTGCGGACGACAGTTTCTCTCTGCGCAGGCTGCAAGGCCGAAGCGTATTCATGCGCTACGCTAATAGGTGCATGCGGTTTTGCAGGGGTAATCTCGCTCGATTAAGGCTCTATCTGACTTCGACGTCGAGGCTGTCTCAACTCATATGAAGATGCCATTAGCCAGGAGGTTGCGATGCAAACACCAATTCAATTGGAACTTTCCCGAAGAGAACTGCTTGTGTCCTCGGCCGCGACAGTAGCGGTCGCTGGAGCCGCGACGGGTGTACGGGCGGCAGACACAAGGGGAAAAGCCTTGCAGAACACAACGGACGTGGCCTTCGAGGTCAACGGAGAGACACAGCATCTGACCTTGGACAATCGCACCACGCTGCTCGACGCATTGCGAGAGCACTTGCATTTGACGGGAACGAAGAAAGGCTGCGACCACGGCCAGTGTGGCGCCTGCACAGTGATTGTTGATGGTCGCCGCATCAATTCATGTCTGTCACTCGCTGTCATGCATGAGGGCGACACGATCACCACCATCGAAGGCCTCGGCCAACCCGGCAATCTTCATCCGATGCAGGCCGCATTCGTCAAGCATGATGGATTTCAATGCGGTTACTGTACGCCAGGACAGATCTGTTCCTCCGTGGCGGTGCTTGAGGAGATCAAGGCCAACATTCCAAGCCACGTCACAGAAAGTCTCACGCAGAACGCCACCGTTACCTCCGATGAAATCCGCGAACGCATGAGCGGCAACCTCTGTCGGTGCGGAGCATACTCGAACATTCTGGATGCGATCCAAGAAGTTGCAGGAGAGCCGGCATGAGAGCGTTTACCTATGAAAGGGCCTCGTCGGTCGAGGCTGCGGCAGGCGCGGCAGCGCAAAATCCTGATGCAAAGTTCATCGCCGGCGGTACCAATCTTCTTGACCTGATGAAGCTTGAGATCGAAAAGCCTTCGCATCTCATTGATGTGAATGGCCTCGGCCTCGATACGATCGAGAAAACGCAGGATGACGGCTTGCGTATCGGCGCGCTGGTCCGCAACACCGATCTCGCAGCGGATGGGACGGTCCGGCGCGACTATGGGCTTCTGTCCCGCGCGCTTGTTGCAGGGGCATCAGGGCAACTGCGCAACAAGGCGACGACTGCCGGCAATCTGCTCCAGCGGACGCGCTGTCCCTACTTCTACGATCCCAACCAGGCTTGCAACAAGCGGAACCCCGGCAGCGGCTGTTCCGCCATTGGCGGGATTACCCGCCAGCTTGGTGTGGTCGGTGTGAGCGAGGCTTGTCTAGCCACCCACCCAAGCGACATGGCGGTGGCGATGCGAGCTCTGGACGCGGTAGTGGAAACCGTCAAGACCGACGGTGCGAAGCGCACAATCCCGATCGCCGACTTCCATCGCCTGCCGGGCGACACCCCGCATATCGAATCCGCGCTGGAGCACGGCGAGTTCATCACCAGCGTTGTTCTGCCATCGCCGGTCGGCGGAAAGCAGATTTACCGCAAGGTTCGTGACCGTGCCTCCTATGCGTTTGCGCTGGTATCTGTCGCAGCCGTCATTCAGCCCGATGGTAGTGGCAAGGTCGCTGTTGGCGGCGTCGCCCACAAACCGTGGCGCATCGAGGCTGCGGAAGCCGAACTGCCGAAAGGCGCGCACGCCATGACATCGGCGCTGCTGGCCGATGCCCGCCCGACCGAGCAGAACAGGTTCAAGATCAGCCTGACCGAGCGCACGCTTGGCGCCGTTCTGTCAGAGGCGAAGGGATAAATCATGCAGTTCGAAAAACCAGCAACGACCAATCCGATCGACCAGCTCAAGGTCGTTGGCAAGCCCGTTCAAAGGATCGACGGCGAGCTGAAGACCACGGGTCGCGCGAGATATGCCTACGAGTGGCACGATCCCAACCTGCCCTATGCCTACGGCTATCCGGTCGGCTCCGCCATTGCGAAAGGACAGATCACATCGATCGACAGTGCTGCCGCCAAGAAGGCACCCGGCGTTCTCGGCATCGTCACCGCGCTCGATGTCGGCAACCTGCAAAAGGGCAAGCTGAACACCGCCAATCTGTTCGGCGGCAGTGTGATTCAACACTACCATCAGGTAGTCGCCGTCGTTGTTGCAGAAACATTCGAGCAGGCGCGTGCTGCAGCCGCACTGCTCAAGGTCGACTATGTGCCGGAAAAGGGCGCATTCGATCTCAGGGCTGAGATGGCCAATGCTAAAACGCCTGATCCTTCGACCGAGCCGGAGAGCTCGGTTGGGGATTTCGAGGCGGCTTTTTCTACAGCCGCCGTGACGTTGGATGCCGAATACACCACCCCGGATCAGTCGCATGCGATGATGGAGCCGCATGCATCTATTGCTGCATGGGACGGCGATGAGGTCACGGTCTGGACGTCCAGTCAGATGATTGACTGGTGGCGTTCGGATTTCGCCATCACGCTCGGCATGGATAAGGAAAAGGTGCATCTGATGTCACCGTTCATCGGCGGCGGCTTCGGTGGCAAACTGTTTCTGCGCGTCGATGCGGTGCTGGCAGCATTTGCCGCCAACGCGGTCGGACGGCCGGTCAAGGTCGCGCTCCCGCGTCCGATGATCTCGAACAACACGACCCACCGTCCAGCCACGATTCAGCGCATTCGCATCGGCGCCGAACGTGACGGCAAGATCACGGCGATTGGGCACGAAAGTTGGTCAGGCGATCTGCCGGGTGGCGGGCCGGAGACGGCGGTAATGCAGACGCGTCTGCTTTATGCTGGTGAAAACCGGATGACCGCCATGAAGCTGGCGACGCTTGATCTGCCGGAGGGCAATGCCATGCGTGCGCCAGGCGAGGCTCCCGGCTTGATGGCGCTCGAAATC
Organism: Aliirhizobium wenxiniae; assembly: GCF_019511445.1. GTDB lineage: Bacteria > Pseudomonadota > Alphaproteobacteria > Rhizobiales > Rhizobiaceae > Neorhizobium > Neorhizobium wenxiniae_A. The sequence continues at coordinate 103,115 of NZ_JAEUAN010000022.1, forward strand.
GCCATCGATGAGATGTCGGAAAAACTCGGCATGGATCCGATCGAGTTTCGCATCAAGAATGATACCTTGGTCGATCCGGAAAACCCGGAGCGTCCATTTTCTCATCGCGATCTCATCGGCTGTCTGAAACTTGGTGCCGAAAAGTTCGGTTGGGACCAGCGGAAAAATCCTGCGACACGGCGCGAGGGAAACTGGATGATTGGCATGGGGGTCGCGGCTGCGTTCCGCAACAACCTCGTCATGCCGTCCGGCGCGCGGGTGAAGCTTGATAAGGATGGTATCGTCACAGTCGAGACCGACATGACGGATATCGGCACCGGCAGTTACACAATCATCGCCCAGACCGCCGCCGAGATGATGGGCGTCGGTGTCGATAGGGTGGCTGTCCAGCTTGGTGATTCAAGATTTCCCGTCTCGGCGGGATCCGGCGGTCAATTCGGTGCCAATTCTGCAACCTCCGGCGTTTACGCCGCATGCGTCAAGCTTCGCGAGGCAATCGCCAGCAAGCTTGGGTTCAATTCGGCCGACGTTCTGTTCGAGGATGGTGAGGTCAAGTCCGGCAACCGGGTTGTCCGTCTGGCCGAAGCCGCAGGCGTAGACGGCCTTGTTGGCGAAGATACCATCGAGTGGGGAGAGCTTACCAAGACGCACCAGCAATCAACCTTTGGCGGACATTTCGTCGAGGTCGGCGTTGATGTCGCCACCGGTGAGACGCGTATCCGTCGCATGCTGGCCGTCTGCGCAGCCGGCCGCATCCTCAATCCAATCACCGCCCGCAGCCAGGTCATCGGTGCAATGACGATGGGCGCGGGTGGTGCATTGTCGGAAGAGCTTGCGGTCGATACCCGACATGGGTTCTTCGTCAATCACGATCTCGCAGGCTATGAGGTTCCTGTCCACGCGGATATTCCGCATCAGGAAGTGATTTTCATGGATGAGACAGACCCATACTCATCGCCGATGAAGGCAAAGGGAGTGGGCGAACTCGGGTTATGCGGTGTCTCCGCCGCCATCGCCAACGCGATCTACAACGCAACCGGCATTCGCGTTCGACATTACCCGATCACGCTCGACAAGCTAATCGACGAACTGCCCAACGTAGCATGATCGTATGAGTTAGCCTCACATGGCCACCGCCCGTTCTTCCGAGGATCCGACTTGAAAGATGCCCCGATAAACTTGATGCCAAGCCCCGTCCGGGTCAGTTCCGTCGATAATCAAGCTGATATCCTTGGCTTTGCTATCGAGGCCTCGCAGTTAGGTAGAGCTGCTCTTGCAACACTGGTGGAGATACGAGGCGGGGCTGCGCGTGCTCTTGGCGCCCATGTCGCCGTTGCATCCGATGGCCGGTATTGCGGCTATCTGTCAGGCGGCTGCGTTGAAGCCGCCGTAGCAGCAGAGGCTCTGGAGGCGATCGCCGAGGATCGTGATCGCATCGTCAAATTCGGAGAAGGTTCGCCGTTCTTCGACATTGCTCTACCCTGTGGCGGCGGCATCACTATCGCTATTCATGTCTTGCGCGATACGAATGTGCTGAAGGACGTTTTGGGCGAGTTGGCTGGGCGTAAGTCGTTGGCCTTGAGTTACAGCCCGGATACGGAGAGTCTTGTGCGCTTCGACCAGGTCCCCGTTCGATCGGGATGGCGCGGCAAGGATTTCATCTGCGTTTATCGGCCTGTCACACGTGTCGTGATCTCCGGCCAAACGGGGGAGGCGGAGGCTGTGCGTCGTCTGGTGGAAGCGTCAGGTTACGACCTAACACTTGTGGGCTCGCGCTCCTTATCGCAGGCGACGGCTATAGATGCGTTTACAGCGGTGGTACTGTTACATCACGACCTCGACCACGAGGAAGACCTCTTGAGCAAGGCTCTTACGTCCCCCGCTTTCTACATCGGCGCTCTTGGGAGCACGCGCACGCATCGGCGGCGCATCGATCGCCTCAAATCGAATGGCGTTTCTTCAGAAGCCTTTGATCGGATTAAAGCACCCATTGGTTTGTTCGGCCCGACAAGAGATTCGACGTCTCTCGCCCTTTCTGTTCTGGCTGATATCGCTGCTGCTCGGCTGGAGACATTTCCATGACGGTGGCTGACGAGGAGTAGGAGTAGCGATGAAAACTGTTGGCGGTTTGCTTTTGGCGGCGGGTCGATCGAGCCGGATGCCGGAAGGTTGTCACAAGCTTCTGGCCGAGTTCGATCGTATTCCGCTAGTGCGGAAATCCGCGGAGACGATGCTACGTTCTGACCTTGGGTCTGTGGTTGTCGTGACTGGACACCGATGGTCCGAGGTGGGAATGGCGCTACATGGTCTGCCGCTCTTTACCACGTACAACCCAAATTTCCTGCAGGGGATGGGCACATCGCTAGCCTGGGGTTTTAGACATGAGTTTCTCGCAGATTTTGGTGGGATTCTGGTCATGCTTGCCGATATGCCAAAGATCACCACGGCTCATATCAACAAGCTCTTAGCCGCGTTTCAATCGAGCCAAGACGTGATCGTGCGCGGCTCCGACGGGAAAACGCCCGGACACCCGGTTATAGTGCCATCCGCATTGTTCAGCCATGTGCGCAAGCTGGATGGCGACCATGGAGCCAAAGAGATGCTTCAACAACAAAAGGCTTCGGTTAGGATGATCGACCTTGGGAATGCTGCGTTGAAAGACGTTGATACCGTTGAGGATCTGATATCTGCAGGCGGAAGGCTCTGCGATTATGGATCCGACCCACCGCAATAATCGTGGAATACAGAGCTTTCAAAAGAAAATGATTGCGGGTCGGTGGTCCGTTTTCCGGCAGTAATTTCAAAATGAGGTCTTAGTTCCTCCTCGCAGCGCAGCTTGAAGAGCGACATCATTTTGGTTGCATTGATAGCGCAGCGAGACGACTAATAGGATTACGGTCATGGCAGCGGTCACCATTCGAAACATCTCTGGTGAAACCCATCGAGCGTTGCATGCACGAGCAGCTCACCACGGACGTGGCACTGAAGCCGAAATTCGTGACATTCTTGAAGCCGCGGTCCGCCCAACTAGACGCGTAAAGCTCGGATCATTGCTCGCTTCCATCGACTGTGACGCCGAATTGTCAGACAGCGATGTTTAAGCGCTGCAACAACAGCGCGACAAGACGCCGGCAGAACCGATGACTTTCGAATGATCTTGCTAGACACTAATGTAATTTCTGAGCCTTGGAAGCCAGCCCACTGATATCATTGTGCTGACTTGGTTGTATGCACAGGCAATCGAGACGCTCTTCATCTAAGCGATCTCAATTGCCGAACTTCGTTTCGGAATTGCTTCTATGCCCGTGACATACCAGCCCGTTCGAGGCAGCCGGATTGAAGTTATTAATCCTCGGGTCGCCTTAAGCCTTAAGAATTGCAGGGCGCTGGTTCGATTCTCTTCAAGATTGAAACAACGAGTGCGGCTCGAAAGTAGGCCGTGGTTTACATCCGAGCCGAGCATCTCATGCGATTTTACGCAGCTTCCCAACTTGACTAAGGATTTTGGCTGCCAACGCAGCCTTGTCTTGCGGTAGAAAGCGACCGTAGTGCTGTTGCACGACATCGGGCGTCTCCTGAATGGCAAACTCGCCTGCTCGTATGAGCCGGTTTGCTTCAAAATTTGCGTCGCAAGGATTACCTGCAAGTTATGCGGGCCAGGCGGCAGCAAGCCCTTGATTGCACCGCTATCCCGTAGCGTTGAATAACGGTCCGCCAAGCTTCGTAGAACGTGGTCGAGTTGTAGGCTGCATCGATGCTGGTCGTGCAAGGTCTGCTCGGGCCAGTGCCCCGTCAAGGTCAGCTTCCCGCATTCCGCTCGAAATTCCTGGAACTCTATTACAGCCGGTATCTGCGCCCGTTGAAACAACCAGCCGTGACCCCTCCTCCCCAAGCTGACGCGCCTGCGTCCCACCTACGACATTATGGTTTCTCTCGGCGCCAACGCCTAGGGCGAGCGGAAATAGGGTATCGCATTTTAGTAAAATCATACCTGTCGCTGTGCGGACTAGGACTCAACTACAGTGGTTAGCGCCTCGCGATAGTGATCCCTTGGGGCTCATTCTGGACTAAGAGATATGTAAACAGATCAATTTGAAATCCGAATACTTGACAAAAGAGCCGCGCACATTTCTTTTAACAGAAAATGATCTGTCTGGGTATCGGTGTCGACGATATGTCAAATCCTCTCTTGGAAATTGGTAGCCTATTAAAGGCGGCCCGCAAGGATCTTCAACTCACACAGGAGCAGGTTGCCGATATGGCGGGCATCTCGCGCCCGAGGTATCGCGAAATCGAGGTCGGGAGCGCTGCTGCCCGCGTTACGACATTGATAAACATCGCGCGCGCGCTTGGTCTGGAGCTCATTCTCATTCCGAAAGCGATCGCCCCGGCAGTCAATGCTCTCCTAAAGCCTCATGATGACGATGATGATCTACCAGCCTTTGCTGTCAGCCCGGAGAGCGACGATCATGACTGATGTTCCGGTTCATCCGGAGTCTATTTCGTCTCTCGAGGTATTCCTAAATGGTCTGAAAATTGGGACGATCGTCAGGACCCCTGGCGACTTTACCGCATTCAGCTTCGAGGACAGCTATCGTGCCACTGGCGGGTTCCCTGTGCTCAGCCTGTCTTTTCGTTCAGCCACCGGTGGTCTCCGCAAAGATCCGAAGCCAGTAGCCAGAGCACTGCCTGCGTTCTTTGCCAATCTTCTGCCGGAAGACAAGCTGCGCGAAGCGATGGAGAAGCACCACGCAGGCAGTGTCCGGGCCGGAAACGACTTCGATCTCCTTGTCGCGCTTGGTTCGGATCTGCCCGGAGCCGTTCGTGTCGCGCCGAGCGTAGGCGCCGTTGCTTCTGTCGATGCGCGTTCGCGCCCCAGACCAAAAGCCCGGTTTTCTCTGGCAGGTGTCCAGATGAAGCTCTCTGTCATCAAGAACACAGGCAAGGGTGGAGGGCTGACCATCCCGCTCGGCGACGAGCAGGGTTCGTACATTGCCAAGTTCCCCTCGACATCTTTCCCCGGCGTCTCCGAGAACGAATACGCTCAACTCGCCTTGGCCGAAGCCATCGGGATGGACGTGCCGGAGCGCGAACTCGTCGAACAATCCGATTTTGAGGGCATTCCGGAAGAATTTGCGACGCTGTCAGATGGCAAAGTCCTGTTGGTCAAGCGGTTCGATCGTGAGGCCAACGGTGAGCGTATCCACATGGAGGATTTCGCCCAGGTATTTGGTATCTATCCTTCCCGAAAATACGAAGGGGCGGCGTATCATGACATCGCCAAAGCGCTCGCAATCGCCGTCTCAACGGCGACCTCGCTCGAATTCGTACGACGGCTGGCTTTCGCCGTCATGACTGGTAACGGCGATATGCATCTCAAAAACTGCTCCGTGACCTACGGTGGTGTGGGCGACAAACCAGCGATCGCCCCAGTTTACGACGTACTCTCAACAATCCCGTATATTCCAGCTGACGCAATGGCGCTGTCGCTTGCTGGCGAGCGCTCATTCAAGGCGATGAATGCCCAGAGATGGAAAGCATTTGCCAATCGGGCACAATTGCCCGAAGCTGCAGTCCTCAGAGCGGTGACCGAAATTGTGGGCCAGGTCGACAGGTTTTGGTGGTCCTTACCAGAACGGGCTTATGTTCCCCACAAAGTGCTGGAACGCATCGATGGGCACGTCAAGGCGATGATGCCAATCCTTGGAACATGCGCTGAGTAGGCCGGCTTCGCACCGCTAGAATCGTCCTGCAAGGGTATCCACCAGAAAATCATGAATAGGTGCCAACTCGTTCGTTGGTTCTGATCCAGTCAAGAGCTTTAAATCCTGACGACTGACTTAGATTACGGTCGCACGATGGGGATTGATAATGTCGATCCTCTGAAAATCTCGCTCATTGTCGGTGACAACGATGCAGCTGTTGGATTGCGCAATGGCAGCTACGATCATGCTCAAGGCACTCCGACGGCGGCCGGTCGCCTTTCCGTGTGCCATTAGCTCGCCCCAGATCAGAGCTGCCTTTTTCATCGAACGGAAGGATGCGACCAGCAAAGAGCGATTGCGGGCCTTCATTGCCTGCAAACCAGGCTTCGAGGGCGGCTCGCGTCTTTCCCGCCGGCTTCTCAAGTATTCCTCGTTTTATCTAGGCGACGGTAAGCGAAGCGATGCACAAATCATCGTCGGCTTGTTCTGCCATCCATGTCATCAGTGACGTCGAAGGCTCTGATTTGGTGATATTTCTCAGGTTTTGGTGTCGAGCAAGTAGCGCATCACAGATCTATCGCTCGACCTTCCTCGCGTGAACGGGTTGTATCGAGATCGGCTCCGACCATCGGCGACCGGCGGAGAGCCGCGAGAATACCACCCTTTTTAGGCGGCTCTCCGGCAAGCGTTTCGCTGACAACAGTACGCAGATTGGCTGCTTCCGGGCCATCTTCTGCCAATTTGCGCGCAAGTAGTCTAATTAGACCGCGATCTATCACGCCCAAGTACCTCAAAACGAGCGAGGCCGCGGTCGCTTAAGCGGCTTCTATAGTTCTGAATTGCGCGTGTCTGGGAGCTGACCATCGGACCCTCCTGATATTTCCAGTTATATAGCCAGATGCGGTGGTGCCTCTGCAAGTCGTCTGCAGTCGGGCTCGGCTAGCGAGCCATATAAATCACGATCCTGCGCGGTCGTTTGAATCCTATTAGTTCAATCAATGCGTTTGCCAACCAATGTCGGTGTGGATGAAGTCGTCGCCTTTATAGGCGACCTTCGTGCGATAGGCCCTCGCACATGCGTAGCTAAAGCAGTCACCAAGGTTCAGCTTGGCCGCATGGTTCACGATCTTTCCAAATTGCTCCGCGGCCTCGACCGCCTTGGTGCCTATGTCGCCAGATACCGGCACCTCGCGGGCCCCGAGGTCGAATATGAATTGCTCGACAAGACGGCGCGCAGTCGAGAACATTTCCGGTGTCGTCGGATTGTCCTTACCCGCAAGCCGCCGAGCGACGGAAAGCGTGGCCTCAAGCCTCATCACGGCCGAGACGTAGAATGGGCCGCCTTCCCTCTCCAATCGGTCCATCAGAGCTATCGCATCGGCTTCCCTGGTAATGATCGCGACGGCCACCGAGGCGTCAATAAACAGCATCAGTCTTCCTCGCCCCACATTTCATCGGTTTCCTGCTTGTGATCGCCGGGATGAAACGGGCCAGCGGCCTCTGCCATTGCAAGGGTCTTGGCAAGACGCTCACGAATCGGCAATCTAGCCTTACGGCTGGCGATCGCCTCCTTAAGCGCGTCCTTCACGGCATCCACCTTGCTCGTCTTCGTAAGAGCGACGAGTTCCGCCGTCAGCTTGTCGACTTCCGGGTCTTTCACATAAAGCGGCATGGAAGCATATCCTTTCGAGGATATTATAATATCCCTTTTTGCATATCCTCGCCAGCGCTTCGTCTCCCTGCTGAGGTGGCGGGAAGGGGAGCACGAGGGGAGGGGCATGGGCTCCCCTAGTTCGCAAATCCGTTCAACCTCATGCCACGCGCTTGGTCTGGGTCATCACCATATCAACATGAATGTTACCGAAAGGGCAGGCGAGCGCACCATTCTCGTCTTTCTCGATCAGCCCAAGCTCCACCAGAACGGCGGCGTCTGCGTGAACACGCTTCACATCCCGGCCTAGCCTGCGGGCTAGCTCACGAACTCCGACCGTGCCACTGCCCAACAGCTCGTTGAGCAACTGCCAGCGGTTTTCCGTCAGCCGGGAAAAGAATGAACCCGGCGTCTCGAAATTCAAAGTTTCACCTTGGTACTCGCCAGTGGCGATCCCCTTCGACGCCCGTTGCCCAGCAGCACGCAGGGCAGACTTCCAATCTGGATTTGTCGTGATCGTTAGAGTTCTCATGACTGCCTCCGTTTTTCGATCTCGGACATAAAGTCCTCGATAAGCTGATCCAGTGTGGTGAACCTGTAAGGATATTCCTCACCGTCCAAATGTATATGGTCACCTTTGCCGCGCTCGTTGTCGAAGCCGACTACCCGGTGGCCTTCGCGAACATAGACCATCCGGTATTTGAACCCATGCTCTGTCGGCGGGACTGGCGTTGGTACTTTCCAGATGACAAACTGGATGATGCTGCCATCGTCTTCAACGCTGCGGTGTTCGGTTATCTTCTGCGCATTCATGTTGTCCATAATGCCAACACTACAACATGTGGTCAAGGCCGGGTCGCGTTGCAAGGCCGATACCCTAGCGAAGGGGGACCCGGCCACGTAAAGGAGCAACGTGGCCGGGACTGCGCGGTCGACTATTCGGCCGCCGCAGGGAACTGTTGATCGTCGTCGCAATGTACTTCGGTGGTCGTGGCGATCCGAATATATGGCGGGAGCCATCACTGCCTTTGATGGACTTCACGGCAAACTCGGCGGCGTCGGCCTTCTTCATGCTGGAAACGCCCTCGGCAAAGTCAGTTCCGCAAACCTCGGCCACCGCCGCGCCGATGCTCTGGCGATTTATGTGGCTGAAATAGCTCTCGACGGTCGGGGTGAACTAGTCGCCCATGTTCACATTGAGAGCTTGGCCAAGCTGGTCGGCATAGGCGAAAGCCTGTTTCCGGTCGCCCGAATATTTCAGTTCGACGGCGTTAACGGAGTGGGCAGCGGCAAAGGCCATCAGGTTCAAAAGCTGATCGCGCTGCTGATCCATCAGCCAAATCCACAAGTCGTTCGTGTCGCCGGGGAGCATGTGACCAAAGTTTTCCTTCAAGCTCTCCCAGCCTTCGAGCGCCTTGTTTTCGTCGGGGCGTTTAAACGAACCTTCTAGCCGCTCATGGGTGAGGTTGAGTTGCAACACGCTCTGCGCGTTGCCCATCTGGGCGCGCCCTCGATAAACGGTGCTGAGCAAGAGGGCGTGGACCACGGACACAAGGTGCTCTGATCCCCAAAAACTGGATCGTTCATAACTGGAGTTTTCCGCGTTAAACTCCCGGCTGGGAACAGGAGCGGAAGCGATGAAGGCATCGAAGTTTTCGGACGCCCAGAAGGCGTTCATTCTGAAGCAGGGCGATGACGGAGTGCCGGTGGCAGAGATTTGCCGCAAGGCGGGCATCAGCCAGGCGACCTATTTCAATTGGCGCAAGAAGTACGCCGGGCTGCTGCCCGACGAGATGCGCCGATTAAAGGCTTTGGAAGATGAGAATTCCAGGCTCAAGAAGATCGTCGCCGATCTGACATTGGATCGCGAGATGCTTCAGGACGTCATCCGCCGAAATGTATGGTCCGCCCTGTCATTGCAAGGATTTTAGGTTCTGACGATTGCAGTTTGCGTAAATGTATCCGGCCTCTCGCGAGTGGACTGCTGTTGCAGCCAGGCCCTGATGAGATGCGCACATCCTGTTTCCCAATAGCTTCTTCGGGCACGAGGCCCGCTTTCGGACAGGATTTACAGAATGCCGATCAACTGTTTCGTCATCACCCTCGAACCTCGCAATCTGTCTGGCCGTGATGGCCAGAGAAGCGATGGGGGGTTAAGCTGCAATTTGGCGCATGTACGTGGCGCCAGGTTTGGTCAATACGACCCACACGATGCGCGCCAATTTAGCGGCTAGAGCAACGGTCACCTTGTCCACATGCATCCTGAGCCGTAAGGCATCGATCCAGACGCCAAGGCGATCTTTACCGCGATCGAGATGCAGCATGCATGACCTTGCGCCATGAATGATCAATCGTCGAAGGTAGTTGTTGCCGCGTTTGCTTATGCCCAGGAGGTTCTGCTTTAGTCCGGTTGCGGATTTCGATGAATCGGGACAGCGATTTCAGCAAGTCGCGGACAAGCATTTCGCTAAGTCGCGGACAGCGGGCTCGATCGATTTCCGCCAGCCTGGTTGCTGTCAGGGGTGATTGATTTCGTTT
>NZ_JAEUAN010000023.1 GCF_019511445.1 Aliirhizobium wenxiniae
AGATGACGATGCGCTACGCTCACCTTGCCTCACACGACCTGGACGTGTGTTTACCCGTTCTTCTCCGAAGGCCATCAGAGCCGCCATCTGACGAGAAATAGTACTAACGACCTCCTGATTTTGACTGATGATCAGAATCTTGGTTCTGATCATCAGTTATAGAAAGCAGGAGGTGATGCGCAATCATCGGGGGGCTCGGCAACCGCTGACTGATTTGCTCAGCCGCGTTTCGGCCGGCAATCAGCTCTCTCGCTTCGCTACGGGTAAGCTACGCGGTCGCCGATTGCCGGATCGCTGGTTGCGAGTGGGGCGACATGTTTAAACGAAGTCGCGAAAGCAATAGCACACCTTAAATCCAGTAACATGGGGGTATACCCAAATTATACTCATGATTGCAATCTTCGACTTATGTAACATCTGGGTTGACTCGGGTTATTTGTGACAGGCTATGCCTCAACTTTAAACGTTGAGGTTACACATGGCCCGCATAGGTTACGCACGCGTCAGTACCACCGACCAAGATCTGCAGGTTCAGCTCGACCGCCTGCGAAGCGAAGGTTGCGAGATTATCCGCTCGGAGAAGGTGTCGGGCGGCAGTCGAGAAGGTCGCACCGAACTGGCGACTATCATTGAGTTCTTGCGGCAAGGTGACGAGCTTGTCGTTACCCGACTTGATCGACTGGGGCGGGACACTCGCGATGTGCTGAACATCGTGCACGAGTGTCAACAGCGCGGCGCGTTTGTGACTGTGCTGGATCCCCACGTTTCCACGCGTGGGGAGATGGGCCACGTCATTCTGACAGTGCTTGGTATGGTCGCGCAAATGGAGCGCCGCTTCATCAAGGAACGACAACGGGAAGGCATCGAACGCGCAAAAAAACTTGGCACCTATAAGGGAGGGAAGGCCCGGTTTAACTACGACCTGATTATAAATCTTCACTCCGGAGGTTTAGGCGCTTCTGCAATCGCAAAACGTGTCGGATGCTCGCGAATGCAGGTGTACAGGATCCTGAAGGGGTTCGCCTAAAAGATTTTGTTGCACGATTACTGTGCGAGAGTAGACCCTCCGTCCAGAATCATCATAGCTTCTTCAGCAACTTGGCATTGAAACGACCGGCTGGGAACTGTTATGATTAATGGCGTTGTCTATCGGCAGGGAGTCCATGTCGGAGAAATTTCCGCGGAGGATGACGAAACTTTCCTAGCCGAATGTTTCGTGGCGCAGGATTTTTATGCTCAGCTACTGGACATGGACTCGTCGAAGTCGATTGTCCTCGGGCGCACGGGGTCAGGGAAAACCGCAGTGCTCAGGCAGATTGAGCGCACGAGAGATGACACGATAAGAATCGACCCCAAAGAAGTTGCATTCGATTACATATCGAACTCAAATATCCTTCGGTTCATCATCGAATTGGGCTGCGATGTAAACCTGCTATTTCAGTTACTTTGGAAGCACGTATTCCTTAGCAACAGTATTAAGAAATACTTTAAAGACAGAAATAGCTTCGAGGTTGCTATCGACAATCTGTTTGATAGAAGCAATCCCGCACGATTATACTTCGAGAAATATCAGAAGACATTCTGGATAGAGCAGGATGTAATCATCAAGGAGATATCGAGCGGTTTCGAAGATAAGGTGTCAGCTGGACTGGAAAGTGCGCTCGGAGCTGAGAAGTTAGCACAGATAAAGTCGTCGCTCACAGCTACACAGAGCATTTCTGGGTCTGAGAAGCGCGAAATTCAGAGCAGAGTTAAACACGCTGTGTCTCAGCTTCAGATGCGCGACATGAACAGAGCGATAGATGCCCTAAACGATCTGATGAGTAACAAGCAAAGGCACTTCTACATACTAGTAGACGACCTTGATCTGGATTGGGTGGATCCGGTGCTTCAATACAAACTTATTCAATCTCTAATAGAAACAGTCAAAAATTTCCGAAAATTGCGCAACGTTAAAATCTTGGTCGCGCTGCGATCAGACGTTTATGAGAAATCCATCGCCTCTATCGAGTCTGAAGGCATGCAGCCTGAAAAATACGAGGGCATCATCACGACGGTGAAATGGGACCGGGCATCTCTCGCAGTTCTTCTGGATAAGCGAATATCCTACATGTTCAAGCGACAATATAGCGGAAAAGCGAACGTCACCTTCTATGATGTTTTTCCCGAAAAAATTCGCTCTCTGGCGGGTTTCGACTATCTGTCGGAGAGGACCTTGCTGAGACCAAGAGATCTAATTTTTTTCGTAAATCAGATCCTCGATAAGGCTTCAGGCTCGACCAGCATTTCGCAGAAAACCATATCGGATGTCGAAGCTGATTATTCCAGAAAGCGTCTTGATGCGTTAAAAATCGAATGGCGCTCTGTTCATCCAAAAGTTGACGCGTATATCTCGCTACTTAGCCGCCAGACCGGCAAAAATGATGTGCGTGAGCTGGCAGCTCGAGATCGGCTCCTCGAAGTATGCCTAGAGCTTGCCGAACTCGAAGGCAGCGATAAATTCAAGGACGAGTGCTTTGAAAAAGCGACGCAGTACTTAAAACGCGAAAATCCAAGAAAACTCTTCGAGCTTGCCACCTGTATAATCAGCGTTCTTTATAAAATTGGCGCGATAGAACTGAAGCTCAGCAAACAAGAAACGTTCTACGCGAGCTATAGAAACGACGCTGTGGTGTCACCCGTACAAATTACTGAAGACGCATCCTATCGCGTCACACCGATGCTATGGAGAGCTCTTGGAATAACGCCAAATATCTAGATAATACTTATGAAATGAAGAACGGTTTTATTGTCACCGACAGCTGTATGGTGTTTTCGAATGAGCCTGCATCAAATCCATGTGTTCATTAGTCATTCGTGGTCTTATTCCGGGCACTACGACACTCTAGCCAAGTGGGTTTTTGACCAAAATTGGCGGTTTGGCCAAGCAGTTGCCGATTTCAGGAACTATTCCGTCCCACGAACCGATCCGATCCTTAACGCGCCAAATGACAAAACATTGAAAGAGGCAATCTACAGACAGATCGCCAGAAGCCATGTCGTCGTGATCCCGACAGGCATGTACGCACACTATAGTAAATGGATCGGCAAAGAGATTGAGGGGGCAGCCTTCTACGGCAAACCGGTTCTGGCCGTAAATTTAAGGGGTGCCCAGCGAACTTCGAGCGTAGTGGGACGCTCGGCTGACGAATTTGTCGCTTGGAACTCCGCGTCGGTAGTCACGGGCATTTGGAATTTGTACTGCCGCTAGGAGATGGTGATGAGAAAAGCTCTGATCGTAGGGATCGATTATTACGATGGTGGCGGAAATTTGTATGGATGCGTCAATGACGCTTACGGTGTGAAAAGCGCCCTAGAACGCAACAGCGACGGCACTTTAAATTTCGATGTGATGATGCTTACCGGTACTGGCCCAAATGAGCAGGTCACACGAGGAGAGCTTCGAGAGAAAATCAAGGAGCTATTCGCGCACTCAGGCGAGATCGCGCTGTTGTACTTTGCTGGCCATGGCCACATAGCCGAAACGGGCGGATATCTAATTGCGAGCGATTCTAGGTCAGGAGACGATGGTATTCCACTCTCAGATCTTCTTGTCTGGGCCAATGAATCTGCTGCAAGCAATAAGGTCATAATTCTTGACAGTTGCCATTCAGGGGTCGCTGGGGAGAGGCCGGGCAAGCAGGCAATCGCCGAACTATCAGATGGCCTCACAATATTGACGGCCTCGACAGCAGAGCAATATGCCAGTGAGAAAGATGGCGCCGGGGTGTTCACAACCCTTCTAATCGATGCCCTTAATGGCGCGGCAGCAAATCTCGTAGGAGAAATTACCCCGGGCAGCATTTACGCCCACATCGATCAGTCTCTCGGCTCTTGGGCTCAGCGCCCCGTTTTCAAGACAAACGTTAAGAGATTCATTTCACTGAAAAAGGTTCAGCCGCCTATCACGCTGGCCGATCTCCAACGGCTGACGGAAATATTTCCTGAAGCGACTTATGAGGTTCAACTCGACCCATCGTTTGAGCCCGACAGCTCGGCGCCCGATCCAGAGAAAGCCGAAATCTTCGCCGTTCTTCAAAACTACAATCGCGTCAACTTGGTGCTCCCAGTTGGCGAAACGCATATGTATTATGCTGCGATGAACAGTAAATCCTGCAAGCTGACGGTTCTTGGTGAACACTATCGCCGGTTAGTTGAAAATAAGAGAATTTGAATGATTAAAGTATTCTTGTCTCACCAGCGAGCTGACTCAATGGTGGCCTCGCGCATCGCTGATAGGCTTAAACGGTACCACAGCATCGAAAGCTATCTTGACGTTATCGATCCGTACGTAAAGGCGAACGGTGAGGATCTCGCCGCTCACATTAGAAAAGAGATGACGAATTGCACTCAGCTTCTGGCGGTCATTTCAGATTCAACAATTGCTTCTCAGTGGGTACCGTGGGAGATAGGGGTCGCTACTGAGAAAAATTACCCGTTAGCTACCTATTCGCAGGGTTACGCTCGTCCTCCTGAGTTTCTTCAAAAATGGCCCTATCTTCGCAGCGATGCAGACATCGACGAATACGCGAAAGCATCGAAGCGAGCCGCATCAACGTATCAGGTCAGAAAATCAGCTTCATTTAGCGATGCCTCGGCGCAAGTTAGTTCGACGGCAGAATTTTTCAAAAGCCTTAGAGCCGGACTCGGTCAGTGATGCGTGTCGGGGTGACGGGCCATCAAGCTCGGGCGGATATAGATTGGCGGCGGGTACGTAACCAAGTTCGTGATCACTTATGTAGCCTTGACTCTTCAGACATTCTGATGACGTGCCTCGCAACTGGCGCCGACACTATTGTGGCACAAGAGGCGCTATCACGGGGCCTTCACGTTATCGCCGTGATACCACATGATGACTATGAATCCGTGTTCGACGCCGAAAGTAGGTTGGTTTTCCTGCAGCTTGTAGGAGCAGCCGATCAGGTAATTCGGATTGCTCCCCAAGCCGACAATGAGCAGGCTTACCTACTTGCAGGCCGCCTTATCGTCGAGCAGTGCGAGCGCATAATTGCGATATGGGATGGTCAACCGGCTGGGGGAAAAGGAGGCACTGCAGATATAGTCAGGTACGCGATTAGTTTGCAGAAATCGGTCGTCAGGTTGGAAGTCTGAAGCCACCGCGCCGAACTGGCTTGCCTTAAACGTTTTTTGGCCGAAGAAGATGGCGCATCTGGGTATGTTCGCCTGAATGTAAAACGGGTTGCACGAGTTTACCCGCCTGCCGAACCTTGTTGAAGCCTTTCGTTATCTAGCATATCCGCCCACCATTGCATCATATGAGCGCGCTCCTCCCAATAGGTAGCGCGGTTATACACTCTTCGTACCTTGGAGCTGTCAAGATGGGCGAGTTGAGCTTCTATGGCATCCGGTTTGAAATGGCCGCATTCATTCAGGATGCTACTAGCTGACGAACGGAACCCATGAGCTGTGTGCTCATGGCTACCTATCCCCATACGTCGCAGCGCAGAATTCATCGAATTTTCCGAGAGGAGACGCTTTCCGGACATCATCGATGGAAAAACGTTATCATCTTCACCGTATAACACTCTCATTTGATCGATGACTTCGATTGCCTGCCGAGACAGTGGCACGTGATGCTCGCGCCTCATCTTCGTTTTACCGGCTGGTATTGTCCACACTCGGTCTTTGAGATCAATTTCCGCCCATTCCATGGATCGCGTTTCGCCCGGGCGGGCAAAGCACAGTGCCTGAATTTTTAGCGCAGCCACCAGCGACGGCCACCCATCGTAGCCGTAAATAGCCCTCATGATTCCGCCAAGTTGACTGCGGGTCGTCAAAGCAGGATGGCTAGTAGGAACGTGCCGTTGAAGCGCACCGCGCAGAGCCGACGTCGGATCCGCTTCGGCCCTTGCCGTTGCGATAGCGTAGCGAAATACGCGGCCAATCGTTGAGCGAGTCGCTAAGGCGCTTTCAACTCTTCCGCTTTTTTCGATGCTTGCGAGCACCGCCAAGATATCCTTCGCTGTGATTTGGGTTATTGGGTATGGAGCCAGCTTCACCGCGAGGACTTTTAGCATCCATGTGTTCTTGGCGATGGTTGGTTCAGCCCGCCTGTCTCGACGGAGTTTGTCGATGAACTCGTCCGCTATCAGGCCGAATGTATTCCCGGCTGCGGCCTTTGCCTCCAACTGCTGTCGCTTCTTCGCCAACGATGGGTCTAGTCCCTCCGCCAGTTTGCGCTTGGCCTCGTCTCGTAGGCTACGCGCCACAGCTAAGGTCAATGCGGGGTAGCTCCCGAGTGTCAGCGTTTTACGCTTACCAAAGAAGTTATAGTCCAGCCGCCACGATTTCCCACCGGCCGCTGAGATGTATAGATACAGACCATTGGCGTCTGTAAGCTTACGCGGCTTGTCGCCTGCTTTAGCGTTGCGAATCTGAATATCGGTCAACGGCATTACGGTATCGAATTCCTGAATGGTCGTTTGATACCGTAATTATTACCGCGAAAAATGCTGGCTGTCACCGCACCTCGTTGTACGTCGCTACGCGCACGCGAGGCCAAGCGCCATATTTTGCAGGCACTTTAGCTGCGCTACTGAACATTACTGGACACCGCTGGAAGGGTAGCTGGAGCGGGTGAAGGGAATCGAACCCTCGTATTCAGCTTGGGAAGCTTCGAGAACAACTAAACAAAACATGAAGGCGTTTCACTGGCAAGGCGCCCCGTTTATCTCAATCCGACGGGGCGCCTGACACGCGAAGACCGGCCGTCTCAGCCGAGCTCACAGCAAAAAAACCAAACACACTGTGCGCTCCGGAATGGATCCTCCACTGCGGCACAAGCTTCGCGCGTAAGATGCGCATTTATTTATACGGAGGACAGGCATTGCTACCAACAACAATAGGCACGACAAGCGCAACCCTAGAAGGAACACACAATATAAACATCATCGTGGGGAGGAACGGCGCCGGAAAAAGCACCTTCTTACGCGCGCTCGATACTTTCCTCGGCGGGCGCTCCGATTTCAACGTCAGGTATATAAGCCCTGAGCGTGCTGGAAGCTTCATCCGGCAAGGCCACATCGTCACTAATATGGAAAGCAGCCCCACTTGGATTAAGGAGAGTCGCAGGGTAAACCAGGCGGCAGAGTTCAAAAATACATCTGCTGTTCTATTGCGTGATTTAGAGCTCCTTTACCTGAGGAAGATCTCAGACGAGGAAGCCTTAAGGCTCGATCTGGCTAGGAATTTCGAGACTGACCGGATCAGCAAGATCAATCAGTTACTCCTCAACATAACCATGGAGAGGCGAGGCTCTGACTACGTCTTCGTCAATCAACAAGGAAGTGTGGTCCAGCCGGACCAAATTAGCAGCGGCGAATCCGAGGCGGTGTCGCTTGCCACCGAGATACTGTACTTCTTTGACTCGGTCAGACCCGATCGCACCAATATCCTTCTCGTTGACGAACCTGATGTTCATCTACATCCTGATCTTCAGGCCCGCCTTGGACGACTTATGCTCTCCTTCTTCGAGAGTAACCCAGCGCTGAGAGAAAACACCTGCATATGTATTGCTACCCACAGCACGGCGCTGGTCTGCGCTCTGGCAGGCTCAGACCACGTTGGTATCGGTACGAAGGCTTTCGATATCAATGAGGTGAAGATAGCCAGCGCGTCCAATCAGATGCGCAAACTGGCACCGTTCTTTGGGCATCCACTCTCTCTTAGCCTAAGTGATGATGCACCTTTGATCGTTGAAGGCGACGACGATGAGCGCGTCTGGCAGCAAGCCGTACGAACGTCTCGTGGCAAGATCCGTGTTTTTCCGATCGTCGCCGAAAGCGTCGATCAGCAAACTCACCTTGAAGAGTTTTGCATCGACTTAATGTCGACGATCTACGACGATCCAATCTCCTTCTCAGTGAGGGACGGTGACGGCGTTGTTGGGGAACCCATTACCGATCTGGGCCAACTGAAGCGATACCGCCTCAATTGTTACGCAATCGAAAACCTTCTTCTCACAGACGAGTGCCTGGCGGTTATGAAAACAAGTTGGAGTAGTTTTCAATCTGCTGCCGCTGTTTGGCTTCATGAAAACAAGAAGCACAAGGACGTTGATGCCATCGTTGCGCTTATAGGTTCTGAAGACCGTCTGAGGCACATCAAGATAAAGGACATCCGACAGCTCATTTGCTCGATTGTCGGCGTCAAAAAGCCTTGGGAGGTAGTTGTCGGTCAAGCCATTGGGAATTTGTCTAAGCAAGAGCCAGATACAAGCCAGATGATAGTCGACTTCATAGGCATCAGTGCCCTGCAACGATTGATCTGGAGGTAGTTTTGGCAGAGCAGGAGACACCCCGAGCTCAGCTTGGGAAGCTTCGAGGACGAACTATAGGAACTTCGTTCGTCCCGAGCCACCGACGTATTAGCTCAACACGTCGTCTAAACCCTTAGCGACCTGGCCCTCGCTGCCCAACCATCAAGTCGATCATGGACGCGGGAGGATGGCGCAGCGCAGCCGTTTTCCTCGGTACCTATGCCAACCCTAGAAACGCCGGCAGGGTCGTGGCCGATCGCCACAACCTCTATCTTTTCGAGAACGATCTCTGATTAGTTGGAGCCGCGTCGCTGCGCGGCCTCCATCCTCTGCAGGATCTCTTTCACGACCTGTATGTCACCGCCCTGCTTATTCTGACCGGCCTGCAGGTCCTTGATGGAAGACGTTATGGTGACCGCGGACTGCTCGGCGACCGTCACACGATAAGTGAGATTGTCGAGCTTTCGATCGAACTCATTGTCCCGCAGTTCTCCGGCGCGGATACGCTCGTTATAGCTCGCCTCGATCGCCTTTACTTCAGCAAGCCGCTCTTTGTGCAGCGTCTCATGGGCTATGCGCCATTTAAGCAAATCATCAATGTCGCGCCTGGAGTTCACCCATACCGTGACGCCACCAATCAACATCACCGCCAAGGTGATCAGCTGGATGACCGTGTTTAAATTCCACTCGAATTTTGCTGCCTTTTTGGGAACCGGTATCTGCATCTCGTCTTCTCCAGCCATCAGTCCCCTTGCCCTTCAATTCTCGGTATGCTTTTCAATGCTGAAAGCCCCGCCGGACAGGCGAGGCGTAGGTTTGGATAACGATGCCGGACAATTCAACGTGGGCAGGCATGCTTGCCTTGAACCTGACCTTCCACGTCTACTGCTCCCCATGCGAGCGGAGCGTGGAAATCGACATGCGAAAGATGCCTCCCGAGGGGAAGGCTATCGGAGCAACATTCCGCTGCAGCCAATGCGGCAAGATCGGATCAAACGTGGTAAGCCACCAAAGCGCCAACAGATCATATCCTGGCGCCAAGACGAAGCCCCGCCTTTGATGTCAGGGCGGTGGCGGCACATACCGCGATTGCCCCTAGCTTCGGTCGGACTCGGAATGCAGCGTTTTGGACAGTCTCATGATGTAGTCATCTGCCGCATCTGCAACTGCTGTAGCAGCTTGCATGTGCGTCCAGCCATTCTCAACAAGCTGGTCTATGATTTTGGTCACGCCGACCTGTACTTCGAACTGCTTTTCTTTTGTTAGACTGGCAAGCAATCCAGACGGCCCGTTCTCTGATCCCACTGCTTACTCCATCGGTGATGTTCCTTACAGCTAGGCTTACACGGTGAAGACCGCGCTTCAAGGTGCGCGGTCAGAGAGAAGGCCTTTTGATGTCAAGGCGTCGCCCTGTCGTGCGATGCGCACTCTCCGGCCGTCCAAGTCTTCGATATCAAGGCGAGTGCTGATGCCGCCTCGATTTCTGGTGGAAATTAGTGTTGTGCTTCCCCATGTCTTACTGCACAGGGCCGTGGCGGGATGATCAATCCGAGTCGGACCTTGTATGGAAACCTATTCGTAAGGCGCTGATGATAAATTTGATACGTCTTGAATTGACTTAGAACGCAACTTGTATCGTATAGAGTTGACATATTCGGTGGATCACCGGGAGTAGATGATGAGTGACGACGAACCAAGTAATCGGCCTGCGAAAAAGAATGCTACGCTTTTCCCTTTCGGATTTGGGATCCAGCGTATCGACGATAGCATTCTGGTCATCGATTTCCTCGACGCTGATACCGACGACACTTCTGGACGAGTGATATCCTCGATCGCCATGCCGCGACGGAGAGCGGAACTACTCGCTCGGGCCATTCTTGAGATTGACGATGAAGTTGAGCAATCTGTACAGAACTAAAGATCAAGCAAAGATCAAAAAACATTACGACCTAGTTTCTAAGAGACTGGAGTTACTGTCTCGCGAAACAAAATCATCGTACTTCTACGGTGAGCGTAGCCGCTACGCTTACGTCAAGAACAGCCGCCGAATTGACGCTGCTTCGTGGTGCGCGCTTGTTGATGGCTTAGACATTGATTTCTCTTTTCAAAGTCAATTCCTCGATCATTTGGAGCCAAATGAAAGCGCGTTCTCTGAGTACAGCGATCTCGTCAGTAGGTTGATATCGGCAATCCGTGACTACATCGAACATAAGGCTGAAGTCGCAAGTGCCCTTCCAGTGTCTGAGGCCGCAGCTCGCAATTATTTTTACTTGATCCCAGTTCTGTTTAGGCGAGCGCATGAAATTACGATTGACGCTGATACTGGCTTTGTGTCGGTAGCGCTTCTGTGCAGCGACGACAGCGTCATGACAGCACTCATTACGGGTCGCGGTGATATACACTATTCTTATGTTGGCCGCGGCACAAAGATCGTCAAAATTTCGGGTGTCGCCAAGATAAAGCACTCGAGAGATTTTGGCAGATTTGAAAGAGTACTGAGGATGCTATGAGCGAAGCGATCGTAGTGGCTATCAGCTCTGGCACGGCTTCCAGATACATTAAACCTGCTTGGTTAGGTGAGGCTGGCGATATACAGCCCATCGCATTCGATTTAAGAGATTGTGCGCCTCCCGAAACGTACGTCTCGTTCTTCCTGACTCAAGGAAATGATGAGGAGGAGCACTTTGAAGTTGCCTTCGCTTTGATCCGTCGACGCATTCGGATCAAAAGTGGCGCGGTAATATTGATGGATATTGCTGAATGCCTCGAAGAGGTCAACGATGAAGATCAACCGATCATTTCCTTCCGTGACCAAAAGCTTCCGCATTGCGGTCTATTTTACCACACCCCAGACCTGACGAAGATAACTGAGGCGAAAACAACGCTTTGTTTTCTTGCTAGGGAAAGGATAAGACACGCGCCGTCAGATGACGATGGCGCCAACCTTATCTGTGGGATTAGTGGGCAGTGAGTGGTGGTCTTCGTAACTGACTTTCGCCGCGCATCGTTCAGTTGAGCAGTTAATGTCGGGGCGAGACCTGATGCCGCCCGCATTCATCCGTCCGATAAACCCCACCTGCGCAAAGCCGCACGACTGTCCTATCGATCCTCCGCTGATCAGCATCAGTCGCACCATGAGCGCCGATCAGGTCAATTCCGACCACTCGGCGCAGACCTTCCACATTTCCCGGTCCGGAAATCCCACACCCGACCAGCATCGCGGCAGGCATCATAATCAAGAGCGCTTTCGTCAGCGCGTCGAGCCGCTTCATTGTTCTGCCTTTCGATTGAGTTGGAGACGCCTTGACCGCCTGCTCGGTAGATCCACAGCGCAACAGCAAGGATGGCGGCGGCCAGGAGGAACACACCGACGATGCGAATGGAGCTGGACATCACCCCACCTCCGCTTTGATCTCGCGGACTGCCGCGACGATCTGGGTGCGCAGAAGGACGAAGAGCAGGAGCACGACCACCAGCACGACGCCACCGGCGACCACGGCTTGCCAGTCCATCCCGGTCAGCCAACCGAGGCCCAGCGTGCTGAGACCGCCGCCGCCCGTCAGCCAGGTCAGCAGGTTGGATTTCTCCTTCACCTTCTCCTCGACCTTGACCGGAACGACAGGCTTCTCGACCTCGACAGGTATCTCGACGAGACGCTGTTCAGTCACGATAACCTTGTCAGCGGCCGGGATTTCGTCTGCCAGCGCCGCCTTCAGCTCCCGCTCGACGTTGATCCGCTTGGCGCTGCCCCAGTCCGGAGTGCCCTTCGCGGTCACGCGGGTGTATTCCGTCATGGCGCCGGCATTCGACCACTTGCCGTCGAAGAACAGGTCGCGCTCCTTCTGGCGCCGAGGCACGATCTCCTTTGGCTTCGAGTAGTTCATGAAGGCTTTGCGCGCTTCGGCCAGCTTGCCCTGCTTGAACAGCTTTACCCACGAGGCAGAACCGATCTTGCCGGTATTCCAGTGGAAGGAAAGCGCGGCCGCGAACTGCGCCTTCGTCAGGGGCACACCAGCAAACGCCTTGCGGACAGCATCGGCATAATTGTCGAGTGCCCAGACGTAGACGCGGAGGCAGTGCTCAAGCGACTGAGGCTTGCCGATGTAGCGCTCGACCAAATGGCCGGTAGCCGATGTGAGGCCCACGGACCAGGTCCAGATATTCTTGCTGTCCTTGTAGGCCTGAAGGATGATTGCCTCGTGGCTGGCAACCTCCATAGCGACGTCATAGTCAACGACCATCGCCGAGCCGGATGGCACGTTCTTGTCCATTGATATCTCCGATGTTGATGATCTCAGGTCAGAGCCTGACGGCTTATGTTTTGACGTTTTGGCCGTCAGGGGATAAAAGCCCTTCGGCTCGTCGGTCCCAAAAGAGCAACCGAGATGTATTATCTAACGACGCACTTTCGAATCGTATCTGCTTTCGTCATCCGCGAGGTGGCTACGCGCTACGGCAGAAGCCCGGGCGGCTACGTTTGGGCCTTCCTTGAGCCGATTGCTTTCATCACGATTATGTCTCTGCTGATGTCCGCGATCGGGCGAGTGCCGCCTGTAGGCGAGAGCTTCACGCTGTTTTATGCGACCGGTTATCTCGCCTTCAGCATGTACAAGGCTATGGAGAGCTATCTCGTATCGGCAGTCAGCGCCAACAAGAGCCTTTTAGGCTATCCGAATGTCTCTGCATTTGATGCAGTTGTCGGCAGGCTTCTACTGCAGATCGGCACAGCCACTGTTGTTGCCGCTGTCATCATCGGCGGGATTATGGTGACGCTCAGACACCCACCGTCGATAGATTGGGTGAAAATTATCGAAGCAACGTCTCTGGCTTGGATCCTCGCCATAGGCATGGCACTCGGCAACATCACCCTGTTCTTCTACTTTCCGATCTACAAGAAGGTGTATGAGACAGTGACGCGCCCTCTATTCCTTCTCTCAGGCGTGTTCTTGATGCCGACGCACCTACCCCATCCTTTCCGCGAATGGATGCTACTCAACCCCGTCACGCACATAGTTATTCTTTTCCGCGAGGGCTTTTATGGCGGCGCGGGGCTGGATGGTCTCGATATGAATTATCTCATAGCAACGTCCACAACGATCCTATTCGTCGGGATGTTTATCTTCACATACTGGCCGGTAGCGCGCCTTAGAGACTGATAGGACACTTCATGTCGGCTGTAAAAGACACCTACATCGCACTTCGCTCAGCTACTGAAGGATCGCGCGATCTTGACATTATGATCGCGGAACTGATCGGCTGGGAGCGCAGAACTCTTAGGATAACCGACACAGCAACCGGATCTGTTCGAGAGCGTCCGCAATGGATGAAGCCCGGCACACACGAGCCAACCAAGGTTCCTCTCTACACCTCAGACCTGGATGACACGATGATCCTAGCTGAATCCGTCGCCGATGGGGACAGGATAGCATTTAGCTGGGAAGCCGACGAAGCACACGCGACAGTCAGCCGCAGCGGGCGCATCTCCAAGGCTCCAACTCTTGAATTAGCGATATGCGTCGCGTCCGTATTGGCAATCGCCGCGCAAGAGGTCGAGAAGGATCAGTCAGAGAGCACCTGACTTCACGGCTCCATGATCATCCTTAATTCATAGCGTCTAAGGTAATCATGGAAGGCGGCGGTTGTTTTGTTATTCGTCGTGCCTTCCTTGAGCTTGAACTTGCACGGTCCATCGAAGTGCAGGACACGAGCGTGGTCGAAAGCGTGATCCCACGTCTTATCGCTGTTTAGAAGGCCCATTTTCCAGTTGTAATGGTGAGGAAGATACATTCTCTCCTCATTCAACCATTGAGCATTCAGAAGGCTTTGATCTTGCTTAACGGTATGGGTCTTCTCGTTCAGGAGCCGGACCGCTTCGTTGAACGAATTTCTCGAAATGTACGGTTTCTTGATCAGCATCAAACCTGAGTTAAAGCCCATTTTCTGGACGCCATAACTGACGCCGAAGTGATGGTGTGGCTTTCCGCCGCGCACCATCGCCAACTTCGTCGGCAAGGAAAATAGCTCGAAGATGCTCTTCAAAACGAGCATGTCGGAATCCATCCACAAAATCTCGTCGTATTCCGTGAGATTCAGGATGGCCAGTTTCAGGTAGACGCTTTTCTTGCTGGGCAGTTCTGCGTCGGTGACTTGCTTGATGACAACGCCATTATCCCACCTTTTCACAAGGTCGTCTGACAGGTAGGACGTATCAGGCTCAATGAACCTGATCTTTGGCAGGATCGAAAAAAGAGTATCCTTGTTGTCATCCGAAAGCGGAGCAAATTTGGGGTCGCTGATTACGACGACATCAACTTCGTCCGTCTTTGGCAAGTTCCCGTTTTCGACCAGGCTGGCAATAAACACCGCCCCCAACGTGATGAAGTTGTCGGTAATACAGGTCACGACTGCGCGACGGGGACGCAGCCCAACCGGATTGGCTGGCTTCGAGGATGCCAAGGTAAGGATCGTCGCGGTTTTCGCTGTAGACTTCTCAGCCTCACGCCTCCACTCCCCGACCTCTTTTCGGAGATCTTTGATCTCCTTCAGCAACTCATCAATCCGGCTGTCGTCGCGGTTAAACATGCTCATCCCCTAGAAGCGATAAGCACTTTGTGTACACTAACCGGCAGACACATCAAGTGATGCTCGATGCACACTGCTAGAGTGCGGCTAAATCGTAATACCCTTAGCAGCAAGATACTTCTTCGCCCACGCATAGACCGTGCTGATCTCGGTATCGGAGAGCGCTCGGTCGTACATCGCACAGAAGGCGGCATCCGACTTGCCTTTCCAAGTACTGTCGATCATGGACCCGATGCGGATTTTTCCGGAGCCAGGGTTATGGGTGTTGGAAAGCGCGGCCTCACTGGATGCAACACCTGTCGTGAGGTTTCTGATCGAATAGGTTGTCGCGGTGATCCGACCCGCGATAAACTGCCACGCACCGACCGAGTAGGAACTGATGACGCCGATAGTATTGATCGACGTAGACCCGGTCCATTGGGAGAAGAATATACGTTGGGTGCTCGCCGTATTCGGATAAAGCTGAATGCCACCCGTCAGCCCCAGCGCGCCAGGCGAAGATCTGGACGATACAAACACCGGAGAAAGATCGTCGGTCGAGGAATCCGTCGTGCCACGACCGGCATACAGAATTGTCATCTGTGGCGATTCAACAACCGGCGTTTCGATGTAGGCCACCGAATTGCTCTGCAACGAAGAATATCCAGACGTGAAAACCGGAGAGCCGACGAGAGTGCCGTCGACCTTGCCGGGGGCCCAGTTCTTCACTGCCCTTTCTGCGCTTGTGTTTGGCAGAAAGAAGCCTTGGCATCCTGCTGCAACCGGGAGGATCAGGCCAAGCTTCAAAGCCTCATAATCAGACCCCGGGGGGATGATTTTCATGCCCATGATGATTTCCTTAATTTACGGCGATGTCGAAGGCGCAGCACCAGTTGTAGAGCGGGTACGGTTTGCCGGTGAGTTCGGAGATGTTCTCGTCTGGCTGCATACCGCTGCCAGCGGTGTATTCGTAAACCCCACTAGACGTGAGCGGATCGCTGTCTCGAAGGCAGCCATTGCCGTTGTAGGTAGCCAGCCCACCATAGCGGACCCTGGCTCCGGTCGAGAGCGGGCGGGATGGCGTAAGGCGAACCACGGTATCAGCGACGATCTCAGGTGTGGACGACACGTCGCCCACGCTGTCGTAGAGCCTGAATCCTTTGCCAGCATAATCGGTAGCAACGCGACCCTCGTATGGACGATCCCACACAAGCGGCGCGACAGGGACGTGAAAACCGATGTGGACAGCGCCATCAATGATCTTCACCTCGAGCGGCTGCAGCGGGCGCCACCCCAAGCCACGCACCAAAACCTGATGCATGACCTTGCCGATCATGAACCCCATCCACCGTGAACCGTTGGCGTTGAGGTGGCCGTCATCTCGATTGGTCAGGAAGTAGTTGGGGCCGACGAGATATATATCCCGATTTTCGTCAGCCAGTTCGATCTGCGCCATACCGACAGCGAGATTCGATGCGTCATTGGTGAATGAGCCGCCAGTCTGCGTCAGGAAGATTGCCGGAGGATCGGATGGCCCGTAAATCGTCTGTGTGTCCGCCTTGATGTCGGACATAATCTGCAGGACGCGGGCTTTGTAGGTGGCTTTTGCGGTGTTGGCCGTATAGTCAGCCTCCCCTTGAATGTAGACAATGCCAGCTACGCCGCTCGTCTTTGATAGGCTGTCGGCCGCTGCTTTGACCTTTGCCGCGCCATCTGGGATCTTGCCGTAATAATTCGGTGACGCGCCCTTTTGCAGAGCAGATGACTGTGTGCCGCCGCGGCCATTGATCGTAGGAACAAATACCCGGCTGTCATCCTGCTGGACACCGAGGCTTTGAAGCCACATCTTTTTTACGAAAGCGATCGCGACTTCCGTCGGCGTTACTCCCCAAGCCGGTTGATCAGCAGGGAATGCAGAAACTTCAGCTGCGGTGTAAAGCGTAGTCCCGCTCGTAACCGTCGCAACAAGGGGCTTTAGCGTTGCAGCCCCAAATGTCGGATAGTCCGTCGCCTGCTGGTTTGTGTTCTGGACGCTATTGCCCAGCATGAGGTTACCATACTGGTTTGTCTGCACGGCGGGCCACGACAATGAGCCGCGCTCCAATGACTGACCGTAAGAAATGATGTGGTTGATGTTCCAATAGGGCCGAACGACCGCTGAGTTATATTTCACCGGGGTCTGGGCCGATACCGCAAGGCACCGAGCGTTCAAGCTGGCTACACGGTCGGTTACTGCGCCTGCACTGGATCCCAGCCCTATATTTGGCTGGCCGTCAGATCTGGCTTGGATCGCGATAAACCCGTTCTCGTCCGTCACGGTCAGAACTGCACCGCCGTCACGATTGTCAGAGTAGAATGCCCCGGCCGGGACTCTGAAGCCTTCGGCCTCGCCTACAATGAGAGCCGCAAATCCCTGCTCGTCTGTTATCACTAAGGCTGGAGCGGGTGGCGAGACTTCAGTCTTGACCGCGGATGCCAAATTCGCATTCAGCGCGGTTTGGTCATTGATCTCAACGAACGTAAGCTCAGTTACTCCGACCTCGATAGGCGCCGGCGTAGTGCAGACGAACTGCTTGCCGCCGTTCACCGTACCATTACGGACGAAGACCGCCATCCTGACGACCTCAACGCCCTGATTGGCATCGGATACGCGGGTCCACGCGGATGCGCCGGTCAGATATATTCCGTTCTGAGCAGCATTCGCCTGGTTCTTCAGAAGAACGCGCGACCCATTTGTCAGCACCCCGTCCACAGTCTGCTCGCCGGATAATGCTGCGATGTTGGCGGTGCTTGCCAGGGCAACGGGCGGATTCCACTGAACGCCGCTGACGGCCACCGATCGGACATTGTCAACCTCAGTCTGAATAGCGCCACCCACTTCTAGTCGGATGCGGCGCTTTTCAGGTTCCGTAGGTGCGGATGCTGGCCCATCTTCAAACACACGGTTAAATGCAGCCCTAATTTCGTCTGCCATGATTTCTCCATGCGA
Organism: Aliirhizobium wenxiniae; assembly: GCF_019511445.1. Classification (GTDB taxonomy): domain Bacteria; phylum Pseudomonadota; class Alphaproteobacteria; order Rhizobiales; family Rhizobiaceae; genus Neorhizobium; species Neorhizobium wenxiniae_A. Next base: position 17,868 of record NZ_JAEUAN010000023.1, read on the forward strand.
AAGCACTCCGGCATGACGCCAGGAGCGTATTGAACGTTAGAATATTAGGAAGGCGACCGAGCGCCGTTGTTTGCGGCGATGGGGTCGCCGAGAACCCATGCCATCGAATTGGCATCGTGCGCGAGATCCGCATTGATCGCCGCTTTCGACGAATATATGAGCCCGTTCAACGAGATGTGCAGATCCAGCCGCCGCTCGATTTCCTTCATCACGGCGCGGATATCCGGCTTGAACGGTTCGGTCGGCATACCACCAGGACCATCGGCCCAGATCACATCAGGGTTGCGCGAAAGCGGCATTCAACTCTCCATGTGGAAACGTCGGACGATGTCCGAGAAAGAAATCGGGATTAGCCGACGACGAAGGCGCCGGTTGCGACTGGCGCGCTTTCGACGCCCGAGCGATTGACGGAAGTGATCCAGCCGTAGCGGGTGCCGGCCGTGATGTTTCGGCTGGCGCTATCGCTGGCATTGGCCGCGCCGTACTCGATCGGGCCAAGGAACGACGCGCTCGAAAAACTGTTGGTCGTGTTCCAGTAAAGTTTCGCGCCGGCGTAGTTGTCGCTGTTAGGCGCCGTCCAACCGAAGTTGGCTACGCCGGCCCCAGTCGAGACCGTGACCCCCGTAACCAGACCTGGCGCTGTCGGATCGGCCGTCGAAAACACCTGCGTCGACGGCGAGAACTCGGAATACGACCCCTTCGACGAGATCAACGCCGCTTGCACATCGAGCAATCGGTTCGACGGGACGATATCGGTTGAAACCCTGATCGTTCCGCCGGATGGCGAGATGTCGCTAAAGATCTTCTCGACCCACGATCCAGCGCCGTCGCCCGTATCCGCCGTCCGGTAGCGGACAGCGAGCGTCAGGCTATCGTCGTCGGGATCCTGTATCGTGACGCGAAGGAACACCGATCCACTGCTTGCGACAGCTGCCGCCGAAATAATCGATGGAGCCGACACACCGTTACCCGAAGGCTTTGGCGGTACTGGCGGCTTCTGCCCCTGCATCGCCGTGGTCCATTGGTCGATGTTCGCCGGGTGCTTGGTGAAGTCGAGAGTGAAACCACCCCGCATCAGATCAAGCACCGCTCGACGGTTTTCGATGAGAGCGCCATCATGACGCGGCATGAAGGTCGGCGTCTCCAGTCTTATCCATCGGGCATAGACCGCGTTGATGCCAGCCAGACGAACATTTAGCGCGCCCTTGACCTTTTCCTGTGTCCTCTGCCAGTCGCGCCAGCCAAGCCTCCGCGCCTGTGTCCAGCTCGTGCACCATTGATAATTCCCGTCTTCCGAGAGAACACGGCCGGCAATCAATTGCCGGTCCTGATCTTCGAAGAAGTCCGTGTCAGCCGTGGCATAATCCACGTCCGGATAATTGAACTTCGGAACGAGGCGATTGATCTCCTCTTCGAACAGGACATCATCGGCAACACGGCGACCGAGAATATCTTTTTCGTTCAGCGTGACGACGCGCGTCTCACGAAACTTGCCGACCGTGATCAGCAGAGCGCCATCGCCGCGCTCGCAGATCCAGCCGTCACAGGTGGCGAGAATTGCGTTTGTCCCGACCTTCGGTTCGCGCTCGGTCGTATCCCAGCCGGAGCATTCATACCGCCGCTCAGATCCGCCACCCGCCAGTGCGACCAGCTCGTCACAGACATTGGCCTCCTCGATCCACATATCGAGAACAGGCAGGATCAGGCGCCGATAATCACGCTTGTGGCCGAACTCAGAAAAACACCAATGCCAAGCGAGTTGCAGAACGGGGTTCTTTGAGAATGTCCACGTTGAAGGATTGGTCGGACTTTGGCTCGGGTCGCGGAAATCCCACATCTTCGCCCCGCTGACCTCAACCGAGAGGCGCGGGATATTGTAGGGAAACCGCTTGCTGAAATCCTTTCCCTTCGGCGTCTTGGCGATCATCGCCACCGATGCCTGCCCGTCGCCGCGGTGATTGTTCGTCCAAAGGCCGCTTGCCGAAAGCGGCGTCACCAGTTCTGCATAGGGTGTCTCAGGGTTGGCGCCGAGGCGATGGAAGATCGATACCTTGCCATCGCCATAGCGCCCGTCAGACATGCCATTGACAACGCCGGCACTGTTTTTAGTGACCTCGTCGTCATGGAGGTAGAAGCGATTGAACGACTGCACCTGATGACCCGCGATGGCCTGGCATGCAAACAGTCGAGATCCGACCGCATCCCACAGCATGTAAGCGCCAGCCATGCGCGTGGTGCCGATAACCCAATGGACGAAGGGCACCGACTGCGTCATGGGCGACTTACCATCTTCAGGCTTTGGCGGCTTGGGCGCCATCATTGCCTGAATACCGATGGTCAGAGCCGTCGTCACCAGCGCCGCGCTCAAGCTGCCCAGCAGACCCGCCGTCGAAACACCAAATATCGTGCCGGTGAAGCCGATCGAGGTGAAGATCGAAGTCAGGATAGGCGTAAAGATCGGGTCGAACTGGGGCGCGGTCTTGAGTGCGGTGCTCGCAAAGAAGTCGCGCGCGTTCACCCGCCGCTCGATCTCGCCGGCCGGCAGGTTCTCGAAGCTATCGCGTATCACGCCTGCCACCTCCAGCATGCGACGAGACGCGCCTTGCGGTCAGCAATGCCGCTCGGTCCAGCTTCACTCATCACCGACCAGAGAGGGCCGAAACGAAGTGCTGCTATGTTGCCATAGACCGGCTCACCTTCGGTGGCGCCAGTGATGGCATTGATGATCGCCATGTCGCCACTACGCGGCTCAATGACGCGGTGCCAGCCCTGCTCGATCAAGATTGGCGCCACGAGATCGTAAAGGCTGCCATGCCTTGCGATCAGCAACAGAGCGCCTTCCCGGTCAGAGTAGGTTCCGCGAAACGCCTCTGCAGGATCCTTTCCGGTCAGCAGCCGCGCATAGGTGGCGCACCAGGTCGTGCAATCTTCACCGTCGACGCCGCCCCACGAGAACCGGGCCGGCATCTTCGCATAATCACGGATGTCCATAATGCCTCAGAAATTCGGCCAGGGCGGATTGACGCCGCGAGAGAGCCGGTTCGTGTTGCGGCAGAAGTAATCTGTCGGATGGAGCGCCTCATGCTGGGCGCTGGACCAAAGCGCCCTTGACGGACGGCTTCGCGTGTTTTCGCCGGTCACCACAGAGAGCGACAGGGTTAGGGTTCGAGGATCATCGCCATAGGCGACAGGCATCGAGTCACCGGTGCGCGCCGCAATCCCCTGCCAAAGCGGGATAACGGCAGTCATCGGCTGGAAGTATTCGTCGAGCGTGGTGATCCCGACATGAAACAGCGCGCCGCGGACGTTGGGCATGCTGTTGAGGAGTTCAGCGCCGGTTGCCGGGTCGACACCCGACAGGGTGAATTCGACAGACCCCGAAAGCCCCATCATCAGGACTTCCAGTGTCGGGATACCGAGAAGGCGCCCGCCACCGAGATAGACGGCGCCCTCTTCGTCGATGCTGTCAAATCCGGCCTGAATGTCGTGAACACCGAACCAGATATGCAGCGAAGGGTCGGTGTCCATGCGGACGAAAAGGCCGAGCAGATGGCTTTCGCGCATCTTGTCAGTCACCGCCGCCGGCACATAGGTTGTGCTATAAGCCATGGCTCAGTTGAACGCCTCTTCGAACTGCAGCGTCGGACGCGTCACCCAAAACCCCTCGATATCGGTCGAGACCGACGTTCCGGGCTTGAGCTTCGCCGAAAAGCGGGGACGGGCGAATTCGATCCGATAGCCCGGCTCGATCGCTTCCCGCAGTGCCGGCCCGATCGCCAGGGTGTATTCCCGATAGGGGTAGCTTGTCCCGGCGATCACCTGCTGACCCGTTCCATGATCCTCGACGATCTTCCAGTAACGGTAGGCCCGCCAGCCCTTGCCATCCGGATGATAGATCGAAAACCAGTCCGACCAGCGCAGCGGGCGCGACGCATTGAATACCCGCATCCGAAGCACGCCGGAGTTTACCTGCTCGACAACTTCACCCCAGACAGTCGCTTGACTGTATCCAGATCCGTCCGAGAACAGCGCGCCATCCGAATGCGGAATGCCGGATATGATCGGCTGCGGAAACCGGCCAAAGGTCGGGAACGGCCCCTGCCAATCGGTTTTAAGCGGAACATCGATGTAGCGGTACGACCCATTAAGGTAGGCCGCCAACCAAGTGACATATTCATGCTCTTCCGGGCTTTGAACCCAGCAGCCGCCATAGGTTGCCGTAACAAAGCCACCGCCGGAAAGATCGAAGGACGTCTCCTGTCCGAAGGCGTTGCGGCCCCCGCCAAGCGCATTGCCGGGATTGTCGAACGACATCCGCTGCGGCTTGAGGAAGTCGATATGAAGAAGCGGAAGACCGAGAAATGCCACTGATCAAGCCTTCTGCCAGGCGTATCGACGCTGGATCTCGCCAAAGCCGGTACGAACCATTTCCTCATTCTGGGCCGCAAGCGCCTGGCTTACACCCTGCTCGACAAGCTTGCGGACATGCTCGTCGCCATTTGCGCCGATCACGTTGACATTCAGCGGGATCGGACCATTCCGGCCGGAACCGGATCGGTTGCCATTCGCCGCAAGCATGCTTTCCGTTCTGTGGTTCGGCACGACCTGGCTACCGCGCGGAAGGTTGACGATCTCTCGACCGCGCTCACCGACCATGGCGAGACCACCCGGCGCGAATTCCGTGCCATCGGCAAACAGGCCGGTCAGGCCGGTATACTTCGACAGGTTCGGGCCGAAGAGATTGCCGATCCAGCTGAAGAGACCGCCGCCGCCGCCACCAGAAGCAGCGGCCGGCGCAGCAGGAAAGAAGCTGGTCGACAGGCTCTGACCGATCTTTCCGAGACCACCACCCAGCGTATCGAGACCTTTCGTTGCCGAGCCTGCGGCTTCCGCAAGCTTGCTAACAGCCTCACTGGCTGCGCCAGCGCCGCCCGTTCCGATACCCTGCCAGTTGCCAATTCCGGCTTTGCCAGCGCCATACCAAGCACCCCATCCGTTGCGTGCAGCATGATCAAGCGCGAAGTCTGTGGCGGCCGGCCCATTAGCAGCAAGAGCCGGATCAAGGCCGGTCTTTGCCATAAACTCATTGCCGAGACCGCCGCCCTTATAGAGCTGGAACGGGCCATAGGACTGCTCGCGCACGCCGTTCTTGTAATAGTTCGACTGCAGGTTCCAGCTGTTGAGGCCACCTTCCGACTGCGCGACCCGAAGTGCAACATTCGGATCGATGCCGCGCTTGATCGCACCATCTCGGATGTAAGCCGCGATGTCGGTCGTCGGGACACTGGCAAGCCCGGAGAATCCGCCAGCCACATTATCGTTGGCAACGGAGAGACCGCCGCCAGCACCGACGATCTGCCCGAGCGTCGTGTTCGCGCCTGTGAAGCCGATACCTTTATTCAGTAGACCGGCACTCGGCTGCCCCATGATCGCATTGACAATCGCGGTGGATGCGTACTGCGCAAACTTATCCCAAGCCTGCGAGGCGGCATTCATCATCGAATTGCTCAGCCCCTCGATCAAGGCCTTACCGAGATCGCCACTGTTATCGCGCAGCGACGTGCCGAAATCCGTGAAGAAGCCCTTGAACACGCCGCCAACTTCGGCGCGTCGTTTTTCTTCCAGCAGGATATCTCGCGACCAGTACGGCGTGCTGGTCGTAAAATTCGGCAGATCGGATTCGCGCTCGAAATAGTTCGGGCGCTGATTAGGGATAGGGACATTGACCATACGACCATCGGAATTAAGGATGGTCGGCGCGGCCGGCGTTCCCGGCAGCCCTTCAAGCTCGATTTTGGGACGCCACTGGATGACCGGCCCGTTCAGCGGCAGATCGGGGTCAGATGATCCCTGCATTGGGCCATCCGTGTTGCCGATCAGACCAGCGCCGCGCCATGTGCGAGGATCGTTCAGCGCCTTGTTCATCGCCATGCCGACCCGGCCGGCCTCGTCGCGGGCATCGACCATCGCACCGATTGCGTTGCGGATCTTGTTTGCAATGGCCTCAAACCCATTGCCAAATGCGGCAACGTCGGGAGATCCCAACTTCATGGCATTGTTCAAAGCCGTCTGGGCCGCATTAAGATCGCTCGATGTCGCCGTACCTTCCGCCAGCTTCTGGACCAGTGTCTGGAATTTCGAGGTCAGATCCTCAACGACAGCAATGTTGTCGGGATTGCCGCTGAGCGTCAGAATCATCCGCTCGTATTCGTCGGTAACCGTCGCGATTGCCTTTTGGGCATCGTCGAATTGCGCCTTGGCGACCGCCTGACCAGCCGCACCAGCGTCTCGCAGTTGCTGGACACGCTCCAATTCATCGGCATAGGCCTTGAGAGCAGGCGTCGCATCGCCCCACTGTTTGGCAACTCGAGTAATCAGCTCATTCTGCTTTTGCAGTTCCTCGCTGATTTTCTCGCCGCCGCCCCATGACGAAACATACTGGATCAGCGCGGCAGCACCTGCCGTGAGGCCGATCGTCACCAAGGATACCGGACTGACCAACGAGCCGAACGCTGCCGCAAGCCCCATAACCGGCCGTTCCATCGATCCGACGACGGACGCGAGCTGCGTACCCTGCTGAAGACCGATCATCAGCGGACTCATGCCCATTGCAGCCGTAACGGCGATATCCTGGAACTGATATGCCGCATTCGCAGCATTGAAGTTCTGCCCGCCTTCGGTCGCGGTACCTGTCATGCCACCGAGCAAGCCGCCCTGCCGGTTCGTGTTGGCAGGAGCAATATTGCGCTGGGCCGTGAGCTTGGCGTTGGCCTGCTCGATCGCGTGAGCAAGATCAATCTGGCCGCGCTGCGCAATGCGTGAGGCATCCGCCATCAGCCCGTATTTCCGGTAGATGCCATCCAGAATGACCGTCGCTTCGGACATCTGGATCTTTCCAAGCTCAACGCCGCGCGTCAGCTGATTGATGGCTTGGTTGAACCTTTGAGAGGAGGCGTACCCATCGACATACTGACGCGACAGCCTGGACAGGATATCCCCCGCCTGACTAATCTTCGTCGAGTTCTCGGCGACAGTTCGACCAGTTTCACCGAGGGCCGCATTGGCCTGACGGCCAGATACAGCCATTTGCCGGTCGGCAGCCACCTTCTGCTGTGCCGCAGACGTATACTGCGACGCATCCATATCGGCGGTAACCCGCAATGTGCGAAGTTCGGTTGCCACGGCAAATCCTGTCGAAATTCAGCGCCTGGCGTCTTCGTTCGCTCTACGCTGCCGGTCGGCTTCATCCTGCTCGCGACGCCATGAGAGCCATTCGCCGTCGAGCGCGTTCATGAAGATCTGGAAATCGGTGAACTCGTTCAGCGATAACTCATGATCGCGCGCCCACTGGCTGAGCGCGGAATAGTAGATCGGCCCTTCGCCACCCATGGCGCCGTAGAACCGGTCATATTGAAGGGCGTCGAATGCCCGGAAATACAGATCGTGCCACCGTTGCGGCTCGAAGTCGTCACCGGGCCGGATCTGGGGACGGAGCCATTCGTTGTCAGGATCCTCTGCGTAAAGCTCCCACAACCATTCGAGCATTTCGGCCGAAAGTTTCGGCCCTGTCAGGCGCGCTCGAAACGCCCGCCTTAGTTTTTTACTTCGTCCTCGACGAACTCGATATCGGTCGCCGACATCGTTCCGGCGCAATATTCAACCGCGGCAATCACGTTGCGATATTCCGGGTCTGACATGATCTCGGAGGCGACTTCCGGTGAATAATCCACATCGAGGCCGCGCCAGCCATGCAGGATGTGGCGAGCATAGAGCTTACCCATCTCAACCGTCAGGATGCGCGGAGGGATCGCGCCACCCTTGTACTGCTTGCCAAGCCGCCGATAGAGAAGGTCGCGAGCGGTCGTGAATGATGGAAGATGGAGAGATGAGACGTTGAACTCGACACCCGGCCAATCCGGGAAGGGAACCCAATCGCCCTTTTCCTCGCGCGCCAGGTCTGCTTTGAGGGACAACAGTTTTACGGTCATGTCGACGAGCTTTCTTTCCCGATCTTGGCGGCAGACGCGGCCAGACCTTTTTGCTTGATGAGAGCGATGTAGGTGGCGGGGAGCGGCGAGCTGCGCACCCCGGCCTTGAAGTGGACCGGCGTCTTTCCGTCAGGATAGCCGGTGAAAGACACCGCCGGCACGAAGGTCGATACGGCGGCCTTGCGCGTCATGCGACGGCTCGGGTGATCGTTATGGAGCCGGCAGCCGTTGCATCGAAATAGGCCTGATACGGAACTTCCATCATCACCGCCTGGCCGTTGCCACCAACGACCGGGCCACCGTCGAGAAGTTTCGTTCGGGCCAGCGCCACGGTGTATTTCTCGTTGGCAGCATTGCCGATGGTGAAGGAAACGCCGACATCGTCGTGATCGAGGACCGCCTGGTAGGCGTCCAGGTTCTCGAAATATGTCGTCAGCGAACCGGTCACCTCGAAACGGCCAAGGCCATGCGAGTAGGGTTCATAGGCACCGACGACATCGTTCTGATAGATGTTGTTGGCGATCCGCATCGTCATCGCCTGAATCTTCGGACCGTTGGTCAATCCGCTGAAAGCGAGGTTGGCAACATTCAGACCGGCATTCATGACCGGCGTCGTGGTCGGATCGGCATAAGTCGCGCCGGCAATGATCGCCGCGGTCGGATCCGGGCTACCGAGACCCATGATACCCCAGTTCGCCTGAACGGACTGGCGAGCCCGCAGCGTCAGGTCGAGCGTATTGAAGCGGCAACCACGATAGCGGATGAAGCTCTGTGCTACGCCCTGATTGAACGTCAGCTCCAGCGAGGCGGTCTTATGCTCGATGCCATTGACCAGGACATCGTCATCCCAGGTCGAGCATAGAAGACGCTCTAACCATTTGTCGAAGGTGCCGTAGGAAAGCAGGGTGTTGATCGAACCCTGAACGGAGCGACCGACATCGACGATCGAGCCGACATTGCGGTCAGCACGGATTTCGTTGGGGATGTCGGTTTGCTTGGAAATACGAACGTCGGACGAGACGTAGCGCATGATCTGAAAAGATGGGTTCGCGGGAATCTGCCCGATGATGGCTTCCGGCACATCAGCAAGGCGCACCTGACTTCCGTCGGCGACAGTCATGGTAGTCTCCTAAAGTTGGGTAACGATCAGACGGTGTAGTCGCGCCGCGACCAATGAATGGACGCCGTCAACGCCCAATAGTTTGGAAAGTCCCGGCCCGGATCACCCACGCCGATCGACATTTCCGGCATGTCGAGACCAGCCACATCGCGCTCGCGAAACAGCGCCAGAAGATTGCCGGCAATCTCGCGAGCATCACGACTACCCGTACCGTCCGGCGTCATCACGTGCAGGTAGGTGACACCCTCTTCCTGCCAGAGGTTGGCACCAGGAGCACCCACCGTCCGCTGATCGTAAGTGTCGCCGAAGATCTCGACGTAGACGAACGGGGCAGGATCGTCGGCGACATTGTACGGATCATTCTCGAAAACGATATCGGTCTGCGCCCATGAAGAGGTCAGCCGTTCATGGAAGGCGTCGAAGGTTGCCAGACTGGCCATGCCTAAACCTGCGTGATGACGATTGATGGATAGGTGATTGGCTGACCCGCTTCGCGATCCTTACGTCTTTCGAGCGTCAGCCGACCGGCTCTGTGAGCACTCGAACGAGAGCTTTTCTTTGCGGCAGTGACGCGCTGATGTCCCTTCAATATGTACGGGATCTGCGGGTGTACGCCTGACCGGATATCCAGCCATTTCGTCTCGAAGCTGAAGGCCGCAGCATTGCGTCCAGAGTTTCCGAAGCGACGCGCCAGGCTGCGCTTCGTGCCGTCGAAGATCGAGAACCGCGGAACACTCAACACGCCACCTTCCGCCTTTCGAATGTAAGGCTGAAAATTGGTGATGATCACCTCGTCATCCGGTCCGATCTCGTCGAAGTCGGTGACAATGCGCTGGTTGGCAAGAACGATAAACGACTGCCGAAAACGGCCGGATTTTACCGGAGAGCGCCGCGCAAGCTCCAAAAGCGCGAAGGTCAGTATCGGCTCCCACAGCGAGAACTCATAGACAATCGGCCCCGGCAGCTGAACGCTATCCTCGGATGCGCCTCGCCGCCCGTTGACATACCGATCATAACGAGCGCTTGCGCGGCCCGACTGAACAACCTCGGCGACGCTTTGCCGAGCGTAGACCGCGAGAGCGTGACGGATTTCATCCGGCTCAAGTCCCGCCGTGGCAATCCTGATCTCCTGCTCGAACGCGTCAAGACCAGCCATTATCCGGCAACCACGACATCACAGCGAACCAGCACACCGGCGAGGGTGATCGGCTTGACGACCTCGACATTGCGGGTCTTGCCGTCGATCACGACCTTATCGTCCTTCCTGACTGGCCAAAGCGCCCCGGCGTCCTCTGGATCGAAAGCAACATTGGAGAATGTGCTGTCGATCCGACCAACAATCTCCTCAGCCTTCACTGCCCGCACAAAAGCGCGAACCGGAAGATCATCTGATGGCCGTGGATTGCCGGAGGTGGCAGTGTAGCGACGCAAGATGATATCCTGACCATGCGCAGCGAGTTGCGTCTTCAGCATCACTTTTGCTTCAGCCGGCGTCATACGTATCTCCGCAGTCCCGACAGCAACCGCTCGGAAGCTTTCCGGATTACAGCGCCCGCCTGGTCGGAAACGGTGTATTCGCGGCGACCGATGCCATCGACCTCGTCCGCACGAATGAAGAGGTTCTGAGCACCGAGAGACTGGATATGCTGGACGGACAGGATGATGGCCTGCTTTACCTGCGCCGGCACTGGACCCGTCCCGCCATCCTTGACGGCCACGCCATTATATCCGGCCCGATAACGGAGCCGGATCGGATCCGGCTGTTTCGCCAGAGCGGGGAAACGCCACTTTCGGCTGAGCCAGACAGATTCGCTGTCGTTGGACCAATCGGCAGTATCGAGGGTTTGTTCGACACCGTCGACATCGAGGTAGGTGAGACCAGTTACCTCGATGAGAGGCGGGAACGGCAGAGGCAGAAAGTCGTAAGTCCAGCAGGGAAGCGAGAGTTCGAGCGTTTGCGGCCCGAGAGCCCTGCCAAGCCAGCCGTCCGGGCCATCGATTTCCGCCGTCACCGCCGCAATCATCCCGGCGACTGACTCGTCATCGGGATCAGCCCTGGCAATGTCAGCCGGCGTAACGATCGGTTGTGGTGGTTCGATAACCCGGACTGGCATGGCTTCACTTCGTCAGTTCGGCGAGAGCGTTCGAAGCGGCCTCAACCTTTTCGGCGGCGACATCGACTGCCTTCTGGGCCTTGGACTTATCCGCATCGGACTTCGCCCTTGCCAGAGACGCCTGCGCCTCCTCCAAAGCCCTGTCGGCCTTATCCTTGTCGGCGCGCGCCTTGATCAGCAACTTGGCTGCCGCAGCTTCGTTGTCGCGCTTCTCTTTTTCGGCAGCTGCCTTGTCTTCGTCGGCAATGTCGGCCTTTTCGGCCAGCTCGCGGGCAGCCTCAGACAGGCAACCAGCCGCAATCAGCCGACCGACCTGATCGGCTGTCGGGACGGGGTCGAACACATCACCACGCTGGAAGCGATTGCCGTTTCGCGCATCGACGCATTCGGCAAGCACAGTCAGAGCCTTTGTCATGATTTTCACTCCTGATGAGGGATAGAAACCGGCCCGTTACGCGACGGGCGCGTAGCGGGAACCGGAAAGGATGGCGACAGCGGCGATCAGAGCCGCGCCGGCATTGTTGGCCGGTGTGATCGTCAGCCGGACATAGCGCTTGGGACCGACATAGCCGATCTTGCGCGTCTGATCGTCACTGTCGAACTTGAAGCCCGCGGCGGCTTCCGTGCCGGTCAGCTGGCTATCGGGGACAGCCGCAGCATCGGAAAGATTGGCCTGGTCACCGTGTTCGATAAGAACCGTGAAGGTCGCATCGGCATCCGCAATCGAACCGATCGCAATGCCGAACATGGCCTTGTCGAAACCGGCAAGGTCAACGATCTGCGACACGACGGCGGTATTGTCGGCGATGGAAACCGGGCTGATTGCCCGCTTGATGGAGATATGATTGGCAAGGTCGCGCATGGCGATGTCCTTTCTCGCGATACAGGGGAAAGCGACCCGATGCCTGACCGGGCCGCGCAATCGTCATCCGGCCAATCAGGCGGGAACGTCGAGACCGACGAAGGGCGAAACTTCGTAGCCGTTTTCTTCCTTGATCGGGGCCTTCATCCAAGGAGCGCCGTCGACGTTCCAAAAGATCTTGATAACCGTCTTGTTCTGAGTGAACTTGACGTGCTCGGAGGCCGCAACGAACGGGCCGGAGCCATCCTTGATCAGGTAGTAAGACCAGTCGGCAAGCATGATGTCGCCCTTGGAGCCAAGGCCCGGAGAGCGGTTATTCCAGCGCACCGGGTAACCGAGCAAGGTACCGGCAAAGCCGTCACGCGCGTCCGGCTTCCAGATGTAATGCCCTTCCGGGTCGGTGATCTGGGCCAGCGGCACGATTGCCGACTGCGGCATGGACCAGACCGGAACGCCACCGCGCATCAGCAGAACGGCGACCATCTTGAGAAGGTCGACGTAAGTGACCGAGTTGGCAGTCGCACGGTTGATGTACTTCATCGCCGGCGAGTTGATGGCGCCGAGAGGCTGCGTAACGCCGTTACCGCGAAGGAAGGCGTAGTCTTCAGCAGCCGAAACGCCGGAGCGCATCTGACCTTCCAGGAAGGCCGCCGAGGAACGCCAGTTGCGCAGAAGCTTGTCGGTTACGGTTACGAAACCGGCGATTTCATGCGGCGTCAGCGTGATGGCCGACAGATCAGCATCCGTTTCGGGCTTTTCGCCACCTTCCTCAATCCACGAGAACGTCATGCCGCCGAACATGTTGCCCGGATTAGCTCCGCCCTGCTCAATCGCAGGCATGGTGACACCAGCATCCGGCGGATCGCCCGCTTCAAGAACCGTGGCGCGAGGACGGACAAGCGCATCCTGCGGACGGACACTGAGCAAGGTATTGCGCAGCTGTGTCGGCACCATGAAGCCGCCGGACGTATCATTGTCCATGCGCATTTCGGCCTGCATGCCATTGTCGTCGGTCGCATGTCCAACGCCTTCGACGTAGTTGAGGCGCTGATCGCCGGGACGAAAACGGACGGCATGGAGGAATTCGCCCATGCTTTCGAACTCGCGGGAGGCCTCAGGGCCACCAGCACGCTCGATGCCGGCGCGGCGCGAGGCAGCCGGGATGACCACGTTGAGCGCGGCTTCTGCCGTTTCCTGACCTTCAAGACGGCCGATGCGAGTGTCGAGACCTTCCTTTTCGGCCTGCAGAGCATCATAAGCTGCCTGCTCTTCGGCGGAAAAATCACGATCTTCGGTTTCGGCGGCGGTAATCATGCCGCGCATCTCCGCGACAAGCTTGGCGCGCTTTTCACGCAACTGCTTCAGCATGTGGGTTCTCCTGTTGATGAGGTTTCGGTCGGACAGGTCCAGGCATCGTCCGGCCGACCGCCGGAACGTGGAAACTTTCCAAAGAGGAGCGTTAGGATCAGAGAGCGGCGGCGCGCTTCATCCGTTCGGGCGCCAGGGCCCGCTTGCGATCACCCGGCGCCGCCGGAGCGACACCGAAGCGTGCGAGCGTATCTTCTAACGTGCCGACACGATCAGCCATACCTTCGGCGACAGCTTGGCTGGCGAGCACCATGCGACCCTGACCGAAGCCACTACGGACAACCGACGACGCGACATTGCGACCGCTGGCGACACGATCGACGAACATGTCGTAAAATGCTTCAACTTGCTGCTGACGGTAGGCCAGAGCCTCCTCACTCAGCGGACCAAACGGGTTTGCTTCCGTTTTGAATGGTCCGGCGCTGATCAAGGTTTTCGTGACGCCGGCCTTTTCAAGGGCGGCCGCAACATTGTCATGGACGGTGTAGACACCGATCGAACCAACCCAGCCCGAAGGCGTAACGACGATTTCGTCTGCGGCAGCCGCAATCCAGTATCCAGCGCTGGCTGCTGTGGAATTGACCTGCGCGACAATCGGCTTCACGCCTCGGAAACTTGCGACAACTGCGGCGGCTTCATCGGTACCGGAGACAGCGCCACCGGGCGTATCGGTATCGAGGATCACCGCCTTTACGCTATCGTCGTCTCGCGCCTGGCGCAATTGCTGCGCCAGTTGCTCAGTGCTCGTTCCACCACCGCCAGAGATGTTGCCCATCAGGTTCATGCGATTGGAGATGACGCCGCGCATCGGGATGATAGCAACCGAGCCCTCACGGCGCGCCACCGCCTTCGCCGTCTGTGGCGCAATGCGCGCCTCAATTTCCTCCGCCGAGAACTTTACGCCTTCAGCCTGCGCCGACAAGAAATCGATGATAGCCATCATCTTTTCCGGCTGCATTGCCCAGATCTCGGACGCGACAGCCATCAGAATATGAACGTATTTCATTCGGAATCGTCCTCCTCGTCGAGGTCTGTTGCATCCGGCTTGGCTGCGGTGTGATCGGCACTCTTGGCGCCGCTTGGCTGATAATTCGGATCGGTGGCACGCTGCAGGGTGACAAAGTTTGCCGGGACAAAATGGAAGTCACCGATCGGGCCGATACCGTCCTCGTCCTCTTTTGCCAGGATGGCGTTGGGAGACATGCCGCCGACGCCGAAAAGCTTATTGTAGAAGTCTGCGCGAGCCTTCATGTCGCCGCGCAACAGGGCGTTCATGTTGAACTTGACGTAATAGCCCTTCTCGCGCTCTTCATCGGTGAACAGCTTGAAGTTCAGCTCTTCTTCCCAGGCATTCACCCAAGGATCGATGGTCTGCCGGACGAAGGCTATCATAAGCTGCTCAATGCCAGCGCCGAAGCTGGTTTGCTTCTCCTGGCTTTGCAGCAAGATAAGCGGCACATCGTAAATGCGGGCAATCTCCGCAATCTGAAACTCACGCGAGCCGAGAAACTGCGCATCTTCCGGCGGTATCGAGGTCTGGATGAACTTCATCCCCTCCTCAAGCACTTTGATTTTATGCGCGTTGTCGAGACCGCTCTGCTTTTCCAGAGAAGATGCCGGATTATCCGGCGAGGCCTTCTTTTCGCCGTTTGGGCCACGAAGGTTCTGATGAGCGGAAGCCGACAGCTTGCCCGGATGCATCAGAAAGCCGCCACTCTTGGCATCGTTTGCAAAGAACTTGGAGCCGAATTCCTCCATTGCGAGACCCCAGCCGATCGCCTGCCTTGCCATCGCAATTTGCGAGATGCCAACATAGCCGTCCTGACTCTGATCCATAATGTGGATGACATTGCCGCTATCGAGGTCGATCTGCTTGCCGTCAATGCGGGTGCGGAACCAATGATCGCCGTTTTCGCGCACCGGATGGGTCCGATCTGGCAGCAACGGGTACAGTCCGACTGCCTGATTTCGACCGTTACGCTCGATCTCCTGATATCCGTTACCCCAAAGAAGAGCATGCGCCTGCGTGGTTTTGCGCAACGTCCTGGAACTCATCAGCTGATTTGGACGAAGGCCAAGGAAAGCTGCGAATGGATGATCCTCCGCCGTCAAACGCCGCCGGCTTCCGTCCTCCATCGACTGATACATTGCCAGCGGAAAGCGCGCGATCGGGTTTGCGATACGATTGACGCAGGCATACACGACGGGCAGCTGCAGCGCATTGTATTCGCTGACGCGCGTCCCGGATTTGGTTTTGCTGCCGCCAATCGCCCTGACAAGCCAGCCCCCAGGGGAGGAGAAGCTACCGGCATCCTCATACGTCGAAGGCCGGAATATGGATGACATGAACCCCATTATCGCCTCGCCATGCCGATGGCCGCCATGATGATGAGCGCCCCAGCCAGGATGAAGGCCGCCGGCTGATAGACGAGCCAGGCGCCATAGGACAGGATACCGAGACCGATCACGGCCAGAATGTCCGAAACTTCGAGCTTCGCCCTCATAGGTAATCGACCTCTACTTCCAGAATGCCGCGATTTTCATAGATGGACGGTCCTTCAACCTCTTCCGCCATCGACAGCCCAACGGCCATGACAGAGGCCACGATGCCGTCGATCTTCTCGGCACTCTTCTTTTTCGTCGGCGCATAATTGAGGTTGTCGTCGAACTTGACCGCCGCATTGCCGGCCATCCAGCGCAAAACGGGATGGCCGCCATGGTCGAGCTTTCCAGACATCACAAGCCGCTCAAAGAATTTGGTCGGCTCTCCCAGCGTCGGAATCCCCTGACGCATTTTCAGGAACCGGCCCTCATCAGCGCCGTCATTCACCAGGTCAGTGTAAAGCTTCGTCGCATTCCAAGGGTCATAACCCACGAGTGCTACGTCGTAGCGCTCCATATCGGCAGCAACGGCGTTCTGGACAAAATTGTGATCAACGTAGTCACCGGGCGTCGTCTCCAGAGCGCCCATCCCGACCCACTTCTCGTACGACACTCGGTCTTGCCGGGTGCGCTTGGCAACGATCTCCTCAGGGATCCAGAACCTCGCTGACAACACCCACCGGTCGAAGTCCTCATCCGGCGGAAATGCAAGAATGCGGGCGGTAATGTCCTCATTCGCGGAAACGTCGAAAGCGCTGAAGCAACGCCGCCCCTCCAGACCAATCCCATCGCGCCAATCCTTCCAGACTGCCTTGTCACTGGCGCATGCATCCCACTTTTTCAGGTTCAGCCAGCGTACGACAGCGTCAATCCACTGATTGGCGTGGTAGCAGCGAAAATGCGCCTCAGCCCTCGGATTGTCGGCCGCAATAGCCGCCTCTCGCCGGAGAAACTGGACAGTGGGCGAGATCCCAAGTGAAGGATTTGCCTTCTTCCAGTTCTGCTCGTCCGCCCAATCGTCATCAGGATCGAGCGCGAAGATTACGACAAGCGTGGTCGGATCGTCTGTTGTGCCGTCGAGGATCGAGCGACTTTCTTCCCAAAGCTCCCAGCCTGTCCGGTTCGACTTCACACCTGCCGTGGAAGCATAAAGCTCGATCGGCTCAAGTCGCGTCCCGGTACCCTGTCGCAGGAAGTTCGCCAGATCCGGCGTCTCCCATTCGTGCATCTCGTCGCCGGCTATAACGGTCGGCGACTTGCCGTGTTTACCTTCCGGCTTGCCCGACAGAAGCTCAAATAAAGCCCTGATCTTTGGCAAGTAGATCGATTTCTTAAACAGCTGCGCATCCGACAGACCGGGCGCCAGGCTGATCATGGCTTTCATCTTGTTGAAGATGATTGCCGCCTGTTTCTCGTCTCGGGCAAATACATATCCCTGACCGCCAACCACGCCATCCAGGATGAAGAACAGCAATGAAAGGGCCGCCAGAAACTCGGACTTGCCGTTTTTGCGCGGAACCCACAGCATCAGCCGCCGGAAGATCCGCACATGCACGATCATCGGTTCGTCGGTCTGCTCGTCGATGATCTCCATCGGCGCTTTCCAGCCGACAAGTAGACGGACGATGCACTCTTGCCAGAAGCCGAGGCGGAATGGCTTACCAGCAAACCGGTCGTCGGTGAGCCGAAACACCCTTGGGAAGAGCGCTACAGCTGCATCGGCCTTTGCGTGATCGAACCAGGATCCGGCTACGCGCGAGCACCGCTCCCACGCTGTACGAACCCAGGTCCAACCATGAGTGTCGACGGCGCGCTGAACCCATTCCGGTTCCGGCCACAGCAAATGGCCCGCGCTCGCCTGTATTGCGCCAGCGGAAACACTTTCCATACGCTCAATTCATGCGCCCCGGTGGCGGGGAGTTAAACGACGCCAGGGCGCCGACCACATCTTCGGGCTGCGCCTGTGGCGGCTGGGGTTCCGTCTCGTCTTCGGCTCGCGGCGACGAAGGCTTTTCGGCGCCGAACAGGTCACCGAAGTCTGCGCCGAGGCCGCGCGCTGCAGCCTGGTCGCGCATGATCTTGTACCGGGCATCCGGTCGCATACCGAAGGTGGCTTCCATCTCGCGGAGCATCTTTTCGAGATCCTGCACCGCCTGAAATGCGGGATGCCGCTTTTTTGTGGGCTTGCCGTTGGTATCCTCGGCGTCGAACCACGTCCCCTCTTTCTGCACCGCCAAATCCGCTGCGATCCATTCGACCACGTATCGGCAGTAACGGGCGAAAGGGCTGGCATCGAGTGTCGACAGCAGGTTGAGGCGAGCGAGCTGCGGTGCGAGATCGTTCCAGACCTCGGTTGCCTTGCGGCTACGCTTCAACCACTTCGGAGGTCGAACGCCGCTAATGGCGATCGGCGATGACGCCTTTTTCGACCGTTCCGTTTGAACTTCCTTCTGCGTCATCCGCTTTCCGGGCGCTCCTTTGTCGGCCTGTTGCTCTGGTGTATCGGGCTTGCGACCACGCATCGTGTTGCCCTCCATCATTCAGGCATCAGGAAAAAAAGTTTTCGCCAATTTCGCGGAGACAGACGCGAGCACACCCACCGGTGTGGGCCCTCTACCCTCTGAACTTTCGACCCGCCCCCCCCTCTCAGGACTCGGATCGCTCCATCCGCTGCTTTTCGGATCGGTGGCAGGTCGGGCAAAGCGACTGGAAGGGGCCACCCCAGAACTTGACCGGATCGCCGCGATGTCGCTCGATGTGGTCACAGTCAGTTGCGGCGGTGACGCGTCCAGCATCTTCGCACATCCGGCAAATCGGCTCGCGGGTCAGTTGAAGCTTGGCTATCGCTTTCCATCGAGCGGTAAAATACCACCTGCGCCATGGTCGCTTACTGCGCTCCCGATCGTATTCCCGTTCCCGCTCTTCGGCTGGAGCCATGTGGGAAGGACGGAAAGACTTCGGTTTGCTCGCCATACCCTAGATACGCGAAAGGCGACCGTGAGGCCGCCTTGTTATTTATCTACCCATAGCAGTAGCACTTGCTCTGAATCGGTGCCTCGCTCGGGAGACTGCTAGAGCTGGGTCCGGGCGCGAGAGCGAAGGTCACTAAGAACCGGATCAACCAATGGTAAGATTTCTACTCACAAACGACGAAGCATTGCAAGAGGGATTAGGATCGGTGTCTTTCTACCGAAAATATCAATCTCAACCACTGGGGTGCCTTTACCTGTGCCACCGAAGGCAACGATGTACCCCTCGAATGAAGAGAAAGGCCCTTCCTTTACGAGTATCTTGGATCCTACCGGAATGGCGCTGCTTTCCACCTCCCAATCGTATGCACCACTCTCTGCCATCTCCATGAAATGTTTGTGAGAATCATCACTTATTGGGAATGGGCGTTCCCATCCTCCAATGATCCCACGAACATGTTCGAAGCCCAAGATAGCTTTCATAGCTCTGGGCGAATGAGCGCATCGAACGAAGGTATAGCCCATAAAAACCGGCTTCTCAGAAGGTGGGATTTCCTTGTGATGCCGCCTCCGTTTCGGGCCTTTACACACAGGAACGGACGCCTCAATGTCATGCGACAAGAGTGCCTTTTCCACAGCGTGCTCTCTGCCAGGCCATACATGGACGATGATCCATGACGAAGACAGAGAGTGATTCTCTGCGAATCGGCGCGTTGCTGCATCGATACAGGCCTTCCGGTTCGCTTCATCGGCAGATAGCTTTTCCAGCTTCAGCATTCCCTCGACCGAGATGAAACCAGCAAGTGAGTGATCTTTAAATTGCATCATCGTCGCTCCGCTCCCTCGCTACGGCATTCCTGAAATCTTCCATGGCCTCTTCCGGCGATCCGCCAATCGGGAAGAAAAGCCAATCCATCTTCTCCGGCATCCACGGCCAGCCCATGAGTGCGTGGAGATCCCGCCATCTTTGGGCCTTGTCGCTGTCGCGGCGGACACTCTCGAAACCCTCAGAGATTTTCACCAACCATGGCGCGACGGTCATTCCCTCGGCCATTTCGGCGCGTTCGTGCATAGTCACGACCTTCGGCCATCCATACCGCAGCCGGCGCTCTCGCTTGATCGTCTCGGCAGCCTCGCCGCCCTGGCGAAGCTGCGCCATCTGAAACGCTGTCGGAGGAACGCGAGGCTCGATCGGATCATTCAGCAACTCAGCCAAACGCCTAGCGCTCCAAGCCTTGCTGAACGCGTTGTGCAAAACCGTCCTCTCGCTTTCCGGCGGTAGTTCGGGGATTTTTGTCCATCCTCGACTTTTTAGGAACGAGGCTGCAGCCGCCCTGTCGGATTTCTTGACCTGCATGAGGATATCCGGCGCCCTGCGAACACACTCGGCTCGCTCTTCGGCCGAAAGGGAATTCCAGGTGTTTCGGGCGTAGCTCACGTCGCCCCTGTCCCAAGCTGCGAACCAACGGGTGAATTCAAGCTCGGATTTTTTCTGCTCCTGCCGATCTTCAGAACGCTCGCGCACACCCACTCTGAGAGTTGATGGTTCTAATGGTGGTTCTATTACGGTTCGGGTGACACCGTGACACCCGTCTCCGTCGTCTGTGTCACCCCTCTCTGCAGGATTGTCACCCGTCTCGACCGTTTGGACGGGTGACACACTGTCACCCGTATTCGCTGGTTTGTAAGCGAAGAGCTTCGCAAGATCGAAGTCATAAGCATTGGCAATTCCCGGCCGTCCCGTCGCCTCTTTTACAACGACGAGGATGCCTTCCTGCACGAAGTCTGCAAGAATGCGCTGTATGGTCCGCTCGGAAAGCTCCGTCTCGCTCGCAAGCCTCCTCACGCCGGGATAGATGCCGCGCCCCTCGTCGTCAGCGAAGTCAGCCAGGCGAACTGCCAGAAGTTTTCGATTGCAGCCGCCAAGGTTCATGCGGAACAAGCGGCTCATGATCATAATGCTCACGGACCGACCTCCGATCCTGCGCACTCCAGTTCTTCCGCAGTCTCCTGTTGCGTCCCGGCCTCGAATCCCCATGCTGTCCATCCCGGCCGTGCAGAGCGCGAAAACATTTCAAGCTTCGGCACGCCGGGATACAGACGGTCGATCGTATCGGCATAGAATTCCGGCTTCGCACTGTGGCGGCCCTTGGCTTCACTATGTACCGTGTGCGGCTGTGTGCCAGGGAGCGGCGCCAGAGGGCTTCCGCGCTTGCCGATCAACAGTAGCTCGTGCCGGTCGCGGCCCCAATAGCCGGTTCCGGCCACTTCCTTGTCCCAGATCCAGTGATGCACATAGGAAAATCCCCAGGCATCCATAACCTTCAAGGCATCGAGCAGCATCGGATTTGTGGCCCAGAGAAACAGTACCGCATCCGCCTTGGCGGGCGTGCCGATCTTTTCGAAAAGTCCGCAAATGTCATCCGTGCTCATGGTCGGGTAGTGATTTTCCGGACTCTTGTCGCGCCCAGTCACCTCCGAATAGACACCGAATTTCCAAGGCGGATCGGCGTAGATGATCGAGAATTTATGCGCGACCTGCCCGGCCTTGGCCTCGCCGGCCGTCGCGACATGGGCCATATGTGTAAGCCGCACAGCATGGCGGATCTTGGAAAGCTCCTGCCGGTTTTCTTTCACCTCGGCGGCCTTGCGCTTCTCGTCGTCGAGCGCTGCCTTCACATACAGGACCTGATTTTTGATCGGCACCTGCTTCAGCCGATCGAGAAAAGCGCCGCTGTTGAGCCGCGAGCCACGGATCATATGCAGCGCCATATCGTCTATCTTCGATCCCCTTGCGGCGTCTCGCTCGATCGTCTTTCTGCTTTGGCCAGTTACCTGCGCGGTCGCTTCTGCAAACGACAACTTGTCGCTTGCAGCGCCGCTCTTGGCCTTTCCGCCCGAAACGTGCTGAGCCGTCTCAGGGTTTTTGAGCAGATAAATCTCCTTCCGCCGATGCGTGAACAGTGCCCGGTCGGCAGGCGTCAGCTCTGATCGGGCAAGATTTTCGTCGATTTCCCACAGCTCGGCATCGAGATCGTCGCCATTCTCATGGAAGCAGTCGATATAGGCATGGCCGAGCTGCCGCATCGCCTCTAGGCGGTGCCCGCCAGCGGAGAGCCTCACATGCGCGTCCAGCACTGTCCCAAAGACGGTAATCGGGGTTTTCAGACCAAGCTCGCGGATAGACGCCATGATGGAAACCACGCGCGCCTGGTCGACGGGTCGCAACCGCTCGCCTACCTCAATCGTGTCGATCTTTCGCCGGAAGACGTGGCGCTTGTCGTTGAAGCCTCCGCGCTCGCCGGCCTTCGCAGCGGCTTCGACGGCGCCATGCATCTGACTGCCCTTGGCAGAGAAGGTGAAGACCTTGCCGTTCTTGATGTCGCGGTCCAGCATGCCCTTTTGGTGCATGCGCATGCAAACGCGGAAGAAACCGTCATCGGCGCAGGTGAATGATCCGTGCTCGCGCAGGGCGGCAATCACCTCTTGTGCCCGTTCGCCGGCTGTCTGGTGGGAATTACTCATCGTTTCGATCTCCGCTCGATCGAGCGCGCGACGACATCGACCCGCCGCCCTAGCGTGAGGCGGTTGGCGATCTCGCAAGGATGATAGGGAAAATCCGCCTGCGCGATGGCGCGGCGGATGCGGTCTGGCAGGGCATCGAAAGTCTTCATGATCTCGATGCGTGGCACTGGCGACAGGACATCCATCACTCGCACCTCGCCAGTTTGTCGAGATACGCCGCGCCAGCCTCGGTCACGTCGACGAGCGCCGCGCCTCGATTGATGCGGCGAAGATATCCGGCGTTGATGCAGGTCATCGCCAGTTCCAACTCGTCGGCTTCCGGCTTCATCGGCGCACCTGCAAAACGCACGCGGCGCAGGAATGTCCGCGCCGCCGTGCCGATGGGTTCTATCGATGTCGAGTGCATCGCTTATCCCTCCCCAAGATTGACAAGAATTTCTTTGAGCTCGCGAATGGCCTCGTGGACCTCCTTCGCGACAGCCCGCTTATCGGCGCAGTCGGCGCGATCCTTCTGGCGCATCGCGCGGATAGCCTCGACCACGTCCATCGCCTCCGACATGAAGTCGAGAGCATCGCCTTCCGTGATCTTCCTGCGATCAGAAGGTGCGGTTTCGTCGGGAACCAGACGAAAGCCCTGCATGCGTGCGAGGGCGGCAGCGATAACCGGTGATCCGGCGAGCCTGTCGACCTCGATTGCAACATCGATTGGGATCAAGGTCTCCGCGTTCTCCGCATTGGTCGATGCGTATTTCGACAATTGCGGGATCGAGGCCCGCGAGCGCAGCGTGATGACGGAAACGCCGCCGGCCAGCGCATAAGCTGCCTCTGCCGCCTTTTTCGCGGTACGCACTTCCTCTTCGGAGATTGAACGAATTCTGTCTGTTTCTGGACGCACGAAAACACCCCGCAAAAAGGCAAGGAAAAAATTTCAGGAAAGGATTCGATGACCGTCACAAAACGGCCGGTTACTCAGTGGCCGTCAGTTCATGGAGGCCTACACGGGCATGAGATCAGTCGAAAAGAAAGCTCGCCGGAGCCCAGAGGTCCGCCGCCCCGGCGAGAGGTGGCGCCGTCACAATAAAGGAGGCGCTGGGGGAAACGTTCTTGGCCGGAAGTCACTAGGCAACCTCCGGGCGCTGGCCAAAGACATCTGGCCTCAGATCATATCGAGAT
The DNA here is from genome assembly GCF_019511445.1 of Aliirhizobium wenxiniae. GTDB lineage: Bacteria > Pseudomonadota > Alphaproteobacteria > Rhizobiales > Rhizobiaceae > Neorhizobium > Neorhizobium wenxiniae_A. The sequence goes on from NZ_JAEUAN010000023.1 coordinate 41,369, forward strand.
ACGCCCGTCAGCCTTTCGACGTCCAGCACACGTTCAGGGGGTACCGACCTCCACTGAAGAACCGCCTGCGGCGTCAGGCCTAAATGCCTCGCGATTGCGCTCGCGCCGCCAGCGGCGAGCCTGGCCCGCTTCAATGCGTCAAATGCTTTGTCTCTCTCGCTCATGAGCGGAGCATAAGCAGAACTCAGATTTAAAAGCAAGAGACTCTTACATGGACCTGAGACAAGTTTCACTTTCAATAGCGGGCATGAAAAATGAGAAAGCAAAGATTGTTGGCGCCGCCATTCGACTGGCGCGAAAAGGCAGAAAACTGCCTATGCGAGCGATTGCGGAACACCTAAAAATTGACACAGCTGCCGTTAATAACTGGGAGCTAGGCCGGAATATGCCGTCCACAGAAAACCTCCTAAAGACCGCAGATTTTCTCGGTGTCGATGCGTCCTCTTTGGGGCGAGGAGAAGTCTCTTATATCACTGAAGGACCGAAACCGACTGAGGCGGAGATTGTGACAGATGCAGCGCCGCCGCAGCTAGGCCCACTCGATGTCAAGCTTCTTGGCGGCGTAGCTGCGGGTGACGACGCAGATTTCAGCCTGAATGGCGAAATTGCCGGTTATGTGAGAAGGCCTCCTGGCATCGCTCACCTTCATAATGTCTTCGCGACCCACGTTCTAACGGGAAGCATGATTCCTCGCTATGACATCGGGGAGCTTCTTTACTGCGGAGGACGGGCGCCCGTTCCGGGCGATCATGTCGTCATTGAGATGTATCCCGATGACGGCGAGCCATACGGCAAAGCTTACGTTAAAAAACTCAGCCGCCGAACCAAGGGCGAGCTTATTTGCGAACAATACAATCCGCCCGCGGAAGTTAAGTTTGATGCATACCGCGTGAAAAACATCTGGCGCATTATCCCGCTGCGCGAGCTGTACGGTTTCTAGCGATAACTGCGGCTTCGGCCGCGAGGCGCGTTCGCTCACACGCAAAAGCGACCTGAATAGATACACTCTTTCCAGGCATTCCTTCAGATCGGCATTTCGAACAAAATAGCTTGTTTCCCAGCACTCGAAGCTCAGTATCGGCGCCGATCCCCTGAGCGAAGAATTGCGCCGGCCTTGACCATCGAGAATGGCCGCAGTCGATGCACTCCACAGCAATAGAGATAACGTCTGACAATCTTGCTTCTCGGTCAGAATTCATCCGAATTTTCCCTGAAATGTTCTCCTTGCGTTCTATTATTGAATCACTTTCTCGCGGTGTCGAATCGATTCTTCGAACTCAGATCTGAAAGTTTCCCTTGCAATTGAATCTGAGTTTTGCTTTTAATCTCTCATCCGCTACCGATGATCGGTCCAGCAGGAAGCAAGGAGAGATCAATGCGCTTTCAAAATCACAATGCTTGGCACCTCTGCCGCGACCGCAATGAACGTGTCGCCTGCGTTGCATCTGCCATGCGCCGTCTCGGCGAAGGCTGCACTGCCGAAGATCTGAAGCTCAGCCTCGGCATCACTCAGTCGGATCTCGATTCCGTCGCCGACGATGCCCGTTCTCTCGCTGTCCTGCAAAGCACGACTTATACCCGCATTACTGTGCCAGCTTTGTGGGCCGCCTGACCGGCGATCCGCTTCGGTGTCCGCCGCGCCCTCCCAGGGATACCCCTCGCGGCGGCATCCGAAACGGATCGGAGGTCAATCATGTCAGCCGTTGCAATCCTCAAACATCATGTAAAGCCGCTGTCGTCGATGTCCGACGAAGAGCTGCAGTGCGAGCATGATTATTGGTATGCTGAACTTCGCAGCGCTTATCTATGGGATAAGTCGCCGGAAGTGGCGCTGCAGGCGATCGAGAACATCGAGCTCGTAATGCGCGATCGCCGCGTGGCAGAAATTCGCGCAGGTCGCTTGGGTCGCAAGCCTGTCGTCGTCGACGATCCGGGCGTGAAGCCCATCCACATCGAAGTTATGGGCGCAGCCAAGACGCGCGCGGAATACGTGCCTTCGCGCGCACTCATCATCGCGGCATCTGTCATTCTCGGCGGGATTCTGGCGGGTGCCACTGCCGCTACCGCTATGCGCCTCGCCGAATACAACGCGCAGCTTGGATGGGCGATCGTATGAACACCCCACGTTTCAACACGATCAGTCTCGCACCATTGCCGCCGCGCCGCATGTTTCATTTTCGCGTCTCATGCGCAGGAAGCACGGTCTTTGATGTCCAGGCCGCATGTTCGGATGATGCTGAAAACTACGTCAAGCGCCGCAACAAGTCCCGCATCAAAAGCATCGAGATGATTGCAGAGGTGAAGAACCATGTCCGCTAGTCGTGAAGATATCGAACGTCTGTACCGCTCTGTTGCGGACGGCGAGCCTCAGCGAGAAATAATGCAGATGATCTATGACATGTTTGGTCATAGTCACGGTTTGCGTCCGCCTGTCTCCGAGCTCAATCTGGCTCGGCGATGCGAGGTTCGGAGCGCGATCAATGGCTGAGAAGGTCTTGCTCCGTATCCATCGATCGCAGCTTCTCCCTGCCATCGAGGCGGCTTTCGAAGCTGCCGATACCCGATCAAAGATACCGATCCTCGGAAGCCTCTTGCTGAGGTGCCACGGTGGCCGGCTGAGTGTGCGCGGCACCAATCTTGATATCGAGATTGAGGCGGTCTGCGACCTGCTCGACGATGGATACGATGCGGTAATTACCGTCGCGGCTGCACGTCTCCGAGAAATCATCAAGGCCCTTCCAGAACATGCTGAGATATCCTTTTTCGAAGGCAGGCATGAGGGGCAGATAAAGCTGACTGCTGCCGGATCGCAGTTCACGGTATTTTCTCTCCCTGAGAAGGAGTACCCGTCGCTTGGCACTGATGTGGCTGGGTCGGCTTTTTCCGTTGATCCGCAGGCGTTATCAGACGCGTTTCGGAAAGTGACCTATGTCGTGGACACCCACGACGACGTACGCATCTACCTGTCCGGGATCCACATTCATCCGAGTGAAGACGGCAGGAAGTTGTGCGTCGTCGCTGGATCAAATCGCGGCCTTGCGGCTGTCAAAATTGAGAGCAAGTCGACCGTGGATTTCCCCGGCATCATTCTTTCTCTTGAGACAGCCGGTGCAATCAAGAAGCTTTTCGCTGAGGTCAAGGAGCCGCTGAACCTCACAATCTCGGACATCAAGATTAAGGTTCAGTGCGGCGACGTTACGATCATCTCACGGCTGATCGAGGGCATATTCCCGAGGGAGTATGCGCGCCTTATTCCGGCAGAACCGACCCGAAAAATTCTTGCCTCTGTCGACGTTCTCCAAGCCGCGATCCGGCGTGCCTCGCTGGTCGCCTCGGATTTCACCAAGGAAGGCATGCTTCTGACGGTGGAGGATGATCGCCTACGGGTTGAGGTCGTAAACAAGCAGGGTGAATCCGCGATCGACTATGCTCCAGTCGAGCTTGATGGTGAAGCCGGCCTGTCGATGGGCTTTAATGCCAAGACCTTCCTTGGCACGCTTGGAAGCATAGCCACGCAAGACGTGCGCATGGAATTCGCCGAGCGCACTCAGCCGATCGTTTTTCGCCTGACCGATGACCGGGAGGAATTTTTCTGCCTTTCGCCCATGCACGCTCGAAGCGCCGAGGACTGAGATGGCGACGGCAGGGGAACGCGAAAGGCTCGACATTATTCGTTCACGGATAGGACAGGCGAGCACCGACTGGAAATTTGCGACCGATCGTTCTCATGGTGAGCACCTGACGGCTGTCGTCGATCCGTTCATTCCGCCGCTGGCGATTGCAAGACTGACCGAGGACTGCAGTTACCACGATCGCGATCTTCTGCTCTACGCTCGCGACGATATCGATTTCCTTCTCGGCATGCTCGGCAGAGCCGTACGCAAAATCAGGGAATTGCAGGCCGAGCTCGCCGAGCGCGGACGCGAGGTGAAGCCAGCTTCGGTATCGGGGGATTTCGCTGCCGAGTGCGCGATGAAGTGCGACGATGTCGTGTTCAAGACTTATTTGCGGGAGGCTCACGGCTTCGAGCTTGAAGACCGGGAGCGCATCGCCGCGCAGATCCGCGATCTGCTGAAAGTCACGTCGCGCGGCGATCTGAACAAAGACCCGGCCGCCGCCGCCAGGTGGAAGGATTTGCGGGCTGACTTCGAAGCGTGGAGGCAGGCCGCATGAGCAGGCGCGAGCAGATCCGTCAGAAGATCATGGCGCGCGTCAAGATCGATGCAGAGACCGGGTGCTGGATATGGACAGGTCCGACCTCTGGCACGAGCGGCAGAGGCGCCGGCTATCCAAGAATGTCACTGGGGGGGCAGACCGTAGCCGTCCACCTCGTCATGTGGACCAACGAACACGGCTACATACCGGGCAAGAAAGAGATCGACCACTACTGCCGCAACCGGCTGTGTGTTCGCCCTGAGCCCGAACATCTTCAACTCGTCACCCGCAAGAGGAACATCTTGCGCCAGTGGGAAGCGCGCAAGGCCGCCATGCTTTGCGAGGAGGTATCATCGTGAAGCCAGAATATCAGGACGCAATCGAGAGGATCGACGCAGACCGCAAGCGCTGGATGAAGACCGAATTGATGGTCGATTGCCAGATCTCCGGCGGCATGGCCGAAGCCCTGATCGACGCGTATTTCGACAAGGTTGAACCGGCTCCAAAATTCTGGATCTCCAAGTCTCGTCTTGGCCGCATCCTTTCCAAAGAAATCGATTGGCCGCACGTCTACACGACCGACCAGAGCGAGCATTTCGAATGTGTGCCGCTTTTTATTTCGGCTCCGACCCCCGCACCTGCGCCGCAATTGCAGGGCTATGAAACACGTAAAAATTTGGTAGAAACGGACCATGCCGAAGATCAAACAGATCATCAACGACATTCAGGATTTCGAAGCTCACCAGCTTCCGTGGCCGCTTATGGTTCTAGCGGCCTTTCTCCTGACGGCATTAATCAGCATAGCACTGAGCTAGACCCGCCTCCCTGCGCACAAATGATGGGCGCGGCGGTCGAAGAATATCTTCTAATTCACGCCGCCGAAGGCGATGCAGAACGATTGGGCCGCCGTTCCGCCATAAGAGGCTTGATGGTCCGTCTCGGAAAATACCACGAGCTTTGCGCCGCGCTTAATGTCGCCTCTCCCATGTCCCCGACCGCTTACAACGGCTGCACCTGCTCATGCCATAGAGGCAGCGGGAAGATGCATATCGTCGCGTGCTGCTCACCGTCCCCCGAAACGAAGGCGGAAGACCTCAGCCCGGAAGAAACCGCGATCGCCACCTGCGAGGCGTGCGGCAAGCACATTCAGGAAGGTGAGCCATATCTGTGGGGGCCGGAAACGGATTTCTGCGGAGAATGCGCGCCGACCTATCAGGCGCTGATCGACGAGCCGGAAGGCTTCGTCAATGCCGATGGCGAGCCTCTGACGCCCGAGCAGTGCCGCGCATGGTTCGACGAGCATATCGCGGCTGGCGGAAAAGCGACCGACAGCATGGCAACGGTTGACCGAACGCCGGTCACGCTGCCCCAGGAACATGTGACGGGGCCACAACGGATTGAAACGGCACCCGTCGAAGGCTTTTTCCTCGCTGAAACGCGCGACGGAGACTGGATCAAGGCCGAGCACTACGACAACCCCTTTGGCGACAAGAACACGGTGATCAGCAGGCGAACCGGGAAATGGTGGTCGCCGGCTCGGTGGATGCCGCTTCCTGAAAAGCAGAGCGATACCGAATGGGAGGACAACAAGTGAGCGAAGCAATTACCCGCTACCTGCCGAGCGACTGGCAGGACGAGGTCATTCCTACACCTCAGAAGAACCCAAACGATTTTCTGTTTTTCACAGAGGATCATGGCTGGCACATCCGGCCTCCCGAAAACGACGAGGACGATTCGTGCTTCACATTCCTCAGGTTGGAACCGGGGCAGATCGTCAAGTTCGACCTGAACCGGGTGTTCGGCGATTTTGATCTGACCGTGAATGATGACCGCACGTTCGACGTGGACGGTGTTATCCCGGCTGAGGCCAACTGCTTCCGCATCGACCATGACATTTACACGCTGCAGCAATCGCTCGAAGCGCTCGTCAATGGCGACGGGACCCCTTGGAGCAACGACATCCTCGAACCCGGCACATACCTCATGGACGCCTATTGGTGGTCCGAGAAGAGCACTTCGTTCCGTTTTGAGATCGAGGACGGCAAGGGGAAATTCGTCAACTGCGCAGGTGCATCATGACCGATAAGCGACTTGAAACCGCGTTGCGCGATCTGATGGCCGCATATGCAGCCTGCAACGGTGAGGATCATCCGGCCTACGAACGAGCGGAGAAGCTGCTCGCCGGTAAATTCGTCTCATTCCCAGCACCGCAGGAACGTGTGGAGGGTTCCTAATGCTGTTTCTTCACCATGTAATCGGCGTAAGCCGCTATGAACGAACTCCTAGCTATCTCCGCGTCGCAACGAAAGCGAAGCGCCATCATGCAGTCAGCGACAGCGCTCCGATAGGGGCGCCCTGTCTGAAACTTGATGTCTTCTTGAAGATATTTGAGTGCGTCTCTTGGACCAGTAATCGCCTTATCGAAAAGGCCGTTCTGAACGAAAACCGCAAATTCCCATTCAAGGCCAAAGCCTACGGGTATGACAGAGTTCAAGCTGGTTCCCTTCTAGAGGGTTCGAGTGCATGCCCCCGCATGTTCGCAGACTACCACGCCCTATTAGGTGCTGTACGATTTATTTCGCCAGCCACCACGGAGGGACAGCCATGAGGGTCCTGATCGGCTGCGAAACATCTGGCATGATGCGCCGTGCCTTCGATCGGCTTGGCCACGACGTGTGGTCCTGCGACCTTCTGCCAGCAGACGACGGCAGCAATCGTCACATTGTCTGTGACGTGCGCGACCTTCTCAATGATGGATGGGACTTGCTCGCCGTCATGCACCCGCCGTGCACCAGGCTCTGCAACAGCGGCGTTCGCTGGCTTTCCGAGCCGCCGACGAAGCTGAACGAGACCTATACCTCGGAACAGCGGGAGACCTATCGCCTTTGGTCCCGTGACGAGCGGCTGGCCTTCATGTGGCAGTCGCTAGATGAGGGTGCAGCACTGTTCTCGGATTGCTGGAATGCGCCGATCGAGAGGGTGGCAATCGAAAACCCGGTCATGCATCGCCATGCGAAAGAGCGCATCCGCAACTATCAGCCGCCGGCACAGACCGTGCAGCCGTGGTGGTTCGGCGACGAGGCGTTCAAGGGAACCTCGTTCTTCCTCCGAGAGCTGCCAAAGCTCGTGCCGACCAAGCGCCTGACCCCGCCAAAGGCCGGGACCGACGAACACAAGGCGTGGTCGAAAATCCACCGCGCACCGCCCGGCGTGGATCGCTGGAAAATCCGATCCGAAACATTCCCCGGCATTGCCGACGCTGCAGCGCTCCAGTGGGGCGGGCATGCGGTTGAACAGATGAGGACAGCAGCATGACCGAAGCCATTTTCCGCGAACGCTTGCAGGCCATCATTGATTGGGCCGATCTGGCGATGAAGAACCGGGCAGAATTCGACAGCCACGGCGTCCGCAACCTCGACGGCCCTGTTTTCGATGCAGCCCGCGAAGCTCTCGCCGCCTCGCCCGAGGAACAAATGATGGACGTGGCGGTCGAAGAATATCTTCTAATTCACGCCGCCGAAGGCGATGCAGAACGATTGGGCCGCCGTTCCGCCATAAGAGGCTTGATGGTCCGTCTCGGAAAATACCACGAGCTATGCGCCGCGCTCAATGCCGCCTCTCCCATGTCACCGCCCGCTTACAACGGCTACACCTGCTCATGCCACCGAGGCAGCGGGAAGATGCATATCGTTGCGTGCTGCTCTCCATCCCCTGCACCGAATGTGCGGGACGATGATGCTATCCGCGCCCATGCGATCGACATCATTTGCAAGGAAGCGGAGGAAATGGGCTTTCCCGAGAATAGCTTGGCTGAGTTCCGTTCCGGCGATTTTGACGGGGACGATCTTCTGACGTTGCAAGCTGTCGAACGCGCCCTTCGTGCCCCATCTCCGCAGACGAAAAAGCAGGGCACTCAGCCGACCCCTGCGGAATACGTCCAGGACGCACTGGAAAACGATGGGATCTTATACGGACCCGGAGTTGGCCGCCCTCTCGGACTTCTTACCCAATCAACGAGCAAGCGCGATCGCCAGCGCCTCCAGTCCGCTTTCAAGAAAGGTGTGAAGGAGGGTCGCCGGATCGAACGCGAAGCGGCAAAAAAGGGAGAGGTCAGGTGAGCAAGGTCGCCTTTAAACAGGCCGACATGGAGCGGATCTTCAAAGCCGCTGCGCGAGCTGGTTCCGTTGTCCAGATGGATATGAAGACGCTCATCGCAACAATCCTGCCGGTCGACCCCGAAAAACTGGTTGACGGCGAAGGCAATTCGCTCGCCATTCTTCCATCGGGCAATTTCGCCCCCGATGGAAAGGAGAACTGGGATGAGGACTGACAGGCCTGGCTATCAATGCCGGCCGAGAAAGGACGGTACGCCCGTCCACTATTGGAATCCGGCGCGAGCGGTGAAAGGCTCCTCGAAAAGCCTTTCGATCATTCGCTTGCCGGATGATTGGACCGACGATCAAATCTCTGCCGAGTGCCAACGTCTGACTAACGAGCTGCGAGCCGAGGTCAGGAAGTTGGGCGCAGAGCCAATGTTCGATGGCACAATCAAATCGCTCATCGAGCGTTACCGCCATGACAAGACGAGCTCTTGGCATAGCGTCAAGCACTCGACCCGCATCCGCGACTATGAACCGAGCTTGCGGGTGCTGACTAAAAATGTCGGAGATCGCGACATCAACGCACTTCGCGGGTCTGATTTCAGTCGCTGGTTCAGCCAGTGGCGAAAAAAGGGACATCGTCGCGCAAGTGGTGCGATGAAGCTCCTGCGCATCGTCCTTTCCTATGGTGCAGGCGAGCGGCTACGCGGCTGCAAGCAGGCACGGGAAATCCTGTCGGACATGCGCTTTGAGCTTCCCGCATCCCGTGATGTTGCGATGACCTACGACCAATGCCTCGCGATTGTAAAAATGAGCGCGGAAATGAAATGCCCATCTATCGGCTTCGTTGAAGCCTTGAAGTTCGAAACGGCACTTCGCCGGATCGATGTAATCGGCGAGTGGGCACCGCCACCAGAAGGCGGCGCGTTCCGCTGGCGAGGACTGACGGCACAGAGCCTTTCGAAGGATCTCATCCTGAAGCTCAAGACCAGCAAGAACGGCGCAGAGGTCGCACGCGATCTCAAGACCATGCCGCTCGTTGTTGAAGCCCTCAAGGCCTATACGATACCCGAGATCGGCCCGATCGTGATCGATGAGGATCACAAGAAGCCGTATTGGGAAAACCGCTACGCGGAGAAATACCGCAAGGTGAGAGACAAGGCCGGCGTTCCTGCGAACGTCTGGTCGATGGATTCGCGCGCAGGCGCGGTTTCAGAAACCGTCGAAGCCACCGGGTCGCTGGAACTTGCCAGCAGTCTCGCGACGCACTCGACAACGAAAATGACAAAAAAATACAGCCGCGGCGACGGACTTGAGACGAGCCGCAAAATTGCCGAAGCACGAAACGCGAACCGCGCCAGTGCAACGGCAGTGAAACAGTGAAACACTATTGCTTGTAAGTTATTGAAGTTGCTGGAGCGGGTGAAGGGAATCGAACCCTCGTATTCAGCTTGGGAAGCTGCTGCTCTACCATTGAGCTACACCCGCTTGCGTGATGCAGATTTCCAATAACCGGCGGCCCGTGTCAAGGCCGCCGGTTGGCCGGATACAGTCCCTCAGCCGCGGAAATGCTTGGAGAGTTTCAGTCCCTGGGCCTGATAGTTCGAGCCGAGACCTGAACCGTAGAGACCTTCCGGCGCCTGCAGCATATGCTCGTAGACCAGGCGTCCGACGATCTGGCTGTCCTCCAGGATGAAGGGCACTTCGTGGCTGCGAACCTCGAGAACGGCGCGGCTGCCGCGGCCTCCTGCGGCTTCATGTCCGAAGCCCGGGTCGAAGAAGCCGGCATAGTGAACGCGGAATTCGCCCACCAAAGGATCGAAAGGGGTCATTTCGGCGGCATAAAGCGGCGGCACGTGCACGGCCTCGCGAGAGACGAGAATGTAGAACTCATCCGGATCGAGGATCAGTTCGTTGCGGCCGCGGCTATAAAGCGGCTCCCAGAAATCGAAGACATCGTGCTGGGCCTTCTTGTCGACATCGACGACCGCCGTGTGGTGCTTGCCGCGATAGCCGATCAGGCCGTTCGCATCGCCCTTCAGATCGATGGACAAAGCGATGCCGCCGCCCGACACGTTCGGCTTTGCCGATGCGACCAGCGTTTCCGTTTCGTGGAGATGCAGCAATTCCGGCTCTGCCAGAAGAGCGTTGCCGATGCGGAAGCGGATTTGCGACAGGCGTGACCCCTGACGGGCGACGATCGGGAAGGTGCGCGGGGAGATCTCGAGATAGAGCGGGCCGCGGTAACCGGCCGGGATCTTGTCGAATTCCTGCGCATGATCGGTGATGACGCGGGTGAAGATGTCGAGGCGGCCGGTCGACGACTTCGGGTTTGCCGAGGCCGACATGTCGGCCGGCAGATCGAGGCTTTCCATCAAAGGCACGATATAGACGCAACCGGTTTCCAGAACCGCACCTTCGGTCAGATCGACGACATGCAGTTTCAGCCGGTCGAGCTTGTCGGAGACGAGGCTATTGGGACCAGGCATGAAGGATGCACGGACACGAAACGCCTTGGCGCCCAGACGCAGGTCAAGGCTTGCCGGCTGGATCTGATCATGGTCGAGTTCGCGCTCGGAGATCAGCCGTCCCGTTTCGAAAAGGGCCGCGATTGCGCGGTCCGCCAGAATTCCCGTTTCGCGTGTCATGGTGTTTCTTTCAAATTTTGGCGGTGACAAAACCAAATGCGGGCCATTGACGCAAGCAGATGCGAGGCGTAAGCCAGCTTTATCCCGTGGTGATTTGCCGGTCGGCTTGCAGCCACGTTAAACAAGTGGCTAAAAAGACCGGGTTGCTAAAACCGGTCTGCTTTTGCGGCCGGTTTTTTTGTTTTGAAATGGGGATTAGCATGACAAACAAATGGCGCCCGGCAACGACACTCGTCCACGGCGGTACACTGCGCTCGCAATATGGCGAGATGTCGGAAGCGATCTACCTGACCCAGGGCTTTGCCTATGACAGTTCGGAAGCCGCCGAGGCACGCTTCAAGGGCGAGACCGACGGATATATCTACGCCCGCTACGGCAGCCCGACCAATGACATGTTCGAAAAGCGCATGTGCGCGCTGGAAGGTGCGGAAGAAGCCCGCGCCACGGCATCCGGCATGGCTGCCGTTTCTGCCGCGCTGCTCTGCCAGCTGAAGGCCGGCGACCATATCGTTGCAGCCCGCGCGCTGTTCGGCTCGTGCCGCTGGGTGGTCGAGACGCTCGCACCGCGCTACGGCATCGAATGCACGCTCATTGATGGTCGCGATCTCGCCAACTGGGAGAAGGCGATCCAGAAGAACACGAAGGTTTTCTTCCTCGAAAGCCCGACCAATCCGACACTTGAGATCGTCGATATTGCAGGTGTTGCAAAGCTTGCCAACCAGATCGGCGCGAAGGTCGTGGTCGACAACGTGTTTGCTACGCCGCTTTTCCAGAAGCCGCTGGAACTCGGTGCACATATCGTCGTCTACTCTGCCACCAAGCATATCGACGGCCAGGGCCGCAGCCTTGCCGGCGTGATCCTTTCCGACAAGGAATGGGTGGACGAGCATCTGCAGGACTACTATCGCCATACCGGCCCGGCGATGTCGCCGTTCACCGCCTGGACGCTGATCAAGGGGCTTGAAACCCTGCCGATCCGGGTCAAGGCGCAGACCGACAACGCCTCGAAGATCGCCGACTTCCTGGCAGAGCACAAGCATGTCGCCAAGGTCATCTATCCGGGCCGCAAGGACCATCCGCAGGCCGACATCATCGCCAGGCAGATGAGCGGCGGATCGACGCTGGTCTGCTTCGAGCTAAAGGGCGGCAAGGAAGCGGCCTTCAAGCTGCAGAACGCGCTTGAGGTGGTGACGATCTCCAACAATCTCGGCGATACCCGCAGCCTGATCACGCATCCGGCAACGACGACGCACAAGAACCTCACCGACGAAGCCCGCGCAGAGCTTGGCATCTCGCCCGGCACCGTGCGTTTCTCCGCCGGCATCGAAGACGGCGAGGATCTGCTTGAAGATTTCGCTAGGGCGCTGGCCGCGATCTAAGGCCTTTCAGGCTATCGATATGGTGAATCCGGTCTGCGGATTCACCATATCAGTTATCCCTAATTCCAAGAACAGATCACAGTTTCTCGCGTAACCCGCGAGTTTTCTTGACCTTCGCGGCCTCTTGTACGATATCCGGCGGTGTAGATTCGAGGTTCTACCGCGTCGTTTATTGCTTGAGACAGTGTCCGGCGCTGTAGTTTTGAGGTATTTGTCCATGTATCGCGCCCGGACAAGAGACATAGAAGTTGCAGTCGAGCCGTTCTATCTGGAGGATCAATCCAGTCCGGAAGACAGCCGCTATGTCTGGGGTTACCGCATCGTCATCGAAAACCATTCGATCCACACGGTAAAGCTCGTTCACCGCTACTGGCATATTACCGACCAGAACGGCCTGGTCGATGAAGTGGACGGGCTTGGCGTGGTGGGAGAACAGCCGCGCCTGCAGCCTGGCGACAGTTACGAATACTCCTCGGGCTGCCCGCTCGACACGCCATCCGGCATGATGTTCGGTCACTATGACATGCAGACGGAAGAAGGCGAGGTCTTCAAGGTCGACATCCCCGCCTTCTCACTGGATTCACCCGGACTGAACCGGGTGCTGAACTGAGGCACAGACCTCATTCAGCAACTCATTCCACTCAGGCCGGAGCAAATTCCGCCAGTTCGTAACGATAGGTCGTCGAGCAGAATTCGCAGGTGACGGCGATCTGACCGTCTTCCTGGCTTGCTTCGATCTCTTCCGCCGTGAAGCCGGCAAGCACGCCCTTGATCTTGTCGCGCGAACAGCTGCAGCGGTCGAAGACCGTCTGCGGCTCATAGACCCGCACGCCGCGCTCATGGAACAGCCGATAGAGAAGCCGTTCGATCGCAACCTGCGGATCGGTCAGCTCGTCCGTATCGATCGTCTCGACCAGCGAACGGGCCTCATCCCAGGCATCGTCGGTCACACCGGTCTCGCGTTCATCACCGTCGCCGCCGTGAAGATCCGGGTGACGCATGCGCTCAGGCGCCTGCGGCAGGAACTGGGCGACCAGACCACCGGCGCGCCAATTATGGCGCGGCTTACCATCCTCGTCGCGGTCGAACAATTCGGCCACGCCGAGACGCACGCGGGTCGGGATCTGTTCCGACTGGCGGAAATAGACGCCGGCAATATCTTCCAGCGACGAACCGTCCATCGGCACGATGCCCTGATAGGGCTGCATGCCCTTGCCCTGATCGATGGTGAAGGCGAGCACGCCCTGACCGAGCAGTTCGGGCGGAGAGGTCTTGCCATCCTTCACGGCAGCCGCCAGCGCATCCTCGTCGTAACGGGCATAGGCGCGCAGTGCGTCCGGTGTGGAAAAATCGGCGACAAGAAGGTCGACCGGGCCATCGCCCTTGGTCTGGACTGTGAACTTGCCGTCGAATTTGAGCGAGGTGCCGAGCAGAGCCGTCAGCACGATCGCCTCGGCGAGCAGCCGGGCAACCGGTGCAGGGTAATCATGGCGACCGAGAATGGTGTTGAGAAGCGGCCCGAGCTGCACCGCGCGGCCACGCACATCCAGGCCTTCGACCTGGAAGGGTACGACCCGGTCATCTCCGGCAAAGTGGAGATCCTTCAGTTCCACGGTTGCTTCCGCCATCATATCACTCCTTCACGCCGATACTCTCGGGGTTAACCCCGACCTTTACACAAACAGGCTCCCAAGCGGAACCGCTGGCCGCAGGAAAGGTTCGACGATGTCTGTTGAAGCGCTGGCGGATAACCGCCGAGCGCGTTTGAAAGCCGACAGATGGTGCCGGCTTCATGCCAATTCAAGACCGAGGCCGGGACCGGCTCAGATTGCGCCGAAGCACCAGGCCAGAATCGATTTCTGCGCGTGGAGACGGTTTTCCGCCTCGTCGAAGACGACCGACTGCGGGCCGTCGATCACGGCGTCGGTGACTTCCTCGCCACGGTGGGCCGGCAGGCAGTGCATGAACAGCGCATCGGCCTTGGCCTGCTTCATCAGCTCTTCATTGACCTGGTAGGGCTGGAAGATGTTGTGGCCGCGCGCCTTGTGTTCCTGGTTCATCGAAACCCAGGTATCGGTGACGACGACATCGGCGCCGGCGACGGCACGTTCGACATCATGGGTGAGCATGATCTCGCCACCGTTGTTGCGCGCCCAGTTCAAGAACTTGTCATGCGGCTCGGAGCCCATCGGGACGGCCATGTTCATGCGGTAGCCGAAACGGGCAGAACCTTCGACCAGCGAATGCAGCACGTTGTTTCCGTCGCCCGTCCAGGCGATCGTCTTGCCGGCGACGGGACCGCGATGTTCCTCGAAGGTCATCAGGTCGGCCATGATCTGGCAGGGGTGGGTGTCGTCGGTCAGCGCGTTGATGACCGGCACGGTGGCATGCTCCGCCAGTTCGATCAGGCGCTTGTGGTCGGTGGTACGGATCATGATCGCGTCGACATAACGCGACAGAACCTTGGCCGTGTCGCCGATCGTCTCGGCGCGGCCGAGCTGCATCTCGGTGCCGGACAGGAACAGGGTCTCGCCGCCGAGCTGGCGCATGCCGACATCGAAGGAGACGCGGGTGCGGGTAGAGGGCTTCTCGAAGATCATGGCCAGCATCTTGCCGGCCAGCGGCTTATCAGCCGTGCCGGCCTTGGTTGCCTGCTTTCGCACCTTCGCATCATCGAGGATGGAGCGCAGGTCACCCGCCGACACGGCGGAAAGATCGAGAAAATGCTTGGGAGATGCCATTACCTTGTTCCCTAAAGGAGGGAACCAAAAAAGGCGCCCTCTCTGCGTATTCTTAAGCGGATTTCTTCAGCTGTTCAGCCGAGAGCACTTCGGCAGCACGCTCGATGCGCGCCAGGCCTTCACGTGCCTCTTCGGCTGTGACGACAAGCGGCGGCAGAATGCGAACGACGTTATCGCCTGCCATGACGGCCAGCATGTGCTGATCGCGCATGCCGGAGATCAGCTCGCCGGCCGGCACCTTCGCCTTGATGCCGAGAAGCAGGCCTTCGCCGCGAATATCCTCGATCACCGTCGGGAAACGATCCTTGAGCGCCGCAAGCCCCTGACGGAAGACGAGTGCGACGTCGCGAACGTTTTCGAGGAAGCCGTCAGCCAGGACGATATCGAGCACGGCATTGCCGCAGGCCATGGCCAGCGGGTTGCCGCCATAGGTCGTGCCGTGGATACCAGGTTTCATGCCGGATGCGGCTTCGGCCGTTGCAAGGCATGCGCCGAAGGGGAAGCCGCCGCCGATGCCCTTGGCGATCGCCATGATATCCGGCGTGATGCCGGCCCATTCATGAGCGAAGAGCTTGCCGGTACGGCCGACGCCGGTCTGAACTTCGTCGAGGATCAGCAGCAGGCCCTTCTCGTCGCAGATGCGGCGCAGCTCGCGCATGAATTCCTTCGGAACCGGACGCACACCGCCCTCGCCCTGGATCGGCTCGATCAGCAGGGCGCCGGTGTTTTCGTTGATCGCGGCGTTCAGCGCATCGAGATCACCGAACGGGACCTGATCGAAGCCTTGAGCCTTGGGGCCAAAACCTTCCATGTACTTTTCCTGACCGCCGGCTGCGATCGTGGCGATCGTGCGGCCGTGGAAGGCGCCTTCGAAGGTGATGATATGGAACTTTTCCGGATGACCCTTGGAGTAATGATAGCGGCGGGCCGTCTTGATGGCGCATTCCAGCGCTTCGGCACCCGAATTGGTGAAGAAGGCCTTGTCCGCAAAGGTTGCGTCAACCAGGCGGCGTGCGAGGCGCTCCTGCTCAGGGATCTCGTAGAGATTGGACAGATGCCAGACCTTCTCGGCCTGCGACTTCAGCGCTTCGACCAGATGCGGATTCGCATGGCCGCAGGATGTGACCGCAACGCCCGCACCGAAGTCGAGATATCGCTCGCCGCTTTCCGTCACAAGCCAAACGCCCTCGCCGCGCTCAAAGCGCAAAGGGGCTCGGGCAAAGGTGTCGAAAAGCGCAGATTCAGCCATGGCGGCTCACTCCATAAGGCATCCGGGAACGGACATTCTTGAAAATCAAAATGCCGCCCAAGGGGCGGCCGCGGCACTATCACCACTCAGCCCTGCGATGTCAACAAAACTCGCGGAACTGCGGGGTTTAGGGGTCTTTTGCATCGAGCCTGCAACCCAACCGGCGGCTGTGACATAAATGACTCTGTCAGAAAGCAAGTTGGGGAAAACCGGGAAATCGATTCGTGGCGATTCCGGGGACTCTTGTCACGGAGTCTGCGGACCTCTAGGTTAAAGATCAATTACTAGACTGCATGCGGCGGAACTAGTCACCAAAAGCATAGATATTGTGCCTGTTGCGAGATGTATCGCGCGACATTGGTGAGGGATTCTGCATGCCACCAACGTTCAAAGGCGGAGAACGGGCATGAATTGGACGGACGAGCGCGTTGAAAAACTGAAGAGGTTGTGGTCGGAAGGCTTGAGCGCCAGCCAGATCGCCGCACAACTTGGAGGCGTAAGCCGCAATGCCGTGATCGGCAAGGTCCATCGCCTCAACCTGCCGGGCCGCGCAAAGGCCGGCGGCACGATCGCGACGAACCGCGCTGCAAAGCGCCCTGCGGCCCCTGCCCGTCCGCAGCAGACATTCGCAGCCCGTCCGGCAGCACGCCCGGTCGCCCGTCCGGTTGGCGCGACCGCCCTCAAGGAAGAGGTCGAGTTCGAGGCTTCGCAGGAACTGGTCTATCGTCCGGCTTCCAACGTCGTTCTGCCGATCTCCCGCAAGCTCGCACTGACAGAACTGACCGAACGCACCTGCAAGTGGCCCGTCGGCGATCCGCTGACCGACGATTTCCACTTCTGCGGCTGCGAGTCCCCGGACAATTCGCCTTACTGCACCTATCACGCAAAGCTCGCATACCAGCCGGTCAACGAGCGTCGTCGTCCGAGCGCCGCACGGGCATAAAGCTCACCGCCAATCAGACGACAAAAAGCGGGCTTCAGGCCCGCTTTTTTTTGTGTCTATCATTCGGTCCCTGCACCTTCCGCAAAGCAGCCTTGCCAACGCGCAACTTGCTCTTGGCGGCGCAAATCCCTATTTAAGCCCTGCGAGGACGACCTCCCCCAGAATGGGCATGAAACCGGGACGGCCCGGAAAACCCAAAGGGGTACACAATGCGTACGACACGCGACCGTATTCGTCACGCGATCAGCTTCGAGATCATCGGGCTTGCCATCTTCACGCCGCTTGCCTCTTTCGTCTTCGGCATACCTGTTGAACATATCGGTGTCGTCGGCATCGTTTCGGCAACGCTCGCAACCGGCTGGAACTATCTTTACAATCTCGGCTTCGATCACCTGATGCAGAAGTTCCACGGCGGTACGCAGAAGACCATGGCGCTGCGCGTTGCGCATGCGGTTCTGTTCGAACTCGGCCTGCTGATCGTGCTGATGCCGTTCATCGCCTGGTATCTGGGCGTCAGCCTGATGCAGGCACTGGTGATGGATATCGCCTTTGCGCTGTTCTACCTGGTCTATGCCTTCTTCTTCAATCTGGCCTATGACCGGATCTTTCCGCTGCCCGAATGGCAGAAGAAAGCGGAAGCCTGACGCCCCCCCCCCAAAAAAGCATCAGCCCGAGCCGGGGAACCGCGCTCGGGCTGACTGTTCGTGAGATGCAGTATCCTTGAGTATCAGGATTCCATCGAATAGCCGGCACCGCGAACGGTGCGGATGACATCCTGCATGTTGGAGAAGTTGAGCGCCTTGCGCAGACGCCCCACATGCACATCGACCGTGCGTTCGTCGACATAGATATCGTGGCCCCAGACGCCATCCAGAAGCTGGGAGCGCGAGAAGACGCGACCTGGCGAGACCATCAGGAATTCCAGAAGGCGGAATTCGGTCGGCCCGAGGCGGACTTCGCGGCTCTTGCGATGGACGCGATGGGTCTCGCGATCAAGCTCGATATCACCGCATTTCAGGACGCTAGAGAGAACCTCGGGCTTGGCACGGCGAAGCATCGCCTTGACACGCGCCATCAGTTCAGGCGTCGAGAACGGCTTGACGACGTAATCGTCAGCGCCGGTTGCGAGGCCGCGAACACGTTCGCTTTCCTCGCCACGCGCCGTCAGCATGATGATCGGCAGGCGTTCGGTCTCGGGCCGCATGCGCAGGCGCCGGCACAATTCGATGCCCGAGACACCCGGCAGCATCCAGTCGAGGACCAGAAGATCCGGTGCGCGTTCCTGAAGCCGGATTTCCGCCTCGTCACCCCGAAGGATGGTTTCGACTTCATAGCCTTCGGCTTCGAGATTGTAACGGAGGAGGACGCTCAGCGCCTCCTCGTCTTCCACTACCGCAATTCTTGGCTGCATGCTGAATGTGCTCCGTCAGATACTAACCGGCGATCACTCGGCAATCGCGCCGACGGTGTTTGCCGTATCGTCCTTCGGACGCTCGCCTTCCGGCACAGCACCCGTCGTCATGTAGTAGATGGTTTCCGCGATGTTGGTCGCGTGGTCACCGATACGCTCGATGTTCTTGGCGCAGAACAGGAGATGCGTGCAGGTGGTGATGTTGCGCGGATCTTCCATCATGTAGGTCAGGAGTTCGCGGAAGAGCGACGTGTACATGGCGTCGATTTCTTCGTCGCGCAGGCGGATGGCTTCAGCCTTTTCGGCAGAGCGGCTGGCATAGACATCCAGCACGTCCTTCAGCTGAACAGCAGCCAGATCGGAGAGATGCTCCAGGCCGCGGGCCAGCTTGCGCGGAACGCCATGGCCTTGAACGGCAATAACGCGCTTTGCGGTGTTCTTGCCGAGATCGCCGACGCGCTCAAGATCGGCTGCAATACGCAGGGTGCCGATGATTTCGCGCAAGTCGTTGGCGACCGGCTGACGCTTGGCGATCGTGACGATCGCCTTGTCTTGGATCTCGCGCTCGGCGTGGTCGAGGATCACGTCGTCGGAGATGACCTTCTGGGCAAGGGCGGAATCGCCGTTTACCAGGGCGCGCACGGCATCGCCGCACATCTGTTCCGCAAGGCCGCCCATTTCCGAGATGCGGCGGCGCAGATACTTCAGTTCTTCGTCGTAGGCCGACAGGATATGACTTGATACCATCTTCTTGTCCTTAAAATCCGTAGCAACAGGCAAAGGGCTTGAGAGCCGATCAGCCGAAGCGGCCCATGATGTAATCCTGGGTGCGCTGGTCATCCGGATTGGTGAACATCTTGTCCGTATCGTTCTCCTCGACCAGCTGGCCAAGGTGGAACATGGCGGTACGCTGAGACACGCGGGCGGCCTGCTGCATCGAGTGGGTGACGATGACGATCGTGTAGTTGGCGCGCAGTTCGTGGATGAGTTCCTCGACCTTTGCGGTTGCGATCGGATCGAGCGCCGAACAGGGCTCATCCATCAGGATGACTTCCGGCGAAACGGCAACCGCACGGGCGATGCAGAGACGCTGCTGCTGGCCACCGGAAAGACCGGTGCCCGATTCATGCAGGCGATCCTTGACTTCGGCCCAGAGGCCGGCGCGCTGGAGGGAAGCCTCAACGATGGCATCCATATCAGCCTTGCCGCGGGCGAGACCATGGATCTTCGGACCGTAGGCGATGTTTTCGTAGATCGACTTCGGGAACGGGTTCGGCTTCTGGAACACCATGCCGACGCGGGCGCGAAGTTCCACGACGTCGATTTCCTTGTCGTAGATATCATCCGTGTCGAGCGTGATCTTGCCGGTAACGCGGCAGTTCTCGATCGTATCGTTCATCCGGTTCAGCGTGCGCAGGAAGGTCGACTTGCCGCAACCCGACGGGCCGATGAGCGCCGTCACCGTGTTTTCCCGAACGTTCAGGTTTACGTCGAAAAGCGCGCGCTTCTCACCGTAATAGACCGAAACGTCCTTACCAATCATCTTGTAGGCTACTTCATTCATCTTCTTGTCCAGAGCCTTTTCAACTGCTGCTTCTGACAACATATTCATTGTGTCGATCTCCTACCACCGGCGTTCGAAGCGCCGACGCAACAGAATTGCACCAACATTCATGACCACGAGGAACAGGAGCAGGATGATGATCGCTCCCGAAGTTCTTTCAACGAAGGCGCGTTCCGCCTCGTTTGCCCACATGTAGATCTGCACCGGCAGGGCCGTGGACGGATCCATCGGAGTGGTCGGATAGTTGGCGACGAAGGCGACCATGCCGATCAGGAGCAGCGGTGCAGTTTCGCCGAGCGCGTGCGCCAGGCCGATGATGGTGCCGGTCAAGATGCCCGGCATGGCAAGCGGCAGGACGTGATGGAAGATGGTCTGCATCTTTGATGCGCCGAGGCCGAGAGCCGCCGCGCGGATCGAGGGCGGAACCGCCTTCAGGGCTGCGCGGGTGGCGATGATGATCGTCGGAAGCGTCATCAGCGTCAGGACCAAGCCACCGACCAGCGAAGCCGAGCGCGGCAGGCCCATGAAGTTGATGAATACTGCCAGACCCAAGAGACCGTAAACGATGGAGGGAACGGCCGCGAGGTTGTTGATGTTCACCTCGATCAGGTCGGTGAACTTGTTCTTCGGGGCGAATTCCTCGAGATAGATCGAGGCAGCGACACCGATCGGCAGCGACAGGACGAGCACGATCGCCATCATGTAGAAGGAACCGATCAGGGCCACGCCGACGCCGGCGGCTTCCGGACGGCTGGAATTGCCGTTGACGAAAATGCCGGTGTTGAAGTGTTTTCCGAGCGCACCGGATTCGGCGAGCTGGTTCATCCAGCCGACCTGCTGGTCGGAGACCTTGCGGTTGTTTTCCGAGACGGTGAGATCGATCTGGCCCTTGAAGGCACTGTCGATATCGCCGGCAGCAAGAAGCGATACCGTCTGCGTGGTTCCGACGATCTGCGGATTGGCCGTGACCATGTCACGCAGCTGGCCGCGGACACCATCTGAAATCATCTGGTTGACGGCGCGCAGGCCCTGGCGATCGTTTTCGGCAACGCCGAGAACCTTGGCGAGCGCATTGCGGGCAACGACCGGATAGTTGGCCGTCATCAGCTTGCTCGGATCCGTGGCGCGCTCGTTGTCCTTGTCGATGATCTGTTCGGAGAACTCGACCGGAATGGTGATCATCGTCTGCTGGAATGCGGTGTAGCCTTTGGAGACGACCGAATAGAGCAAGATGAAGAGGAACAGGATGCCGAAGGAGAGCGCCGCGATGCCATAGGCACGGAAGCGGCGTTCTGCTGCATAGCGGCGCTTGATGCCGATATCGCGGCGTGCGGGCTTGGCTGAAGCGCCGGCGGGGAAGGAAACCGCGTCGGTCATTCGTACTGCTCCCGGTATTTGCGCACAATGAAGAGCGCGTAGATATTGAGGCAAAGCGTGATCACGAAGAGGGTGATACCCAGTGCGAAGGCGACAAGCGTCTGCGGCGAGGTGAATTCAAGGTCGCCCGTCAGCTGGCTGACGATCTTGACGGTCACGGTCGTCATCGGCTCGAACGGATTGAGCTGCATGCGAGCTGCAACACCTGCGGCAAGCACGACGATCATGGTTTCGCCGATAGCGCGCGAGGCCGTCATCAGGAGAGCGCCGACAACACCCGGCAGGGCTGCCGGCATGACGACCTTCTTGATGGTTTCCGACTTGGTGGCGCCTAGGCCGAGCGAACCGTCACGCAGCGCACGCGGCACCGCGGTGATGATGTCATCCGACAGCGAGGAGACGTAGGGGATCAGCATGATGCCCATGACGAAACCGGCAGTCAGAACCGACTGTGCCTGGATGAAGTTGGCGAAATCGCCGGTGGCGATGCCGTTGATCTTCGAGGAGATGTCACGAAGGAACGGACCGACCGTGGTGAGGGCGAAGAAGCCGTAAACGATGGTCGGGATGCCGGCGAGCACTTCGAGAAGTGGCTTGGCAACGCCACGGACCTTCGGCGAGGCATATTCGGCCATGTAGATCGCCGAGAACAGGCCGACCGGAACGGCGACAAGCATGGCGACGAAGCCGATATAGAGCGTGCCGAGAAGCAGCGGGATGAGACCGAACTGGCCTTCCGAGGCTGTCGCTCCGGCTGCGGCGAAACGCGGATCCCAGACCGTGCCGAAGAAGAACTCCCAGGCAGGAACGCGACCGAAGAAGTGACCGGCTTCCGTCAGCATGGAAAGCACAATGCCAATCGTGGTGATGATGGCAATCGAGGACGCCACGACAAGCGAGCCGAGAATAACCTTCTCCACCCGGTTACGGGCACGGAAGCGATGCGAGATGCGGGTGTAGGAGAAGCCAGCACCGATCAAGGCAACGATCAGGACAATCGCCGTCATGAGACGATTGCTGATCTTGTTCATTGCGTTGAGATCGCCGGCGGATTCCACCATGTAGGGCTCGGGATCGCCGGCGAGCGGCAGGCCCTTTGCGCCCAGCGCGCTTCGAAGCGCCACCGGATCGGCACCGACGCTATCGATCTCGTCGAGCGTCAGGACATCCATGCCGCGGGCAAGCGACGAGACCATGCCGAAGGCAAGCCCCTGCTCAGCCTGTGACTTCGCCCTGACATCTTCCGGGAAGCCGCCGAGGACAGTCGAATTGATGTAGAACGGGCTGACAATGAGCCAGACGGCGAGAATGATCGCCGCAGGCAGTACGGCGCAAAGTGCGACGAAGGTGCCATAGTAACCCGGACGGGAATGAAGTTTGGAGGACACTCCACCGGCGATCGCCAGCGCATGTCGGGTCCCGACGACATAACAGACGATCGCGATGATCGCCAGAATTAACAAGATCAGTGGTGTGCTCATCAGAATCCCCCGGCCTACCGCCATCGGCGGCAGCCACTACCGCACAATTCCCATCACCGGAACCGAATTGGTCGCAAATACCCAGATTTAAAGGCCGCCTTGCGTGGGCGCCGGCCGAATGCCGGAAAAAGAGCCCGGCGCCGCGCTTGGCGGCGCCGGATCAATCATTATTAGAGGGTCTTGCCAGCTTCGAAAGCCTTGCGGGCTTCTTCGCGCTGCGCGTCCGGAGCGGCAACCAGGCCGTATTCGGCAAGCGGGCCTTCCGGGCCAACCATGTCGTCAGACAGGAAGAATTCTACGTATTCCTTCAGGCCCGGGATAACGCCCAGGTGAGCCTTCTTGACGTAGAAGAACAGCGGACGGGAAACCGGGTACTGGCCGCCGGAGATCGTTTCGGTCGAAGCGACAACGTCCGAAACGGTTGCTACCTTCAGCTTGTCCTTGTTGTTTTCGTAGAAGGCCAGACCGAATACACCGAGGCCGGTCTTGTTGGCGGCGATACGAGCGAGCGTTTCGGTGTAGTCGCCGTCGATATCGACAGCAGCGCCGTCCTTACGGACTGCAACGCACTTGGCAGCAGCCTGCTTGGCATCCGAAACGAGGCCCTTGATGGCGTCCGTTGCGCCGGCTTCCTTGCAGCCTTCAGCCATGATCTTCTCTTCGAAGACTTCGCGAGTGCCATGCTTGGAGCCCGGGATGTAGGCTGCGATCGGGCCCTTCGGCAGGGTTGCGTTGATGTCCGACCAGTTCTTGTAGGGGTTGGCGACGAGCTTGCCGTCGACGACAACTTCAGCGGCCAGAGCCTTGTAGAGATCCTTCGGCTCGATCTTCATGTCGCCGTTCGAAGAGTCGGCAGCAAAGACGATACCGTCGTAACCGATGCGAATTTCCTGAACGTCGGCAACGCCGGCAGCCTTACAAGCTTCCAGTTCGTCCTTCTTGATGGCGCGCGAAGCGTTTGCGATGTCGATCGTGCCTTCACCAACGCCCGAGCAGAATGCCTTCAGACCACCACCGGTGCCGCCGGATTCAACAACCGGAGCCTTAAAGTTCGGGAAGGTTTCAGCGAAAGTTTCAGCAACGATCTTGGCGTAAGGCAGAACGGTGGAGGAGCCAGCAACCTGAACCTGGTCGCGGGCGACGGCTGCGCCGGCAAATGCGACAGAGGCCACGAGGGCGGCTGCAGAAAGTTTCAACATGTTCATCGATCTCTCCCATTATGGGGTTTGTGAAAGCTTTGGTCGCCGGCTTTTGCACCTGCCGGCTTCTTGCCCGCTCCTATTAGCGGCCGTTGACCTCAGCTTTTATGTCACTTCAATGAAACATTTATGACAAATTAAGTCACTGATTTTACTTACAAATACAGATGCACACATGTGCAATGCATAAGTTTTATGTCAGAATCTGACGGTAAACTCCGATCCCTTGCCCAGTTCCGACTTCACGATGAGGCGCGCACGGTGCCGTGTAAGGATATGCTTGACGATGGCAAGGCCCAATCCGGTGCCTTTCTTCGACCGGCTGTCGGCGACGCTCACCCGATAAAAACGCTCGGTAAGTCGTGGCACATGTTCCGCCGGAATGCCGGGACCGCGATCGACGACGCTGACTTCGACCGGTTGCGACGCCTCGTTGCGCAGGAAGACATCGACGAATTTGCCGTCCTGACCATATTTGCAGGCATTCTCGATCAGGTTCTCGACAACCTCCACCAATTCGTCGCGATCGCCCAGAACCTCGACCTTTTCTTCCGGCAGGTGCAGGCGGATTTCGACACCCAATTCTTCCGCGAGCGGCAGCAACGCATCGCGGACATGGCCGATGACCGGACGCAGGTCGACGGATTGATCCGGCGCGATATGGGATTTCAGTTCCAGCCTCGAAAGCGACAGAAGATCGTCGACGAGGCGGCTCATGCGGGTCGCCTGATCCAGCATGATGCCGAGAAAACGTTCCTTGGCGGCATCATCCGAGCGCGCCGGCCCCTGCATGGTCTCGATAAAACCGCGCAACGAGGCAAGCGGGGTGCGCAACTCATGGCTGGCATTGGCGACGAAATCGGACCGCATGCGATCGAGACGACGGAGTTCGGAAATATCCTTGAACGACAGAAGGAAAAGCTTTTCCGCACCAAAAGCGTTCTGCGGCTCCATTGCAGCGATGCGCAAGAGATAGACGCGCTCGGAGGGGAGCCTTTCGGAATATTCTATCTGGTTCGGCTCACCGGTTGCGATCGTCTCCTTGACCATGTCGAGAATGCCGGGCGAGCGCAGGCGGGCCGAGAGATGCGAGCCGATCGGCAGCAGGCCAAGCGCCTTTTCCGCCGCCTTGTTTTCCCAAAGAACGGCCGCTTCAGAATTCAACAGCAGGACCGGGATATCGAGAGCGGAGAGCGTTGCCGAGATACCCGGGAGCGGATCCGGCATCTGCTCTTCGTCCTCGATCCGCTCAGGCTCCTTAACGGGGATCACGACGGGGCGCCGAACCGAGCCCGCCAGAACAAGGATGAGCCAGGCCACGAATACCCAATACCATGGCAGGCCAGCTGCAATTGCGGCCAAGGCAGAAACAGTCAGCAACAAGAAGAGCCACCATTCTCTTCTCACCACAGCGATGAGATTTCCGCCTGCCTGCCCTTCACTCGACGCCATGACAACCCCAACTGGATTCCGGGTCACATCCCGGCATTTTGCTTGCTAAACACGCGTTCATATAAGCCTTCCATGACACTTGTGCATCAAGGCCTATGGAAAACCTGTTCCTGAATGCCACCTTTCGGATAGCGTGTCGCCGAGGCGCATCGCGCCATCATCAAATGATGCCATTGGCAAAGAGGAGATAAAATATGTCAACGGGTGAAAGCAGGACTGTCGACCTGACGATCGGGGGGAAGAAGCGCCGGTTCGATATCGATAACCCGACCCTGCCGGACTGGATCGACAACCAGGCGCTTTCTTCCGGAGACTACCCTTATGACGACAAGCTGAACCGGGACAAATACGAAAAGCAGCTGGAAAAGCTGCAGATCGAACTGGTGAAGATGCAGTTCTGGATGCAGGCGACCGGAAAACGGATGGTGGCGCTGTTCGAAGGCCGGGACGCAGCCGGCAAGGGCGGCACGATCTTTTCGATCAGAACCTACCTCAATCCCCGCTCCGCGCGCGTGGTCGCCCTGACCAAGCCGACGGAGACCGAAGCCGGGCAGTGGTATTACCAGCGCTACGCGACCCATTTTCCGACCAAGGGCGAGATCGTTCTCTATGACCGCTCCTGGTATAACCGCGCGGTGGTCGAGCCGGTCATGGGGTTCTGCACGCGGGCCCAATATGACAGTTTCATGCGGGCAACACCGCGTTTCGAAAAGCTGCTGGTGGAAGACGGCGTGCACTTTTTCAAGTTCTGGCTCGATATCGGTCAGGAAATGCAGCTTAAGCGTTTTCACGACCGCCGCCACGATCCGCTGAAAATCTGGAAGCTTTCGCCGATGGATGTCGCAGCCCTGACGAAATGGGACCAGTATACCGAAAAGCGGAACAAGATGCTGGAAGAGACCCACACCAAGGATGCACCCTGGGCTATCCTGCGGGCCAATGACAAGCGGCGCTCGCGGCTGAATGCGATCCGCCATATCCTTCTGTCACTGGATTATGAGGGGAAGGACAAGGACGCGATCGGCGAGATCGATGAGAAGATTCTCGGTTTTGGACCGAAGTTTCTCAAATAACGGGCATACCCCGCCAAACCTGCCGGGTCACTGACCCGGCAGAGCCCGAACAGAATAAATAAAGACAGGGCGATCTGCCCCCTGAATGCCAGTGTTGAGCACGATACGACCGGGCGCATTCGGCGCCATCGTCCGGTCGAAGCTGACCTTGAACAGCGCGTCGAGTTTTTCCTGCGTTGCCGTGAAGCGGTGGCGCGAGCAAGTGCCGAGGCTGCCGAAATCGCAGCGGACCGAGAGTTGCGAATGCTGATTGGCCGCCGACTGGATGGTGAGAGCAATAGTGGAGCTTTTGCCGGCCAGTTCATGCAGAATTTCCACCGGCACCTCGATCGCAATATCTCCGGCGGCATTCGGCGTGGCCGAAGTGATCCTCAGCGCCTGTGCCTCCGTACCGGTCGCAATTTCCGCCCTTGCCTGAGAGCCGGCCGTAAAGGCAGCACCCTGCTGCGGTTCGAATATCGAGGCCCATTCTTCCGAGAACCCGCCACGTGACGACAGGGCGGATGGTCCCTGTCCCGAAGAGTTTAGCGCCGAGGGGCGGTTGGCGCTGCGCATTGCCTCGTCAATGATCGACTGAACCATGCCTGACTGATAAAAGATGAAGCAACCGACCGCGACCACGCCGAGCGTCACTATCCATGTGATAAGGTGGGACAGAAAGCCGCGCTTCTTGCGGCGCCCGCGGCCTGCGGGCACATCCGACGATGCCTTGGACTTGCGGCCTTTTCGCCCCTTGGCCTTGGTCGTCGCCGCCGTCTCGCCGAATACAGGAGCCTCCGGCGCTACACCCGAGACGGGTTCTGCTGCATAACCTGCGGGCGCGATATCCGGGGCCATCGAGGACTTTTCCGGATGACTGTCTACCGAAGGTGCCGACCGGGTAACCCCTCCGATTGCGCCAGCCTCTGCAACATGAGGAGCGGGTGCGCGCGGCGCATCAACGGTTACCGAGACTTCGGGAGCGGCACGCGCGGCATTTTGGCGAAGAGGTGCATCCATTTCGACGAAAGGATCAACATCAGCCCCGAAAGCAGGGGCTCCAAGCGCAGGCTGAGCCGATTGCGCGAGGCGGTCGATTTCCTCGTTCTCGATTTCGCCGATCTTGTCTTCCAGGCGCTTTCGCTGCTGCATGATGACGAGATTGTCGGTCACGCCCTGCTTGCGCAGGCCCGCGTCGAGCGCCTGTCGGGCGGACTGATAGATCCGGGCGCGCACCTGACCATCGCCACGTTCGGCGCGATCCAATGCATTTCTTATGGCTGTTTCCAAGCCGCTCACTGCCGGTCCTTCCGGTTCATTCCAACTTACGAGCGCAATCGCGTCACGCTCCGATTTTTAACCTCTCGGTAACGTCTAAGACGCCGAACTGCAAGAAGGCGTCCCAACTCATCCCGCGCTGAGACGGCCGAAACATGGTGGCAAATCCATGGCGAATGGCGCCGACCGGTTAAATCGAAGCGACTTCCCCCCTTGAATTTCATCTGATACACCATCTTACGTAAAGGTAATTCGGGAGGTTTCCTTCATGCTTCCAGCGGTCCTCAAGGACAGGCTGCGGCTGCCGGTCGTGGCATCGCCGCTCTTCATCATATCGCATCCGGAACTGACGCTGGCGCAATGCAAGGCGGGCGTGGTCGGAGCTTTTCCTGCGCTCAATGCGCGGCCTGAAAGCCAACTCGACGAATGGCTGGCCCAGATTTCGGAAGAGCTTGCAGCGCATGATGCAGCCAATCCCGACAAGCCATCGGCTCCTTTTGCCGTCAACCAGATCGTTCACACGTCGAACAAGCGGCTGGAACACGATCTGATGATGTGCGTGAAATACAAGGTGCCTATCGTGATCTCCTCGCTGGGCGCCGTGCCGGAGGTGAATGCCGCAGTCCATTCCTATGGCGGCATCGTGCTGCATGACATCATTAACAACCGGCATGCGAAGTCTGCGATCCGCAAGGGCGCCGACGGGTTGATCGCGGTCGCCACCGGTGCAGGTGGTCATGCAGGCACTTTGTCGCCTTTCGCTCTGGTTCAGGAAATCCGCGAATGGTTCGACGGGCCGCTACTTCTGGCCGGCGCGATCGCCACCGGCGGCGGTATTCTTGCGGCGCAGGCGATGGGAGCCGACATGGCTTATATCGGCTCGCCCTTCATTGCGACGCACGAGGCTCGCGCGTCGGACGGCTACAAGCAGATGATCGTGGATTCGAACGCCGCCGATATCGTTTATTCCAACTATTTCACCGGTATTCACGGCAATTACCTCAGAGGCTCGATCGCGGCGATGGGGATGGATCCGAATTCGCTTCCCGAGGCAGATCCGTCGAAAATGGATTTCGACAAGGCAACAACCGGCGCCAAAGCCTGGAAGGAAATCTGGGGAGCCGGCCAAGGTGTTGGCGCTGTCAAGGCGATCGAACCGGTAGCAAAGCTGGTCGACCGGCTGGAAGGGGAATATTTGCAGGCCCGGCAGAGGCTCAGCCTTTAGGCCCTCAAGGCTGCATTTCGGGAAAAATGACAGGATCGCGAAAACCGGCTTGAAATCGGAATTGGTTGCCTGTATCAGCGCATCACTCGCAGCATGGCGCCCGTCGCCGCTGCCGGGCCGCTTTAGCTCAGGTGGTAGAGCACATCATTCGTAATGATGGGGTCGCAGGTTCGAGTCCTGCAAGCGGCACCATTTCCTTTTCCGATCAAATGCTGCTTTAGCTGACGTTTCCGGCTATCGGATTCGCATGTACGCGATCCGGGTCGCCTTCAGTGGCCGGTGTCGGCCATTGGGTCGTCTGTCTGGAATGCCTTCAGATGATCGATCACCCGCGTTTCGATTTCGGCCGTCGCGCGCTCCCGGTCGCGCAGATCCACCGCGTAGCTGTTTCTCAGCAGATACCAGAAGGTTCGCAGCTCATCCGGTGACAGCCTTGATTTGCCGGGAACGAACTGCTCCGCAAAATCGCCGTGGCTTTTGCAGACGAAACAGCCTGCCATGTAATCCGACCGGCCGAAAACATAGACCGGCTTTTCGTGGAGCAGTGCTTCCGCACCGACACCCGAGTTAATGACGCAGACCGCCTGCGCCTTCGGGATGATGGCATGGATGCTCGAATAGACCTGTTGGACGACACCTCTTGAGACAAGGTCGCCAAGATAATGCGAGACTTCAGGCGTGGTGCACAGAGGGTGCCGTTTGACGACCACCGGCAGGCCATGGCTCTTGGCCGTGCGGACGACCTCGTCCACCATCTCGAACAGGTTGAGATAGGCCAGCTGGCTGACGGCATCACCGATCAGTTGCAGCCCAACGAAGATGAATTTCTCCGGCAGTTCCTCGACATTCGAGATATCCGCCTGCTGGTATTTCGACAGGTTCCCGCCGATGACGCGCTGCTTTTCGCGATCGAAGAAGTCTGCGGCGGCCTGCAGAGATATATCCGCGGAGTGCAGTTCGGCTAACGTCATGGCGGAAAACCTGGACCAGCCGGCATAACCACGCCGATCGAAGCTGAACAGAGACGGTCTGTCCGTCTCCTTGAAATGCAGGCCGAAATCGGTTTCAGAAACAGTGTGATAGGCGAAGAACGGCGTCGGCAGGTTGAGCACGCCATGGGTGCGCAATCTGCTCCTTACGGCATAGGATATTTTATGCTTGTCGAGAGCCGCGACGATGCCGGACAAAGCAAAGCGGATGTCCGAGCGGAAGCCGGGATAATCGATCCTGTTTTTGCGAAAAGCGGCGGCGGGCAACAGGATGACGGGTCGTCCATCGAGAACCGGTTGTTCGCCGGCCGCGCGCGCAAGAATATCCTCATTGGCGCTGCGGATCACATGGCGAAAGCCTGTGGTCTCATCCAGAATGGATTGAAGCTCGGCCGTCAGTTTTTGCGCCTTGGCGGTTCCGCGCAGGTTGGACGAGGATAGAAAGTGCTGTGCGCCATCGAGATCGAACAGGCTGAGCCTTGCCGTCAGCACATCGCCCATATGCTCGCGTGAAAGGGCCTTGTCCTTCTCGATGCGCTTCAGTTGCGCGATCAGATGCCGGATGGCGCCGGCAAAAATGTCTTCCCGGTCACAGGCTTCGGCGGAAAGAGCGGTGGACAGCGCCAATGTGAGATCGAGATAATCCGGCTCTGCCCGCATGAAGGCCAGCCCGTCTTGCGCCAGCCGTTCATGGTAACGCAACTGGTCGGGGTCGCCCGTCTCCGCATGTCCACCCCCACCCTGTCCCTGACGTTGCAAGGCTGCACGCAAAAGCACCGCAGCACCTAGGGAAAGCCGCGGGTCGTTGAGGATCTCGGCAATCCGGCGTGCGTGTCCCGGCTCTACCACTCTCGCTATAAATGTGGATATGGCCCAGAAGGTGAGCTGCTTCTTGCGGGCATAACGGATGAAAAGACTTTCTGCCGCGTGGGGTCGATCGGCATGGTATTCGATCAACATCCGGCCTTCGAACACCAGCGCCGACAGTTTTCGCAATGAAGCAAAGGGAGGAAGAAAAAAAGCGGCAGCGGCGAGCAAGATGCGCATGGTCCGCAGGTTTCTGCCTGCCCGCACTTTCCTCTCGATATTGCCGATCATCGCGCCTGCCCTGAGCCGTCAACTGACTAAACCGACCTATAGAGCGGTTCGCGGTCGAATGGAAAGGTCGCAGCGATCTTCCCATCCGCCTCCGACTTCAATGGGACGGCGATGCGGAGCTCAGTTCACTCGTTTCGGTGCCGATCGTCATTGTGTTGCCGCGCCAGTCGAACGAGCCGCTCAGCCAGCTTCTGATCCAGATCGCGGGTGAGAGAACATCCCGCGCCAGCATGGCCGGCAGGGTCCAGAGCGAAAGCCGCCAGTTCTTGGTCCAGATCAGGGCGAGTTCCGGAAGATAGACAGCGGCAAGGACCGCAAGGGTAACGGCCGCGAATGAGATGTCGCCGGACGACAGAGCTGCAGCCGTCAGTGCCAGCAAGAGCGGCGGCAGGCAACCGAGCAGGATTTCCGGCGCGAAGAAGGCCGGGAAAGTGACACGGCGCAGGCGCGCCCAGCGGGCCTGTCGTGACCAGATCTGGCCGAGTTCACGCCGGCCTAGCGGCTGTTCGAAAGGTGAGGAGACAAGATGGACCTTGAGGCCGAGACGGCGAACCAGCTTGGTGGCCGCCGCATCCTCGGCGATTTCGGCACCCAATGCGGCAATACCGCCTTCTGCATCCAGCATCGGTTTGTACCACAGCATGCTCTTGCCCTGGGCAAAACCGAGACCGACCGCTTCGCCGGCATATTGCCAGCGTGCCTACAGGGAGTTCAGGAAGGCGCATTCGACTTCGGCCCAGAAGCCTTGCGGGCGGGAACCGAGCGGGGTCGAGCAGACGAGGCCGGTATTTTTGCGCCGTGCGGCCATGAGATGGGCGATGTAATCGCGCGGCATCAGGACGTTGGAATCGGCCAGCACCACCCAGTCGTTGACTGCAGCGCGCCAGCCTTTGACACAATTGTTGAGTTTGGGATTGGCGCTGACGCGGTCATCGCCGATCAACAGGCTTGCCCTGATTTCGGAATGCCGCGCCATAGCATCGTTCACTGCCGGGATGACCGGGTCACGTGGATCGGCAACGCAGAAGATCAGCTCGTAATCCGGCCAATCCAGATCGAATGCCCGTTCCAACGTGAGCGGGGTGAAATTCTCGATGCCGCAGGCCGGGATGACGACGGAGACCGATGGTTTCTCGGCAAGTGCGGGCGCCGGGCTGCCGTTTCGCGACAGGCGCCCCATGGCGACACCGATACTGATGCCGTTGGCAGCGATCAGCACGCAGGAAGCGAGGCCAAGAAAAAGCGACATCAAGCGGTCTCCGTTGGGCCTCGATATGTCAGAGCCAGGTTTCGCCTTTACGGGGCGCGGCTCATCGGGCTTGGCGAAGGACCCAAGCACGGACAGATGTCAGGGGCATGACACGAGCGTGAAAGCAGGGACGTGGCTGCCTATACCCACCGCTTTTATTCCAAGACCAACCGCCAGACCTCGTCGGCAATTGCCAGCGACGAGGTGAGGCCGGGAGATTCGATGCCATAAAGCGCGACATATCCCTGGTGGCCGGTCGTCTCGGGCCCCTGGATGATGAAATCGCCGCCCCCGCCTCCTTCAGGGCCGACCGTCTTAGGCCGCACGCCGGCATAGGCCGGCTGCAGCGATGCGTCCTTCAGATGCGGCCAGTATTTGCGGATCGCAGCGTAGAATTTTTCCGAGCGGGCAGGATCGACATCGTAATTCGGCGCCTCCACCCACTCCACATCAGGCCCGAAGCGTGCCTGACCGGCAAGATCGAGCGTCAGGTGAGTGCCGAGGCCACCCGGTTCCGGCACCGGATAGATCAGGCGACTGGCAGGCGCCTTGCCGGAGAGGGAGAAATAATTGCCCTTGGCATAGGATCTATGCGGGATCGTTTTCGGATCGAGGCCGCTCAAGTTTTCGGAGACTGACCATGCCTCCAGACCCGCCGAATTGATGACCAGTCGAGCGTTCGCGTCGAACGGCTCATCGCCGCCGACGCGGAGGCGCACGCTATCGACCGTCAACTCACCCGAGAGAAGCGGAGAGTTGACGACGATCGTGCCGCCATGGGCCTCGATATCGGTAATATAGGCGTCCATCAGGCCATGGCTGTCGATGATGCCGGTCGAGGGGGAAACCAATGCCGCATGGCCGGTGATCTGCGGCTCCAGCGCATGCAGCGCGGCGGCATCGATGAGGTAACAATCATCGACCCCATTCGCAGCGGCCTGTTTCAGCAGCTTTTCCAGATAGGCGACTTCATCCGGATTGGAGGCGACGACCAATTTACCGCATTGGCGGTGCGGGACATGGCGCTCGCGGCAATAGGCGTAAAGCGCGTCCCTGCCCTTCACACAGAGTTCAGCCTTGCGGCTGCCGCTTGCGTAATAAAGTCCGGCATGGATGACCTCGCTGTTGCGCGAGGAGGTGATGCTGCCCGTCAACGGCTCGCTTTCGAGGACAACGACCTCACGCCCGGCCATCGCCAGCCTGCGGGCAATCGCCAGGCCCACGACACCGCCACCGACGACCACGCAATCGAGGTCGAGAACTTCCCCCATGCAACTCCCCCATACAGGTCAACTTGGCCGTTGTTCGGGCTTTCGCGACGGCCCGAATGCTGTAGGACTACATTCCTCAAACAGGCGCGCGCCGAATGCAAGCCGGAACTAAATTTGGGAGGCCTTGATGACGAAGATTGTTTTTCTCGATCGCGACACGATCGGTCCCGCGGTGACGATTACCCGACCGAGCTTTGCCCATGAATGGGTCGAGTACGGTAAGACGCCGGAAGCAGAAGTGGCGGAGCGGATAAGCGACGCCGATATCGTCATCACCAATAAAGCGCCGGTGCGTGAAGCTTCGATCAAGGCGGCGCAGAAGCTGAAGATGATTGCAGTCGCAGCAACCGGCTATGACGTGATCGATCTCGCCTTCGCCAAAGAGCGCGGCATCGTGGTCTCGAATGTGCGGGGTTATGCGGTCAATACCGTGCCGGAGCATACATTTGCGCTGATCTTTGCGCTGCGCCGCTCGATCATCGGCTTTCGTGAGGATGTGATTGCCGGCGAGTGGCAGCGGGCCAACCAATTCTGCTTTTTCAACCATCCGATCCGCGATCTGTCCAATTCCACGATCGGCATTTTCGGGGGCGGCGCATTGGGCCAGTCGGTGGCGCGGATTGCCGAGGCGCTCGGCATGAAGGTGATGTTTGCAGGGCGCAAGGGTGCCGGCGATGTGCCTGAAGGTTATAAGCCGTTCGAGACGGTGCTCGAAGAGGCCGATATCATCACGCTGCATATGCCGCTGAAGCCCGAAACCCGCGACCTGATCGGGATTACCGAATTCCGCAGGATGAAAAAAAATCCACTGATCATCAACACCGCGCGCGGCGGGCTGGTGAACGAGGCGGATCTGGTAACGGCACTCGACGAAGGGCTGATTGCCGGCGCAGGGTTCGACGTGCTGACCAAAGAACCACCGGCTGCGGACAATCCGCTTCTCACCATACTCGACCGACCGAACGTGATCCTCACCCCGCATGTCGCCTGGGCGAGCGACGAGGCGATGCAGGCACTATGGGCACAGGTAATCAAGCATGTCGAGAATTTCGAAAAAGGCACTCCTTCCAACGCCTTGTAACATCTGACCTGAGCATTTTCGGGAATATATCAAAGTGGAAATACCAGTTTAGCGAAAGATTCAGGTGTTTGATGCAGGGTCAAACCATGGGTAATAGTGGCCGCGCGTGTTGAAACCGCTGAACAGGCCGCTTTCTGGGGAAGGTTTATTCCATGGCTGACAGGTTCAACGCTCCCGTGCGGGAATTCATCGCGGAAAACTTCCTGTTCCGCGCCGACGCCGATCTCGACGACAATCAGTCGCTTCTGGAGAGCGGCGTGATTGATTCCACCGGCGTGCTCGAGGTCATCGCTTTTCTGGAGCAGACTTTTGGAATTTCCATTGCGGACGACGAGATCGTTCCGGAAAATCTCGACAGCATCGCCAGCATGACGCGCTATCTGGCATCCAAGCTGCCAGCCGCGGCGGCTTGAAGCTGGCGACCCGGCCATGCGTATCGAGGATCATCTTCGCCAAAGCGCCGGTCGTTTGGAAACAAAAACGGCGCTGATCGCCGGTGAGACGCAATTGTCTTACCGCGAGCTCGACAGGCAGTCGGACCGGCTGGCCGCCAGCCTGATCGCGCAAGGGATCAAGCCGGGTGACCGGGTCCTGATGGTCGCCGAAAACTCTGCCGAGGCGGTGGTGGCATTCTTTGCCACCTGGAAGGCCGGGGCGGTACCCTGCCCTCTGCATGCTTCGATCAAACCGGACAAGCTGCGCGTTATCATCAAAAGCACGGCGCCTTTCGCGATCCTCGCACAGGCCCGGTTCTGCAGCGTTGTCGATACGGCTTTGGGCGGCGAAATATTCTCACCTGTCAAAATCTCTTTTGGCAGCACGCCGGAAAAACACAGTGACGGCTGGCTGACCTATGAGGCGCTTATCGCGCATGACGGCACGACTGCGCTCCCGCTGCAGCCAGACAGCGAG
The DNA here is from genome assembly GCF_019511445.1 of Aliirhizobium wenxiniae. Classification (GTDB taxonomy): domain Bacteria; phylum Pseudomonadota; class Alphaproteobacteria; order Rhizobiales; family Rhizobiaceae; genus Neorhizobium; species Neorhizobium wenxiniae_A. Next base: position 77,223 of record NZ_JAEUAN010000023.1, read on the forward strand.
GCTTTGGCGCTGCTGATCCACACTTCCGGCTCGACGGGTACGCCGAAGGGCGTGATGCACAGCCATGCCAGCCTGCTTGCGGCCTGCGGCTCCATCACGGACTATCTCGACAACAGTGCTGATGACATCGTGCTGAGCGTTTTGCCGATCTCCTTCGGTTACGGGATCACCCAGATCGTGACCATGGTGATGGTTGGTGGCACGGTGGTGCTGGAAAAAAGCTTTGCCTTTCCGCGCAAAATCCTGGCCCGGCTTGTGGAGACACGCGCGACGGGGTGCCCAATCGTGCCCGCGATGGCCGCGCTGATCGCCGGCATGCAGGATCTGCAGCCGGCCTTCCTGCCCGACCTGCGCTACATGACCAGCGCCGCCGCCGCTATGCCGCCTTCCGTGACCGCGCGGCTGCGAAACATTCTGCCGGAAACGCAGCTTTTCATCATGTATGGTCAGACCGAATGCATCCGGGCGACCTATCTGCCGCCCGAAGAGGCTGACCGGCGCCCGCTTTCCGTCGGCCAAGCCATTCCGGGAACAACGGCCCATGTGGTCGACGAGGCCGGTAATATCGTGCCGCCCGGCGTGACCGGAGAATTGGTCGTCGAAGGACCGCATGTGATGGGCGGATACTGGCGGGACGATATGGCAAGCGCCGAGAAAGTGACCGCGATCGACGGCGGGCGCAGGCTGCTGACCGGTGATCTGTTCAGAACGGACGAAGACGGCTTTCTCTATTTCGTCAGTCGCCGCGACGACATCATCAAGACACGCGGCGAGAAGGTCAGTCCGCAGGAGGTCGAGCGGGTGCTCTATGCCTTGCCCGGTATTCGCGAGGCTGCGGTCGCCGGTGTCGATGACCCGGTGTTCGGCCAGCTGATCCGCGCCTATGTGGCGCTGGAGCCGAGCGCCGCGCTTTCCGAAAAAGAGATCCTGCGCCACTGCGCGACATATCTCGAAGACTATATGGTGCCGAAGAGCGTCGAGTTTCGCGATGCGCTTCCCAAGACGAGCACCGGCAAGATCCGCCTTAACGCCGAACCATCCGTTCCCGACATCAAGGACAGTGCCGCATGACGAACGCTACCGCAGCCTTAAAGAAAGGTGCCGGTTTTTCGGCGCAGAACCTCGTGCTCGATGCGGAGGCGGAAATCGAGCGCATCTGCGAATGGCTGCGCCTGACGGTGCTGAAGGATTTTCGCAAACGCGGGGCTGTTTTAGGCCTTTCCGGCGGTATTGATTCCAGCGTCACGGCTGCGCTTTGTGCCCGCGCACTGGGCAAGGGCAAAGTGACTGGCGTGTTCATGCCAGAACATGACAGCGACCCGGACAGCTTGCGGCTCGGCAAGGCCCTGGCGGAAGCCGTCGGGATTGAGACGGTGCTGGAGGATATAGGCCCGTCACTTGCCGCGCAGGGTTGTTATGCGCGCCGCGACGGCTTTATCCGTCAGGTCGTGCCGGAATTTGGCGAAGGCTGGGGCTGCAAGGTGGTGCTGGAAGATGCGCTGACCGGGCGAGGCTACAACATCTCCTGGCTGGTGGTTGCCAACTCGGAAGGCGAGCAGAGCCGGCACCGGATGCCGCTCGACGTCTATCTCGGCATGATCGCGGCGGCCAACATGAAGCAGCGGACCCGCAAGCAGATCGAATATTATCATGCCGACCGGCTGAATTTTGCGGTTGCCGGCACGCCGAACCGGCTGGAATACGATCAGGGCTTCTTCGTCAAGAACGGCGATGGTGCGGCCGATTTCAAGCCGATCGCGCATCTCTACAAGACACAGGTCTATCAGCTTGCGGAAGCGCTCGGCGTGCCGGAAGAAATTCGCCGTCGCCCGCCGACGACCGATACGTGGTCGCTGCCGCAAGGACAGGACGAGTATTATTTCTCGCTGCCCTATGACCGGATGGATATCTGCCTCTATGCGCTGGATAACGGCGTTTCCCGCGAGGAAACGGCGGCGGCGGCCGGGCTTACCGCGGATCAGGTGGATGCGGTCTGGCGCAATATCGCCTCGAAGCGGAAGGTGGCGGATTATCTGCACGCGCAGCCGGCAACGATGCTCGGCTGAGCGCGATCCGGCTCAGTCGAAATCGTCGCCGATCAGGCGCGTCCAGTTTTCACCGGCAAGACCGCTGATCAGGGCTTGCCTTGCCCTGATCGGCTCCAGCAGGCCCTTGTCCTTTGTATGGGCGACGAAGAAGGCGCGGCCGTAAAACAGCGTCTTGCGGCTGATGAGTTCGGGGGTCAGCCAGGGATGGCCGGCACCACGTATCGCCACACAGCCTGCGGCATCTGCGTGGGCGAAAAGATCATCGACCAGTTCCCCTGCTACATTCGGGGCACAGATGGCCTGCAGAAGCCAGCCGATGCCGCGTGGCCGGCTGTAATAGACGTAACAACCGACAAGCTCGCCACTACGGGATTCGGCAATGCGCCATGAAGGCTTGCCGAACTGGCGCTTCTGCTGCGCGTGGTCCATGAACCATTCCAGTGATGCCCGATCCCATTGCGGGCGCATGGGAAAGAAACCCGAGAGCTTCAGGACTGCTTCAGTAAACTCTTCCCGCGATGCATCCCAGAAATTGACCCGTCCAGTGCTATGGACAGGCGACACCCGAAACGGCTTCACGCCCATGCGCTCGATCATGCCATCGGAAAGCGACGCAAGGGGGCGAAGAAAACGTATGGCTTTCAATCCACGCTCTGCGACCTCAACCGCTGTGCCAGTGGGGCGCAGGATGCGCAGCCAGTTGAGACTGTAGGCAGTGTCCAACGGAAGAGCGAGCTTCTGCCACATGCCGAGCGCGAGCGAATTGGCGGTTTCCGTCAGCGAAATATCCTGAGGGCCGGCCAGAAAGGAGCGTAGCAGGCGAGCGCCTGCAAGCGGGTTCTGCTCGTGCCGATCGACCATCATGGAGCCGGCAAAGGCTGCGCGGATCGGGCGTCCGTCTATTTCAAGGCGGGATGGAAAAACACCGATGAAGCCCTGCACACCACCGTTCTCATCGATAAAAACCTTGGAGCGGATTTCCTCGTCATACCAGGGATGGTCGAAAAACACCTCGCGCAGATACTGAACCATCGAGGGGCGCACGGGTTGCGCCTTGCGGAACGTCTTCTGGAAGAGCCCGGCCACGGAAGGCAGATCCTCCCGTTCCAGATCACGTACTCCACCCGTCTTGTCCGTCATGGCCTAATCCCCAACGGCTGAAACGCCGCGGCGGAACCCTGCCAGAATAGGCTTAAGCAAACGAAAAGAGGCCCGCGAGGGCCTCTCTCCATATATCCCGTCCGGATTACATCCAGTAAGGCGGGACGCCGTAATAGTCGTAAACCTTCCGGTCATTCCCGCGATAGAAGCTGTCGTCATCCAGATCATGATATTTCGGAGCACCGGTGATCTGGTCCTTGGTCAGGTCGATGCGGTAGCCATCGAGCTCATCGTCATAGCGCAGCTTTTCCCATGGCAGCGGGTAGTAATCATCGCCGATACCAAGGAAACCGCCGAAGCTCAGAACTGCGTAGCTTACACGACCGCCGCGTTTTTCGAGCAGAATGCGCTCAATCGAGCCGATGCGCTTGCCATCCGCGCCATAGACTGCCGTGCCTTCGACCTTGTCGCTGGCGATCAGTGACGGCGTGTCCTTAACATAGGGGTCCTGACCTGCACGGGGTTCCTGATGCAACATGATGTATCTCCTTTCGGTCGTTTCTCGTCATGAAAGAAGAACTTTCACCCACTGTAATCGTTCCCGAAAAATCTTCTCCACCTGCGACAATTGACGCTTACGTTAAAGTCATCTAGCTGTTCGAGAATGGACCAGTCTTTTCCGGTTCCTGTGAATGACCTAATATAGGTGATGGAGAAGTGGAGGACTTTTCCATTGCCTTCAGGTAAGGCCAACGAGCATGGAGGATGCTCTCATGAATGAACAGGTGGCGAGAGCCCCGTCGAACCCGCGCAAGATCTGGCTGAAGTCCTATCCACCGGGGGTTCCTGAAGAAATCCCGCCACTGGCTCACCGTTCGCTCGGCCAGTTGTTCGAGGACAGTTGCGCCCGTTATGCCGACCGCTCCGCTTTCACCAGCATGGGAAAATCGCTGACCTTCCGTGAACTCGAGGTCGAAAGCCGCAAAATCGCCGGCTGGCTGCAACAACAAGGCCTGGAAAAGGGCGACCGCGTGGCGGTGATGCTGCCGAATGTTCTTCAAAATCCGGTGATCGTCTACGGCATTCTTCGTGCCGGGCTTACGGTCGTTAACGTCAACCCGCTCTATACGCCACGCGAACTCGAATACCAGCTCAAGGATTCCGGTGCGAAGGCGCTGTTCCTTCTGGAAAATTTTGCGGCCACCGCGCAGCAGGTCGTTTCCGCAACAGCTGTGAAGCATGTCGTGGTCGCAACGATGGGCGACATGCTGGGGCTGAAGGGCCATATCGTCAATCTGGTCGTGCGCAAGGTGAAGAAGCTGGTGCCGGCCTGGTCGCTGCCCGGTCACTCCAGCTTCAAGGCTGTACTCAATGACGGTGCGAAGACGACGCTTAGGCCGGTCGATGTCGGTCCGCATGATATCGCGTTTCTTCAATATACCGGCGGAACGACAGGCGTCTCCAAGGGGGCGATCCTTACCCATGCCAACCTGCTCTCCAACAAGGAGCAGATGGGTACCTGGCTGGAAACAGCCTTTCTCAACAAGCCGCGCCCGGAACAGTTGCAGTTCCTCTGCGCGTTGCCGCTCTACCATATCTTCGCGCTGACGGTGAATTCGCTGATGGGTATAGCCACCGGCAGCCACAACCTGCTGATCGCCAATCCGCGCGACATACCGGCTTTCGTGAAGGAATTGCAGAAACACCCGGTTCACATCTTTCCGGGGCTGAACACGCTGTTCAATGCGCTGATGAACAATGCCGATTTCCAGAAGCTCGATCACTCCTCGCTGCTTCTCGTTTTCGGCGGCGGCATGTCGGTGCAAAGATCGGTTGCCGAACGGTGGTTGGCGATGACCGGTTGTCAGATTACCGAGGGATACGGTCTTTCCGAAACCTCTCCCGTTGCCACGGCCAACCGGCTTGATGCGAAGGAATTCTCGGGGATGATCGGCCTGCCGGTCTCATCGACGGAAATCGCCATCCGCGACGATGACGGCCACGATGTCGAACTTGGCGATGTCGGTGAAATCTGCATCCGCGGCCCGCAGGTCATGGCGGGATACTGGAGCCGGCCGGATGAGACGGCCAAGGTGATGACCGCGGACGGCTTTTTCCGCACCGGCGACATGGGCTACATGGACCGCCAGGGCTATGTGAAAATTGTTGACCGCAAGAAGGACATGATCCTGGTTTCCGGCTTCAATGTTTATCCCAACGAGGTCGAGGAAGTGGCAGCGATGCATCCCGGCGTGCTGGAATGTGCGGCAGTGGGCATTGCTGACCCGAATTCGGGCGAAGCGGTGAAACTGTTCGTGGTGAAGAAGGATGAGAGCCTGACGGAGGCTGATCTCAAGGCGCATTGCGCCGCCAATCTCACCAACTATAAGCGGCCTCGCGTCATCGAATTCCGCGATCAATTGCCGAAATCCAATGTCGGCAAGATCCTGCGGCGGGAATTACGATAGGCGACCAAATGCGTTGCAACACGGCGACAGGTCAAAACCAAGAGTGACTTGTCGCCGTCATCTCCTCCGTTTAGCAGTGGACGCCGTCTTTATGCTCCGATACCCACAGGTTGTGGTGCCGGGAAAGCTGTTGGAGTTCGCTTGCAAAACCGTGCCGGATTTTCGTTTCGCCTGATTGCCGTTGTTTCTCTCGTCGCTGCGCTTTCGAGCTGCGCCGGCAGGCCTGAAGGCGTGCTCATTCCGACTGCTGCTGCATCCGTTCCTGGTGCCTCGACCGTCGATGTGCTGGTGGCGACAACCCGCAAGTCGTCAGAAGCGCCAGGCATCCTGTTCTCCGGCGAACGCGGACGAGAACCTTCCATCACCGAAATCAAGGTTTCGATACCGCCCGACAGCGCGCGTGAAGTGGGCCAGGTACAGTGGCCGAAAAAGCTTCCCGCCAACCCCGCCAAGGAATTTGCCACGCTTGCGGTCACTCCGCTGCAGATCGGCGGTGCGCGCAACTGGCTGCATCATAACCTGCCGAAGAGCCGCCGGGTGATGGTGTTTGTTCACGGGTTCAACAACCGTTACGAGGATGCCGTCTATCGCTTCGCGCAGATCGTCCACGATTCCGATACGGATGTGGCACCGGTGCTTTTCACCTGGCCGTCACGCGGCAGCATCTTTGCCTATAATTACGACAAGGAAAGCACCAACTATTCCCGCGATGCGCTGGAGAATGTACTGCGTCAGCTTTCAACCGATCCGGCTGTCGGCGAAGTGACGATCATGGCGCATTCGATGGGATCCTGGCTAACGGTCGAGGCGCTTCGGCAGATGGCGATCCGTGACGGGCGTGTGGCACCGAAGATCCAGAACGTCATACTCGCCTCACCGGATCTCGATGTCGACGTCTTCGGCCGGCAGTTTGCCGAACTTGGCCCCAAGCACCCGAGTTTCACCCTCTTCGTTTCGCAGGACGACCGTGCGCTCAGCCTGTCCCGGCGCATTTCCGGCAATATCGACCGGCTGGGCCAGGTCGACCCAACGGTCGAGCCTTATCGCACCGAATTCGAGAAGGCCGGCATCGTCGTGCTCGATCTCACCAAGCTCAAGGGCGGCGACAGGCTGAACCATGGCAAATTCGCCGAAAGCCCGGAAGTGGTGAAGCTGATCGGTAACCGGCTGATTGCAGGCCAGACGGTGACCGACAGCGATGTCGGTCTTGGCGAGCGGCTGGGTGCTGTGGCGCTTGGCACCGCACAGACCGTGGGCGGGGCCGCGAGTGTCGCGGTCAGCACTCCGATCGCGATCTTTGATCCTGCAACACGGCGTAACTACAACGATCAGGTGGGGCGTTTCGGACAGGCCGTCGGCAATACGGTGGAGACGGCCGTCGGCCAGTAAATGGACAATTGACTGAGCCGTTACGCAAAAGACGCAACGGTGACGCTTGATTTGAACAAGAAAGCGAATAGGTTCCCCTGCATCATTCTGCAGAATGCGAGGAAATCATGCAGACCATCGTCCAAGAGCTCAAGGCAACCGCAGACGCTACCAAGGCGACGGACATTCGTGCCGCCTTCGCCGAGGACGCGGGACGCTTCGAAAAATTCAGCGCCCGCTTCGATGATCTCACCATGGATTATTCCAAGACCGCGGTGAACGACGAAATCCTCACGCTTTTTGAAAAGCTTGCCGATGCCGGCGGCGTGGCGAAGAAGCGCGAGGAGATGTTCTCAGGCGTCGCCATCAACTTCACCGAAGACCGCGCGGTATTGCATACGGCGCTGCGCAACCGCTCCAACACGCCGGTTTTGGTCGACGGCAAGGATGTCATGCCGGACGTCAACGCGGTTCTGGCGGCAATGGGCAAATTTGCCGACGGCATTCGTTCCGGCGCTTTGAAGGGCGCGACCGGCAAAAAGATCACCGATGTCGTCAATATCGGCATCGGCGGTTCGGATCTCGGCCCGGTGATGGCGACGCTGGTGCTCGCGCCCTATCATGACGGCCCGCGCGCGCATTTCGTCTCCAATGTCGATGGCGCCCATATTGCCGATACGCTGAAGCTGCTCGATGCGGAAACGACGCTGTTCATCGTCGCCTCCAAGACGTTTACGACGATCGAGACGATGACCAATGCGGCCACGGCCCGCAGGTTCATTGCCGACAAGCTGGGCGATGCCGCCGTGCAGCACCATTTCTGCGCCGTTTCCACCGCGCTCGACAAGGTCGCGGCATTCGGCATCGATCAGACCCGCGTGTTCGGCTTCTGGGATTGGGTCGGTGGCCGTTATTCGATCTGGTCGGCTATCGGCCTGCCGCTGATGATCGCAATCGGACCGGAGAATTTTGGAAAATTCCTTGATGGCGCGCATGCGATGGACAGGCATTTCCGCGAGGCGCCGGTCCGCGAAAACCTGCCGATGCTGCTCGGCCTGATCGGCTTCTACCATCGCAATGTTCTGGGCTATCCGACCCGCGCGATCCTGCCCTATGACCAGCGCCTGCTGCGTTTTCCGGCCTATCTGCAGCAGCTCGACATGGAATCGAACGGCAAGGGCGTGACGATCGACGGCACGGCGGTCGAGGGCAATTCCGGCCCGGTCGTCTGGGGCGAGCCCGGCACCAACGGCCAGCATGCCTTCTACCAGCTGATCCACCAGGGCACGAGCATCATCCCGGCCGAGTTCATGATTGCGGCAAACGGTTTCGAGCCGGAACTGCGCCATCAGCATGACCTGCTGATCGCCAACTGCCTGGCGCAGTCGGAAGCGCTGATGAAGGGGCGCAGCTTCGAGGAGGCGAAAGCCCAGCTGACCTCCAAGGGCATGGACGACAAGAAAGCCGATTTCATCGCGCCGCATCGCGTGTTCACCGGTAACCGCCCGTCGATCACCTTCGTGCATGACAAGCTGACGCCGTTCGCCTTCGGTCGTCTCGTGGCGCTTTATGAACACCGCGTCTTCGTCGAAGGCGTGCTCTTCCGCATCAACTCCTTCGACCAGTGGGGCGTGGAGCTTGGCAAGGAACTGGCGACCGGCCTGCTTCCGGTCGTGGAAGGCAAGGAAAGCGCAGCGGGGCACGATTCATCGACGCAAGGGTTGGTGAAGACGCTGGCCGGGCTGAAGAAGTAAGCTCGTACCATCAAAACAAAAAGCCCTCCGGAATGACATTTCGGAGGGCTTTTTTTATTCGTTTTCGGAGGCTGGATTACAGCCCGATCTCGTTCGCAAATGGCGGGTTTGCCCCTGCCCGCGAAACCGTGACCGCCGCAGCCTTGGCGCCGAGTGCCAGTGCCTTGGCGATCTGGTCTTCGGTCAGGCTTGCGACCTGCGCCTTGGTGAGCAGGTTCTGCATTTTCAGCGATGCGAGAATGCCGGCATCGAACGTGTCGCCTGCGCCGACAGTGTCGACGACCGTTACCCGTTCGCTCGGAACCACGACCTTGTGATCCGCCGTATAGCCGACGGCACCTTCGGCACCGCGGGTGACGACGACGAGCTTTGCGCCGTGATGCAGCCAGTGGCGGGCGAGCGTATCCTCGTCGCCTTCCAGGCCGAACCAGGCGAGATCCTCATCCGAGAATTTGACGATATCCGACATGGCGGCCATGCGGCGGATACGGGCGAGATGGGCTGCCTTGTCCTTGATAAAGCCGGGGCGGATGTTCGGATCGAGCGAGATGACGCGCTTTTCATGCTCGCGCAGCATCAGCGCCTCATAGGTCGAGCCGCAGGGTTCCGGGATGAGGCTGATCGCGCCGAAATGCAGCGCCTCGCATTCGTCTCCGATTGCCGGCAGATCGGCCTCGGTGATCATGCGGCCGGCCGTGCCTTCATCGTAAAAGGCGTAGGTCGCGTGACCGTTTACCAGCTTGACGAAGGCGATTGTCGAAGGCCGCGAGGCGATGGCGCAATAGCTGAAGTCGACATTGCTCTTGCGCAGTGTGTCGCGCAGGATGTCGCCCATCATGTCATCGGCGAGACCGGTGAAGAAGGCCGTCGGGACACCCAGACGGCCAAGTGCGATGGCGGTGTTGAAGACGGCGCCACCGGCATAGGGCGAAAAGGCCGGTTCGCCGAGCGTCGTTTCACGCGGCAACATGTCGATCAAAGCTTCGCCGCAGCACAGGATCATCGATTTCCTCCCGAGATCATTGTTTCGCCCATCGATACCTGAGCTTTTATATCATTGCTAGAGCGAAAGCTCAGTAACGCCGCCATTGCGGCCGGACCATTCCAGAGGCGCGTTGAGGAAGGATTCGACTTCCGACAGCGTCTTGTCGTCGAACAGCTTCTGTTCACGGGCAACGGCGAGAACATTGCGCCAGGTCGAGATGTGGTGAAGCTGGACATTGCCGTTGGCAAAACGCTGCTCGGCTTCCGGATAGATGCCGTAGTAGAAGAGTGCGATGCCGTGATCGACGATGCCGCCTGCAGCGCGGATTGCATCGATGAAGGTGAACATCGAGCCACCGGCGGTGGTCAGGTCCTCGATCACCAGGACGCGCGCGCCTTCCGGCATATGGCCTTCGATCTGCGCATTGCGGCCGTGGCCCTTGGGCTTCTTGCGGCAATAGATCATCGGCAGGCCCATGCGCTCGGCGAGGAATGCGGCAAAGGGAATGCCTGCAGTTTCGCCGCCTGCGATACAGTCAAATTTTTCAAAGCCCGCATCGCGCATGATGGTTGCCGCGGCAAAATCCATCACCGCAGAGCGGATGCGCGGATAGGAGATCAGCTTGCGGCAATCGATATAGACGGGGCTCATCATGCCGGAGGAGAACTTGTAGGGCTTGTCGGCGCTGAAATGCACGGCTCCGATTTCCCAGAGCATCTTTGCCATCAGTTCGGCCATTACATTCCGGTCGGTAAATGTGGTCTGGATCATGCGCCCGCTCCTTGATCGCTGCTTTTATCTGCAAGTCCGAAAGCGAAATGGCTGAACACGTTCGCTGGACATTGCTTGAAACCACGCGCCGCAATAGCAGCATGGCGTCACATACGCCAGTGCAGAGATTAGGCGATCAAATTTTCAGGCAGAAGTGCGGCTGTCCGGCGCAGGCGGGATGGAGCGGAGATAGGATGCGATCGCGACACGATCGCGACCGGCATCCTTGGCTTCGTAAAGCGCGCCATCGGCAAGGTTCAGAACCGTCTCGAACGGTTGGCCTTCCGGGGTACCGACAGAGACGCCGCCGCTCACCGTACAGCGGAGAAGCTTTCCATCGATGACGATGTCACGGGCCGCGAAACGCATGCGTACTGCATTGGCGATCTTTTCCGCCCGGCCCGGCATGACTTCACCGACGACCATTGCAAACTCTTCGCCTCCAAGCCGGGCAGCGGCCCCTGCCGGAACCATTTCCGCCAGCAGATCCTGCGCAAAGAGTTTTAGCACTTCATCCCCGGCGGAATGGCCGAACCGGTCGTTGATCGACTTGAAGCGGTCGATGTCGAAAACGATCACGGCGGTGGAGGCGTTCAGCCTTCTTCCGCCAAACTGATCGAACAGGGCCCTGCGATTGACGAGACCGGTCAGGGCATCGGTCATCGCCTCATGCCGGTGAAGGGCCGCCATGCGCCATTGGTGAAGCGCCAGCGACAGCGCGCCGATGCCGGTCATGCCGGCAATGCAGATACCGATATTGAGGTTTTCCGCCCAGTTTATCGGCGGTTCTCCAAGACTGGAGCGACCATCCGCAATCAGGACGCCGGCGCAAAGGGCGAAGGAAAAACCGCTGACGCCATAAAGGATGACCATGCCGAGCAGAGGGCCGGGAGCTTCCCTTCGGGCCGCCCAGTATTGGCATCCCGTGCCGACAAGCAGGATGGCTGTCAGCACGTTCATGATAATCAGGCCAAGCCCGTCAAGCCCGACAAGTAACAGCGGCATGCCGAGAGCAAGGCAGATGAACGACAACATGCCGGCCAACCGCCATGGAGAGCCACCCGAGCGGAACTGGACCGATGCGGCATAGATGGTCGAGAAGCCGCTCATCATTAGCGCATAGGCTATCGCAAGCGGGGCGAGGCCGGACTGGGCCGTGAAAAAGCTATAGACGATAATGCCGGCGACGATCAGGCAGAGAGAAACGACCAAGGTCAGAAGAAAAGAGTCCGACCTGCGGGAGAACCATGTCCCGAACAAGGTGACCATCAAGCACGCGGCAGAAACGCCAAGCGCAAGAAGAAGAGACCGATAGTCAAGCGTCATGCCGGAATTTCTCTTCGAAGATTTATTCAATAATCGAGCAGAAGCTAAGATGTGAATCTCTCCAAAGTGTTACCTTTGGAGAGCTACAACCAGAATAAATACCAGCCGAAAGTAACAGTCAGATCATTCAGTCGGCAACATTCCAGAAAATCGGGAAGCCGGGATCGAAGACGGTGATGGCGCCGGCACCGGTATCGCGTTTTGCCGGGAATTCGACCTGAACGTCCTGCTTCTGCAACGTGATCTTGTCTTCGTTCGGTTGCAGACCATACCAGGCCGGGCCGTTCAGCGAGGCAAACGCCTCCAGCTTGTCCAGCGCATTATCCTGCTCGAAGACATGCGCGAGGCAGCTCATCGTGTTGAGCGAGGTGTAGATGCCGGCGCAACCGCAGGCGCATTCCTTCAGCGGATCGACATGCGGTGCGGAATCCGTGCCGAGGAAGAAGCGATGGTCGCCCGAAGTTGCGGCAGCCCGTAGCGCGAGGCGATGGCTTTCGCGCTTGGCGACCGGCAGGCAATAATAATGGGGGCGGATACCGCCGACCAGAATGTCGTTGCGGTTGATGATCAGGTGATGTGTGGTGATCGAGCCCGCGAGGTTCGCCTTGGACGACTTGATATAGTCGATGCCGTCCGACGTGGTGACATGCTCCATCGTCACCTTGAGCTCCGGCAGTCGCTTGCGCAGCGGATCGAGCACGGTCTCTATGAAGACCGCCTCACGGTCGAAGATATCCACCTCAGGCGTCGTCACTTCACCATGTACGCAGAGCGGCAGGCCGATCTTCGCCATGCGCTCCAGAACCGGCATGGCCTTTTCGAGGTCACGCACACCGCCATGGGAATTGGTCGTGGCGCCGGCCGGATAAAGCTTCACGGCCGTGATCAGGCCGCTCTTCTTGCCCTCTTCGACGTCGTCCGGATTGGTATGCTCCGTCAGATAAAGGGTCATCAGCGGCTCGAACCTATGCCCCTTGGGCAAGGCTGCCATGATCCGCTCGCGGTATGCGGTGGCATCTTCCGTCGTCACGACCGGCGGAACAAGGTTCGGCATGATGATCGCGCGGGCGAAATGGTTGCTCGTATCGCCGATCACGCCTTCCAGCACGGCGCCATCGCGCAAGTGGAGATGCCAATCGTCGGGGCGGCGAATCTGGAGCGTTTTCATGGGGCTGTTCCGCTTTATGTTTTGAGGGTGTTGGCCTCGCTTACCACCAAAGCAGACGCAAAGACAATCTGGCAGCCAGACGGAGGAGCGCCGGAACATCCAATCGGAGCCCCCGATATCACGCTAGAGTTCACGAGATCGTGCTGATTGCAAAGGGCCTGAAGCGCGGATCAACCCAAAACAGACGGAACAAGCACGCGAGTGATGCGTTCGTTAAGCAATCTGAAAGTGTTTTGAGTCGGAGCAAACAATGAAATCCCGGGCACCCAAAGTCAACAGGGGTTTTGCGGTAACCACAGGAGCCGCTGTCGCGCTTCTTGCGCTGACAGTTTCACCCGATGCCGCGGAGCGCAACAACCTCATTCTCGCATCGGCTCAGCAAAGCGATTGTGATCGTTTGGCGGGCAGTCCTTTTGATCAGCAACGCAATGGCGCGTTCAATCCGGTCAATATTGCCGATATCGGCAATCAGGCCGTAGAAGCCTGCAGGATGGCCTTCGATGCGACTGGAAATCCGCGCTTTGCCTACCAGCTCGGCCGGGCACTCAATAGCGCAAACGAGCCGGATCAGGCGATGAGCGCATATAATACAGCCGTGAACGACGGCTATGCAGCAGCAATGGTCAACTACGGCATGCTGATGGGTCGTCTGGGCGACGACAAGGCCGAGTTTGCCTACTATCAGAAGGCGGCCGACAGCGGGAATACGCTAGCAGCCTATAATCTCGGCGTTGCCTATCGCGATGGCCTTGGCACGCAGCCCGATGTGCAGAAAGCGCTTCAGTGGTTCGAAAAAGCTGCCGCGGAAGGCGATGATACCGCCGCCTTCAACATCGGCGTCATCTATGACGAAGGACAGCTGGTTGACACTGACGACCAGACGGCAATCGCGTGGTACGACCTTGCCGCCCAGCGCGGAAACATCGATGCCATGATCAACCTCGGCATCATGTATGAGACCGGTGAAGGTATTCCGGCGAATGCTGAGAAGGCTGCCGAAATGTATCGTCAGGCAGCTGAAAAGGGCGACATGTTCGCTGCATCCAAATATGTTCAGTTCCAGGAACTGGGCGTCATTCCCGCTCCTTCGCCGGAAGGTGTCGAAGGCGTCAATTCCCTGGTTTTGAAGCAGGGCGATGTCGAAACACCCGCCAAGGTCGGCCGCGAGATCTGATCGATCAAACGATCTCGCCGGCGGAAGGCCCCCAGACATCGGTCATGGCAAAACCATCTGCCAGCGGATCGAACGGATCAAGCGCCACCTGATGCAGACCGAAGGTGAAGCCGCGACCCGCGATCGTCGGAACGATTGCCGGCTTGTCCGCGACCCGGGTCTCAGCTGAGAGACCGACTTCGAACTGTGTACCGATGATCGAGCGCGACAGGAACATGTCTCCGACCTTGACCTTGCCGCGCGCATGCAGCGTCGCAAGGTTTGCCGAGTTCCCCGTACCGCAAGGCGAACGATCCGCCCTGCCCGGCCACATCGTCGTGCAGGTGCGAACGGCGCCGTCGGCTTCCGTATCGCGAAACATCACATAGGCGACGCCGGAGATTGCCGGGATTTCCGGATGGACGACCGGGATCTGGCGATTGATCAGATCCTTCAGGATCATGCCGGCCTGCACGAGGGCAGCGGCATTCTTCTTTTCGATGGTGAGGCCGATCTGGGATACGTCGACAAGGCCGTAAAAAATCCCGCCATAGGAAATGTCGAGGGTGATCTCACCCCATTCCGGCGTCTGCAGTCTCACGTCCAGTTCGTGAACGAAGGACGGGACCATGGTGAGCTTCACCTTTTCGCAACGACCGTCGCGGCAGGTCGCCACAGCCTTCACGAGACCGGCCGCCGTTTCCAGCGTAACGACCGTTTCCGGTTCCTTCATCTCGACGATGCCGGCCTCGAGAAGCGCCGTCGTGGCGCAGATCGAATTGGAGCCGGAGCTGGCATGCGCCTGATCCGGCTGCAGTATGATGAAGGCCGCATCCGCATCCGGGTGCTTCGGCGGCAGGAGAAGATTGACGGAGCCGATCGGCGTTCCACGCGGCTCGAGGCAGAGAAAACGACGAAGCTCCTGCCCTTTCGGATCGGTATTCATCCAGGCCAGTTGTTCGGCGACGGTGTTGCCGGGGATCTTCGGAACCCCGCCGATCGCCACACGGCCGATCTCGCCTTCCGCATGAACATCCAGCAACTGGATCGTACGCTTCCATCTCATTTCCCGAACTCCGCATGGATCGCGGTCGATTCGACGACTGCGACGCTTCCCAATCACAAGTTCGCATTGGATAGCGCAAGGCATATGCCATGCCTATCGGCATTGTCAGGAATCAGATGAGGAAAATGATAAAGCGCCCGATCGAATACCGATACAGGCGCAGGTCACATTTTATTTTTTCTTGGAAAGAGAAATGGCGCACCCGAAGAGATTCGAACTCCTGACCCCCAGATTCGTAGTCTGGTGCTCTATCCAGCTGAGCTACGGGTGCGTCTGTCAGCGGTGTGTGCCGCCTAGTCAGCGTGTGTTTCGCTGGCGTGGCGATCCTCTAAAGGCTGCCGAGAAGGATTGCAAGCGATTTCCCCCGGCTTGATGTCATTTTATTTTCGCAAATGCACCAAACCACTGTTTTTAAACAAATATTACTCACGCCCTGGCGCGATAGTCCTCCAATGAGACGGGACGGTCGGGAATTTCTATGCGGAATTGCGTGCCGGGACCGGGCTTTTCGACAAGCGCAATCGTGCCGCCATGGGCCAGCACAAGCTCACGCGCGATAACCAGACCCAGACCTGTGCCGCCCGAGCGTGCTGAGCCTCTGAAGGCCGAGAAGAGGTTCTCTCGCGCCTTGCGCGGCATGCCCGGTCCCGTATCATCGACGGTGATGCTGACGACGCTGCCGAGCCGATGGGCTGACAGCGTAACCCGACGCACCGCCTTCGGATCGTCTGCATCATGGGTGAGCAGCGCCTGAACGGCGTTACGGCACAGATTGTGGACCACGCGGAAAATCTGCTCGCCGTCACAATCGACCTCCACGCCTTCGGAAATTTGCTCGACAAACTCGACACCGGATTCGGGATCGATGGCGAGCATGTCGCGCACTTCCTGGCAAAGCTCGGTGAGGTTCACCCGCCGACGGCGCGGAGCCGCTTCCGATGCCTGACCATAGGCGAGAACCTCGTTGGTATAACCGACTGCCCGGTCGATGGTGCGCAGCAGTTTCGGCGCGAAACTCCTGACCATCGGATCTTCGACATCCGTCAGGCGATCCGACATCAGCTGGGCCGAGGCCAGGATGTTGCGCATGTCGTGATTGATCTTCGAGACGGCGAGACCGAGATCGGCGAGATTCTTCTGTTGCTTCAGCGTCCGCTGAAGCTCGACCTGCATGGCCGCCAGATGGCGGCCGGCAACCGCCAGTTCGCCGCGCGAGCGATCGGCGGAGAAAACACGGGAAGGATCATCCGGCTGCTCCGAGAACAGTTGCATACTGTGGGTCAGCCGTCGGATCGGAGAGATCATCATGCGGTTGATCGCCAAAAAGATCAGCACAGCCGTAATCAGTGAAATCAGCAGCGACAGCAGGAACATGTGTTTTGAATATTTCAGCATGTCCTTGCGAAGCGCGGTGTCGGTCATGACCAGTTCGATCATCATCTCGCTTTCGCCGATCGGGCCGAAAACACGCATGATGCGATCACCGCCGAAGACGAGTGTATCGAGAGCATCGCGCATGGAGCCGAGGAACGACGTGTGAGCGAGATCATATTGCGCGTCGATTTCCGGCGGCACCTCGATCGCGGCCAGAAGCCGCGACGTGCCGTCCTTGCGCAACGCAATAACCTTTGTGCCCGTTGCCAACAGCGTGTCATCCTGCACGGCACGCGGCAGTTCGGCGGGCTGAAGACCATCTATGACGATGCCGGCAGCGGCCGCCGTATCAAGGCGATCGCGAAGCCAGTTCATGCGCATGCCGGAGATGGAGGGCATGAAGATCAGGATTTCGGCCAGCATGACGAATATGACCGTCATCCAGAGCAACCGCCCGGACAGACCGCGCAGCATCGTCGGCATCGGCTCTGGTCCTGCGCCGTCCGGCCATGTTCCCTGACGTTCCGAGGTGCGAACCTCGCTATCCATACGGATCTCCAAACTCAGCCACGCGATCAACTCCGCGTGCATGCGGCTATTTTACCGCGTCACCAAGATTTGAACACCCCAGACAAAGGCAAAAGGCGAAGACAAAAGCCGCCTCCGCCTTAAATTTCGGTAATGTTCGCCCGTTGGATCAGAATTCTTCCCAATCCGCGGCATTGGCTGCCGCTGTGGCTGAACCACCCCCGCCAAAAGCCCGACCGAGTGCTGCGGTCAGTTTTCGGGCCGGCGACGGCTGCGGGCGATGCGTGGTTTCGGCCGGTGCCAGGCCTATCGAGCGGCCCGCCTCTTCATCGATCCTGAAATGCGAGACAAGACGATAGAGCGCATCCGCCTCAGCCGAGAGCTTGCTGGTCGCCGCCGAGCTCTCTTCCACCATGGCTGCGTTTTGCTGGGTGACGTGGTCCATCTGGTTGACCGCGGTATTCACCTCGGCAAGACCGGTCGCCTGCTCGCGCGAAGCAACAGCAATCGAATGGATGTGATCGTTGATGCGGCTGACGCGCGCCTCGATCTCCGATAGCGCCTCACCCGTCTTCTGCACCAGCTTGACGCCGCCCGCGACTTCCTCGCCCGACTTGCCGATCAACGCCTTGATGTCCTTCGCCGCACTTGCTGAGCGCTGCGCCAATTCGCGGACTTCCTGGGCCACGACAGCGAACCCCTTGCCGGCTTCACCGGCCCTTGCCGCCTCTACCCCTGCATTGAGGGCGAGAAGGTTGGTCTGGAAGGCGATTTCGTCGATCACGTTGGTGATCTGGGCAATCTCGCGTGATGCCTGCTCAATGCGGCCCATCGCTTCGACGGCATCGCGGACGACGGCGCCGGATTGAACCGCGCTCTGCTTGGCTTCGCCCACCATGACGGTCGCTTCGTTGGCCCGCTCGGTCGAGGTCTTCACGACGGAGGTGATTTCATCGAGCGCGGCCGACGTCTCTTCAAGGGCTGCCGCCTGCTGCTCTGTGCGCTTCGAAAGATCGTTGGAAGCGCTGCTGAGTTCGGAAGCCCCGTCGTTCATCGCACCGGTCGCATTGCGTACCTTGCCCATGGTGGACTGAAGTGTCTGCATGGTGCCGTTGACGTTCTGCTGCAGCTCCGCGAATGCGCCTCTGAAATCGCCCCGCATGCTGTCTGTCAGATCGCCATCGGAAAGGCTTTTCACGACACGGCGCGTTTCGGATACGCCTGTATCAACGCTCTTGACCAGCTGGTCGATGTTGCGGGCGACACGATCGAGGCTTTCGACACCCCATTGCTTGTCTATGCGCCGGGTAAAGTCACCCTCGGCTGCCGCCTGAACAACGGCCGACATGCGCGTCTGGAGATCATCGCTTTTTGCCTTCAGACCAGCTTCGGCATTGGTCATGCGGGCAACTTCCAGACCGTTATTCTTGAAGACCTCCACGGCTTCCGCCATGTCGCCGATCTCGTCCTTGCGACCGGAAAACGGTACGGCGGCATCATAATCACCGTGGGCCAGACGCCCCATGGATGATGTCAGCTTGAGGATAGGGCCGCTGATCTGGCTGCGCCCGAGATAAAGACCAAAGCCCAGACCACCGCCGACACCGAGAATGGCGACGAGGAGAACCGAGTAGAAGATCAGATTGCCGAAAGAGATCATCTCTGCGCTCAGCGTATCGAGATCCGCCAGATCCGAGGCAACCACCTTGTCGATCTCAGCCTGATAGGCCTTGCGATTGGCGCGGTTGGCGTCGTTGTTGCCCTGAACATTGGCAGCCTGTGGGCCTTCGGTTGCGCCTAGTCGCACTGTTTCGGTGCGGAATGCCTTGAACTCCGTAAAACCCACCGTGAGCTTGTCGAACTGCGCCTTCTGCGTTGCGGGGATGACCGCCGCCCAATCCGCAACCAGCTTGTCCATGTCGGCGAGGCTTTTCGTCACGCCTTCACCGAAAGGCTTAGCGGATGAGACATCCTTTGCCGCATACATTCCGCGGGCATCCATCACCACCGCCGTCACCAGACGGTTGAGCCGCTCACCCTTGTAGACGCGGTCGGCAATATTGGCGTAGGCGCTCTGCTTGTCATGATATTCGGTCACCGCGAAGAACGACAATCCGGCAATTGCGCACGCGACAAGGCTCATCAACCCTACGAGAAGGTTGATCTTCACTCCAATTTTCACGGTAATCCCCTCCAAAGACACCAGAACAGCGCCATGATCAGCCGCTATTCTTGATGACTATGAAAAATAGCATAAAATTGTTAATAATGACTGATCGAGCACTCAATCCGACTTAGTGCCGACAAGCAAAAATCTCCCGCGTGCGCGACTTATTTGGTGATATATTTTCTCACGACTTGAGCCTTTGCCCGTACGATAGAAAAAACTTTGCCAAAAACACAACCGATGAAATCACATTCGGTCAGGCGCATATTAATAATTGCATTCGAAACCGCTTAAATACCGGATGACGAAATCGCGGCTTTCCGGTCTTCCGGGGCCTGCGGATTGACTTTCGGGCTTAACCTGAACTATATGCCCGCGCGCTCAGGCAGCGGCTCGCAACCTGCATACCCGCATGCCGGCGCATTTTCCGAAACGCTTTTGCTTCTCAATGAAGCAATAATCCAAGAAGGGCCGCACACCGCGGTGTAAAATAAATGAAGCGTACCTACCAACCGTCCAAGCTTGTTCGCAAGCGTCGTCATGGTTTCCGTGCCCGCATGGCTACCAAGGGTGGCCGCAAGGTTCTTTCCGCACGTCGCGCACGCGGCCGCGCTCGTCTGTCGGCCTAACGGCCGACTTGCCCGGACCGGGCAATGACGAGGTTTGAAGACAAGAAAAAGACTGTCGGGCGGCTGAAAAGCCGGCCGCAGTTTCTTGCTGTTCGCAAAGGCGAAGCACGCCGCGGGAGAACCTTTCTCCTTGAAGTTCTCGACCGCAAGCAGCCCGATGAGCCGCCACGCGTCGGCTTCACCGTTACAAAAAAGCACGGTAACGCCGTAGAGCGGAACCGGATGCGGCGACGGCTGAAGGAAGCGGTGCGCAAATCCGCCGGATTTGCAATGGAAAACGGACACGACTATGTGATCGTCGCGCGCAGGGAGGTGCTCGGCATTTCCTTTTCAAATTTGACCGAACAACTTGCAGCACGCATTGAAGGCAGGCAAAAGCCCAAGTCTGTCTCAGGAACATCTTCCAGGAAAGCATGATGGAAAAAAACCGAAATTACTTCATCGCGATCGGCCTATCGGTCGTCATCGTCCTTGCCTGGCAGTTCCTCTATATGAACCCGCGCATGGAAGCGCAGCAGCGTGCCGCTGAAGCCCAGCAGGCACTGCAGCAGCAGCAAGCCGCGCAGAACCCCGCTTCGCCGGACAGCCCCGGCGCCGTAACCCTCGGCAGCCTGCCGGGTGGAGAACAGGCGCAGGCGACAGCGACCCGCGAACAGGCGCTCGCCAAGTCCGAGCGCGTCGTCATCGACACGCCTGCCGTTTCCGGCTCGATCAACCTGACCGGCGCCCGCTTCGACGACCTGAAGCTGCGCGAGTATCACGAGACCGTCGACGACTCGAGCCCGCTCATCACACTCTTCTCGCCGGCAGACACCAGGGACGGCTATTTCGGTGAAGTCGGCTATATCGGCAGCGACAATAGCGGCGCGGTTCCCGGTCCGGGCACGGCCTGGACGCTTGCCAGCGGTGACAAGCTGACGGCAACGACTCCGGTGACGCTTTCCTACACCAATGAAAAGGGTGTCGTCTTCAACCGCACGATCTCGATCGACGATCATTACATGATCTCGATGACGGACAAGGTCGAGAACCCCGGCGCGGAAGCAATCACGCTTTCCTCCTACGGCCGCATCACCCGCAACAACAAGCCGGTTACACCTTCGGTCTGGGTTATCCATGAAGGCTTCCTCGGCGTACCGGGCAAAGACGGCAGCCTCAGCGAGCACACTTATTCCAATATCGAGGAAGAAGCCGTCACCAACGCGAAGGCTACCGGCGGCTGGCTCGGCATCACCGACAAATACTGGGCAGCAGCGATCGTGCCGCCGCAGACGATGCCTTATGAAGGTCGCTTCACGCATTTCACCGATGGTCAGCCGCGTTATCAGGCCGACTACAAGGGTGACGCACTGACCATTCAGGCCGGTCAATCGACCGAACTCAAGAACATGCTCTTCGCAGGTGCCAAGCGCGTTCCGCTCGTCGACCGCTATGCCGAAGAATATTCCATTCCGCATTTCGACCTGCTGATCGACTGGGGCTGGTTCTACTTCATCACCAAGCCGATGTTCCAGCTGATGGACTTCTTCTTCCGTCACGTCGGCAATTTCGGTGTCGCCATCCTTCTGACGACCATCGTCGTGAAGCTGATCTTCTTCCCGCTCGCCAGCAAGCAGTATGCTTCGATGGCGAACATGAAGCGCATGCAGCCGAAGATGGAAGAGCTGAAGGCCAAGCACGGCGACGACCGCATGGCGCTGCAGCAGGCAATGATGGCGCTCTACAAGGAAGAGAAGATCAACCCGATCGCCGGTTGCTGGCCGGTGCTTCTGCAGATCCCGGTGTTCTTTGCGCTTTACAAGGTCATCTACGTCACGATCGAGATGCGTCACGCACCGTTCTTCGGCTGGATCCAGGACCTTTCGGCGCCGGACCCGACCTCGCTGTTCAACCTGTTCGGTCTCCTGCCCTACGACGTGCCGCACTTCCTGCTGATCGGTGTTTGGCCGCTCATCATGGGCATCACGATGTTCCTGCAGATGCGCATGAACCCGACGCCGCCGGATCCGACGCAGCAGATGATCTTCAACTGGATGCCGCTAGTCTTCACCTTCATGCTGGCATCCTTCCCGGCCGGTCTGGTTATCTACTGGGCCTGGAACAACACGCTGTCGGTGACGCAGCAGGCGGTGATCATGAAGCGCCACGGCGCCAAGATCGAGCTCTTCGACAATCTCAAGGGCTTCTTCAAACGAAAGCCTGAACCGAGCAAATAACGCACCAAGAACCCCGGATGCCGGATCGGCCTCCGGGGTTTTCGTTTGTCCTGCCGACTAAATGAAGAGCGGTGAAAAGCGCCGCAAAGCTTGACATCCGTGGCCAAAACCCTGATGCGGTTGGCGTTTCCCTAAGCGAAGAAGATAGAAAAGCGGATGACTACCAACGACAAGCCCCTGTTCGGCCGACCCTGGATCTTCATCCGCGGCGTGCCTTCGATGAAGTTCCTGCCGCCGGAAGGCCCCTTGGAAGTCGCCTTCGCTGGCCGCTCCAACGTGGGCAAGTCATCGCTTATCAATGCACTGGTCGGCCAGAAGGGCCTGGCCCGAACCTCGAACACACCCGGCCGTACGCAGGAACTCAACTATTTCGTCCCGGACGGATATTCGGGCCAGGAAGGTGACCTGCCGCCGATGGCGCTGGTCGACATGCCCGGCTATGGCTACGCCCAGGCGCCGAAGGAGATGGTCGACAACTGGACGAAACTCGTGTTCGACTATCTGCGCGGGCGTGCGACACTGAAGCGCGTCTACGTGCTGATCGACAGCCGGCACGGATTGAAGAAGAATGACGAAGACGTTCTCGACCTGCTGGACAAGGCTGCCGTGTCTTACCAGATCGTTCTGACCAAGACCGACAAGATCAAGGAACCTGCCGTTCCGAAACTGATCGATGAGACACTTGAAAAGATCCGCAAGCGGCCGGCCGCCTATCCGTTCGTCCTCTCCACGTCGTCGGAAAAGGGAAAAGGCGTCGACGAGTTGCGAGCAGCGATCGCCGAGGCCGTTACACTGACGATCTGAAGAAATTTCAGCAGCTCGCAGGCAGGTTCGACTTAATTACCTGCCTGCCTCAGAGGGCGAACAGGCCCGACTGAAAGGCTGCGTAAGTTAGAATGCCTGCGACCAGCACTATCGACAGTGCACGCCAGAAGGTGATCGAATTCCAGCATCTTTCGGCCGCAGCCATTTCGCGGTTGAAGTTTCTTTTTGCCACAAGAACCGGGAAATGGGCTTGAAGCCGAAGCCGAGCCTTCGGATCATGGTATGGGTCGTCATAGTCAGACAGGTTGTCTTCCCAACGCCGAACGGTCGCCGCAAATGCAGCGTCTCTGGCCATGCGCTCCTCGATGCCCCGACGGACCTCCGGGGACAATACGCCCAAAACATACTCTCCCGCGAGGACTTGATCTCGTGAACGGTCACTCTCGCTCTGGTTCGGCGTCGTCATAGCTCGCGCGATCTTCTTTCCGCTAGGATGTTTGGCCAGCAATGTGTCTGAAGTCTTTTTGCAGTTTGCGAATAGGACACTTGCACAGGATCAAGGTCGGCTTCTCCTCGCCGTCTGTCAACGCTAACACTATCAATAAACCGTGGGTAACGGGGACACGTCATGCGTCATAAACGCCGCATCGCGATCACCGCGAAAACTTCACCGCGATTATTCCTTCTGACAAGAACTTGCGTTAAAAGGCCCCACCTTTGATGTGAGGGATTTTCATGACGACGTCGGACAGCGAACTCCAGGCCAAACTTCTCGCTCAGGCTCTGCCTTACATGCAGCGCTATGAAAACAAGACGATCGTGGTGAAATATGGCGGCCACGCCATGGGCGATACCGAGCTCGGCAAGGCTTTTGCCGCCGATATTGCGCTTCTGAAACAATCCGGTGTCAATCCGATCGTCGTTCACGGCGGCGGCCCGCAGATCGGCGCGATGCTCTCCAAGATGGGCATCGAATCGAAATTCGAAGGTGGCCTGCGCGTTACCGACCAGAAGACGGTCGAGATCGTCGAGATGGTGCTTGCCGGTTCGATCAACAAGGAAATCGTCGCGCTGATCAACCAGACCGGCGAATGGGCGATCGGCCTTTGCGGCAAGGACGGCAACATGGTCTTCGCCGAAAAGGCGAAGAAGACGGTCGTCGATCCCGACAGCAATATCGAGCGCGTGCTCGATCTCGGCTTCGTCGGCGAAGTGGTCGAAGTCGACCGCACGCTGCTCGACCTGCTTGCCAAATCCGAAATGATACCGGTCATAGCCCCGGTGGCCCCAGGCCGCGATGGCGCCACCTACAATATCAACGCTGACACGTTTGCCGGTGCGATTGCCGGTGCGCTGCATGCAACGCGCCTGCTCTTCCTGACCGACGTTCCCGGCGTGCTCGACAAGGACAAGAACCTGATCAAGGAACTGACCGTCGCGCAGGCACAGGCGCTGATCAAGGACGGCACGATTTCCGGCGGCATGATCCCGAAGGTGGAGACCTGCATCGACGCGATCCGCTCCGGTGTACAGGGCGTCGTCATTTTGAACGGCAAGACCGCCCATTCCGTGCTGCTGGAAATCTTCACCGAGCGCGGCGCCGGCACGCTGATCGTGCCCTGATCTCTCCACGACACCAAATGACGAAGGCGCCGCAAGGCGCCTTTTTCGTTTCAGCCTACGAGAAGCCCCAGAATGCCCGCCACGATCAGCAGGCAACCGAAGATTTCCATACGGTTGATCCGTTCGTGGAAGAGGAAATAGGAGGCCATGAAGGTGAAGACGAGCTCGATCTGGCCGAGCGCGCGGACATAGGCCACTTGCTGCAGCGTCATCGCGGTGAACCAGCAGGCCGAGCCGAAGACGCTGGCAAGGCCGACCAGCGAGGACGAACGCCAAGTCTTAAGCACGGTAACGATCTCACCCTTGTCCTTCCATGCCATCCATACCAGCATGAAGATCGTCTGGAAGGTCGTGACGCAGGCAAGCGTCATGGCCGCCTGCATGATCGAGTTCGGGCCATCGAGCGACAGGGAAGCGCTGCGGTAGGCAACGGCGGAAATGCCGAAGACGGCACCGGAGGCGATGCCGACCAGCGCGGTGCGGCTGGCGAGAGCCGTGACCGTGTTTTTCCATGATAACGGCATGCGCGCCATCGAGATCAGCATCACGCCGATGACACCGGTGATGATTGCGCCGATTGCACCTACCGTCAGCTTTTCGCCGAGCAGGATGAAGCCGAAGATCGCCGCCTGAACCGGCTCGGTCTTCGAATAGGCGGTGCCGACGGCGAAATTTCTAAGCGAGAAGAGATGGACCAGCATGATGGTGGCAAAGATCTGCGCCAGGCCGCCGATCACCACCCAGAACGCAAAGGTCCAATTGACCTGAGGGATTGCAAAGCCTGCGAGCTGGTGCAGCAGTACGACATAGAGGATCGCCACCGGAAAACCGTAGCCGAAACGGACGAAGCTCGCACCGCGGGTGCCGAGCCTGCCCTGAAGATGCTTCTGCAATGCCGAGCGCAGGTTTTGCAGGAAGGCCGCGGCAATGGTGATGGGGATCCAGAGTTCCATGTTTCAGCCGGTATCATGCGGGCGGATTTGTCGCCAAGCCGCAAGCGGCGGCGAGCCGTCGCCTTTTCGATTTTCTTTATCAGCAAGGCGGTGCATAAGCGGGATATGGACAAGAAACCCAAGACTTCCGCCGACGCTACCGATTTTTCAAAGATCCGCGATTGGGTCTTCGATCTCGACAACACGCTCTATCCGCATCACATCAATCTCTTTGCGCAGATCGATGTGAACATGACGGCCTATGTGCAGGAACTGCTGCAACTGGAGCGCGACGAAGCACGCGCAGTGCAGAAGCGGTATTATCACGAGCACGGCACGACGCTGCAGGGCCTGATGCTCAACCACGGCATCGATCCGGACGGGTTTCTGGAAAAGGCGCATGCAATCGATTATTCGATATTGGTCCCGAACCCGGAACTGGGTGAAGCGATCAAGGCGTTGCCCGGTCGAAAATTCATCTTCACCAATGGCAGCGTACCGCATGCGGAAGCGACAGCCCGCGCGCTCGGCATCCTCGACAATTTCGACGACATTTTCGATATCGTCGCCGCAGGCTACGTGCCGAAGCCGGCGGGCGAGACCTATGACAAGTTCGCCAGCCTTCATCGGGTCGACACGGCGAATGCCGCCATGTTCGAAGACCTGCCGCGCAATCTGACCGTTCCCAAGGCGCTCGGCATGCGTACCGTTCTCCTGACGCCACGCAATCTCGACGACGTGCTGATCGAGCGCTGGGAGACGTTTTCCGACGAGGACGATCACATCGATTACGTCACCGATGATCTCGCCACATTCCTCAAGGGGATCGTGCAGGGCTGAAAAGCTGTGCTCGGCAAAATCCCCCTCTGGCCTGCCGGCCATCTCCCCCACAAGGGGGGAGAAAACCTGTGGCATCCGTCTGCCTCAATAAAGCTCGACGGCTTGACCGAGTTAAGCCCTCCCTCTTGTGGGGAGGGTTGGGAGG
>NZ_JAEUAN010000024.1 GCF_019511445.1 Aliirhizobium wenxiniae
GCGACGGCGGCGCTCAGGGCCGGACAGGACTTCTATCTTAGGACTGTGACTGGTCATAATGGGCACATTACCTCGCACACTTGTTAAGTGGGAGATCGTGTCCGGATATTTATGGGGCCATTACAGTTCCGGCCAGCATGTCCCAGGCGGATAGGTGGCGTTCGTAATAGAGGTCGGCCACGCCTTCGGCGACGCGGATCAGGCCGATTGCGGCGGCGCCCATGCGGCGATAATCCATGCCGGTCTCGTAGATTTTTCGGGAGATAGACAGGTAGTCTTCGAAATCGGTTCGGCGGGAATGGCCGAGAATGGCGATGCCGCGTGACGGGTCGGTTGTCTTGGCTGCCGTGATCGGCTTGCCTTCGCGGACGGCGCCTTCTCCACGGATCGCGCTGAAGACGGCGTTCTGGGTGGCGTCATATATGACGCCAACGAGGATCTCGTCGCCGCTGACGAAGGCGATCGAGACGCCCCAGTGGCGGAAGCCGCGGATGAAATTGGTGGTGCCATCGATCGGATCGACCATCCATGTGCCGCCGGACGAACCATTACGGCTGGCGCCGCCCTCTTCGCCGAGAAAGGCGTCATCGGGAAACTGCTCGAGAAGCGTTTTGCGGATCGTCTGTTCGGCGCGCTTGTCGGCGACCGTGACGAAATCCTGCAGGCCCTTGTTTTCCACGGCAAGCGTTTCCGGCTGGATGTCGGCGCGGAATTTTGCGGTTTCGGTCCCGACAAGACGGGCAATGTCTATTGCTGCCTCGGCGCGTTTGCGCAGCGAGGCGAGATCGAATGGGGATGGCATCAGGCACTTCTTCTTTTGATCAATGTGACCGGCGTGAATTCCACGCGGGCAACGGCATCGGGGTCCAGGATCCGGCTGGACAGGAGGTCGATCACCTGTTCCGCCTGAATATCGCAGGGCTGCAGGAAGGTGGTCAGGTCATAGGCGCCCCAGCTTGCCTGGGGAATGTCGTCATGGCCGATGACCCTGACCGAACTATCGTTCCGGCCAGCATCGCTTAACCCGTCGATGACACCGCAGGCCATGTAGTCGTTGACGGCGAAGATGCCGTCGATGCCGTTATCGAGCAAAGCGTGGACGATATTGCGGCCGTTGCGATAGTCGTTCTGGGCAACGGAGATGTGCGACACTTCCATGGCCAACGCTTTCGCGCGTGCCAGAAATGCTTCGGCGCGGCGGCGCGACGAATAGGAGATGGTGGTGCCGGCAATGACGGCGAGCCGGGTCGCGCCTGCCTGCAACAGGTGGTCGACTGCGAGATGTGCGGCATTGTGGTCATCGGAGAGCACACGGTCGACCAGCGGATAATCTTCGCCCTTGTTGATCAGCACGATCGGAACGCCTTCCGCCGCACATTCCTCGCAAATATGCGAGGGGGGGGCATCCGAAGTGACGATCACGCCCGATACCGCGTAATGCAGCAACTGGCCGATGACGGTGGCGCTGTCTGCTTCCTGCGAGGTGGGAAGCAGGATAGGCCGATAGTTGCGGGCGATCAGTGCACGGGCGAGATGCTCGACCTGCTGCGTTCGAAAAGGGTTGTCGAGGCCGGCTGCGACAAGGCCGACCAGATCGGAGCGCTTGTTGGTGAGGCTGCGGGCGAGATAGTTGACGCGATAGCCGAGGTCCTTGGCGGCCTGATAGACCTTTTCGCGGGTCTTTTCGGAAACGCTGGCATCCGGCGTGAAGGCACGGGAGACGGCGGCGCGGGAAACGCCGGCGGCACGTGCTACATCGTGCGACGTGACGCGCTTTGCCGGGCGATCGCTGCCATGGCTTTCGCGCGGGCGCATCAGGTCCGGCAGGTTGGTGCAGATGCCGAGGACCGGAAACGCCATGATATCGGCGAGGACTTCCGGCCGCTCCTCGTGCCACAGAACGATTTCTCGACCATTCGCGAAGGATCGTTCGATCAGGTCATCTGTGACGAATTCCTGCGGCGTGTCGCTCGCCTTTTCCCAGCATAGATGCAGGATATCGGCGGATGCTTCATCGCCCATTGCGTGGGGATCGGCACCAACGCGGATGAGGATCGCCAGCGGATAGTCGCAGCCGAGTTCGCGCAGTTCCCGTACCTGTGCCGGATCGAAGGAACCGAAACAGGCGAAACGCTGCTCCCTGTCCTTCAGGTGCTGCCAGCAGAGCGGGCCGGTGCCGGCGCGTTTCAGCTCGATATAGAGGCCGCAATCGGTTTCGCGCGCCAGCGCTGCCACTTCCTCGAAACTCGGCACGTCCGGCACTGCGGCACGCAGATCGGCAAAGGTGAGGTGCGAGATATGGACGTCCCTGCCGAAGACGCGCTCGAGATGGTCGTCATGCGAGATAACCACGATGCCATCGGCAGTCAGTTGCGTGTCGATCTCCCACATTTCGGCACCGAGTTCGGCAGCGCGGCGAAAGGCGGCGAGCGTGTTTTCCGTCGCGTGGCCGCTGGCACCGCGATGGCCGATACAGAAGGGCAGGCGTCCTCTGTTTTCAGGCCAGCCGAAGCGGGAGAAGAACGGCGAAAAATCCCTGGCAGAGGTCATGATCGTCTCCCCGTCAAAGTCTGAGGCCATCGTCAGAAAAGACGAAAGCCGATTTGCTGTCGATAAACCAGCGTACAGGTTCGCCGAGTTTCCAGTTTCTTGCCGCGGGCTGGATCGAGCGTAGTACCGATCCATCAGCAAGTTCGACATCATAAAGATTTTCGCGGCCTTGCGTTTCGGCAAAGGTGATCTTTCCTTCCACCGCTATGTCGCCTTCCGGGCCGAAATGTTCCGGCCGAACGCCGAGCTTCAACGGCGTGCCATCGGCAATGCCTTCGTGTGAGCCGAGCGGGACGCGCAATTTGATCGGCGCGATGGAGAAGGTGTTCCCCATGGCAATACCATTGAGGAGAGAGATCGGCGGATTGCCGAGAAAGCCTGCGACGAAAGACGTGCGCGGATTGCTGTACATGTCGGCCGGTGTGTCGATCTGGACGATCTCGCCCTTTTTCATGATGGCGATACGGTCGCACATGGACATGGCTTCCACCTGATCATGGGTGACCAGAACGGCGGTGATGCCGGTTTCGAGCTGGATACGGCGGATTTCGGAGCGCATTTCCAGCCGCAGCTTGGCATCGAGATTGGCCAGCGGTTCATCAAGCAGCAGCACATCCGGCTTGCGAACGAGGGCGCGAGCGAGCGCCACGCGCTGCTGCTGGCCGCCCGAGAGCTGGCCGGGGCGACGTTCGAGCAGCTCCGAGATATGGGTGAGCGCAGCAATGAAACGGACTTCGCGATCGATATCGGCCTTGTTGTCCTTCCTGACTGTCAGCGGGAAGGCGATGTTTTCGAAGACGTTCATGTGCGGGTAGAGGGCGTAGTTCTGGAAGACGACACCGACATTGCGCTTCTGGCTCGGCAGGCCGCTGACGTCGCGGTCGCCGAACATGAGCTGGCCCTTGTCCATGCGGTGGATGCCGCTGATGGTGAAGAGGGTCGTCGATTTTCCGCAGCCGGAAGGGCCGAGCAGCGCGAGCATTTCGCCATCGCGGATGGTCAGGTTCATATCGTCGATGACAGGAGTGCCATCGAATGTCTTGGTGAAGTTGTTGATCGAGATTTGCATCAGCCCTTGGTGCCCCCGCCGAAAATGTTCATGAGACGGTTCTGGAACAGCACGAAAAGTGCGAGCACCGGCAGCGTGTAGAACAGCCCGACCGACTTGAAGATGTTGAAATTATAGGTGCTGGAATTGGGGTCAGACACCGTGTTGAGATACATGGACAGGACTTCGAAATCGCTGGACGGGGCAAGAATCCGTGGCAGCATGTATTCGCTCCAGCCGTCGATGAAGGCGAAGAGCGCCAGCGACAGAAGGCCGGGTTTTACCTGCGGCAGGATGATGCGCCGCCAGACGGTGAAGCGGCTTGCACCGTCCTGCACGCCGGCCATTTCGATTTCCCACGGAACGGCGTCGTAAAAGCCCTTCATGATCCAGATGCCGAAAGGCAGCATCAGGCTGGCTTTCACCAGAATGACGCCGGTCAGCGAATTGTAAAGGCCGGCAAACTGAAGGACGAGGAAAACGCCGATGATCAGCGTGACCGAAGGGAAGGCATGCATGACCATGATGCCGGAGAGGACGAAACGCCGGAACGGCAGAGCCAGTCGCGAGAGCGCATAACCGGCGGTTGCCGAAACGGAGACGACGATGATCATCAGGCTTGCGGAGAAGATGACTGTCGTCAGCGTCGGCTTCCACACGTCGCCGGTAATGGTTGGGTCGATGAGGAAACGCCAGTGTTCGAGCGTGAACTCGTTGGGCAGAAGCGAGCCGGGCGCCGTGTTGCTGAAGGTGTCGACCAGCAGGAACAGGTACATGATGAAGAGCGGCAGGCTGAGCACGGTCAAAAGCAGGATGATCGGCCAGGCGGCGAAATTGCGGGTCATGATCGTCCTCCTTTAAAACTCGATCTTTGGCTTCGACATCATCTCGTCGAAACGGAAGAGGCGGAGATAGACAATGGAGAGGATCAGCCCGACTGCGACGAGGATCAGCGCCATGGCAGCGCCCAAGCCGTATTGCAGGTTGCCGGTATAGTTGTTGAGCGCGGTCTTAAAGGCTTCGAGCGCCCAGACCGTCGTGGTGCTGCCGGGGCCGCCATTGGTGGTGAGCCAGATCTGCTCATAGGACGAGAGCAGCGACAGCGTCTGGTAGCTGGTGACGAAGAGGATCGGCCAGCGCATATGCGGCAGGATGATGTAGCGGATCTGCTGCCAGCGCGAGGCGCCGTCCACTTCGCTGGCCCAGAGCTGCTGCACCGGAATGGCTTTCAGCGCGCCGGAAAACAGGATCATGCCGAAGGATGCGCCGACAAAACCGTTGACGAGGATGACCACCGTCCAGGCGCTCGCGACCGATCCCTTCATGTAGTTGAAGGCGGGAAGGCCGAGATCCTGGGCGATGTTGAAGACAAAACCGTCTTCCCAGGTGAACCATTTCCACATGACGGCATAAAGCACGACCGGAGTGATGCGCGGCAGAAGCCACAGTACGCTGAAGAAACCGGAGCCCGCGGGCGGCAGATAGAAGGTGGTGATGGCCAGAAACAGGCCGACCAGAACGTTGAAGGCCAGCGTCAGCACCACATAGAAGACCGTGTTGCCGATGATGCGCCAGGTATCGGGGGTAATGACGAGGTTCTTGAAATTCTCCGTCGTCCAGGTCCAGCCGGTATAGCTTGCAGTCGCGACCTTTTCGATCGCGCCTTCCGGCGGGTTTTCGAGCATATGCGTAAGCGCCGCTTCCATTTCGCCGCGGCTGGCGTAGCGCACGTTGAGAACCGATTGCTCGAAGGCGCCGGCGGCAATCTTCAGATCGCGCACCCGCGTCGGGCGGGAGGGCAGCGTCTTCAGTTCTCGTTCGAAGGCCGTGGAACTGGTGAAGGACCGGTCCTTGAGCCTTTCTGCGATCTCAGTGATGAATCTTGCATCGACGCCGGCTGCGTGGGCCTTTTCCAGCCCCGCCTGATCGATGACGTAGCTCGACTGGCCGAGTGCATCGATCGTTTTCGCGTCCAGCCCCTCATCCTTGAGTGAGCGCAGAAGGTTGCCGGTGACGACATAGGAGCCGCCGGAAATGCCGGTGGCCGTGCTCATGTTGGTGAAGGCGAAGACGCTGGTCAGCACGACCGGCAGGAAGAAGAAGCCGAGAAGCAGAACCATGGCTGGTGTCATGAAAGCCAAGCCAAGGAGATGTGCCCTGTGAGGCGAAGAGGTGCGCATGGGAACCCGAAGAAATGCAGAGGGGCCGGGCGGCAGTTACGCCGCCCGGTGGATGGATGGGATCAGCGGATGACGATCTTGTCGCCGAGTGCGTTGCGTACTTCCGTCTCGACGGCCTTGACGGCATCGGCGACGGAATTGGTCCGGGTCCAGGAGGTTTCCAGCCCCTTGTACATGGCCTTCCAGACGACGCCGAAATCGCTGTTGTTGGGAATGGCGTTCGCCTTTGGCAACAGGCCTTCCGTGGCCGCGGTCGTCCAGCGATCATTGGCGTAGAAGGGGATCGACGCTTCGGCGGAGCCGATGGCGAGATGGCCCGACTTCACGGCATGCAGAGCGTTGATGTAAGGCTCGGAGGCTGTGGTGATCAGCTCGGCTGCGAGCGTCGCATCTTCATCCGAACCGCCGGTCGACAGAAGATAGACGAGCGGGTGAGTGATCGTGTTGGCGCGGCCCTTTTCGTTGCCGGCCGGAATCAGGCTGTACTGCATCTGACCGAAGAAGTCCTTCAGGCCCCATTTGGCTTCCCATTCGGCCTTGTGCCAGGTGCCACCGTGCCAGATGCCGGCCTTGTCGCCGGCGACGGCCTGATGCCAGGTATCCCAGGTGGTGCCGAGATAGGTGGCCGGAACGACGCCCTTTTCAACCGCATCGACGAAGAACTGGTACATGCCGGTCAGCGCCTGACGGTCGAGAACCAGCTTGCCGGATTCCGCGTCGGCCATCTCGCCGCCGAAGCTTTGATAGAACTGCCAGTAGTCGGTGCCGTTGTTCGGACGCGGCATGAAACCCTTGCCGGGTTCGACAACCTTGGCATCCTGCATCTTCTTGGCGTCGTCGAGCATGGAATAAAGCGTGTATTCGCCGCTTTCGACCTTTGCCGGCAGCGCTTCGATATCGGCGTCCGAATAACCGATCGCCTTCAGATGCGCCTTGGAGAAGAAGAAGGGGCGCGCTTCGGCATCCTGCGGAATACCCCAGATACGGCCGTCATAGGAGGAGACGTCGATCAAGTTGGGGTAGAGCTGGTTAAGCGGCCAGGCGTCGAAATCGACATAGTCCTCGATCGGGCGCAGGAGGCCGGATTGCGACCAGGGGCCGATGTCTTCGTGACCGGAAACGATGATGTTCGGCGCCTTGCCGGATTCGGCGGCTAGCGTCACGGCCTGCTTGAAATCGTCCCAGCCGGTCCAGGTCTGGGATTCGATCTTGATGGTGAGGTCCTCACCACGGATCTTTGCCTGACGCGAAACGACGTCGGCCGCCATCTTGATGGCTTCGATGCGGTAATCATTGGTCGGGCCGGTGCCGCCGGCCCAGACGGAAATGGTGACATCCTTGGCCATGGCGAAGGTTGCCGTCGATGCCAGCAGCGCTGTCGCCAGAATGGCGGATTTGAAACGCGGAAGTACGGTCATGACTTATCCCCGATAAGCGATCTCGCCTCCTCCGGGGCCGGTCGCAAACAGCGTTATCCGGGTGGGAAAGCGAGGAGTTGATCCTGAACGAGGCGGACCTTAGGAGCGCTCCACAACAACGAGATGACAAATTGTACACGTGTACATTTTTTATTTTGGCGCGGTGGACTGCTCAGTCTGCCGGGGTGCGTCTGATGCCGGAGCAGCAAGATCTGGATGGTTGGATGGCGAAAGAGGTGGAAAACGCCTCCTCGTATTCGTCCCGACAAGTGAACGGCGGGGATTTCCTGGCCTTGTGTCCTCTTGCAAACGCGGTCTGAAACTATTCCGTTTTTGTTGTGCCGGTTCGGTTCTGGCTGAAGTAGTCTCCCGGCCAGCCTGAAGACCGGAACCTATTCAATGACCAGTGAACCTCGTGCGCGCCTGCGCGACCTCGATATATCCATAGGCCATTATGAGACCGGCGCGCTCAATGCGATCACCGATGTCGCGGGTGTTGCCGTTGGTCATGTCTCCTGCGTCGAGGGCGAACGGACGCGCACTGGCGCGACGGCGATCCTGCCGCATTCCGGCAATCTGTTTCAGGACAAGCTGCCGGCGGCGCTTGCCGTGTTCAACGGCTTTGGAAAATTCGCCGGTTCGACGCAGATTGCCGAACTGGGTGAGATCGAGACGCCAATCCTACTGACCAACACGCTGGGTGTCGGCCGCGCCATCGAGGCGATCAATCGGCATGTGCTGGCGCAGGCCGGTAATGAGCGGGTCGTGTCGCTGAATGCCATTGTCGGCGAGACCAATGATTCAAGGCTCAACGATATTCGTGCTGCCCGCCCGAGTGTGGATGAAATGTCCGCAGCCCTTGCCGCCGCCAAGACCGGGGCGGTTGCAGAAGGTGCGATCGGTGCCGGCACCGGCACGGTTGCCTTCGGTCTCAAGGGCGGGATCGGCACGAGTTCGCGGGTCGTGAAGGCCGGCGGAGCAGACTATACGGTGGGCGTGCTGGTGCAGTCCAACTATGGCGGCAAGCTGATGGTGGCCGGCAAGCCTTATGAGGCGGAAGGTGCGCATGACAAGGATGGCTCGATCGTGATGATCGTAGCGACCGATGCGCCGCTTTGCTCGCGCAATCTGAAGCGCCTTGCCGAGCGCTGTTTTGGCGGTCTGGCGCGCACGGGTGCGGCGCTGAGCAATGGTTCCGGCGATTATGCGCTGGCGTTTTCCACTGCCGAAGAGGTGCGCCGGACGCCGGAGCGTCGCAAGGCGGTCGCCAATTATCCGGTTCTTTCCAACGATGTTGTCTCGCCGCTTTTCGAAGCGGTGATCGAGGCAACCGAGGAGGCGATCCTCAATTCGATGACGATGGCGACGACCACGCACGGCTACAATGCCGGGACGGACAAGGCCTCGACCATCGAAGCCATTTCCCTTGACGCGCTCAAGCGCCGCTGAATTTTCTCGAAGACTGGAGTTCTTAATGCCTGCCGCAACGTCCCGCATCGTCTATCTGAACGGTGCCTTCCTGCCTGAGAACGAAGCTCATGTTTCGATCTTCGATCGTGGTTTTCTCTTCGGTGACGGTATTTATGAAGTGACGGCGGTGCTGGACGGCAAGCTGATCGACAGCCCGCTGCACATGACGCGTCTGGAGCGCAGCGTGCGCGAAATCGGCGGCCATCTGCCGATCTCGACCGACGAGATCGTCGCCATCGAAAAGCGTCTCGTCGAAGAAAACAAGCTGACCGAAGGCGTAATCTATCTGCAATATACGCGCGGTGCCGAAGACCGGAACTTTCTCTACTCGGAAGATCTCGAGCCGACGCTGCTGCTCTTCACCCAGGCAAAGACGCTGGAACATGTTGCCGCCGTCGAAAAGGGCCTGAAGGTCAAGGTCGTGCCGGATCAGCGCTGGGAACGCCGCGATATCAAGACGGTCTGCCTGCTGCCGCAGGTTCTGGCCAAGCGGATCGCCAAGGCCGAAGGCTGCGACGAAGCCTGGATGGTTCAGGACGGTTACATCACCGAAGGTGCGTCTTCGACGGCCTATATCATCACCAATGACGACAAGATCGTCACCCGCGGTAACGGCAATGCCATCCTGCCGGGCTGCACGCGTCTCGCCGTACTTGAGCTTGCCCGCGAGCAGGGGCTGACCGTGGAAGAACGCCTGTTCACCGTCGAGGAAGCCATGGCTGCACGAGAAGCTTGCCTCACCAGCGCTTCGAACTTCATCGTGCCGATCACCTCGATCGACGGCAAGCCGGTCGGTGACGGCAAGCCGGGTGCGATGTTCAAGCGCCTGCGCGAGCTTTACATGGACAATGCCCGCCGTACGGCCGTGTAACAAAAATCAACCGGCGGCCAATGTCTCCCAGATGCGTTTGACGATGGGCCGCCGGTTTTCCTTCGAACGATAGAGCCTGATCTCGACTGCGAGATCCCAGTCCTTTTCTGCGGCACGCACCAGGCGGCCGTCCGCGAGTTCCGCATTGGCGAGGCTTTCGGGTATCCATGCTAGGCCCCAGCCGGCCAGAACCATGCTCTTCAATCCTATCGAATGACTGCCGACATGGACGCGATTGTCCGTCGGCAGGCGGGTCGCCAGTGCGCCGGCCATCAACTGGCCGAAGAATGACGTTTTCTGATAGCTGACATGGGAAAAACCCGGCTCGACCCGGTGCAGCGGCGCGCCTGCTTTATCCGGGGCGCTGACGGGGATGATGGTTTCGGCTCCCAGCGTGTGGTGTTCGAATTGCGGATCGAGCAGCATCGGCACATGCAGGTTCTGGTAGGTCAGAAGAAAATCGGAATCGCCGTCGATCAGCGAGTTGAGGTTTTCTTCCATGCTGCCGGAATCCGGGCGCATGTTGGAAACGAGCGGTCCCAATTGAGCGCTCAGGTTTGTCAGCCAGCCCGGAAAGAAGGTGAAGGACAGCGTGTGGAGCGCCGTCAGCGTCACGGTGCGGGCGTCGTTGCCTTCCTCATGCTGCAGGTTGCGGCGGGCCTGATAGAGGTTCTGCAGGGTATGCTCGGCAACGGGCACGAAACGGTGGCCGGCCTCGGTCAGGCGGGACGGGTAAGTGGCGCGGTCGATCAGGCTGGTGCCGACCCAGGCTTCCAGCTGCCGGATGCGGCGGCTGAAAGCGGATTGTGTGACATTGCGCTCGTCCGCCGCCTTGGAAAAATTCAGCGTCTGGGCGAGTGCCAGAAAATCCTCAAGCCATTTGACTTCCACCGAACACTCCAAAACAAAACCGTCTGCGGTTCTGCATTGGTCCCATCGGCGGGAAAATGCAATCAGCTTGTCCGGCTATATTCGATCATGCGGGCACGGGATAACACGAGTTCGAGACGATTTTCGGACAGGAGATGCAGGCAGACACGCTTCGTCCAGGGACCATCCTTGAGGGTGAAGAGGAAACGGCCGTTGCCGAGTGCGGTCATCGGCATGCGGTGGCGGACCGGGCCGACGCCCATGACGAGGTTTTCGCCGTCGATCTCGAACGTTGCGCCTTCATCTGAAAACCAGCGGCCGGAAAGCGAGGCCGGGACGCCGGTATCGACAGCCGGGAGGAAGCGGCGGGCGGGATAGCCGATCTGGCCGGTGATCGCCGTGCCATCCATCTTCAGGCGCATGGGAGACGTGGCGGAGAAGGACGAGACATAACCGTCTTCATCCTCATAAACCGCGGTATCGGCGTCGAGCCAGTTGACACTGGAACCCTTGACCTCGATCCAGAATGGGCCGGTCTCGGTGACGTAAAGGCCATCCTGCAAGGCAGAAGAGGGGACGGGCAGAGCAAGGCCGAACAGGGCGGCCATGGCTGCCTGGGCGATCTTGCTGCCGTTGGTGTCCTCACGGTTGGAGACGATGACGACACCGGTTTGGTTCTCTTGATCGAGCAGGAAATAGGTCTTGTAGCCGGGATGCGATCCGCCATGGCCGGTGAAGTCGCGGCCGCCAAGTGTCGTGCGGCATATGCCGAGGCCGTAGCCGCTTTCGCGGCCATCGGAGAGGGCGCGCGGTGCGGCGAGGCGAGCGAGCGTTCCGGCGAACGGAGCCTTGCCGGAGAGAAGGAGGCGTAGCCAGTTGGCGAGGCTCGTGGCGCTGCCGGTCATGCTGCCGGAGGCGGAGATGTGCAGGCCGGCGGCGGAGAGCTGCCATTTTTCGCCGTCGTGCCAATAGCCCGGCACGAGACCGGCGACGGCATCGTTCCAGACATCGGGGGCATCGAGCGTGGCGCTGGCTTTTGCGCCTGCATCGCGGATGAAGTCGCGGAAGAACAGGCCCTTGCGTTCAAGTGCCGTTTCGACCAGGCGATAACCGGTGTTGGAATAGGAAACTTCCGTGCCTGCTTCGTAGTTGAGGCGCCTCTGACGGGCGAGATAGTCCATTAGCGGACCGGCCTTGGTTTCGGTATAGACCGAAAGGCCGAGAAGGGAGAGGCATTCGCGCGTGTCGGGCAGGCCGCCGCTCATATCGAGCGCGCGACCGACGGTGACGCTGGCCAATGGTTCCTGCAGCTCGGGCAGGTGCTGGCCGAGGGTGTCGTCGAGGGCGATCGCTTCCGGATGCGACAGCACCATGGCGCAGAAAGCGTGCTTGGTGACGGAGGCGTAACGCACGATCGTATCGGCGTTGAAGGGCGCCATGGTGGAGAGGCTTTCGACGCCGCCGACTTCGGCAAAGCGGATGCCTTGGGCGTCGAAGCCGATCACTGCGCCACCGGGCTGATCAGCACCCCATCCGTCAGTGAATTTCCTGACAGCCTGTTGCGCCTTATCCCAATGGGCCGTGATCGACATCTCGCTTCTCCACTTTGCTCTAAAACCGGACCGGGTCCGCCAGAACCTTAAAGGTCAGGCCGGTTCTTCGAGCTCCACGCTCAGACTGCGCAATTCGCGGGTATGAGCGTGATTGACATTACCGAGTCTCAGGTCCTCGGCCGTGACTTGTTCAACCATGTGACCATCGATCATCACACCGACTTCGGTGCAAAGATGGGTGATGACGCTGAGATTGTGGCTGACCATCACATAGGTGAGGTTCCGCTCTGCGCGGAGATCAGCCAGAAGGTTTAGGATTTCCGCCTGAACCGAG
The DNA here is from genome assembly GCF_019511445.1 of Aliirhizobium wenxiniae. GTDB lineage: Bacteria > Pseudomonadota > Alphaproteobacteria > Rhizobiales > Rhizobiaceae > Neorhizobium > Neorhizobium wenxiniae_A. The sequence goes on from NZ_JAEUAN010000024.1 coordinate 12,295, forward strand.
ACGTCGAGCGCCGAGGTCGGTTCATCCAGCAGCAGCACTTCCGGTTCGGCGATCAGGGCGCGGGCGATTGCCACGCGCTGGCGCTGGCCGCCGGAGAGCTGGTGCGGGTAACGGAAGCGCGCGGTCTGCGGCAGGGCAACGGCGGACAGCACCTTGGCGATGCGGTCGTCGATATTGTCCATTCCGTGCACGAGCGGCAGTTCCGACAGGATGCGGTCGATCGTCTGGCGCGGGTGCAGCGAACCGTAAGGGTCCTGGAACACCATTTGCACCTTTCGGAAGAAGGCCGGCGGGCGAAACAGCGGGGCATCTTCGCCGGAAAAGGCGATACGGCCGGACCAGTCGTTGTTGAGGCCTGCCATGGCGCGCAGGACGGTGGATTTGCCCGAGCCGCTTTCGCCGACGATGCCGAAGCTTGCACCCCTGGCAACGTTGAAGGACACGCCCTTGACGACTTGCTTGTCACCGAAGGAGATGCGCAGGTTGTCGATCTCGATCGTCATTTCAGCCACTCCGGATCACGGGTAAGGACGGGCAGGCGCTCCTTCGGGTGCATCAGTGAGGGCATGCAGTTCAAGAGGCCGCGCGTATAGGGATGCTGCGCGGACAAGAGGTCCGATGCCTTCAGCTCTTCCATCACATGGCCGGCATACATGACGGCAACGCGATCGCAGAAATGCGAGACGAGCGGCAGGTCGTGGCTGATGAGCAGGAGGCCCATGCCGCGTTCCGAGACCAGTTCCTCGATGAGGCGCAGGATTTCGGCCTGTACCGTGGCATCGAGCGCCGAGGTCGGTTCGTCGGCGATCAAGAGTTCCGGATCGGGCGCGAGCATCATGGCGATCATGACGCGCTGGCCCATGCCGCCGGAGACTTCGTGCGGATAGGAGGCGGCGACCTTGCGGGGATCGCGGATTTTCACCTGTTCCAGAAGGTTGATCGCAGCTTCGAGCGCCGCCCGCTTGCTGCCGCCCTTGTGGGTGCGCCATGCTTCGGCCACCTGGCTGCCGATCGTCTTGACCGGGTTCAGAGAATATTTCGGATCCTGCAGGATGAAGCCGGCCCGCTTGCCGCGGATCGTGCGCATCTGCTTTTCCGAGGCCGAGCGGATATCGATGCCATCGAACTCCAGCTTATCCGCCTCGATGACGGTCTGGGTGGGCAGGAGTTTCATCAGCGCGCGGGCGGTCAGGCTCTTGCCCGAGCCGCTTTCGCCGACGATGCCGAGCTTTTCGGTGCCGAGCTTCAGCGATACGCCCTTGACTGCCTGATGGAAGCCGGTGCGCGACTTGAAGCCGATCTTGAGGTTTTGAATATCGACCAGCATCCGTCAGTTCCCCTTCGGATCCAGCACGTCGCGCAGCGCGTCACCCAAAAAGTTGAAGGCGAGCGAGACGAAGAAGATTGCGATGCCGGGAATGGCGGCGACCCACCACTGTTCGAAGATGAAGCGCTTGGCCGTTGCGATCATTGCACCCCATTCCGGCGATGGCGGCTGTGCGCCCATGCCGAGGAAGCCGAGCGAGGCGGCGGTGATGATGATCGAAGACATGTCGAGCGTGACGCGCACGATCAGCGTCGGCACGCAGAGCGGCATGATATGGCGGAAGATGATGCGCCAGGAGGAACCACCGGTCAGGCGGTAAGCGGCGATGAAATCGCTGCCGCGAACGGTCAGCGTTTCGGCGCGGGCCATACGGGCATAGGGCGGCCATGCGGTGAGCGCGATGGCGAGCACGGCGCTTTCGACGCCCGGCTTCAATGCGGCGACGAAGGCGAGAGCCAGAACGAGGCGCGGGAAGGCGAGGAAGATGTCGGTGATGCGCATCAGGATCGTATCGACGATGCCGCCGAAATATCCTGCGATACAGCCGATGGCCAGCCCGATCGGGGCGACCAGAACGACAACGGCAATGACCATGCCGAGGGTGACGCGACCGCCGTAAAGCAGGCGCGAATAGATGTCGCGACCGAGCTCATCGGTGCCGAACCAGTGCAGCGCGCTTGGGGCTGCAAGACGGTTGGCCAGATCCTGCGCTGCCGGATCGTGGGTGGCGAGCAGCGGCGCAAAGATGGCGATGCCGATGAAGATCGCGATGATGGTCAGGCCGATCATGCCGAGCGAATTGCCGCGGAAGTTCAGCCAGATACGGTACCAGTTGCCCCAGGCGGCCTGGCGGCGCGAGGACGGATTTTCGTCCAGCGCCCAGTTTCGGAAGGTGGCGTTCATTATTGTACCCGTGGATCGAGGACGCGGTAGAGAATGTCCGCAATCAGGTTGAGGCCGACATAGATGAGGCCGATCAGAAGCGTGGTGCCGACGACCGGGTTCATGTCCGCATTCATCAGCGAGACGGTCAGATACTGTCCGATACCCGGCCAGGAGAACACGGTCTCGGTGACGACGGCACCTTCGAGAAGGCCGGCATAGGTCAGCGCCATGACGGTGACGAGCTGGACGGCTACCGTCGGGAAGGCATGGCCCCAGATGACTTTCGTCAGCGACAGGCCCTTGGCGCGGGCGGTGATGACATATTCGCCCTTCAATGCGTCGATCATGAAGGCACGCGTCATGCGGGCGATGTAGGCCATCGAGAAATAGGCAAGGATGATGACCGGCTGGGCCATATGCGCAAGCGCATCCTTGAAGGCATCGAAATCGCCGGCGATGAGGGTGTCGATCGTCAGGATGCCGGTGACCGTATCGATCATGCCGTCATAGATGATGTCCTGACGGCCGGGGCCGGGGGCGATGTCGAGCCAGGAATAGAAGATCAGCAGCGAGATCAGCGACAGCATGAACACCGGCACGGAATGACCTGCGAGACAGACGACGCGGATCGCCTGGTCGGTGAACGTGCCCTGACGCACAGCTGCCCAGACACCGAGCGGAATGCCGATCAACGCGGCCAGGATCAGGGCTGCGGTGGCAAGCTCGAAAGTGGCCGGGAAGAAGCGGACGATATCGGTTGCGACCGGGTTCTTGGTCAGAACCGACATGCCGAAATCGCCGTGTGCCAGCTGGTAAAGATAGTGCAGGAACTGCACCGGAATGGGCTGATCAAGGCCCATTTCGGCACGTACGCGAAGAATGACATCCTCAGGCGCATTGTCGCCAACGGCGGCAATGACCGGATCGACCGGCATAACCCGGCCGATGAGGAAAGTCAGAACAGTCAAACCGAACAGCGTCAGGAGGACGCTGCTCAGTGTTGCTGCAAGGCTTTTAAAACGTCTGTTCACGCCTTGTTGGTCCCGAGGTAGGAGTTGCCGTTCGACAGGACACCGAGTTCGAAGCCGGTGACGCCCTTGCGGCATGCAGCCGTCTTGGTTTCCTGGAACATCAGGGCAAACGGGCTGTTGTGCATGAATTCCCGCTGCAGGGCTTCGTAGAGTTCCAGACGCTTTGCCGGATCCTTCTCGTCACGAGCGGCTTCCGCCTTGGCGGTCAGTTCGTCGTTCTTGAAGCTGGAGCGCCATGCGAAAGGCTTCTTCTTGGCGTCGTCCGAGTTGTCCTTGTTGATGCAGAAGACTTCGGCATTGGAGTTCGGGTCGAAGTAGTCGGTGCCCCATGCGGACAGCGCCATTTCGTGCTGGCGGGCGCGCATCTTGGTGAGAACCTGACGGTTTTCAGCCGACTGCAGTTTTACACGGATGCCGATTTCGCCGAGATTGGCCTGAATGGCCTGGGCAAGGTCCGGATAGGGCTGCGCCGAATAGTGGTCCATGGTGATGTCGAAACCGTCTGCGAGACCGGCTTCAGCCATCAGCGCCTTGGCCTTGGCGACATCCTTCTGGAACGGCGTATCGGTGACAGTGCCGGGGAAACCAGCCGGTTCCATGCTCTGGTGAATGGCATGGGTCATCGGCAAGATGTTCTTCTGCATGCCTTCGTAGTCGAGCGCCCACTTGACGGCTTCCCACACCTGCGGCTTGGCAAGGTTCGGGTTGGCCTGGTTGAGAGAGATCAGCATCAACGATGCAACCTGCTTGCGGACCATAACGACGTTTTCGTCCGACTTCAGAACCTGGAGCTGTTCCGAGGTCAGATTGCGGGCGATATCGACGTCACCCTTCTGCAGCATCAGCATCTGCGAGGAAGGATCGACGACGTGGCGGATGATGACGCGCTTGAGGTTGCCCTTGTACGGGCCGTTCTCGTTGAGCGTCAACGCGATGCTTTCGGAAGCCTTCCAGGACTGAAGCTTGAAGGAACCGGAGCCGGCGCTGTTCTTCTGCAGCCAGGCATTGCCGAGGTCGCCGTTCACTTCGTTTTCGAGAACCGTCTTCTTTTCGACGATGGCGCCGATGTTTGCCGAGAGGCAGAACAGCAGGAAGGAGATTGCGGTCGGCTTTTCGGTCGTCAGCGTGACGGTCTTTTCGTCCTTGGCAACGATCATGGCTTCGACATTTTCTGCCGTGAAGCCAAACTGATTGATGATGAAGGCCGGGCTCTTGTTCATCTTGATGGCGCGCTGCAGCGAGAACGCAACGTCCTCAGCCGTCACAGCTGCGCCCGAGGCAAAGGTGGAGTTGCCGAGCTTGAAGGTGAAGACCTTGTTATCCGCATCGGCTTCCCAGGAAGCGGCAATGACCGGGATGACTTCGCTAGGGTTGTCGCTGTTGGCGCGCACCAGCGTTTCATACATGTTGTTGATCATCTCGCTGCCGACGGCCTCAAAACCCTCATGCGGGTCAAGGCTGGTCATGTTGTCGAGCTGCTGGGCAACAACCAGGATGTCCTTCGGCGTCGCCGCGAAAACGGTGTCGGCCAGGTTGATGTAGGACAGGAAGGGCAGGGCTGCGCCGCCGATCAGGAAGTTACGTCTGGATACCATTGCTATATTCCCCATTGAACAACTGAACCCCCAGAATTTGAAGGGTCAGCAAGATTTTGCCGCAATTTGTCGCGCGTCTTAACAGTGCGTTTACGGGCCGACCAATTCCATTTTTCGAATAGGTTATGCGCGGTTTGCATTTGCGACCGCGGCCCCACCTACTTACGGATAGCCAAAACTGATAGGTTCCGGCAGGACGATTTTGAAAATGTTGAACAATCCTCTCCCGATTTTCGATGGCCACAACGACGTGCTTCTCCGCTTGCGACGTGGTGGCGGCAACGACCCGGTAAAGCGTTTTCTTGAAGGCGAAGAAACAGGACATATCGACCTGCCTCGCGCCAGAGCCGGCGGCCTGGCCGGCGGTCTATGCGCTATTTACGTGCCCTCGCCAAGCATGACGAAGGACGCGAACGGGGATTATCCAACACCTTTGCAGCCTGATGCACTGAATGAAACGCTGGCGATGGCGCGGCTGCTTTTCGATATCGAAGCCCGTTCACAGGGTTGCGTGACCGTATGCCGCACGGCCGACGACATCCGTCGATCGATTGAAACCGGCAGTTTTGCCGCGGTCTTCCATATCGAGGGCGCGGAAGCTGTCGCTGCCGATCTGGATGCGCTTCACGTGCTGCATCAGGCAGGTCTTCGTACGCTCGGTCCGGTCTGGAGCCGGCCGAACGTCTTCGCTTACGGTGTGCCGTTCCGATATCCGTCCTCGCCGGATATCGGTCCGGGTCTCACCGATGCCGGCCGTGACCTGATCCGTGCCTGCAACGAGCTGAAGATCATGGTCGACCTGTCGCACATGAACGAGGCGGGCTTCTGGGAGATCGCCAAGCTTTCCAAGGCGCCACTGGTTGCCTCGCACTCCAACGTGCATGCGCTGTGCAACCATAGCCGCAATCTCACCGATCGCCAGCTCGACGCAATCCGCGATACGGGTGGCCTTGCCGGTATCAATTTCGGTGTGCTGTTCCTGCGTGACGACGGGGTGAAGGACCCGAATACCAGCATCGATCTCCTAGTGCGCCACGTGGCCTATATCGCCGAGCGGATCGGCGTTGAGCATGTCGCGCTCGGTTCCGATTTCGACGGCACGACTATTCCGGCCGAGATGAAGGATGCAGCCGGCCTGCCGCTGTTGGTCGATGCTCTGCGCAAGCATGGCTTCAACGATGCCGAGCTGAAGAAGATCGGTCACGAGAACTGGATTTCGGTTCTGGAGCGCAGCTGGGCTGCTTGAGGTTTACGCGACTTGGCGGCGCGCTCGTGCCGCCAAGTCGTCTCGAATAAAGGGTCAGGCAGCCTTTGCCTTGATCGCCAGAGTGGCTTCCGCATAGGCCATCATGAACGGGCCCACCCCCTTGGCGTCGTCGGCCACGACTTCCTCGACCAGATAATAGGCCGGCGAGCCATCGCGATAACGGCCATTGAAGGGGCCGAGGCCCGCCACCTGGCAGATGCCGACAAGGCTGGTTTCTCCGTTTTCTTCGACAAGCCGTGTATCGACCAAGGCTTCTGCCGCCTTCTGGCCGGATGTGCGGATTTTCGATGCCTCTTCCGGAGCGGCCAGATTCAGTCGTTCGGCGCGCAGCAAAGCATAGGCGAACATGGCCGATGCGGAGGTCTCGTCGTAATTGCCGGCCAGATCCGGGGCATCCAGCACCTGCGGCCAGAGGCCGGATGGCTGCTGTCGCTCAGTAAGTGCCAGAAGAACCGTGCGTGTCTGCTTTCTCAGTGTCGCAGTTGCCTGATCTGCCGGAATAGCGGCGAGGATATCGACCAGCGCCATGATCAGCCATCCAACAGCGCGCGACCAGACGGCCGGAGATTTGCCGGTGAGCTGATCGGCCCATTGTTCGGCGCGGCTGTCGTCATAGCCGTGGACATAAAGTCCGTTGCCGACCTGAGTCAGCGCAAGCGCGGTTGCCAGTTGCTGCAGGGCATCGGTTATCCGCGGCGTCTCACCGACTTTAAGCGCATATTCGACCTGGAAGGGCAGGCCCATATAGAGCCCGTCCAGCCAGACCTGGGAGGGATAGCGCTTCTTGTGCCAGTAGTTGCCGGCTGGAATACGCGGATGCGTATCGAGCTGTGCGATCAGCCGGCGTGCGGCTGCCATGTAGCGGGGATCGCCGGTTTGCCGGTCGAGGAATATCAGCGCCCGTCCCGGCAGGACGTTGTCGATATTGAATTCTTCTTGAGTATAGCCGGCAAGGCTTCCGTCCGGGCCGACCTGGGGATCGATCAGCCGCAGGATATGGTCGAGCCAGCGCTGCTCGCCGGTTGCCTCAAAGAGCAGTTCAAGGCCGCGATAGATGCAGCCGTCTTCATAGCACCAGTTGCCGTTCTTGTAGGCCTGGTAGCGGGTGCAGAATTGGTCGAAATAGTCGGTGGGTTTCATCGGGGTGCCAGTAGGTTCGGGAGGGAGATCGGGTCGGGGGAGAGCAGGCTCGCGTCATCGATGTCGATTTCGGCGTGTTCGCAGAGGATCTGTTCGTGACGCATGGCCCGCACGCCATCGGCCATGATGGGAGGTGCCGCTATTGCGGCCGGGTCGGTGGAATGGATACGCAAGCCGCGGATGCGGATGTTGCGGACCGGCATTTCCGGCAATCCGAGGAAGACGCCTGCGGCAAGCGCCAGGCCATAGACATCGACGTCCTCGACGAAAATGCCATCGACATAGGGTGTTCCTTCGACGACCGGTGCGGGCTCACGTGACTGAACCCAGTCGTCGTGGCCATCGGCATCGCAAAAATAGTGGACGTTTGCCGAAAGCGTCACCAGAACGCCGTCCATCTTCACCCGGCGCATGGATATGTTGCTGATACCGCCGCCGCGACCGCGGCGGGTCTTGATCCGCAGGCCGCGGTCGGTGCCGACCATGTCGCAATCCTCGACGGTTACATCGTGAACGCCGCCGGACATTTCCGAGCCGATGACGACGCCGCCATGGCCGCGTTCCATCAGGCAATGACGGATTTCGACGCCGCGGGTTTCGCTCAGGTGGTCTGCCTCGCCCTTGTCACCGCGCTTGCCTGCCTTGATAGCGATGCAATCGTCGCCGACCGAGAAGCGCACGCCTTCGACAGTCACATTGCGGCAGCCTTCGGGATCGAAGCCGTCGGTATTGGGGCTGTCATGGGGCGCCTGGATGTGGAGCGAGACCGCTGCCAACCCGTCGCAGCCCTGCGGGTGGACGGTCCATGACGGAGCATTGCGTATGGTGAAGCCGAGAAGAAGGGTTTGCTTGCAATCGACCAGGTGAAGGCCGCGCGGACGCCTTGCGCCGTCACGGGTTTCCTTCGGCCATGTCCACCAGTCGCCGGCGTTGCCTGAGCCGTCGAGAATGCCTTTGCCTTCGATCGTCAGACGTTCCGAACCGATGGCATGTACGGGGGCTGCAAAGCAGGCATCGGGAAGTCCTTCCCAGCTGCCGAGCATGCGGCCGTCGTCAGCGCGCGCCGGCAGGATCGGCCAGCCTTCGCGGGTGCTCGGGGCGCGAAGCACCGCGCCTTCCGCCAGATGAAGGGTCAGGTCGCTTCGCAGCTTCAAGGGGAAGGCTGTCCATGTGCCGGGTGCAATATAGAGCGTGCCGCCCAAGGGGGTGTCTGCCAAAGCCTTGGCGAGGGCTTCGGCATTGGTGCGCGCTGCGGCAAGGTCCGACAGATCGGCATTCTGAACAAGCCCGTAATCGGCTGCGCGGACAAGGCCTGCGCAATCGCGGGTCCGGAATGAAAGAGGGTCGAAGCCTTCCGCCTCGAAAAGGTAATTCGTGGCGGGATAAAGGGCATCAAGGAGGGTCACCACGGTGGTCGCCGTTCCCTGCTGTACGGGGGCGTTTTCCCCATTGCGCAACAAGCGCCAGGCTAACGGTTGCGGCAAGGCATGGCGTGCGCCGGGCACAGCCAGCCTTATGGCCGCGATCCGTGCGGAGATCGCAACTGAAATGGCTTTGTTCATCGTTTCTCTCTTGATTTATGCACCACCCGGCCTGCGGTCAGGCCGGGTGGAGAGTTCCGTTCGCGCTTAGTCGAACTTCTTCAGGGCGTCATTCACGCCATCGATGATCTGCTCGGCGGCGTCCTTTGAATCGATCTGCTCGTAGGCATATTCTTCGAGCGTATCGATGATGATGCCGCGGATGACCGGGTTTTCGTCGAAGGGCGAAATCGTCGGACCTTCCGAGGCCATGACGATTGCATTGGCGGCACGAACTTCCGGCTCGCCTGCATTGGTCAGCCGTGCCATGGCGGCCTTGGAGGCCGGAATGCCACGCGAGGTGCCGAGAATGTCGATGCCTTCCGGTTCATTCAGCAGGCAATTGGTGATCTGTGCTGCTGCTTCCGGGTTCTTCGAGTTCTTCGAGATGGAGAAGACCATAGACGGCTTGCGGAAGACGCCTTCGGTCTTGCCGTCAGTCATCTTCAGCATTGGTACCGGTTTCAGAACCTGACCTTCCTTCAGCGGATCGGCATATTTGGAATAGGTCGAATCCCACTCGTAGGAACCTGCGATCTTGCCTTCCGACCATGCCGGCTTTTCGAAGAGGTTGACGTTGCCGTCGGCTGCTTCCTGTTTCTGCGAGCGGATTGCGCCGGTTTCCACCAGCTTGCCGAGGAAGTCGATGCCGGCTGCCAGTTCTTCAGGCGTCCAGGCAACACGGTTGGTCTTCGGGTCAACCATGCCCTTGCCGGTGGCCTGGGTTACGGCCAGCGTCATCAGAAGATGCGCCGTCTCCTTGACGGCGTTGAAGGTGTAATAATCCGGGCCGAGCTTTTCCTTGACCGTCTTGGTCATTTCGAAGAACTCGTCCCAGGTTTTCGGCACTTCCACGCCGGCCTTTTCGAGCGTCGTCGTGTTGAAGAAGAAGACGCGGCCCGAGGTGGAGACCGACAGGCCCTGCAGCACGCCGTTGGTGGAGCCCGATTCCAGATCGCCGTCGCTCCAGTTCGAAAGGTCGAGACCCTTCAGGGCGCGCAGGTCGGCAAAGCCCTTGCCGTCCTTGGAAAACAGCGGCAACCATGGCCAGTTGACCTGGATGATGTCGGCTTCCGTCTTGCCGGCCATCTGGGTGGTCAGCTTTTCCAGATAACCGTCGAAGCCGGTGAACTCGCCCTTCACGGTGTGTCCGTATTTTGCGCCGCAGGCGGCAATGGCCTTCTGCGTTGCGACGTGGCGGCTTTCACCGCCCCACCACGACATGCGCAGTTCCGCAGCGCTTGCCGAAGGTGCCATTGCGATGACCGCAAGGGCTGCTCCTGCAAGAAAGACGGATGATTTCAGTATGCTTTTCATGTGTGCCTCCTCAAATTGGCTTTAAATTGTTATGCCGCAATGCTGCCTCCATGCAGCGAAACGTTGCGGCCGTCTGACTTGTCGAAAACGTGCAATGTTTTCGGGTCGGGGCGCAGGCGGATCACGTCGGATTGCCCCCGCGCCTCGAATTCTGCTGCGCCCACGACGCTCACCAGTCTGTGGCCTTCGCAATCCGCGTGCATGTAGACCTCGTGGCCCATGAACTCGGCATTGACGAGCTTGGCCTGCAGTGCCGGGCCTTCCGACACGAGCGAGAACTGCTGCGGACGGATGCCGAGGACGGCGCTGCCGGGCTGGCTGGAAAGTCGGCCTGCGAGATCGCTGCCGAGTGCCAGGCGCTGGCTGCCCATGATGAATTCTCCGCCTTCCATCGCGCCTTCGACGAGGTTCATTTCCGGCGTGCCGATGAAGCCGGCAACGAAGAGATTGGCCGGGGCGTTGTAGAGTTCCTTCGGGGTGGCGACCTGCATGATATGACCGGCCTGCATGACGCAGATGCGGTCGCCCATGGTCATTGCTTCAGTCTGGTCATGGGTGACGTAGATGACGGTCGGCGAGCTGCCTTCCGCCTTCAGCTGACGGTGCAGATCGGTAATGCGGACGCGCATCGAGGCGCGCAGCTTGGCATCGAGGTTCGACAGCGGTTCGTCGAAGAGGAAGACGCCGGGGTTCTTGATCAGCGCGCGGCCGAGCGCGACGCGCTGGGCCTGGCCGCCTGAAAGCTGCTTTGGCAGGCGATCGAGCAGCGGTTCGATTTCAAGGATTTCCGCGACCTTGTCGACAGCCGCGGCGATTTCCGCCTTCGGGCGACCGGCAATTCGCAGGCCGAAGGAGAGATTACCGCGGACCTTCATATGCGGATAAAGCGCATAGTTCTGGAACACCATGGCGATCTGCCGCTTGCTCGGTGACAGGTCGTTGACGCGCTCGTCACCGATGATGACGTCGCCGCCGGTGATGTCTTCGAGGCCGGCGATCATGCGCAGCGTGGTCGACTTGGCGCAGCCCGAGGGGCCAACCAGAACCATGAACTCGCCATCCTTGATGTCGAGATCGATGCCGTGAACGACCTTGTTGGTCTTGTTGTAGACTTTCTCGAGGTTTTTCAGTTGTACCTGTGCCATGTCAGCCCTTTCTGCCTCCCGCAGAGATTCCTTCGATGAAGTACCGTTGCGCCGCGAAGAACACGACAAGCGCAGGGGTGATGGTGAGTACCGACATCGCCAGGATGCGGTTCCATTCGAAGGCTTCGGTTGTATCGATTGAGAGTTTGAGCGCGAGGCTCACCGGATATTTGTCGACCGACGAGATGTAGATCAGCGGTCCGAGGAAGTCGTTCATCGTCCACATGAACTGGAACAGGCAGACCGAGACCAGTGCGGGCCCGAGCATGGGAACGACGATGAAGATCAGCGTCTGCAGGCTGTTTGCGCCATCGACGCGTGCTGCTTCCTCCATGTCCGTCGGCAGCGAGCGCAGGAACTGCACCAGCATGAAGACGAAGAAGGCATCGCCGGCGAGTGCGGACGGCACCCAGAGCGGCAGGAAGCTGTCCAGCCAGCCGAGATCCCTGAAGAGGATGTATTGCGGGATGCGGGTGACGACGTTCGGTAGAAGCAGGACGGCGATGACCGATCCGAACAGGATCTTCTTGAACGGGAACTCGAAGCGGGCAAAGGCATAGGCCACCATCGTGCAGGAGATGGCCGTGCCGATGACCTTGGGCAGGATGATCAGGAACGAATTCCAGAAGAACCGGCCGAAGGTGTACGGCGTGGATGTCTGCCAGCCCTGGACATAACCTTCGAGTGTCGGGCTTTCCGGCAGGAAACCGGCGCCGGCAAAAATTTCCGAGTTGGTCTTGAAGCTTGCGCCGACCAGCCAGATCAGCGGGTAGAGCATCAGGAAGCCGACGCCAAAGAGCAGTGAGTAGCGGACGACCGCGGAGATCAAGTCCATGCGGGCGCGTTTTGCGGCTGCGGCTTCATCCGCGGTGCGGGCGGCAGTTTTAGGCAAAGTCATATCGGTCATGGCTCAGCTCCTCTTGTCGCCGGCGTAGTAGACCCACTTCTTCGAGGACCAGAAGGCCACGAGCGTGAGCACCATGATGATGGCGAAGAGCACCCAGGCGATCGCCGAGGCGTAGCCCATGTTGAACTTCTTGAAGGCCTCCTCGTAGATGTAGAGGGGCAGGAGATAGGTGGATTTCAGCGGGCCGCCCTGCGTGATGATGTAGGGACCGTTGAACTCCTGGAATGCCTGGACCATCTGCATGACGAGGTTGAAGAAGATGACCGGCGTCAGCAGTGGCAGTGTCACGAAGAAGAAGGTCGTGACCTTGCCGGCACCATCGATGGAGGCCGCTTCATAGAGCGACTTGTCGATCGATTGCAGGGCAGCAAGGAAGATCACCATGGCCGAACCGAACTGCCAGCAGCGCAGAAGCGTGATGGTGAAAAGTGCATTTGTCGGGTCGCCGAACCAGTCCACCGGCGTGAAACCGATGGAGGCAATCGCCATGTTGACGAGGCCTTCGGCCGAAAACAGGTAACGCCACAGAACGGCGATGGCGATCGATCCACCGAGGATGGACGGAACGTAAAAAGCCGTCCGGAAGAAGTTAATGAATTTAAGCTTGTAGTTGAGTATGGCGGCGATGAAGAGCGCGAAGGCGAGCTTCAGCGGCACCGTGGAAAATACATAAACAAGCGTGACAGTCAGCGACTTGTCGAATGTGCGGTCGCGGGTGAACAGCCGCTCATAGTTGGACAAACCGGTCCATTGCGGGCTGCTCATCAGGTCATAGCTGGTGAAGCTCAAATAAAGCGAAGTCAAAAAAGGGATGGCCGTGAATATGACGAGGCCGATCAAATAGGGCGCCAGATAGGCATAACCCAGGAAGCGCTGAGACCTCATGAGGCGCCTCCAATGGGCGAATGACACCCGGTTATGAGAAATACATTTTTGTGCAAATCAAATTCCTCCTCCAGCCAATAGGTGCAAGGCTGTTATGCGTCAGTGGCTTAGCTGAAAGACTGAACATTCATCAATTCTGTTCCTCCTCCAGTATTTAGCGTGACATAATTTCATTTTCAGTCGAGAATGAATGAACAAACACGGAAAAAAAGATGGACGAAATCGAAGGTGGCATTCTCTCCAGCATCGCGCCCTCTGCTCTGTCGTTGAAACTCACTCGAGCGACGATCAAGATGGAGCATTCGAAGACGTGGCGCATTGACAAGACAAACCCCGTCGAAGATTTCGTCATCTGCCTGGAAGGCTGCGGTCACTATGTGATCGAGGGTGAGCGCCGGGTGATGGAGCCCGGTGACGCAATGCTTATCCGGCGCGGGCAGCGCTTTCGCGGCTGGAACCGCGGGACGACAATCTATAGGGGAATTGCCCAACACTTTTCCTTGGACATTTACGGCAAGCACGACCTGATCGCGCAGATGCAGCTGCGACCTCATGTCCGCCTGAAGAAGTGGCCGTTGCTGGAGCCGCTGGTGCGACAATATCGCCAGACTGCGCCACCGTCGTCGCTGACGCTGAGCCAGCATCATCTCTTCATGTATCTGCTGATCGCCTATATCGAGGATGCGTTCATCGGCTGGAACGACAGTGCGACCTATCAGACCGAAGGAACCGACGCCCTTGATCTGGCGGTCATGAAGGCCGTGGCGATGATCTCGGCCAATCCTCTCGATCCGGATATCGCGGAACAGGCGGTGGATGCCTCGCCATTCAACGCGGACTATTTCCTGCGTGAGTTCAAGAAGCGGGTAGGGCACACGCCGCGTAAATACCAGGAACAGAAGCGCATGGAGCGCGCCATGCACCTGCTGGAGGCTGGGATGCCGGTTGCCAATGCAGCGGCGGAAGTCGGTTACGGCGATCCCTATTATTTCTCACGCATGTTCAAGCGAGTCTTCGGCGTCAGTCCACGCGCGCATGTCGAGCGGGTGGAGCGCAACCGGAACGGCGGGTTACTGCGTTTCGACGAGGCCGAACAGATCAGACTGATGAGCCTCGATCCCGCGTGAGACGCGTCGCTGGTTATGCGGCGATATCGCCCGTCTTCGGTTCACGCGGATCCATACCGCGCGGCTTGCCGTAGAGGCCGATATTGGTGTCGCCCCAGAGTTTCAGCGCAAGCAGGATCGGTTCCATGCTGCGGCCGAGCTCGGACAGGCTGTATTCGACCTTCGGCGGCACCTGGGCATAGACCTTGCGCTCGATCAGGCCATCGTTCTCCAGCTCGCGCAACTGGTTGGTCAGCATGCGGGGCGTGACATTGACGATGTGCCTGCGGATTTCGTTGAAACGCAGAGTTCCCGAAAGAAGGTGGTAGAGCACAACCGACTTCCACTTGCCGTCAATAAGGCCGATAGCAGCTTCCACGGAGCAACCCGGAGAGCAATCGAAACGCGTGTGACGGGCCTTGGCCATGACCGTATCCTTTTTGATACTACGTGCTGTTTTTGTGCGTATTGCGCAGATCTGAATATAGCCCATTTTGGTGACACATCAATCGACACCGAATTCGTCATCAAAAGGAGCAGATCATGAAGGCCATCGGTTACAAAGAAGCTGGCGCAATCGACCGCAGCGATGCACTTGAGGATATCGAACTGCCGCGTCCGGTGCCGACCGGCCGGGATCTTCTCGTCGAGGTCGAAGCGATTTCCGTCAATCCGGTCGACACGAAGGTTCGCAAAGGCGTTTCTCCGGAAGCCGGCCAGTGGAAAATTCTCGGCTGGGATGCTGTCGGCAAGGTGGTTGAGGCCGGCCCCGATGCCAAGAACTTTGAGATCGGCGACGAAGTGTTTTATGCGGGCTCGCTGATCCGTCCGGGTGCCAACAGCCAGTTTCACCTAGTCGACGAACGGATCGTGGGTCAGAAGCCGAAGACGCTTTCGAATGCCGAGGCTGCAGCCTTGCCGCTGACGGCGATCACCGCCTGGGAGATGCTGTTCGACCGGCTGGATATCGCCAAGCCGGTGCCGGGTGCGGCCAATGCGATCGTCATCATCGGCGGTGCCGGCGGCGTCGGTTCGATCGCCATCCAGCTTGTGAGGGCGCTGACCGATGTGACCGTTATTGCCACCGCATCACGGCCGGAAACGCAGGAATGGGTGAAAACGCTCGGTGCCCATCATGTGATCGACCACTCGAAGCCGATCGCAGAGCAGGTCAAAGCGCTCGGGATCGGCGCACCCGCCTTCGTGTTTTCGACGACCGAGACCCATCGGCACCTGAAGGAGATCATCGAGCTGATCTCGCCGCAGGGCCGGTTCGGGCTGATCGACGATCCTGAAAGCCTCGACGTGCTCGGGTTCAAGCGCAAGGCCGTTTCCATTCACTGGGAGCTGATGTTCACGCGCTCGATTTTCGAGACTGCCGATATTGCCGAGCAGGGCAAGCTGCTCAACGAGGTTTCGCGTCTGGTCGATGAGGGCAAGGTCCGCACTACGGTGACCGAGACGCTTTCACCGATCAATGCCGACAACCTGAAGAAGGCTCATGCGGCGATCGAAAGCGGGAAGACCCGAGGCAAGGTCGTCCTAGAAGGGTTCTGAGGCGAATGAGATGGTGCAGGCGGGCCGGTTCAACCCGTCCGCCTGCTGTCTTTGGGACGAAACTCAAGCGACCTTCATCGCACCCGGTCCGGGCACTGCGCCCGGCGGCACCTTGCCGAGAATGATCATGCCGAGCACCTCGTCCTTGGTGACATCCTGGGTGCGGGCATGGCCGACGACCTTGCCGTTTTTCATCACGAAGACACGGTCGGCGAGGTCGAAGACATCGTGGATGTCGTGGCTGATCAGAAAAATGCCGATACCTTCGCGTTTCAGCTGCTTGATCAGGTCGCCGACCTGGGCGGTCTCCTGCGGCCCGAGTGCTGCCGTCGGCTCGTCCATGATAAGGATGCGGGCGTCGAAGAGGATGGCGCGGGCGATGGCCACCGACTGCCGCTGTCCGCCCGACAGCGCCTTGACCGGCTCCTTGAAGCGCCGGAAATTCGGGTTCAGCCGACCCATGACTTCGCGCGTGTTGGCTTCCATCGCCACGTCATCGAGCGTACCCCATTTGGTGCGCAGCTCGCGGCCGAGGTAGAGATTGGCGGCGGCATCGACATTATCGGCCACGGCGAGCGTCTGGTAGATCGTCTCTATGCCGTATTTCTTGGCGTCACGCGGGTTTTTGATCTCGGCGGCTTCGCCATTGATCAGGATGTCGCCGCCATCGCGGCGATAAGCGCCGGAGAGGATTTTTATCAGCGTCGATTTTCCCGCCCCGTTATGGCCGAGCACGGCAACGACTTCGCCGGGGAAAAGATCGATTGTCGCTTTCTCGACCGCATGGATGCCGCCGAAGGAGATGGAAATGTCCTTCATTTCCACGAGCGGAATGTTCTGGTCCGTCACGATGGAATCTCCTCTTACTTGGCTCTGGCGCGATAAACGGTGTCGAGCCATACGGCGGTGACAAGCACGATGCCGACGACGATGCGCTGGAACGGCGTATCTATGCCAAGCAGGACCATGCCCGACTGCAGCGATTGCATGACCAGAGCGCCGAGCATGGCGCCGGCAATCGTGCCCATCCCGCCGCTGAGCGAAGTGCCGCCGATGACGGCTGCAGCGATCGTATAAAGCTCGTCGAGTTCGCCCTGTGCGTTGGTTGCGGCATTGAGACGCGCGGTGGAAATTGCGGCTGCGATAGCGCAGAGAACGCCCATCAGAGCAAAGATTTTCACCGTTACCCAACGGGTCTTGATGCCGGCGAGTTCTGCCGCCTCCGGGTTGCCGCCGATGGCAAAGACGTAGCGGCCAAAGCGCAGGCGGGTGGCGATGAAGGTCATGACGATACCGACGGCAATCGCCATCAGCACCGGAATGGCTATGCCGTGCGGGATCTGCAATCCGCCTTCCGGCCAGGCGATGCCGTTCGCCTCGGCGTAACGACGGGCAATGTTGATCGGCCAAAAGTAAGCATTGGCGACCATGACTGCGCCGATGACGGTGACGAAGCCGAGGCCGGCCAGCACGAATTCCGCCCAGAGCGGGCGGCGGGGGAAGTGAAAGCGCTTGCGCTGGTGGCGGGCGTTGATGATGGCGGCGACGATGGCGAGGCAGGCGATCAGGCCGACGACCCAGCTCCATGTCTCGCCGATTGACCCTTCAGCGCCACCGCCCATCAGGCGAAAGCTCGGGTTCATCGGCGCGACCGTCTGACCGCTGGTGACGAACCATGTGGCGCCGCGCCAGACAAGCAGGCCGCCGAGCGTGACGATGAAGGACGGGACCGACAGAAAGGCGATGATGACGCCATGCAATGTGCCGATCAGCCCGCCGACGATAATGCCGCCGATCAGTGCCACGGCCCATATGGCCGGGTGATCGAAGCCCAGCAGTTGCGGCAGATATTGCGCCTGCAGCACGCCCATGATCATGCCGGTGAAACCGAGAATGGAGCCGACCGATAGATCGATATTGCGGGTGACGATGACGAGCACCATGCCGGTTGCCATCACTGCGACAGAGGCTGTCTGTACCGAGAGGTTCCAGAGATTGCGGGCCGTCAGGAAAAGGCCGCCGGTCAGGATATGAAAGCCGATCCAGATGATCAGCAGTGCGCCGATCATGCCCAGCATGCGGGTGTCGATCTCGGTGGCACGGAAGAAACGAGCGACCGGGTTTCCCTCCGGTCTTGCCGTGGTCGTCGTTTCGGATGCCTGGGGTGTCGTCGAATGCGTCATGTCGGCCATGTCCTGCCGTTCCTCATCGAATGTCTGCCGGGTCTTGAAAGGCCCCCTCTGGCCTGCCGGCCATCTCCCCCACAAGGGGGGAGAAGACCCGCGGCATTCGTCCAGTCCAGATTGGGGCCTAGCGATGCCTCCTGGTTAAGCCCTCCCCCTTGTGGGGAGGGTTGGGAGGGGTCTTTCCCGACAAGAAGAAACGACGCCACATAATCTCCGCAGCGTCGCTATCGTCAGCAGAAAAGCCTCACTTGCAGGCGGCGACCGAGCCTGCCTTGACGCCCTGGCAGGCTTCTGCCTTGGTGATCCAGCCGGCATCGATGACGAGGTTGAGGTTGTCCTTGGTGATCGGCTGCGGCTTGAGGAAGACCGATTGCATCTTCTGCTTTTTCGGGCCGCCTTCGAACACCTGCACGCCCTTGATCTCGGTGAGCTTCTTGCCACCGGCAAGTTCAAGCGCGATTTCGGCGGCGTTCTTGCCGAGTTCGCGGCTATCCTTCCACACGGAAACCGTCTGGGTGCCGAGCGCCACGCGGTTCAGCGCAGCCTTGTCGGCATCCTGGCCGGAAACCGGTACCGAACCTGCCAGCCCCTGTGCATCGAGTGCGGCAATGGCGCCGCCGGCGGTGCCGTCATTGGATGCCACGACCGCGTCGATCTTGTTGTTCGCCTTGGTGAGGAACTGTTCCATGTTCTTCTGGGCGTTTTCAGGCTTCCAGCCATCGGTATAGGCTTCGCCGACATTCTTGATCTTGCCGCTGTCGATGGCGGCTTTGAGCACTTCCATCTGGCCGGCGAAGAGGAAGTCCGCATTCGGATCGGCGGACGAGCCCTTGATGAAGACGTAATTGCCTTCCGGTTTCACCTTGAACACGCCTTCCGCCTGAAGACGACCGACTTCCTTGTTGTCGAAGGTGATGTAGAAAGCGTCCGGGTTTTCGATCAGGCGGTCGTAACCGACAACCGGGATGCCTTCGGCCGTGGCCTTTTCGACGGCGGGGCCGATGGCGTCGCTGTCCTGCGCCAGCACGATCAGGGCGGTGGCGCCTTGCGAGATCAGCGCTTCCACGTCGGTCAGCTGCTTGGATGCGGACGATTGGGCGTCGGCGGAAATATATTTTGCACCTGCGGCAGCGAGCGCCTTCTTGATTGCGGCTTCGTCTGTCTTCCAGCGTTCTTCCTGGAAGTTCGACCAGGACACGCCGACCACGACATCGGCGGCCATTGCCGCGCCATGCATGGCAACAAGCATAGCCGTCCCGACCATCAGCTTGGTGATAGCTTTCATCTTATCCTCCTCCCGAGTGACGATGGGCGAGGCAACCTCCATTGCCGTTATCCCCCACCAGATGGCCCGTCGAAAAGGTCGCAATTGCTTTTTTCTCGACAGTCGAGAAAATTGATGGCAGAGAATTTGACAGGTGTCAATTCGGTCTTTGCAGACTGTGGTTGCGTCGTTCCCGCCTTTCACGCGGGTTGGCGCGAAAGGAATGGAACGGGTGCCGATCGCGGCCAAATCGAGCCCGGAACTGGTGCGCCAGCAGAACCGCGCGCTTGTGCTTTCGGCTTTGCGGCTTCACACCCGCATGGCGCATACGCAAATCTCCGATGCGACGGGTCTGGCGTCTGCGACAGTTTCGGCCATTACTGCCGATCTCGAGCGGGCGGGTGCGATCGAGCGTAGCGAAATCCTCTCGGCGGGTGGGCGAGGACGGCCGCGCGTGCTGTTTTCCCAGCGCCGCGATTACGGATATCTGGCGTTGATCGTCATCTCCTCCGACAGTATCGAATATTCGCTGGTGGACTACGCGGGGACGTTGCTCGACCGGTTTGTCGAGCCGCGCGGCGAGGGCGGTCCATCATTATTCCTGCAGCAGATCTCGGCGGCGCTGCAGCGACTGCTTACGCGTTCGCGTATAAGACACGAGCAGTTGCTGCTCGTTTCTGCCAGCAGTAAGGGGCTGGTCGATCCGATGCGGCCGGTGCTGCTCTGGTCGCCGGTTTTTGGCGCGCAATCGGTGGATTTTTCAAGCGCCATGCAGCCGGGTTGGCGGGTTCTTCTCAACAATGAGACGTTGCTGGTGGCCGGTGCGCTGATGGACCGTGAACAGAGGCAGGGGGCGGATGAGGTGATGCCTCTGCATCCGGGAGAAAGGCGGCTTGCGGCGCTGTCGCTCGGTCACAGTATCGGGCTTGGCATTGCGCGTTCGTCAGCTTCTGGGCCGACGGAGATACTGGCGCCGAATTTCGGGCATATGTTGCATAGCGCTGGTGGCGGGCTTTGTCGCTGCGGCGCGCGGGGCTGTGTGGAAGCCTATGCCGGTTTCTATGCCATCCTGCGCAATGCGTTCGAAGTGCCCTCGGACACCGTGCCGGCCAAGTTCGTGCCGGTCACAGAAGTCGACAAGATTGCCATCCGAGCTCGGCAAGGCGCTCGACAGGCGGTCCAGGCTTTTCGACAGGCAGGACTTGCTCTCGGCAACGGACTTTCACGGCTGATCAGTCTTCACGGTTCGATGCCTGTCTTCATTACCGGCCTTGGCGCCCGTTATTACGATCTTCTGGACGAGGGGTTGCGTGACGGATTGGCAGAAAGCCATGTCGTGCGGCTTGGCGGGATGCCCGAACTTACGGTGGTGGCGGATGAGCCCTCACTGGTATTCGAGGGGCATCTTTCCTGTGCCTTTGCTGTTATCGACCAGAAGATTGCCGGTTCCGCCGGATAATCCCGATATCAGGCTTTCCGAGGCATCGCTTTCTACTGGTGGCATTTGGCCGCACGCTTCCAGCTGCACAAAATCGAGCGCTGAAAAATCCGATGTTGACGACTGACATGTTAGTTGGTTTACTGTGTGTAATCAGTGGAGGATGATTGATGACACGCTTCGGACTTTCCGTCGCTTTGACCACGCCGTTCGACCAGAATGGCGAGATACTTATCGACATGATGATCGCTCAGGCCAAGCGCAGTCTTGATGCCGGTTGTGCGAGTTGTACGCTGTTCGGAACCACTGGGGAGGGGGCGTCGATCGGCAGCCTAGAGCGCGAGCGTGTGCTTGCGGCATTTATCGACGCAGGCATTGCCCCCGAGCAGATCGTCGTTGGCGTTCTGGTGGATGCTGCGGAAGATGCAGCACTTCAATCGTCGCAGGCGCTTTCCAAGGGCGTGCGCAACATCCTGCTTGCACCGCCATCCTATTTCAAAAATGTCAGCGATGACGGGCTTTTCGGCTGGTATGCGAAGGTATTCAAGGACCTCGGCAAGCTGGCGCGCGATATCATCGTCTACAATATTCCGTCCGTCACCATGGTGCCGCTCAGCGTTTCGCTTGTCGGCCGCTTGAAACAGGCTTTCCCTGGCATCGTGACCGGCGTGAAGGATTCGTCGGGCGACTGGCCCTATACGCAGGAATTGTTGAAGGCGCATTCGGACCTGATCATCCTGATCGGTGACGAGCGTCATCTGGCGGAAGGTGTGCGCAGGGGTGGTCAGGGAGCGATCTCCGGCATGGCCAATTTTGCACCGCATGAAATCGGCGCGATGGCCAATGAAGGTCGCGACGATGCCCGCGTGGTCGATTTCGTCGTCGAGCTGCTGAAATATCCGGTCACGCCGGCTGTGAAAGCCATGGTGGCGCGTCAGCTTGGCGACGATAACTGGCTTGCGGTTCGCGCTCCGCTGCTTTCTATATCGAAAGACGGACAGAAGCAGCTCGGCCTTGTTTTCGACGGCCTGTTTCGGACGAAAGCGGCCTGAGGCCGTAAAGGCTCAAAGCCAGGAACAGGACGATGATAGACCAGCGCCAAGACCAGCAGACAGAAGAGCCGACGCTCAGGGAAAAAGCTTACGAGAGCTTTACCCGGCACCTGCTCGCGCGCGACGTGCGCCCGGGGCAGTTCGTGTCTCAACGTCATCTGGTCGAGCTGACGGGACTTACACTTGGCGCTATCCGCGAGCTTATTCCGCGGCTGGAGGCCGAGGGACTGATCAAGACCGTGCCGCAGCGCGGTCTGCAGATCGCCCATATCGACCTGAACCTGATCCGCGAAGCTTTTCAGCTTCGTGTGTTTCTCGAAAAGGAGGCGGTCGCGCTGTTTGCCCAGACCGCTTCCGACGAGACCATCGAAATGCTTGTTCGCCAGCATCGCGAGGTCGAGGAAGCGATCTCGTCAGGAAACGAAACGCCCGAGCTGGATGCCCGGGCGCAGGCGGTCGACTGGGGCATGCATGATGCTTTCGTCGCCGCTCTCGACAATGCCATCATCTGGAACGTCTATCGGGTCAACTCGATCAAGATGCGCCTTATCAATCAGGAGCGCTTTCGCATCAACGGCCGCGTCGGTCCCGTCATGGGCGAGCATATGGCCGTACTGAAGGCCATCCAGTGTCGTTCTGCGGACGGCGCCGTCGAGGCGCTGGTCAAGCATATCGGCCATGCAAGGGATCGTGCCTTGAGACTGTAAATACACGCAAAGCCGGGGTGAGGAGACCCCGGCGAAACCTGGAGGAGGAATTTATGACATCTTCAATCTGGAGCCCGACGCGCCGGAGTTTTCTGGCGGGATCGGCAGCCCTTGGCGCTGCCGGGCTAATCGGAACGCGGCCGGCATCTGCAGCCGTCGACTGGAAGCGCTTTGCCGGCACGACGCTGGAAGTGAACCTGGTCAAGAGCCCGCGCGGCGAAACCATCCTGAAATATATCAGCGAGTTCGAGGCCCTGACCGGTATCAAGGTCAATGCCGAGGCAACGCCGGAACAGCAGCAGCGGCAGAAGACGACGATCGAACTGTCGTCTGGTCGCCCGAGCTTCGACGTCGTGCACCTGAGCTATCACGTGCAGAAGCGGCAGTTCGAAAAGGGCGGCTGGTTGGCCGATCTTTCCGGCTACTTCAAGGATCCTTCGCTGACCGATCCGTCGCTCACCGAAGGCGATTTTGCCGAAGCGGGTCTGGCATTCGCCAAGGATGCCGATGGCAGGCTGCGCACGCTGCCCTTCTCGGTGGATTACTGGATCGTCTACTGGAACAAGGAACTTTTCGAAAAGAAGGGCCTGAAATACCCGACGACTTTCGAGGAAATGGTGACCGCTGCCGAGGCGCTGACCGACAAGGCAGAGGGCACTTACGGTTTCGTTGCCCGCGGCCTGAAGAACGCCAATACGCCGGTCTGGACCTCGTTCATGCTGGGTTATGGCGCGACCCCGCTCGATGCCAGCGGCAAGCTTGCAACGACATCCGAAGGGGCAGTCGAAGCGGCAAAACTCTATCAGCGGCTGATGTCGAAATCCGCGCCGGTCGGCGTTTCCGGTTTCAACTGGGCTGAATCCCAGTCTGCATTCCTGCAGGGCAAGATCGGCATGTGGTTCGACGGCGTCGGTTTCGCACCGCCGATCGAAGATCCGCAGAAGTCGCGCGTTGTCGGCAAGGTCGGTTACGGCGTCATGCCGGCAGGCCCCAAGGCGCAGGCAGCCGCCACGACCGGCGACGGTATCGGTGTGACCGAGGCCAGCAAGAACAAGGAAGCCGCTTATCTGTTCTGCCAATGGGCGATCTCCCATGAAATGGGTGCCCGCCTGCTGCAGGCCGGTGCCGGCGTGCCCTTCCGCCAGTCGATCCTGGAAGACGCCAAGGTGCGTGAAGGCGTCAAGATGCCTTCGGCCTGGGTCGATGCGGTCGTTGCCTCCGGCAAGATCTCGCAGCTCGCACTCCCGGTCATCATCCCGGTCACGGAATTCCGCGACATCTACGGGGTCGGCCTCACCAACATGATCGGCGGCGCCGATCCCGCGAAGGAACTGGAATCGGCAACCGCTCAGTTCGAGCCGGTGCTTGCCCGAAGCGAGGGATAATGGCTTCCGTGACCATAGAACCCACCGCGGCCAGGGATCTGGCCGCAAAGGGGGGCAAGCCGCAAAGGCTTGCTCCTAACTATTGGCCCTTCGTCATGCCCGCGCTCGTCGTCATCGGCGCGGTCATCGTTTTCCCCTGGGTGTTCACCCTCTGGATGAGCGTCAATTCGTGGACGCTCGGACAGGAACAGACCTTTACGGGTCTCGATAACTATATCCGGCTCGCCGGCGACATGCGGTTCTGGGAATCCATGTGGCATACGCTGGTCTATACGGCGCTGTCGGTTATCGCACCGCTGATCCTCGGAACGCTCGCAGCCCTCATCTTCGACGGTGAATTCCCGTTGCGTGGCTTCCTGCGCGGGGTTTTCGTCATGCCGATGATGGCGACGCCGGTGGCGATCGCGCTCGTCTGGACGATGATGTTCCACCCGCAGCTCGGCGTGCTCAACTATCTTCTGTCGCTCATTGGCATCGGCGCGCAGGAATGGATCTACAACCAGTCGACCGTCATTCCGGCGCTGGTTCTGGTCGAGACCTGGCAGTGGACGCCGCTGATCATGCTGATCGTGCTCGGTGGTCTCGCCGCCGTTCCGCGCGAACCCTATGAAAGCGCGGAAATCGACGGCGCGAATGCCTGGCAAAAATTCCGCTACCTGACACTGCCGATGATCGCACCCTTCCTGATGATCGGTGTGATCATCCGCTCGATCGATGCCGTCAAAAGCTTCGACATCATCTATGCGATGACCCAAGGCGGGCCGGGTACGGCGTCGGAGACGATCAATATCTATCTCTACAACACCGCCTTCTCCTACTACGACATCGGTTACGGCTCGGCCATGGCGGTTGTCTTCTTCTTCGTCATCATCGCGCTGTCCTTCGTTCTGATGATGGTTCGTGCGCGCACCAACTGGTCGGACATGGAGGAACGCTGATGATCCCCAAAATGACACATAGGATGTGGAATCGTCTCGGCCTGTTCTTCGTGGCCCTGGTGATGATTTCGCCGGTCATCCTGTTCTTCGTCTGGATGATCTCGCTGTCACTCAAATACGAGATCGACAACGGCGCCTATCCGCCGATCCTGATCCCGGAAAACATTGCCTGGTCGAACTACGCGAAAGTGTTCGAGGAGAACAATTTCCTTCTCTATTTCTGGAATTCGATCCTCGTAACCGGCGCTGCAACCATTCTCGCCCTCGTGATCGGCGTTCCCGCCGGATACGGGATTGCGAGATTGAAGGCCGAAAAGGCGGCGATGGTGATCATGATCGCCCGCATGACGCCCGGCCTGTCATTCCTGATCCCGCTCTTCCTGCTGTTCCAATGGATGAACCTGCTCGGAACCTTGTGGCCGCAGATCATCATCCATCTGGTCGTCACCGTGCCGATCGTCGTGTGGATCATGATCGGTTATTTCGAAACGACCCCGAAGGAGCTTGAGGAGGCCGCAAGCATCGATGGCGCGACGTCCTGGCAGGTGTTTCGCCTGGTGGCGCTGCCGATCGCCAAGCCCGGCATCGTCGTCGCCTTCATTCTGGCGGTGATCTTTTCCTGGAACAACTTTGTCTTCGGCATCGTGCTCGCCAGCCGCGAAACGCGAACCCTGCCGGTGGCCGTCTACAACATGCTCTCCTTTGAGCAGGTCAGCTGGGGGCCGCTCGCCGCTGCCGCCCTGATCGTCACCCTGCCGGTTCTGGTGCTCACCATGTTCGCCCAGAAGCAGATTGTCGCGGGCCTTACCGCCGGCGCCGTCAAGGGCGGCTGAGTGGCGGCTGAGAGCAACAGATAACGACCCGAAAATCGGGAGGATTTTCAAATGGCAACAGTCAATATCCAGAACATCCAGAAGCGCTTTGGGGCCGTCGAGATCATTCGCGACCTGAGCGTCGATATTGCCGACGGCGAATTCGTCGTGCTGGTCGGCCCGTCCGGCTGCGGCAAGTCCACGCTTTTGCGCATGGTGGCGGGACTTGAGGACGTCACCGGCGGCGCGATCCGCATCGGGCCGCGGGAGGTCTCGCATCTTCCGGCGCGTGACCGCGATATCGCCATGGTGTTCCAGAACTACGCGCTCTACCCGCATATGACCGTGGCGGAAAACATGGCCTTCGCGCTGAAGCTGAAGAAGGCCGATGTCAACGAGACACGCAAGAAGGTGGAGAATGCCGCCGGCATTCTCGGGCTCGACAAGCTGCTCGACCGGTATCCGCGCCAGCTTTCCGGTGGTCAGCGCCAGCGCGTCGCCATGGGCCGCGCCCTGGTGCGCGATCCGCAGGTGTTTCTGTTCGACGAGCCGCTCTCCAACCTCGATGCCAAGCTGCGTGTGCAGATGCGCGCCGAGATCAAGGCGCTGCACCAGCGGATCGGCACGACGATCATCTATGTCACCCACGACCAGATCGAGGCCATGACCATGGCCGACAAGATCGTGGTGCTGCAGGAAGGCAATATCGAGCAGGTCGGTGCGCCGCTCGATCTCTACGATCGTCCCGCCAATCTCTTCGTCGCCGGCTTTATCGGGTCGCCTGCGATGAATTTCATCGAAGGAAAGATCGAAGAGGGCGTGTTCCGCAGCGACAAGGGTCTTGTCCTGCCGCTGCCGGCCGGGGCCGATCCGGCAAAGCTCGGCGGAAAGTCTCTGGTCTACGGCATTCGCCCTGAACATATCCGCGCCGACAATGCCGGCGGTGTTCAGGGGCGTGTCGAGATCGTCGAAGGGACGGGTTCGGAAATCTTCGCCCGTGTGGCCAGCCATGGCGAGCAGATCTCCTGCCTGTTCCGCGAACGCCTGAGCATCCATTTCGGCGACGAGATCGGTTTGGCGATCGACCCGAGCAAGGTACATCTGTTCGACAAGGTGAGTGGCCAGCGGCTTTGATCCTTCCGGGGGCAAGACCCCTCCCAACCCTCCCCACAAGGGGGAGGGCTTAACCCAGCCGGACCGTCAGGGATAAATTGGCGCAATCTGTTGCTACGGGTCTTCTCCCCCCTTGTGGGGGAGATGGCCGGCAGGCCAGAGGGGGATTTTCTCTTCGCACCAAAACCCAATTGCGGCCCGACTGCCTTTTGTAATGGATCGCACTGATATGACCTCATTCATTGGTATCGACGTCGGCACCGGAAGCGCCCGTGCCGGGATTTTTGATGCGCAAGGCACTTTGCTCGCGGCGCATTCGCAGGCGATCGCGACCGAAAAGCCGAAGCCGGATTTCGTCAATCAATCGTCGCGCGACATCTGGGCGGCGATCTCAACTTGCGTGAAGACGGCGATGGCGGATGCCGGACTTGCTGCTTCCGATATCGCGGGCATCGGGTTCGATGCCACCTGCTCGCTCGTCGTGGTGGACGGGAAGGGCGGGCCGGTTACCGTCAGCCCCGGCGGTGATGACGACTGGAACATCATCGTGTGGATGGACCACCGCGCCATCGGCGATGCGGACCAGATCAACGCGCTGAAAAGCCCGGTTCTCGATTATGTCGGCGGCGTCATCTCACCGGAGATGGAGACGCCGAAACTGCGCTGGCTGAAACGCGAGATGCCGCGGAGCTTCGCCCGCGCGCATGCGTTTTTCGATCTGCCCGACTGGCTGGTCCATAAGGCCACGGGTGAAGACATCCGTTCGCTGTGCAGCACGGTGTGCAAATGGACCTATCTCGGCCAGAACGGAACGAAGGGTGAGGGCTGGGACAAGTCCTATTTCGAAAGCGCCGGGATTGCCGAGCTTGGTGCCGATAATTTCCGCGCCATCGGCAACCGGTTCGCGGCACCCGGAGACAAGGTCGGATCGCTTTCTGATGCCGCAGCAGCCGATCTTGGGCTTGCTCCCGGCACGGCCGTTGCCGCCAGCCTGATCGATGCCTATTCCGGTGCACTCGGTACGATGGGTGTCGATCTTCGCGACGGCGCGCTCGATGAGCGTCTGGCGCTGATTGCCGGAACCTCGTCCTGCCATATCACCGTCAGTGCAAAACCGGCCTTCGTGCCGGGCGTCTGGGGACCTTACTTCTCCGTTCTGCTGCCGGGCCTCTGGGCCAACGAGGCTGGCCAATCGGCGGCCGGCGCGCTAATCGACAGGGTGATCGAGGGACATGCCGCGATCTATCAGGCCCGTGAGGCCGCAAAGGCCGAGGGCATCTCGGTGTTCACGCTGTTCGACCGACGGCTTGAGGCGATGGCTGAAGACGGTGAGACGGCGACGCTGACGAAATCGCGGCATGTGCAGCCGGATTTTCACGGAAACCGTTCGCCGCTTGCCGATCCGCTGCGCAAGGGCGGGATTACCGGTCTCACGCTCGATCGCGGGCTGGACGATCTGGCGCTCGATTATCTCGCGACGCTGCAGGCGCTCGCTTACGGCACACGCCATATCATCGCGGAAATGCGCGCCAATGGCGTCACCGTCGATACGCTGGTCGTCAGCGGTGGGCTCGCCCAGAACAAGCTGTTTTTGCGCGAGCATGCGGATGCGACGGGCTGCGCCATCGTAGTGCCGGATCAGCGCGAGCCGGTTTTGGTCGGCAGCGCCATGTTGGGCGCAGTGGCGAGCGGTCACTATGCCGACCTGCCTGCCGCCATGCGCGCCATGAGCGGCCCCGGCAGCCGGATCACACCGCGCGGGGGCGAGATCGCTACCTATCACGACCGCAAATATCACGTCTTCCGCCGCATGCAGGAGGACTTTGTTGCCTATGCCGAGCTGATGGCCGGCGCTGATCATTGATTTGAGGGATGAGGAACATGACCAAAGAGATTGCACTTTTCGCCAGCGGCGACCTTCGCCTGTCCGCCAACCAGCAATGCTGGGCGACCCAGGACGCGATGGAGAAGAAACTCGGCGAGGTGCTCGCCAGCCTCGGCTACACGGTGAAGCGCGCTCACGCCTACAAGCCGGAAGAA
Organism: Aliirhizobium wenxiniae; assembly: GCF_019511445.1. Lineage (GTDB taxonomy): Bacteria > Pseudomonadota > Alphaproteobacteria > Rhizobiales > Rhizobiaceae > Neorhizobium > Neorhizobium wenxiniae_A. The sequence goes on from NZ_JAEUAN010000024.1 coordinate 40,972, forward strand.
GGCCACGGCTTTCTCGCCTCGCAGCGCGAGGGCATGGATGCGTTTGCGAAGATCGATCCCAATGTGCCGGTGATCGTCGCGGAATCCGTCTGGCAGTATTCGCACCATGTGCTTGCCGGTCTCACCAGCCACAAGGGGCCGATCCTGACCGTCGCCAACTGGTCCGGCCAGTGGCCGGGGCTGGTCGGCCTGCTCAATCTCAACGGCTCGCTGACCAAGGCGGGCGTTGCCTATTCCTCGCTGTGGAGCGAGACCTTTGACGACGATTTCTTCCGCAACGGTCTTTCCCAATGGCTGTCGAAAGGCACCGTCGACCACGACACCAGCCATGTAACACCGTTCAGGGCCGGCAATGTGCCGCGGGACCTCAAGACACTGGCGAAGGAGATCGCGCAGGATTTCCGCACCAACAAGGTCATCCTCGGCATTTTCGACGAGGGCTGCATGGGCATGTACAATGCCATCGTGCCGGACGAGTTGCTGATGCCGCTCGGCATCTTCAAGGAACGCCTGTCGCAGTCGGCGCTTTATTTCGCTACCAATCAGGTGCCGGTAGAAGAAGGCCGTGCGGTCTATCAGGAGCTGCTCGCCAAGGGCATGAAGTTCCACCTCGGGACGGATCCGAAGCAGGATCTGACCGAGGATCAGGTGATCGACCAGTGCCGGATGTATATCGCGGCCGTGCGCATTGCCGAGGACTTTGGTTGCGAGGCGATCGGCATCCAGTATCAGCAGGGGCTCAAGGATCTGCTGCCGGCATCCGATCTTGTCGAGGGTATTCTCAATGATGACGGGCGTCCGGATGTCAAAGGCCGTGACGGCAAGGTCATCCGACACGGCAGGGCGATCGTGCATTTCAACGAGGTAGACGAATGCGCCGGTCTCGACGGGCTGATGACCAACCGCCTGCACCGGGCGCTTGGCCAGCCGGTGGAAAACACCCTGCATGACCTGCGCTGGGGCGGCATCGACCCAACCGGTACGGTCGATGGTTTCGTCTGGGTGTTCGAGATTTCCGGTGCGGCCCCGCCGGCCCATCACGAAGGCGGCTGGGCCGGATCGGACAGTCTGCGCCAGCCGCCTATGTTTTTTCCCGCAGGCGGGGGCACGCTGCGCGGTATCGCCAGGCCGGGCGAAATCATCTGGTCGCGCATCTTCGTCGAAGACAACCGGCTGAAGATGGATATCGGCCGCGGTCAGGCCGTCTCCCTGCCGAAGGAAGAAACCGAACGCCGGTGGAAATCCACCAACGAACAGTGGCCGATGATGCATGCGGTACTGACCGGCGTTTCCCGCGACCAGATGATGGCCCGCCACAAGGCCAACCATATCCAGGTGGCTTACGCCAATTCAGCGGCTGAGGCGGATCGGGCGGCGCTTGCCAAGGCGGCACTTGCGGCGGAACTCGGGCTTGAAGTCAACTTCTGCGGTGTGGATCTCGGCTGAGGCGACTTGATGGCGATCGAGTTTCGGGGGAGGGCGATGCATTCGCCCTCAGGCCGCCGACAAAGCTGTCGCCGCCCATGAGGCGCCAACTACCCTCATTCCTGTGACAAGCACAGGAATGAGGGAGAGTTTGTTTGCCTATGGTAGCCAAAGCAGACCTCGGTATTGTTGACCGCAAGCGTTGTCAGCAATACCGAGAGAGATGCATTCGCACTCCATTTTTATCCGTCGCTCTACGTCACGATGCCTGCGTTTGCCGCAACATGCGGATGATGGCGGAGAAATCCTCCGTCCCGTGGCCGTAGCGGTCGAATTCCGCGTAGATCTCGGCGGCATGGGCGCCGAGCGGGGTTCTGGCGCCGGAATGACTGGCTGCTTCCTGCGACAGCATCAGGTCCTTCAGCATCAATGCGGCAGCAAAGCCCGGCTCGTAATCGTTGTTTGCCGGCGATGTCGGCACCGGGCCGGGGACGGGGCAGTAGGTGGTCAGCGACCAGCATTGGCCGGACGAGGTCGAGGCCACATCGAACAGGGCCTGATGCGACAGGCCGAGCTTTTCCGCCAGCACGAAAGCTTCCGCGACGCCGATCATCGAGATGCCGAGGATCATGTTGTTGCAGATCTTTGCCGCCTGGCCTGCGCCATTGCCGCCGCAATGGACGATCTTTTTGCCCATGGCTTCGAGGATCGGCTTTCCCACGGCAAAGGCATCTTCCGAACCGCCGACCATGAAGGTGAGCGTGCCGGCTGCCGCCCCCGTCGTGCCGCCGGAGACTGGGGCATCGAGCGAAGGGCAGTTCATCGCGCCGCCAAGGCCATGGGCCCGACGGGCGCTGTCCACATCCACCGTCGAGCAGTCGATGAGAAGCGTGCCTTCTGCCACAAGAGTGGCGAGATCGGTCCAGACGGAGACGACATGCTGGCCCTTGGGCAGCATGGTGATGACGCATTCGGCGTCCCGTACCGCCTCGGTGAGCGATAAGGCCGGAATGACACCGGCTTCGGCAGCCGATTTCACCGAGGCTTCGGAGAGATCGAAGCCGGAGACTGCATGGCCTGACTTCACCAGGTTTGCGGCCATCGGGCCGCCCATGTTTCCGAGGCCGATGAATGCGATCCGGGTCATGTCTTTTCTCCCTTTCGTCTTGCGCCGATTGTCGTCAGCGATTGTCCGTGAGGATCATTTCCGCTGCCTTTTCGGCGATCATGATCGTCGGTGAATTGGTGTTGCCGGAGGTGATGTTCGGCATGATCGAGGCGTCGGCGATGCGCAGACGCCCGAGTGCGCGAAGTTTCAAGCGCGGATCAACGACGCTGTCGGGATCGGCGCCCATGCGGGCGGTGCCGACCGGGTGGAAGATCGTCGTGCCGATCTCGCCGGCGGCGCGCCCCAGATCGGCATCGGTCTCGTAAGCCGGGCCGGGTTTGTATTCCTCAGGATTATAGCGGGCAAAGGCAGGCTTTTTGACGATCTCGCGCGTCAGGCGGATCGATCTTATCGCGACGTCGCGGTCGGCCGCGGTCGAGAGATAGTTGGGGCGGATTGCCGGGGCGGCGGCAAAGTCCGGGCCTTTCAGATGAACGGAGCCGCGGCTTTCGGGCCTCAGGTTACAGACGCTTGCCGTCATCGCTGGGAAGGCGTGGACGGGCTCGCCGAACCGGTCGAGCGAGACCGGCTGGACGTGATATTCGAGGTCGGCGGTTTCCTTGTCGGGTCCTGACTTCGTGAAGATGCCGAGCTGGCTCGGGGCCATGGACATCGGGCCGGAGCGTTTCAGCGCATATTCCAGCCCGATCGCCGCCTTGCCGAGAAGACGGGACGCCTTTTCGTTCAGCGTCGGCACGCCGGTGACCTTATAGACGAGGCGAAGCTGGAGATGGTCCTGCAGGTTTTCGCCGACGCCCTTGACCTCCTTCACCGTCTCGATGCCGGCTTCGGAGAGTATGTCGCCGCGGCCGATGCCGGAGAGTTCCAGCACATGCGGCGTGCCGATCGCGCCGGCGGAGAGGATAGTTTCGCGGCGGGCATAAGCGCTTTTTGTGATCCCGTCATGCTGGAATTCGACGCCCTTCACCTCGCCAGCCTCGACGATCAGTTTTCGCACATGCGCTTTGGTCAGGACGTTGAGGTTTCCGCGCTTCATCGCCGGGCGCAAAAAGGCTTTCGATGTGTTCCAGCGGATGCCGGCGCGCTGGTTGACGTCGAAATAGCTGGAGCCTTCGTTGTCGCCGCGGTTGAAGTCATCGATCATCGGAATGCCGGCTTCTTCGGCGGCCTTCTGGAAGGCGTCGAGTACGGCCCAGCGGACGCGGGCCTTTTCCACCCGCCATTCGCCGCCGGCACCATGCATCTGGTCTGCACCCTTGTAGAAATCCTGGCTCTTTTTGAAGAGCGGCAGAACATCGTCCCAGCCCCAACCGGTGCAGCCCATCTGCCGCCAGAGATCGTAGTCGCGTGCCTGGCCGCGCATATAGATCATGCCGTTGATCGACGAGCAGCCGCCGAGCAGTTTTCCGCGAGGGTAGCTGAGTGAACGGCCGTTGAGGCCATCCTCCTTTTCGGTGGTGAAGCACCAGTCGGTGCGCGGGTTGTTGATGCAGTAGAGATAGCCGACCGGGATATGGACCCAGTGGTAATTGTCGTTGCCACCGGCTTCGAGAAGCAGGACGCGGTTGCGGCTGTCTTCCGACAGTCGGTTGGCAAGCACGCAGCCGGCGCTGCCCGCACCGATGATGATGTAATCGTAGGTTTCCATTCTAGCATGCCGCTCCGAATAACAAGTAGTCCCCTCCTCAACCCCTCCCCACAAGCGGGAGGGGCTAACCTGCCGCACCGCTAATCCACGATAGGGGCAGGCGAGTGCCTCGGATTTTCTCCCCCCTTGTGGGGGAGATGGCCGGCAGGCCAGAGGGGGATTTCCTCACCGCCTGTGCTCGAAGCCAAGCTTGCGGCCCAGCCTCGAGGCATAGAACTCCCCGATGATGCCGCGGCGGAAGAGGAGGACGCAGACCATGAAGACGACGCCGGTGATGATGGTGACCGGGAATTGCGAGGTGGCCAGATAGTTCTGCAATGTCACCACGAGGCCTGCGCCGAAAACCGGACCGATCAGCGTGCCGATGCCGCCTAGCAACGTCATGAGGATGACTTCGCCGGACATCTGCCAGCCGACATCGGTAAGGGTGGCGAACTGGAAGACGAGCGCCTTGGTGCCGCCGGCAAGCCCCGCAAGCGCTGCCGACATGACGAAGGCGCCGAGCTTGTAGCGGGCGACCGAATAACCGAGCGAAATGGCGCGCTGCTCGTTTTCACGGATCGATTTGAGGATCATGCCGAAGGGCGAGTTGATGAAGCGCCAGATGACGATCATGCCGATCAGGAAGACGGCGAGCACGAAGTAATACATGCTGGTCGTGTCGTTGAGATCGATAAAGCCGAAAAGATGGCCGCGCGGCACGGACTGGATACCATCCTCGCCATGGGTGAATTCGGCCTGCAGGCAGAAGAAGAAGAACATCTGCGACAGCGCCAGCGTGATCATGGCGAAATAGATGCCCTGACGGCGGATGGCGAAAAAGCCCATGATCAGGCCGAGCGCTGCTGCCCCCGCAACGCCGATGAGGATGCCGATCTCCGGGGTTACGCCCCATTCCTTCGTGACATGGGCGGTGAAATAGGCCGCGCCGCCGAAGAAGGTGGCGTGGCCGAAGGAAAGCAAGCCGGTATAGCCGAGCAGAAGATTGAAGGCGCAGGCGAAAAGCGCGAAGCACAGGAGTTTCATCAGGAAGATCGGGTAGAAAAATAGGGGTGCGACGATCAACAGGACGAGGCCGATGCCGAGAAAGGCCGCATAGGCTTTCGAGGCGGTTGCCGAACGCTCGGTGCGGGCGGTTGTCGTTGTGGTCGAATGGGCGACATGGCTCATGACTTTGCCTCCCTTCAAGCATCCCGGCCGAAAAGGCCGGCGGGGCGGATGAGAAGCACGATCGCCATGATCACGAAGATGACGATATTCGAGGCTTCCGGATAAAAGACCTTGGTCAGGCCCTCGGCGATGCCGAGCATGTAGCCGGTGACGATGGCACCCATGATCGAGCCCATGCCGCCGACCACGACGACGGCAAAAACGACGATGATGATGTTCGATCCCATCAGCGGCGAGACCTGGTAGACCGGGGCGGCCAGCACGCCGGCAAAGGCGGCGAGACCGGCACCGAGTGCATAGGTGAGCGTCAGGAGCATCGGCACGTTGACGCCGAAAGCCTGTACCAGCGTCGGGTTTTCGGTCGCGGCGCGCAGGTAGGCGCCGAGCTTGGTCTTTTCGATCAGAAGCCAGGTGCCGATGCAGGCGATCAGCGAGACGACGACCACCCAGCCGCGGTAATTCGGCAGGAACATGAAGCCCAGATTGGTGGCGCCGGTGAGGGCCGGCGGTGGCGCGTAGGGCTGGCCGGAGGAACCGTAGAGATAACGGAAGGTGCCCTCGATGGTCAGCGCCAGACCGAAGGTGAAGAGCAGGCCGTAGAGATGATCGAGCTTGTAGAGCCGCGACAGGAGCAGCCGCTCGATGACCGCACCGAACAGACCGACGACGATGGGGGCCAGCAGAAGCGCGAACCAGTAGTTGATGCCGAAATATTGCAGCATCAGCATCGCGACAAAGGCGCCGAGCATATATTGCGCGCCATGGGCGAAATTGATGACGCGCAGCAGGCCGAAGATGACCGCGAGGCCGAGGCTTAAGAGCGCGTAGAAGGAGCCGTTGATCAGGCCGATGAGGAGCTGGCCCATGAACGCTTGCAAAGGGATGCCGAAGATCATGGTCATGGGGTGAGGCTCCTCTCCGGTACTGTCGAGTGTGGAGCGTTGCCCCTCACCCTAGCCCTCTCCCCGCGCGCGGGGAGAGGGGACGTGCCCCGCTCGACGCTGGAGAGAGACGGAAACGTTGCGGCTTGTGTCCTTCTCCCCGTTTTTACGGGGAGAAGGTGCCGGTAGGCGGATGAGGGGCCGCTTTTTTTCGCAGGTGGAGCCGTGGTCGTATGCTTGAGAAACCCAGCCATCCTCAAACCCCCAGAACCTTGTGCAGCGTATCCATCCGCTCAGGCAGTTCACCGACTGGGAAATCCGCCACCATCCTACCGTGGTCCATCAGGTAGAAGCGATCCGCAACTTTGCTGGCGAAGCGGAAGTTCTGTTCGACCATCAGCACGGTCATGCCGCGTTGTTTCAATGTCTTCAAAACCTCGCCGATGCGCTGGACGATGACGGGAGCGAGGCCCTCCGTCGGTTCGTCGAGGATCAGCAGCTTGACGCCGGTGCGCAGGATGCGGGCGATGGCGAGCATCTGCTGTTCGCCACCCGACAGTTTCGTGCCGGGGCTGGAGCGTCTCTCGTGAAGATTGGGGAAAAGCGCATAGATTTCATCGAGCGGCATGCCGCCTTCGGCAACGACGGGCGGCAGCATCAGGTTTTCGTCGACGGTCAGCGTCGAGAAGATGCCGCGTTCTTCGGGCACGAAGCCGAGGCCGGCATGGGCGGTCCGGTGCAATGGAACACCGAGCATATCCTTGCCGGCAAAGCGGATATCGCCCTTTCGTTCGCGAATGATGCCCATGATGGTGCGCAGCGTCGTCGTCTTGCCGACGCCGTTGCGGCCTAAAATGGTGATCGTCTCGCCTTCGCCGACAGTCATGTTGACGCCGTGCAGGATGTGGCTTTCGCCATACCAGGCGTTAAGGTTGGAGACTTCGAGAAGCGGTTTTGCCATCACGCGTCCTCCGTGCCCATGTAGGCGAGCCGCACGCGCTCATCCTCAGAGACCGCCGCATAGTCGCCTTCCGCGAGGATTTCGCCGCGCTGCAGAACCGTGACGTGGTGACAGATGTCGGCAACGACCGAGAGATTGTGTTCGACCATCAGTACAGCGCGGGTTTTCGCCACTTCGCGGATGATGCTGGAGACGGTGCCGATATCTTCCTGGCCCATGCCGGCCATCGGTTCGTCGAGCAGCAGCACTTTCGGATCGAGCGCCAGCGTGGTGGCGATTTCCAGCACGCGCTTGCGGCCGTAGGAGAGGTCGGCGGCGATCGCATCGCGTTCGCGTTTCAGCCCGACATTTTCGATCAATTCGTCAGCACGGGCATTCAGCCGGTCGAGCGACGAGGTTGGCAGCCAGAACTGGGTCGCCAAGCCGTTCGGGCGCTGCAGCGCGACGCGGACATTGTCGAGAACGGTGAGGTGCGGGAAGACCGCGGAAATCTGGAACGAGCGGACGAGACCCATGCGGGCCACCTTGTCCGGTGCGGTCTTGGTGATGTCGGTGCCGAGCAGGGTGATCGAGCCTGCGGTTGGCTGCAGGAATTTGGTCAGAAGGTTGAATACTGTCGTCTTGCCGGCGCCGTTAGGGCCGATCAATGCGTGGACGCGGGCGTGGTGGATGTCGAGATCGACATCCCTTACAGCGGCAAAAGCGCCAAAACTCTTGGAGAGACCGCGGGCGGACAAGACCACCCGCGGCTCCTCGTGCAGTTCCTGAACAGGCGCTGCCATTATTTCACCAGCTCGCAACCGGCCTTGGCAGGATCGAGATAGGCATCCTTGCCGGGAATGGTGGCGAGCACGTTGTAATAATCCCAAGGCTCCTTGCTGTCGGCCGGTTTCTTGACCTGCAGGAGATACATGTCGTGGATCATGCGGCCATTGGCGGCCACCGTGCCGCCGCGGCCGAAGAAGTCGTCCACCGGCATGTCGCGCATAGCCTTTGCCACCGCATCGGCATCGTCCGAGCCTGCCTTTTCGACCGCCTTCAGATAATGGGTCACGGCCGAATAGGTGCCGGCATGGACCATGTTCGGCATTCGCTGGGTCTTGGCGAAGAATTTCTTGCCGAATTCGCGGCTCTGGTCGTCGAGGTTCCAGTAATAGCCTTCCGTCAGCGTCAGTCCCTGTGCCGCCTCAAGCCCGAGGCCATGGACTTCGGCCAGCGTGAAGAGCAGCGCCGCAAGGTTCTGGCCGCCCTGCGTGATGCCAAATTCGGCGGCCTGCTTGATGGTGTTCGCGGTATCGAGGCCGGCATTGGCAAGGCCGATCACCTTGGCGCCGGAAGACTGGGCCTGCAGCAGGAAGGACGAGAAATCCTGGCTGGAGAGCGGATGGCGCACCGAGCCGAGCACCTGTCCGCCATTCGCCTTGACGTAATCGCTGGTCTGCTGTTCCAGCGAATAACCGAAGGCGTAGTCCGCGGTCAGGAAGAACCACGTATCGCCGCCCTGCTTGACCATGGCGCCGCCGGTGCCGACAGCGAGCGCATGTGTGTCATAGGCCCAATGGAAACCATAGGGGGTGCAGGCCTTGCCGGTCAGATCGACCGTGGCGGCTCCGGTGTTGATGGTGATCTTCTTCTTGTCCTTGGACAGCGCCTGCACGGCGAGACCGACCGACGAGGTGGTCAGGTCCATGATCGCATCGACCTGCTCGGTATCGTACCACTGGCGGGCGATGTTGGAGGCGACGTCGGGCTTGTTCTGGTGGTCGGCGTTTACGAGTTCGACCGGGACGCCCAGCACCTTGCCGCCGTAATCCTCGATCGCCATCTTCGCGGCCTCGACGGATGATTTTCCGCCGAAATCGGCATAGACGCCGGATTGGTCGTTTAGAATGCCGATCTTCACCTTGCCGTCGGATGCCGATTGAGCAAATGCAGTGCCGCTCGCCAGCAGCACGGCCAGCGACGTCAGGAACGTCTTACGCATAAGGTCTCCTCCCAGAGATTGCAGAGCGCTAATCTGTTCAAAATTGGCAGGCCGCCCTCCTCAAAGCAGCTCTTCCATAAGCACATGGTTGAGGAAAACGGCCGTTGACGCAAGAAGCTCGCCACTATTAATTGCAAACAGCATCTGTGCATTTTTGAACAGATCGGCTCGAGCCGGGGAGGGGTTATGAGCGGCAATCCCATCTTTACCTGGGATGACCTACAGTATTTTCTGGCGGTTGCCCGAACGGGGCAGTTGTCGACTGCGGCGCGCCACCTGCGCACCAGCCATGCCACCGTCTCGCGCCGCATCGACCGGCTTGAATTTGCCCTGAAGGTCAAGCTTTTCGAGCGCAATCCGCGTGGTTACGTGCTGACAGCGGTAGGCCAGCGGTTCGTCGAGACGGCGGAGCGGATGGAGGGGGAAGCCGATCGCTTACAGGCCGAGATCACATCGGGCAATGCGGCGCATCAGGGCGTCGTGCGGCTGAGCGCGCCGGAGGGTTTTTCGAACTTCTTCCTTACCCATCATCTCGGAGATTTTACCGCGCGGCATCCGAGCCTTTCATTGGAACTGGTGACGATCCAGCAGATCATGTCGCTGTCGCGCAAGGAGGCGGATATTGCGGTTGCGCTCGATCCGCCCAAGGCCGGGCCTTACCTGATCGAGAAGATCACCGACTACAAGCTCAACATCTATGGATCTAAGCGCTATCTGGCCGGTGCGGCACCGCTGAAGCGGCGGGAAGACCTGCTCGATCATCCGTTCATCGGTTATATCGAAGACATGATCTTCGCGCCGGGGCTGGATTATCTCGGCGACGTGCATCCCGGCATCAAGCCGAAATTCCAGAGTTCCAGCATTTTCGCGCAGCTGACGGCGACGCTGAACGGGCTTGGGCTCTGCATTCTGCCGCATTTCATCGCCAGCCGGCAGAGCGAACTGGAGATCGTGCTGCCCGGTGAGGTGCAGCTGACTCGGCATTATTACATCGTGCGCCATCGCGACATGAGCCGGGTTCCGCGCGTGCGGGCTGTTGCCGATTATCTGACGGCGCTGGTGCAGGATAATCAGGATGCGTTTGTGGGAGGCTGATTTTCGAGCCTCCCGGATTTCTCGCCAGATTTAGAAGCTGGTGATGACGGCGATGCCGGGTGTCTCGGCCTTGTCGAGATTGACCAGTTCGGTGACGCCTTCTGAGAGGCTCACACGCTTGGAGATCAGCTGCTGCGGCTTCATCTTGCCGGCGGTCAGCATGGCAAGCATCGCGTCGTAACGCCAGGCCTGCATGCCGTGGCTGCCGTAGATTTCCAGCTCATGGCCGATGACCTGCGCCATCGGAATCTGCGGGGTCGAATGCGCGCCGAGCATCAGGCCGACCTGAACGTGGCGGCCGCGGCGGCGCAGGTTCTTGATCGAGTTGAAGCAGGTTGTCGGGTGGCCGAGCGCGTCGATCGAGACATGCGCGCCGCCCTTGGTGATTTCGCGTACGGCTTCCACCACATCCGGCACGGAGCCGCCATTGATGGTGGCGACGGCACCGCATTGGCGCGCCATGGCCAGCTTGTCTTCGGTGAGATCAATGCCGATGACGTTGGCGCCGAGGGCCGTCGCGATCATGATCGCGGAGAGGCCGACGCCGCCGCAGCCGTGGACGGCGACCCAATCACCGGGGCCGGTGCGGGCCTGATCGGCAACGGCGCGGAAGGAGGTGGCGAAGCGGCAGCCGAGGCTTGCGGCCGTTGCGTCGTCGATCTCTTCGGGAAGATGTACGAGATTGGTGTCGGCGTAATCGATCGCGACATATTCGGCAAACGAGCCCCAATGGGTGAAGCCTGGCTGGAACTGGTCGGGGCAGACTTGCTGGTTGCCGGAATGGCATTCGGCGCAATGGCCGCAGCCGGAAACGAAGGGTACGGTAACGCGGTCACCGACCTTGAAGCGCATGACGCCCTTGCCGGTCGCCACAACCTTGCCAGCCAGTTCGTGGCCGGGAACATGGGGCAGCCTGATATCCGGGTCATGGCCCTTCCAGCCATGCCAGTCGCTGCGGCACAGACCCGTCGCGCCGACCTTGATGACCACGCCGCCGAAGGTCGGCTCGGGATCGGGAAGCGTCCTGATCTCCGGCATCTGTTCGAACGCTTCGTAATACATGGCCTTCATGACGCATTCCTCGCCTGTTCAATGTGGAAAGTCCCCGATCCTCAAGGAGGTCGGGGACATCGATTTTTGTGCTACGGTAGCGCGGTAAACTGCGTTTACGAAGCCTGTTTCTGCTGATCCTTCATGAAGGCGATGTCGCCGACGACGCGGACGCGCACACGGCGGGCATCACCCGGCAGGTAGGCGATCGGGATGTCTTCCGTATCCAGCGTGACAATCGACTTCGGATCGGCGCCGGATTCGATCGCACGTTCGCGGGCGATACGCTCGGCTTCGGCAAGCGCCTTGTCGCGCGACATCTCGGAAAACACCTGATCGACTTCACCGGAGACCTGCGCCATCGCCGCACCGAGTGCGTTGGCAACGCCGGCATGTTCGACGCGCAGCACTTCGCTGGCGCCTTTGAGCTTTTCCGGGATGAGGAAGGCACCGCCGCCGACGGCGATCAGGCTGACGCCTTCGGCCGAGGTCTTCATCCGGTCGACGCCGTCTTCCACCATGGCTTCGATACGCTTCAGAAGGTCGGCAACCATTGCCTTGTCGAGATGCTTGACGCGGTCGCGGTCGCCGATTTCGACGAGGCCAGCAGCGACGGCAACGTCGGTCGTGGTCAGAGTATCGCCGCCGAAGACGAGCGCCTTTTCGGTGATGCGGTAGCCGACCGAGCGCGGGCCGATCTTGCGGGTTTCCGGATCGATGATCGTGCCGCCGCCGAGTGCCATGGGCAAAAGGTCGGGCATGCGGAACAGGGTGCGCACACCGCCGACTTCGACGACGTTATTGGCTTCCCGCGGGAAACCGCCAACGAGGCAGCCGATATCGGAGGTCGTGCCGCCGACGTCGATGACCATGGCTTCCTTCAGGCCGGTGAGGAAGGCCGCACCGCGCATGGAGTTGGTCGGGCCCGACGCGAAGCTGTAGACCGGATTGGCCGCTGCGACATCCGCCAGCACGACGGTGCCGTCGTTCTGAGTGAGGTAGAAGGGCGCATTGACGCCTGCCTTGACCAGAGCATCCTTGAAGGCGTCGATCGTCTTGCGGCCGAGGCCCTGAAGGGCGGCGTTCAAAAGCGTGACGTTTTCGCGTTCCAGAAGACCGATGCGGCCGAGGGTATGCGACAGCGTGATGCGCGCATCCGGGATGACCGAACGGACGATCTCGGCTGCTTCCAGCTCGCATTCGGCAGTCAGCGGCGAGAAGAGCGCGGTGATGCCGACGGAGGTGATGCCGGCGTCGCGGATCTTCATTGCCGCGTCGCGGATTTCGTCGCGGGCAAGCGGCACCAGCGGACGGCCGTCATATTCGTGGCCGCCATGGACCATGAAGGACAGGGGATCGACGCTTTCGCGCAAGTCGTCCGGCCAGTCGATCATCGGCGGCAGCGATGCGCCGGCCGGCATGGCGATGCGGATCGCGGCGATGCGCTCGAGGCGGGCGCGCTCGACAACGGCATTGGTGAAATGCGTCGTGCCGATCATCACGGCGTCGATCGGAGATGCACCCGGCGTCTGCGAGGAGACGACGTGACCTATGGCGTTGACGACGCCCTGCATCACATCCGCTGTGGTGGGAAATTTGATGGCGGAAACGACTTTCTCGCCATCGATGAGCACGGCATCCGTATTGGTGCCGCCGACGTCAATTCCGATCCGCTTCATGCTGCAAACACCGATTTGAAATCAAGATCATATCCGAAGGCACGCGGGCCGACATGTTCCAGACCCTTGGGGCTGGTCAGGACATCCGGTGCCGGCAGGGCGACGACAGTGACGCGCTGGCCGTAACGCACTGTCTCCGTGCCGATCGCTTCGCCCGACACGGTGTCGAGCAGGCAGATCAGGTCCGGCGTCATGGCGATCGGCTGGCCATCGCGGAAGGCGACTGCCCATTCGTTCTGGAAAGCGAGTTCGACTTTGGAGCCGCGATCGTCGTCCAGACCTTCGAGATGGGCCGCTCCGCGAAGGAAGCCGCCGGTCGTGGTACGATCCACGTCGGCAACCTTGCCCTTGAACAGGATCTTGCCGCCTTCATGGGCCAAAACGGCTGCAATCGGATCTGCATGGGCAGCGCGGGCTTCAAGAACCGCACGGCCGAGGCTGACGGCCTTGGTCACGGTGTGGAGCACGCCCCATTCCTTGACTTCCTTGCCGGTGCGCGGCGCCTTGCATGTGGCAGAGGTCGAGCCAACTTCGGTGCAGATCTTGCGCGAGATGCGCTCCATCCACTTCCACGACGCGGCTTTGGCAACGATCGCCTCGTTGTCGCGGCAATCGACGAGCGTCAGCGGGTACATCGGCAGGTCGCCGATGGCAAAGCTGGTCATCTGCGCTTCCGGATAGGCACGGCCCATCGCGTCGGCGTCAACCACCGGAATGTCCAGCATGGCGGCTGCGAGGAAGGGCGACAGCGCGTTGCCGCCGCCGATTTCGACGCTCATCACGGCGCGGAATTTTCGGCCGGTATATTCTTCCATCAGCTGCATGGCGCGGGCCAGATGAGCCGGGTCCACCAGACGTTCCTGGCCGACAAGCGGTGCGCCCATCTTGGAAACCACGGCGACGGCATCGCCATCATCCAGTGCGTTCGGGTCGATAAGCTTGATGCGCTTGCCGTCCTTGTAGAGTTTTTTCAGGTTGAGCTGAGCCAGATAAGGACTGCCACCGCCACCGGTCCCGAGAATCCAGGCACCAATCGCGAGGGGGTCGATCTCGCTCTCATCGAAATCACGGATCATGTTTGCCTCCGAATAATGTGCTAGAACCTAGCCATGTGAGGCGAGGGCTGCCTATAGGGGACTGCCCCTAGAATGGGCTTGCCTTTAATTTGTGCATGTCTAGAACGAAGTTGACGATACGATCAGAAGGACCGATTCCCTGCCCGTGACGAAGCATCCTCAAACTCCGTCTTCGACCATCGCGGAAGCAGCGGAACCACCCCATCGCGTGATGTTCCTGAGCGTCGGCCAGTCGCCACGTTCGGACATTATAGACGACATGCTGGAGAACCTCGATCTGCCGATAGAAGCGCTGGAAATCGGCGCTCTGGATGGGCTGTCGCCTGTAGAGATCAATGACCTGAACGTGCGGCCCGGCGAGACCAGTATCGTCACCCGGCTTGCCGATGGCAGCAGTATCGTCGTTTCCAAGCCGCGCATTGCCGAGCGCATGGCGAAGATCGCCGCCGCCTTCCAGCCCAACGAATTCGATCTGGTGGTGATCCTGTCGACCGGACTTTTCCGGGATTTCGAGAGCACGTGTCCGACCGTGAATGCCCAGCGCGCGATGGAATCGACGGTGATTTCGCTTGCCGCACATGGGTCTGCCGTAGGTTTGATCCAGCCGCTGGAACAGCAGATCGACGAGCTCGATATCCCGGCACTTTCGCCCTACAAGATCACCGCAAGCTATGCCGCGGATGGCGACAAGCGGTTGCTGGCGGGGGCGTTGCTCGATCTCGCGGACGCAGAGATCATCGTGTTGAATTCGGTGAGTTTTACCGAGGCCGACAGGCAGACGGTCGCCAAGGCGAGCGGTAAGCCGGTGGTGCTCGCCCGCCGCATCGTTGTCAGCGCAATTCGCCTGCTTCTGCACGGCACGCATCCGGTAGCATTGCCCGGCGTTCCGGCGGAATTTTCGGAAAAGCTGCAGCGGTTGACGCCGCGCGAGCGACAGGTGCTTTCGCTGGTGGCCGAAGGCCTGTCCAACAAGGCGATTGCGCGCCAGCTCGGCATCAGCCCGAAGACGGTCGAGATCCACCGCTCCAACGTGATGGCGAAAATGGAGGTGACGTCATCGAACGCGCTGATCCGCATGGTTGTCGCTGCGGGCCATCCGTAACAAAAATAATCTCAATTGCGTAAGAAAATTGCGTGAAAAAGGCGATTTGCCTAAAAAATGATCGCAAAAGATCTTTCCGAATTGTTACCCACTAGGGGCATTACCCTATAGTGAAGTCGCGCATTCGAGCGCTAGGCTCCCTGCCAACAAGATAAAGCAGGGAATGAACGAGAGCATGGCTTCCACATCCAAGATTGCCTTCGTGACTATCGGTCAGACACCACGCGTCGACCTCGTACCTGAAATGATGGCCGAAATTACCCTCGGCCTGCCGGAAGGCCGTATCGTGCATGAAGAGTTCGGCGTGCTGGACGGTATGAGCCCGGCGGAACTCGATGCAATGCGCGCCAGGGATGGCGAGCATTCGTTTGCGACGCGTCTTGCGAGCGGCGAGGAGATCGTTTCTTCGAAGGCGCTGACGGAAGAGAAGCTCAACGTGCTTCTACAGAAGATCGATGGCGAAGGTTTCGATCTGATCGTTCTTCTGTGCACCGGCACGAAGATCGAGCCTTTGAAGAATACGCTCGTGGTCGAGGCCCAGCGGATCGTCGATTCCACCGTCGAGGCGCTTGCCGCTTCTGCCCGCAAGCTTGGCGTCATTGTGCCGCTCGAACGGCAGATTCGGGATTTCGAAGAGCGTCATGTGCTGCCGGGCAATCCGAGCCTCGTTTCCGCATCGCCTTATGCCGGCGACGAGATGGCTGAGCGGGCGAAGCTGCTGGACGGTTGCGATCTCATCGTCATGCATTGCATGGGCTATTCGGCCGAGATGCATGAGGAAGTACGTAAATCGATCGATGCGCCGGTGCTTCTGTCGCGCCGGTTGGTGGCGAGCGTCGTTCGCCAGATGCTTTAAGGGTTGAAAGTCAGTCTGATCTAAAAGCCGTCTAATAAGAGAGGGAACTACATGTTCGGCAAAATCATCAGGAATATCGCAATCGCGGGGCTTCTCGCCTCGTCGGTTCTCGGCACCCCTGCCAGCGCTTTCGAGCGCACCGACAAGGGCAATGTCATCGTGTTCGGCGGCCGTCAGGCCATCCCGGTTCTCGATCCGCATATCCGCTACGACTGGTCGACCCGCATGATGCAGCAGGCCGTCTATGATGGTCTCGTCAAGTACGAAGGCGATCCGGCTGTCATCAAGCCTTGGCTCGCCGAAAAGTGGGAAACCAGCGAAGACGGCAAGACCTGGACCTTCCATCTGGTCAAGAACGCAAAATTCCACAATGGCGACCCGGTTACTGCCGAAGCCATCCGTTACTCCTTCGAGCGCGGCCTGAAGCTCAACAAGGGCGTCGCCTGGATGCTCAAGGACTTTCTGGCGCCGGAAGGCATCAGCGTCGTTGACGATTATACCGTCAAGTTCGAGCTGAAGGCTCCCTATACGCCGTTCCTTTCCTTCCTGCCCTGGTGGTACATCGTCAACCCGGCCCAGGTTAAGGCCAATGAAGTTGACGGCGATTACGGCCAGAAGTGGCTGACCGACAACGAAGCCGGTTCCGGCCCGTTCAAGCTCGGCCGTTGGGAACCGAATGTTCTTTATGAAGCAGAAGCCGTTGCCGATTACTGGAAGGGCTGGCCGCAGGGCGAGGAAAACCGTCCGGCCGGCGTGATCTACAAGATCATCCGCGAGCCCGCCGCCCAGAAGGCTGCTCTGCAGCGCGGGGAAGCCGATATCGTCGAAGGCCTGACGCCGGACGATTACGTCCAGATCGCGCGTGCCAAGGGCATCGCCATCGAAGACCACAAGGGCATGACGACCTTCGGCATCAAGTTCAACACGCAGCAGGGGCCGACCGCCGACATCAACCTGCGCAAGGCAATTGCCTATGCGATGGACTATGATGCGCTGATCCAGGTCTATAACGGCGCTGCGTCTCTCGAGACGAGCCCGATCCCGGATGCGATGCGCGGCCATATCGACGTGCCCGGCATCCCGCGTCAGGACCTTGCCAAGGCAAAGGAATATCTGGCGAAGTCCGGTTATCCGAACGGCGGCATCACCCTGCCTTATGTTCACGTTGCCGGACTTGAAGAAGCCCGCCGCATCGGTCTCGTGCTGCTCGACAGCCTGAAGCCGCTCAACATCAATGTCGAGATCAAGCCGGAACAGTGGCCGAACATGGTCGCCAACGGTTCCAAGGTCGAGACCTCGGCTGCGATGACCTCGGTCTACACGACCCCGGTTTCCACCGATCCGGATGCTGTCGCCTACCAGTATCACAAGAACAGCTGGGGCCAGTATTTCGCGATGATGTTCTACGACAATCCGAAGGTCACCGAGATGATCGACAAGGCCCGTTCCTCGTCGAACTGGGATGAGCGCGCAAAACTCTATGCCGACATCCAGACCCAGATCGTTGCCGACCAGCCGGAAGTGTTCGGCATGCTGCAGAACCGCCGCTGGGCGCGCCGTGATTATCTGCAGGGCTTCCAGTTCAGCCCGGTCCGGTTCACCGGGGAAGTCGACATCTACCCGCTGTGGGTGAAGGCTGAATAAACACTGGCTGAAGTCCCCTCACTCAAGCCAGAATAGCGCGCATGGTCCGCTTTCCCCAACCGCGGGCCATGCGCCAATCATAACAAACGGAGAAGACGATGCTGACATTCGCCTTCCGAAAGTTGCTGACGCTGGTCGGCACGATGATCGGCATAGCTGCGCTGACATTTCTCATCACCAATGTCGCGCCCGGCGATCCGGCCCGTCTCGTGGCCGGTCCCAATGCGACCGAGGATATGGTCGCGACGATCCGCACGGAATATGGTCTCGACAAGTCGCTGCCGGAACAGTTCATCGTCTATATGGGCGAGCTTGTTCGCGGTGATCTCGGCACCTCGATCGTCACCACGCGGCCGGTCTTGGAAGAAGTGATGCGCTATGCGCCGGCGACGCTGGAACTCGTCTTCGTCGCGATGTTTCTCGGCATCGTCATCGGTGTTCCGCTCGGCATGCTGTCGGCCGTCTACAAGGATGGGCCGCTCGACCAGGTGACGCGCATCTTCTCGATTTCAGGCGTGGCGATCCCGGCCTTCTGGTTCGGTATCCTGCTGCAGCTGCTGTTTTCCGTCGATCTGGAATGGCTGCCCGTCTCGGGGCGCCTGCCGCTCGTCACCCGCCCGCCGGAATTCGTTACAGGCCTGCTTTTGGTCGACAGCCTGATTGCCGGCAATTTCTCGACCTTCTGGACCTCGCTGCAGCATATCATCCTGCCGGCGATCGTGCTCTCCTTCCCCTGTCTTGCCTCGATCCTGCGCGTCAACCGCGCCGAGATGATCGAAGTGCTGCAGTCGGATTATATCGTCGCCGCCCGCGCCCACGGCATCTCGTCCTTCCGCATCATCGCGCTTTATGCGCTGAAGAACGCCATGTTGCCGACGCTGGCGATGATCGGCCTGCGTTTCGGCTGGATGCTCGGCTCCACCGTTCTGGTGGAAACCGTGTTCGACTGGCCGGGCATCGGGCTTTATGCCGTCTCGTCCGCGCTGTCCTCCGACTTCAAGCCCGTGGTTGGCGTGACGCTGATGATCGGTTTCTTCTTTATCGTCGCCAACACCCTCGTCGATCTCGCCTATGCCTGGATCGACCCGCGTCTCAGGAAAGCGTGATGACGGCTCATCCCATGACCCCTATCGACACCCCAATGGAAGACACGCGCCCGCTCACCTTCCGCGAGCGCCATGCAAGCCAGATCCGTCAATGGCGGCTCTATGCGCACATGTTCCGCAAGAGCTTTTCGTCGATGCTCGGCCTCTCGCTCGTTGTGCTGTTCCTAATCCTGGCCGCCATCGGCCCCCTGATCGTGCCTTATCCGGAAGCGGCAAGCGGTGCGATCAACATGTCCGCCAAATTGCAGCCGCCGAGCAGCACCTACTGGTTCGGCACGGATGAAATGGGTGCCGACATCTTTTCGCGCGTCATTATCGGGGCGCGGACGTCGCTTTGGATCGGCGTGGTCATCACCGGCATCGCGGCGATCGTCGGCATCACGCTCGGCATCATTGCCGGTTATCGCGGCGGCTGGGTTCGTGCGGTGATCATGCGCGTGACCGAACTGTTCCTCGCCGTTCCCGGTCTGGCGCTTGCGCTTGCCATCGTTGCCGCACTCGGCCCCGGCATTACCAATTGCGTGCTGGCGCTCGCCATCGTCTGGTGGCCCGGTTACGTGCGGCTGGTCGAGGCGAAGACGCTGTCGATCAAGGAAGAGCTGTTCATCGAATCCGCCCGCTCGATCGGCGCGAAGACGCCGTGGATCCTCTGGCACCATATCCTGCCGAACTGCATGTCGCCGATCATCGTCAAGATGAGCATGGACATGGGCATGGCGATCCTGTCTGCCGCCAGCCTCGGCTTCATCGGGCTTGGCGCCCAGCCGCCGTCGCCGGAATGGGGTGCGATGATCTCGGTCGCGCGTACTTATATGCCGGACTGGTGGTGGTATTCGCTCTTCCCGGGTGCTGCGATCTTCCTCACCGTGCTCGGCTTCAACCTTCTGGGTGATGGCCTGCGTGATATTCTCGATCCAAGGAGCCGCGACCGATGACAGCTCTGCTCGACATCAAGAATTACCGGCTCGATATCGGCACGTTCGATGGCCCGGTGCATGTGCTGAAAGGCATCAACCTTACCGTCAACCGCGGCGACACGCTCGGTATCGTCGGCGAGAGCGGTTCGGGCAAGACGGTTCTGGTGCGCTCGGTGCTCGGCATCGGGCCGCGCAATTCCAAGGTCGTCGAAGGATCCATCTCGTTTGACGGGCAGGACATCACCAACCTGCCGGAGAAGGACTGGACGAAGATCCGCGGCATCCGCATCTCGATGATCTTCCAGGACCCGATGACCTATCTGAACCCGCTGTTTACGATCGGGCGGCAGATTTCCGATGTCATCGCGGCGCATGAGAAGGCTGCGGGGCAGGGCGTCTCTTCCAAGGCGGCGCGGCGTGCGCGCACCGAGGAACTACTCGATCAGGTCGGCCTGCCGAACCCGTCCATGCTCTATTCGCAATATCCCCACCAGCTGTCCGGCGGCATGCGCCAACGCATCCTGATCGCCATGGCGCTGGCCGGCAAGCCGGATATCCTGATCGCCGACGAACCGACGACGGCGCTCGATGTGACCGTGCAGGCGCAGGTGCTGGACCTGATCAATTCGCTGGTCGAAAAGCTCAACCTCACCGTCATCATGATCAGCCACGATATCGGCGCGATCGCCACCGTCGCGAAGCGCTGTGCCGTGATGTACAAGGGCGAGATCGTCGAGCAGGGGATGACGCAGGACATCCTCAACCGTCCGCAGCACGAATATACGCAGCGCCTGCTCGCTGCCGTGCCGGATATCGATGTCCCGCCGGAACGGGTAGCGGCGGAGGTTGCGGAAGCAAAGCCCGCCAAGCGCGGCAATCTTCTCGAAGCCATCGATCTGAAGAAGGTATATCGCACGCAGGCCGGTGCCGATTTCACGGCGGTCAACTCGATCAGTCTTGCCGTGAAGACCGGCGAGATTTTCGGCGTGGTCGGCGAAAGCGGTTCGGGCAAGTCGACGCTCGCACGCATGCTGATGCGTCTGATCGAGCCGACATCAGGCGATATCATCTTCGACGGGCAGAATATTTCCGGCCTGTCCGGCGAGCCCTTGCGGCAGATGCGCCGGCACATGCAGTTCGTCTTCCAGAACCCGCATTCGGCGCTGAACGGTCGTCACACGATCGGCGACGCGATCGGGGAACCGCTGCGCATCCAGACGAACATGAGCCGGCGGGATATCGAGGCACGCGCCGAGGCCTTGCTCGACATCGTGCAACTGCCAAAAATGTTCAAGTATCGCTACCCGCACGAGCTTTCCGGCGGCCAGAAGCAGCGTGTCTGCATTGCCCGTGCGATTGCACTTAATCCGCGCCTGCTGATCCTCGACGAGCCGACTTCGGCGCTCGATATCTCGGTTCAGGCGCAGGTGCTTGACTTCCTGCAGGAACTGCGTTCCGAACTGAACCTCACCTACGTGTTCATCTCGCACAATCTCGCCGTCATCCGGCAGATCTGCGACCGCACGATCGTGATGAAGCGCGGCGAGATCGTTGAACAGGGCGATACCGAGCAGATTTTTCTCGCGCCGCGCGAGGAATACACCAAGGCGCTTATCGAGAGCGGTCGAAAGACGTCGCAGGCTGCCAATCTTCAGGCATAAGCCTGAGCCGCCACTGGAGTTATATAGGACCCTGTACCACCTGTGGTGCAGGGTTTTCTCGTCCTGGATAAACGGATTTGCTCTGTCTCAGGATATATTGGCGATTGTTTGCTAGAGCATTTCCGACTTTCTTCGAAACGCGAAACTGCTCTCTCCCTCTTTGTTCAACGCAATTCCGGACGCAAAACCGGCTCCCACTTTTGCTGGAATTGCTAGTTGAAATTCCGGGCGTGAAGCGCAATTTCTTCGCAATTGCGAAGCAGACCTGAAATGGTTTCACGGCCCATGTTTAGGCCAACATCCAGTTGCAGGTTCTGTCGATTTCAGGGAGTTCGTCTTTGACTACCACCCCCTACATGCTTCTGACCGGTGCCAGTCGCGGCATTGGCCACGCGACCGTCAAGCTGTTCATGGAACATGGCTGGCGCATTCTGACCGTGTCACGTCAGCCGTTTTCCGAGGAATGCCGCTGGCCTTCCGCACGCGAGAGCCATATCCAGGCGGATCTGGCCGATCTTTCCAGCATCGATGACCTGGTTGCCGAGGTGCGGCAACGTTTGCCCGACGGCAAGCTGGCGGCGCTCGTCAACAATGCCGGGATTTCTCCCAAAGGTGCCGATGGCGCCAGATTGGGTGTCGCGGGTACGGATGCGGATACCTGGACGAAAGTGCTGAACGTCAACCTCATCTCGACGGCGCTTCTGGCGCGGGCGCTGATACCGGAGCTCGAGGCTGCGCGCGGATCGATCGTCAACGTCACCTCGATTGCCGGTTCCCGCGTTCACCCGTTTGCGGGCGTCGCCTATGCTGCCTCGAAGGCCGGTCTTGCCTCGCTCACCCGCGAACTCGCGCATGAGTTCGGCCCGCGCGGCGTGCGTGCCAATGCCATCGCTCCTGGCGAGATCGCCACATCGATCCTGTCGCCGGGAACCGATGAACTGGTGAAGGCCGAGGTGCCGTTAGGTCGGCTCGGAACGACTGCCGAAGTTGCCAAAACCATCTATTTCCTCTGCACCGAGCAGTCGTCCTATATCAACGGTGCGGAAATCCACATCAATGGCGGCCAGCATGTTTGATATCGGCTCAGCCTTCGGCCAGCGCCTTGAGCTTTCCATGATTTTCGGCGGTTAGCGGAATTCCGTTCTTCTCCGCCTTTGCGCGTGTCACATGCCTGCGGTCGCCCGGCAGGCGTTCCTGGCCGGCTTCCAGAACGAGATCGCAAATGCCCGCAACACGTTCGGCAAAGACGTGGTTGCCGCCGCGGGCAGGATCGATGACGATGAAGAACTGGCCGGTGAACGGCGTCTGTGCGCCCTTGTGACCGCTCCAGTCGAACTCGCCGGAAAAATAACCGCCGGTCAGCGCGGCACTGAGGATTTCGACCATCAGGGCGATGGAATTGCCCTTGTGGCCGCCGAAGGGCATCAGCGCGCCGCCATCGAGAATGGCCTTCGGATCGGTGGTCGGCTGGCCTTCGCGATCGACGCCCATGCCGGGTTTCAGGTCATGGCCGGCGCGGGCGGCGATCTGCACATCGCCATGGGCAATTGCGCTCGATGCCTGATCGAACACGAAGGGAGCTGCGCCTGCGCGCGGCGAAGCGAAAGCGACGGGATTGGTGCCGAACACGGCCTTCTTGCCGCCATGAGGCACGACGCAGGCCATGCTGTTGACGACGCTCAGCGCGACAAACCCCTCTTCGGCAAAGGGTTCGACATCTGGCCAGAGCGCGCTGAAATGGTGGGAGCGGCGGATCGCAAGGACGGCGACGCCATTTTGTTTCACTTTCTCGATCAGCAATGGGCGCGCGGCAAGCATGGCCGGCTGGGTGAAGCCGCCTTTGGCATCGACGCGGACGAAGGCCGGGCCGACATCCTCCACTTCAGGGACCGCCTTGCCATCGACCCAGCCGCTGTTGAGTGACGAGACGTAACCGGCCATGCGAAAAATGCCGTGGCTGAGTGAGCCGTCGCGTTCGCAGGATGCGCAGTTTTCCGCAAGGATCTTCGCATTTCTTTCGGAGACGCCGTTCCTGACGAAGATCTTTTGCAAGAGCGCCACGAGGTCGGCATAGGAGAGGTGGATGTCGGCGGCTTCGGTCATGGCATTCTCCTGCGTCACTTTTATGCGCTGATGTGGCTGCACGAAGATACAAACAAAGAGGTGCGGTTCAACCGGCTTTGTGGTGCATTCTGCGGCGGGTTTACCGTTGGCTCAGACGGGGGCTTTCTCGTAGGTGATCTTGCCGTCGCAGATCGTCACGACCGGCCGGATCGAGGCGAGATGTTCGGAGGCGGCTGCTTCGACATCGCTCGAAAGAAGCACGATATCTGCGAGATAACCCGGCTTAAGCATGCCCTTTCGGTCTTCCATGAATTCGACATGGGCGCCGGTGCTGGTATAGGCGGCAAGCGTTTCGGTCAGCGTCAGGCGCTGGTCCGGCAGATCGTCAGCCCAGCGCTGCCGCGTCATCGCATCATGGATGCAGCCCATCGGGTCGAGTGGCGAGACCGGCCAATCGGTGGCGAAGACGATCTCCGCTCCGGCATCGGCGAGCGTCCGCCAGGCGAAGGCCAGCGGCCAGCGATCGCGGCCGATGAAGGAGAGATAGGGTTCGAGCGGCAGGCCGGCATTGCCGGGCGGATGGGTGGGCTGCATCGAGGCGATGACGCCGAGGCTCTTGAAACGAGGGACGTCATCCGGATGCACCACCTCGATATGTTCGATGCGGTTGCGGGCATCGCGACTGCCGTTGGCCTCTGCCGCCGCCTCGTAAGCATCGAGCACCATGCGCACGGCGCCATCGCCGATCGCGTGGACGGCGACCGGGAGTTCGAGCCGGTCGGCCTCGGTGACGATCTGGTTCAGATGTTCCTGGCTGAACAGCGGATCGCCCTTCCAGCCGGGCTTGTGGGCGTAGTCTTCGAGAAAGACCGCGCTTTCGCCTTCGGTCACGCCATCGATGAACATTTTTACGAAATTGCAGCGCAGCCGGTCGGTGTGGAAACGGTCGCGCCATGTGGCGGCTTTTTCCGAAAGGTCGGAGAGCGGCATGAAATTCTTCATGTGATAGGGCATGCGCACGCGAACGGGCAGGCCCGAAGTGTTTTCGATCTCTTCGAGGATTTCCAGCTGGTAGAGATTGCCGTCCATGTTTTGGATCGAGGTTATGCCCAGCGATGCGCAATAGGCGAGGCCATCGCGGATGATATCTAGGTCAATGGCGCGTTCTTGCGGCGTGACGCTGCCCGGTTCGCCGCCGGTGCCGATGCCGAGGCCTTCACGGCCACCGGTTTCGCTCAGATCAAAGACCGGCTGCATGGCGTCGGCTTCGCGAAGTTCACCGGAGGCGAGGCCATCCTCGCCCATGACAACCTCGTTGCCGACGCTCACCTGCCTGCCATTCAGAAGGCCGGCGAGTTCCAGCGCTTTGGTGTTGGCCCAGGCGGTGTGATGATCCGGCGAGATCATTGCGAATGGACGATCGGAGATGACGCGGTCGAGATCGTGGCGGGTGGTGCGTTCGGTTTCAGACAGGATCGTGTAATCGGCAGAACGGGCCAGAAGCAGTTTCAGCTTCGGGTTCTTCGCCGCATAGTCAGAGACCTTGGCCTTCAGTTCGTCAAAACCCTTGACCTTGTAGAGCGACAGCTGGCGCAGGCCGACCGACCCCATGAAGATATGCATATGGGCTTCGTTGAAACCGGGAAGAACCGTGCCGCCCGCCGCATCGATCACCCGGGTTCCCGGGCCTCTAAAGGTCTCAATCTCGTCATTGGAGCGTACGGAAAGGATCGTCTTGCCGGCGATCGCGATGGCTTCCGCGTTAGGTGCCGCCTCGTCCATGGTCAGGATGCGCGCGTTGAGGATTATGATGTTGGCGAAGGGCTGCATGCGTGTTCCTCAGAGGTCCAGACGGGTAAGGGTTCGGAAGAAGGCGAGATTGTCCTGTTTCAACTCGTCGTCGAGCGGATTGGGCTGCGACGACAGTTTGACGATCACCGCCTCGTTTTCAGGATCTATGTAAAGCCATTGGCCGTGGATGCCGATGGCGCAATAGGCGTCGTCCGGTTCGCCGGTCTGGTACCACTGGCTGCGGTAACGGCCGTTCGGCATGGTCGTGCTGTTGGATGCCTTCCAGGCTTCGGGATCGCCGTTCTTCAACATGTCAGCGATCCAGCTTTCGGGGATGATCTGCCCGACGTCGATCGCGCCGCCCTTGCGGATCAGCTCGCCGACACGGGCAAGATCGCGAGCGGTCAGGCAGACGCCGCCGGCGGTGCGGGAAGTGCCGATGCTGTCGACCGTCACATAGGCATGGTTGCAGGCACCCATCGGCTTCCACAAAAGCTCCGACAGTAGCTCGCCGTAGCGGCGGCCGGTGACGCGCTCGATGACGACGCCGAGAAGGTCGGCATTGGGGGAGAGATAGGCATGTCCGCCGCCATGTGGCCGGTCGGCCTTTTTCAGCGTCATCAGGAAAGAGGCGAGCGTTTCGATCTCGAAACCCAGCTCGACCGGGTTCCACAACATGGCACGGCGGTAGCGGGCAAAGGGGCCGTTCCTGTCGAGATAGGTTTCCTCGAAATCGAGGCTGACGCGCATGTCGAGCACATCGCGATAACGGCAGTCCTCATAGGCGCTGCCCTTGGCTTCCGGCAGATAGGCGGCGACCGGCTTTTCGGGGTCGATCAAGCCCTGTTCCTCAAGGATGCCGGAGAGGATGGCGGTCAGTGACTTGCTGATCGAGAAGACCAGATGTTTGGCGTTCACATCGGCATGCGGGGCATAATATTCGCCGACGATCCTGCCGCGCTTCATCAGCAGGAAGGCATCGGTATGGGCGTATTGCAGAAAGCCTTCGATGGTCGAGATGCCGTCCAGCCCGGTCTCGATGTCCCGGGCGAGGAATTGCGATGAGGGGAGTGCCTCTTCCGGCCGTTCGGTGCCGCAGGAGATTTCGGATGTCGGCACCAGTTCGCGGACATTCTGGAAACTCCAGCGGCTGAAGGGTGTCTCGCGCCAGTTGGCAAGCGTCACCGATGCCCGGTCAACGGTGGTCATGTCGTTTATGCTGTCCATGTCCCTGCGGTCGCGACAGCACGGGGCTTGCCCGCACTGTCGGCCTCCCTTGTTCGGCTTATTTCTGCAGCTCGGTCCAGATCTTGGTGTAAAGTTCCTGCACTTCGGGCGCGCAGGCGAGGTTGAACTTGCCGGCAGCTTTCGAGGCTTCCGGGATGTTGACCTCGGGCGCCGTCTTCATGTCTTCCGGCATGAAGGCTTCCGAACCCTTGATGCCGTTGGAATAACGGGCAAAGGCGGAGATCAGGGCAGCATTCTCCGGCACCATGATGAAGTTGATGAAGAGCTTTGCGTTCTCGACATTTTTGGCGTCGGAAAGGATGGCGGCATTGTCCATCCAGACCGGATAACCCTCTTTCGGGTAGCCATAGACGATGTTCTTGTTGGCAAGACGGCCACGGAAGGCCGCACCATTCCAGTCGACGCTGGCTGCAAGATCACCCTTGGTGTATTTTTCGACCGTGCCGTAGTCCATCGAGATCCATTTCGGCTTGGCGGCGACAAGGATGTCGCGGGCCTTTTTCAGGATCGTCAGGTCGCCGGTGCAGGGCTCGCCGCCCGCATAGGTGACGACCATGTGCATGACATCCGACATTTCCGGGACGACATTGACCTTGCCGACCAGTTCCGGCGGCGGATCGAGGAAGATGGCGGAGGTGTTCGGGTCGCCGGAATAGATGGATTTATCGACGGTCACGCCGGTCGTGCCCCATTGCCACGGGACCGAATAGTGACGGCCGGGATCGTAGGCGACATCCACCCATTGCGGGTCCATGTTCTTGAAGTTTTCCATCTGGTCGGGCCGCGATTCCAAGAGCAGGCCTTCCTTGATGAAGACCGGCATGGCGCTGGCGGATGGCACGACGATATCGAAGCCGTGGCCGCCCTGGCGGATTTTGGCCAGTGCCGTGTCATTGCTGTCATAGTCGGTGATCGTCACCTTGACCTTGTAGGCCTCTTCGAACTTCTTGATCAGCTCCGGATTGGTGTAATTGCCCCAGTTGAAGATGTTGAGTTCACCCTCCGCATGGGCAAGTGTTGTAGACGCGAAGAGGACCGCCAGACCGGCAGCAAGTTTTACGGCATGCTTCATGGTTCCCACTCCTGTTTTCATTCGGATTTTTCGTTGGATCTGCTGAGAAAGAAGAAGATCGTCACGATCGCCAGCGACAGCAGCAGAAACACAGTCGATATGGCGTTCATCTCGGGCGTGATGGCGCGGCGCAATTGGCCGAGCATGTAGGTCGGCAGCGTTTCCTGACCGGCTGATTTGACGAATTCGGTGATGACGATGTCATCCAGCGAGATGACGAAAGCGAGCATCAGGCCGGCAAGGATGCCGGGCCAGAGCAGCGGCAGGGTGATGTAGCGGAACACTTTGAACGGCGTGGCGTAAAGGTCGGCGGCCGCCCGTTCCAGCGCCAGATCCATATTCTCCAGCCGCGCCCTTATCGGCAGATAGGCAAACGGGATGCAGAAGGCGGTGTGGGCGAGGATGAGGTAGCCGAGGCCGGAATAACCGGTCCAGACCTTTATCCGCGAAAAGAGGATCAGCAGCGCCACGGCGGTGACGATTTCGGGCACCATCAACGGCATGTTGATGAAGGAATATTTGAAGGTGAGGCCACGATAACCGGCCGTTCGCGTGGTGGCGATTGCCGCGAGCGTGGCGACGGCCGTGGCGATGACGGCTGCGATGGCGGCGATCTGGACGGAGCGGATTGCGGCCTCGATGACGAGATTGTTGTTCCAGGCGGCGACGAACCAGCGGAAGGAAAAACCTTCCCAGCGGGCGATCGAGATACCGGAGTTGAAGGCGTAGACGACCAGCGTGAAGATCGGCACGTAGAGAATGAAGAAGCACAACATTGCGATCGTCGCGAAGCCCGGCTGAACGCGGATATCGAAGCGTTTACGCATGGCCGCCTCCGGTCTTTCCGGCATTCTTCACGTAATAAAGCATGGCGAAGAGGACGATGATGACGAGGGTGATGGAGAGGGCCGCGCCCAGCGGCCAGTTGCGGCCCTGACCGAATTGCAGCTCGATCAGGTTGCCGACCATCAGGTTCTTACCGCCGCCTAAAATGCGCGGGATAACATAGGATGACAAAGCCGGGATGAAGACGAGGATGGAGCCGGCGATAATGCCGGGTTTGACCAGCGGAATGATGATCCGCCACAGTACCTTCAGCCGCGTCGCATAAAGATCGTATCCGGCCTCGACGAGGCGAAAATCGAGTTTTTCGAGGCTCGCATAAAGCGGCAGCACCATCAGCGGAAGATGGACATAGACCATGCCGAGCAGGATGGCGAAATCGGTGTAAAGCATCTGGATCGGGGCCGAGATGATGCCAAGCTTGATCAGGATCGTGTTGGCGAGCCCCTCGTTGCGGATCATTTCCTGGATGGCAAAACCGCGGATCAGCATGTTGGTCCAGAAGGGGATTGTGATCAGGAACAGCCAGATCGACCGGTTATGCGGTGCACGGCTGGCGATGAAATAGGCGGTGGGGAAACCGACGATGAGGCAGAGAACGGTGGTGATGATGGCGAGTTTTGCGCTGCGCCAGAGGATCGTCACATGCGCATCGGCGAGCGAGACCGTGTCGTCGAAAATGTCGCGCGAGAAAAAGACGTTGAACCAGCCCTGACCGGAAAACTCCCATTTCACATCGCCATAGGAACCGGGCGCCAGCACCGAATAGAGGAGCACGATAAGCAGGGGGCCGACGGAGGCGATGGCAATCAGCGCAAGAGCAGGCGTGCTGAGCAGCCAGCGATTGATGGTTTCCTGTCTCTGTGCCGCCGAGGCGGCCTGTCTCGTCCGCTCGGTCATTGTCTCAATCCTTCAGGATTTGTGCTGCGCCTTCGCTGATGGTCAGCGATACGGGATCACCGGCGGCAAAGCCGATCGGCCCGATCCGGCTGTTCTGCTGCCTGATGGTGAAAAGCGAGGTGTCGGGAAGCCTGACCCGGATATGGGTGTCGGTGCCGAGATAGGTGAGATCCTCGATCTGACCGCCAAGTATCGCTCCAGCTGACGGCGCTGCGAGCTGTACATGTTCTGGCCGGATGACGATGGTTACCTTTCCTTCCGGCGTGAGGTCAGAGGGATAGGTTGCGTCCAGCGTGGTGCCGTTGGACAACCGGACCCTGGTTCGTTGTCCGTCGATCGAGATCACGTCCGCCGTCAAAAAGTTCGTTTCGCCGATGAAATCCGCAACGAAACGCTCCGCAGGGCGATCATAGATTTCCCACGGCGCGCCGACCTGCCGGACTTCGCCATGGGACATGACGGCGATCCTGTCGGACATGGCGAGCGCTTCCTCCTGGTCATGAGTGACGAAGATGAAGGTGATGCCGGTTTCGGCCTGAACCCGCTTCAGTTCGACCTGCATTTCCTTGCGCAGCTTGTAGTCCAGTGCCGAGAGCGGTTCGTCGAGCAGCAGGACTTTCGGCTTGGGGGCGAGGGCGCGGGCAAGCGCGACGCGCTGCTGCTGGCCGCCGGAAATCTGCATGACCTTGCGGTTGCGCATCGGCTCCATGTGGACGAGCGCCAACATTTCATCGACGCGGGTCGTGATTTCCTGCTTTGGGCGGCCGAGCATTTCCAGCCCGAAGCCGATATTCTGCGCGACCGTCATATGCGGGAAGAGGGCATAGTTCTGGAAGACGGTGTTGACCGGGCGCTTGAAGGGTGGAAGCGGCGCGATGTCCTCGCCATAGAGCAGGATTTCGCCGGCGGTCGGGAAGTCGAACCCGGCGATCAGCCGCAGCAGCGTGGTCTTACCGCAGCCGGACGGACCAAGAAGCGTGAAGAACTCGTTTTGCCTAATATTCAGGAAGATGTTGCTGAGGGCGGTGACCTGGCCGGCGCCGTCGCCATAGACACGGCCGACGCTCCTGACTTCGATTGCAAGTTCCTGCTGTTTTCTCAAGCACGCCTCACATTTCGTTGCTCGTCATTGCAACTAAAGACAGCATTTCATGCCAAATTGTCGCGGGCAAGCTGTGTTTGCGACATGACGGAAATAATAAGCAAGCCATATGCCAGCAGGTCGCGTTTCCGGCTGAAAGGGCTGCGTCGGCTGCGGTTGCGACTTTTCATCGGTGGCGGCAGTTACGCCGGGGCAGGTCTGCTGCGAGCCTTGCGCGGGGTAAAGGAAGCTGATCAAAAACAATAGCTTGTCTTTTGATAGTTCTTCTCAGGGTAGTGGTTGTTGCCGATCTGGCTCTATGTCATATCCCGATACATCAACGAATTTCAGGTGAGGACAGGTTATGGCAGCAAGCGATCTTTTTGTTTCGGCGGATGATGGTGAATGGGTCAATCCCGAACCCGGCGTCACGCGCCGTATCATGACCTATCTGCCCGAAATGATGATGGTGGAGGTCGTGTTCGAAAAGGGCGCGATCGGTTCGAAACATTCCCATCCGCATATCCAGGCAAGCTATGTTGCAGAGGGCAGTTTCGAAGTCACGATCGATGGTAGGACCGAAACGCTCAACAAGGGCGGAAGCTTCATCGTGCCGCCGGATCTGGTGCATGGCGTCAAGGCGCTGGAGGCTGGCCGTCTGATCGACGTTTTCAACCCGCATCGGGCTGAATTCCTCAAGTAATGTTCTTTTTGGGCCGCGATTGCGGCTAGGATGCATGAAGCCGGTCGCAAAAACTGCGGCCGGCTTTTGGCGTTTTGTGAGCTTGTGGGTCGGGGTGAACCGAACGCAAAAGCGCCCGGCCGGAGCCGGGCGCCTGACTTTTGTGCTTCTGGCCGCTGCTTAGTGCATCAGCAGGCGCGGCAGCCACATGGAGAACATCGGCACGTAAGTGACCAATGCCATGGCGAGGAACAGCGCACTGTAGAAGGGCAGGATCGACTTCATGACTTCGCCGACCGAGATTTCACCAATCGCGCAGCCGATGAACTGCGTGGTTCCGACCGGCGGCGTATTGAGGCCGAGCGCACAGTTGAGCAGCATGACCATGCCGAACTGAACCGGGTCCATGCCGTATTGCATGGCAATCGGCAGGAAGATCGGCGTGCAGATCAGGATGGTCGATGCCATATCCATGAACGTGCCGAGCAGGAACAGGATGATGTTGATCATCAGGAAGATGACGATCGGGTTGGTCGAGATGTTGCTCATCAGCTCGCCGGTCATGTCGGCAACGCCGTAGAGACCCATGAGATACTGGAACATGGTCGACACGCCGATCAGGAGCAGGACGATGCCGGTCGTCTTGACCGTCTTGGCTGCTGCGGCCAGGAAAGCTTCCCAGGTCATCGTGCGATAGATGAAGAAGGTCAGAAGCATCGTGTAGATCACGGCGATCGAAGCAGATTCCGTCGCGGTGAAGATACCCGAAACGATACCGCCGAGGATGATGACCACGATCAGCATGCCGGGTGCCGCTGCTGCGAGCGAACGCATGACGATGTGCCAGCCGGGGAAGGTGCCTGCCGGATAGCCGCGTTTTCTTGCGACGTAATAGGCCGCACCGAGGTTACAGACCATCAGAAGCAGGGCAGGCATGATGCCGGCCGCGATCAGGGCGCCGATCGAAGCCTTGCCGCTGGCGGCCAGTGCATAGATGATCATGTTATGGCTGGTCGGCATCAGCGCGCCGACGAGTGCAGCATGGGTCGTGACGTTGACCGCATAGTCGGCGTCATAACCTTCCTTCTTCATCATCGGGATCATGACGGCGCCCATGGCCGAGACGTCGGCGACGGGGGAGCCGGCGACACCGCCGAAGAGGGTGCAGGCAACGACGTTGGACATGCCGAGGCCGCCACGAACATGGCCGACCATGGCTTTGGCTGCATTGACGATCTTGTCGGCGACGCCGCCATGCAGCATCAATTCACCGGAGAAAATGAAGAAAGGAATGGCGAGAAACGAAAATACGTTCATGCCCGCCATCATCTGCTGGAAGCCGACGGCGATCGGCAGACCTTCATAAAGAATGGTGCAAAGCGCCGACAGGCCGATCGCAAAAGCAACCGGGATCCCCGCAATGAGGAAGCCGACAAAAGTGATACAAAGAATGGTTAGTGCCATGACGGTACAACCTCCGCCTTACGGAAAATGGCTATGATATGTTCGACTGAAAACATGATGATAAGAACGCCCGAAACCGCGAGCGGAATGTAACGCACGGCCTCCGTCACATGGAGATTGGGCATCAGGTAGGGAGCGACCGACCAGCCAAGCACCCAGCCGTTATAGGCCATGGCGGCACCGAACAGGCAGATGGCGATGTAGATGACGAGTTCCACATAGCGTTGCATGTACTGGGGCAGGAGAACGGTCAGCGAGTCGAGGGCGATATGCCCCGCGTCGCGGACGCCGACGGCAGCGCCGATCATGGTGACGTAGAGAATAAGGACGATTGCCAGGTTTTCCGTCCAGCTGGGTGAATCGTTCAGTACGTAACGGCCGAAAACCTGGTAGAAGACGACGCCCACAAGCGTCAGCAGACCAGAAATTGCCAGGATCATACCGATCTTGGCAAGCGGTGCGTTGATGCTCGTGAGCAATCCCGTCATCGCAGGTGGATGAGCGGCTTCAGATTTGCTGTGAGTATTCATGTTATCCCCCGGGCGCACCCGCGCGAAAACCTGGCTCGGCTTTCGGAGCGTACAATGCACGGTGTCTTGAGGTTTGTAGTGCCCGGCGCCTTAAATCCGGCGAGCAGGCTGTCGGAGGAGAAGCAGCCCCGGTCCGGAGCTGCTTCCTTGATAATTCACTTCGTTTCCTGGATCCGCTTGATGAGATCCTGCAGTTCAGGAGTCTTGGCGAACTGGGCGTAGACGGGCTTCATCGCGTCGATGAATTCCTGCTTGTCGTTGACGTCTCCGATGATGCTGCCGGCCTTTTCGACGATTTCCCTGGACTTCAGCTCACGTTCGTCCCACAGGCGGCGCTGCTCGACGACCGAGTCCTTGGCAGCCTTGCGGATCAGAGCCTGGTCTTCCGGCGGCAGCTTGTCCCAGAGCGGCTTCGAGAAGAGCAGCAGTTCCGGCACCATGGCATGCTCGGTGCGGGTGAAATACTTGGCTGCTTCGTAGTGATGCGACGATTCATAGGACGGGTAGTTGTTCTCGGCAGCATCAATGATGCCGGTCTTCAGGCCGGTATAGACTTCGCCCATCGGCATCGGCGTTGCATTGGCGCCAAGAGCCTGGACCATTGCCACGAACATGTCGGACTGCTGGACGCGGATCTTCATGTTATGAAGGTCGGCAAGCGTCTTGACCGGCTTCTTGGTGTACATCGAGCGTGCGCCACTGTCATAGAAGGCAAGGCCGATCATGCCCTGCTTTTCCAGTGCCTTCAGCACGTCGTCGCCGATCGGACCGTCGAGGACGGCGCGTTCATGCGCCGTGGAGCGGAAGATGAACGGCAGCGAGATGACGATGGTTTCCGGCACCATGTTGTTGACCACGGCAGCGCTGATGCGCAGCATGTCGAGGCCGCCGATGCGCAGCTGTTCGATCGTGCCGCGTTCGTCACCCAGTGCGCCGTTCGGGAAAACCTTGACACCGAGGCGGCCATTGGTGCGCTCGGACAGGATCTTGCCCATGTACATAGCGCCCTGAACGGTCGGATAGTCATTCGGGTGAATGTCGGCCGACCTGAAATCGCGCGACATGGCCGGAGATGCAAGAAGAACACCTGCTGCGCCGGCAGCAAGGAGCATCGTGCGGATCGTCTTTAAAGTTCGTTTCATTCGTATTTCCTCCATTAAAACTGATTTGATCAGAAATCCGGCCAGCCGGACCCGTTGCCGGAAATGGGGCTGATGCTCCATTTCCGGCTTTCCGGAAGCCAGTTTTTGATAGTCTCCTCGTGCCGACGCCTAGGCGTCGTTCAGAGCCGATACGCCTTTTTCGCGAGCGTATAGGCAAGCTCCGTGGCCAGTTCGAAGGCCTCTTCTTCCCTGAGCCTGTGTTCGCTGACGAGTCGCGCCAGGAATGCGCAATCGACCCGTCGAGCAACGTCGTGGCGCGCCGGTATGGACGGGAAGGCGCGCGTATCGTCGTTGAAACCGACCGTGTTATAGAAACCGGCGGTTTCGGTCGTCATCTCGCGGAAGCGCCGCATGCCTTCCGGGCTGTCGTGGAACCACCATGCCGGGCCGAGCCGGAGTGCCGGATAGGCGCCTGCAAGCGGAGCCAGTTCGCGGGCATAGGACGTCTCGTCGAGGGTGAAGAGCACGACGGTCAGGTCACGCTCCGCGCCAACGGCATCCAGCAACGGCTTCAGGGCGCTGACATAGTCGGTGCGGCCCGGAATATCGAAGCCCATGTCGCGGCCATGATTGGCGAACACGGTTGGCGAATGATTGCGCCTTGAACCCGGATGGATCTGCAGCACAAGCCCGTCATCCAGGCTCATCTTGGCCATTTCCGTCAGCATCTGGCCGCGGAACAGCTTGTGATCATCCAGATCCGACTTGCCGGCGCGGATCCGGTTGAACAGTGCCGCAGCTTCCTGGTCCGACAGATTTGCCGTATCGGCCGTTGCATGACCATGGTCCGACGACGTCGCGCCAAAGGACTTGAAATAGGCACGGCGTTTCCGGTGGGCGGCGAGATAACCGGTCCACGAATCGGTGTCTTCGCCCGTCATGTCGCCCAGTTGGTCGAGATTGGCGGAGAAACCCTCGAAATCAGGATCGACCACGGCATCAGGTCGATAGGCGGTAACCACGCGTCCATCCCAGCCGCTGTCGCGGATCGCCTTGTGCCAGCGAAGATCGTCGAGTGCGCCTTCGGTGGTGGCGATGACCTCGATGTTGAACCGCTTGAACAGGGCGCGGGGACGATATTCCGGCAGCGCCAGCTTTTCAGCGATCAGATCATAGGTCTTGTCCGCAGTCTTGGCGGTCAGTGGTTCCTCGATGCCGAACAGGTTGGAAAGGACGAAATCCATCCATTGTCGTGTCGGCGTGCCGCGGAAAAGATAATAGTTTTCAGCAAAAAGCCGCCAGATCCGGCGACCGTCGGTTTCTACGGCTGACCCGTCGAGGCGGCGTACGCCGAGATCCTCAAGGCGGATGCCCTGGCTGAAAAGCATTCGGAAAATGTAGTGATCGGGAACGATCAGAAGCTGGGCCGGATCCGGAAAAGGTTCGTCCAGGGCATACCATTTGGGATCGGTATGGCCGTGGGGACTGATGATCGGAAGATCCGAAACCGTCTTGTAAAGTGCTTGAGCAATGGAACGAATACTGTTTTCGGCCGGAAATAAAACGTCAGAATGTATAAGTGATTTCATTGGGGAGCCGACCTCCTTTCGACGAGATCAACGCTAGATTGCTGTCAATCGAGATGTCAATGACCTTATCGTGATGAGTGAAAGGTTGAATTTCTTGATGTTTGTCTATTCCTGATTGTGCGGCTTTTTCCAGAAATCCGCATTGAATCATGGTCATAAAATCCTCGGTGGCGAGGCCGCAAAAATCGGAAAAATTGGATTTATGCCAGGGCAGGTGTGCGAAATTGTCGCAGGCGCTTGACCGGTTGGTCGAAGGTGTCGCAGCTGCCTAAGACTGTTCTATATTGGTTTGTGCGCTTCCCGATGGTTCATCGGAAGAGATGGACGTGTCATTTCTGCCGGTCGATTCGTGGAATTACCACGGTATAGATTTGGGTCCTCACAAGGGCTTCCGCCGTCTAGAGGGATAATCCGTCTCAGATATGTTCCACGTAAAGCGCTGATATTATATTAAATAATCAGAATGTAATGATGACCGTCAATTTTTGAGTGCTGCCAAAAATGTCGCACGTCATTGTTGAATTTAGCTGTTCAACATCACCCATATGGTAGTATATGTTGATGTCGGTAGATCTCCGGGAGAAAGGGAGGAGCGGCGTGAATGGAGTTGATGACTGGACGCCTGCGAGCCATGGGCGCGCCGTTTATTGCTGTCTGTGAATGAAGTTCACCCCCGCCAAAATCGGTGGCGCCGATAAGTCGGAAGCTGACAGAGGTGTTTTTCATTCCATCCAGGTGAGGTGATCACCTGTTGATCCGGTTTTGTTGAGAGCGGAAGCGGATGCGGGATACGCTCACTTTCTGTCCATTGATATTAGATTCCGAATATGCACGTAATGCGTGTAATTTTGATATTGAAAACCCGAGGCTTTACTTTGACTTTGAGGAACGCGGAAATACGCGGCAGCACGATCTACTGCCATTAAGGTGTCGATACGTCAGGTAGGCAAAAGATGACAGCGCAGCCTGACCGCAATAGAGAAGATGAGTAACTGAATGGTCGATCGCAGCCGTTCCCGCCTGACGAACCAGGTGTTTGAAAAAATCCGGGAAGATATCGTGTGCGGTCGTCTCGCTCCGGATGCGCCCTTGTCCGAGGCGGACCTTTGCCTTGAGCTCGAAGTGAGTCGGACGCCCGTGCGCGAAGCTCTGATCAAGCTGGCCGAAGAAGAGCTGGTCGTCATCTATCCGCATTTCGGGACATTCGTTGCGCCGATCTCCCTGGAAGCCTTCAAGGTTGGCCAGTATATTCGCGAGAAGCTGGAATGTGCGCTTGTTGAAGATGCGATAAAACGCATGGATGATGATGGGCGCGAGCGCATTCGCGCCAATCTGCGCGAGCAGGCCGCCGCTGTCGGGAACGGGGATACGTTCTATCAGCTCGACAATGTCTTCCATGCTCTGATCGCGGAACTTAGCGGCTATGCAGGCGCATGGAATGCTATTCTGCGGGCCAAGACGCAGCTTGATCGCATTCGATATCTCACGACTCAGGACAGTGATCGAATGACGCTTGCCCTGAACGAGCATCAGATGATCGCGGATGCGATTATCGCAGGTGATGCCGACACGGCCGTGGTCCATATGCGTGCCCATCTTCGGACCGTTTTCGGTCACATCGATGGTCTCGGTCTGGATGCTCCCCGGCCAGGCCTGCCGTCTCGCAAGCGTGGCGGCAGAGGCAAGTCAGCTTCGTCTGAAACGTGACGAAAGGCTTCGGCCTGACAGCTGAGGCGCGAGACAGTTCAAGAATCTATGCATGGCCTGGAGACCGGCCGACAATGCAACCGGCATGGGAGCCGGATCAGGAGAAAAGATACATGATCAAGAACAGCATTTGCCTTCATCCTGCCGACAATATCGAGATCGCATTGCGCGATCTCGCCGCTGGCGACATCCTGACGACAAGCGGTGTTGCGACCGGTCAGGCCATCATGCGCGGACACAAGATCGCGACCGCCGCAATACCGGCTGGCGGAAACGTTTTGCGCTACGGGCAGATCATCGGTCAGGCCAAGAGCGATATTGCGGCCGGCGATCATGTCCATGTCCACAATCTTGGCATGGGCGAGCATGAACAGGACTATGCGTTTGCCAGTGCCAACACTCCGCTGCCCGAAATTGCCGAAAAACGCACTTTCATGGGCTACAAGCGCGCAGATGGCAAAGTCGGCACCCGCAACTATATCGGCATCTTGACGACGGTGAACTGTTCCGGCTCGGTCGCCCGGTTCATTACGGAAGCGGCCGAAAAGTCGGGATTCCTCGATGAATTCCCGAATGTCGACGGCATCGTTCCGATCTCGCATGGCACGGGTTGCGGCATGTCGACGGATGGCGAAGGCTATGCCACGCTGTTCCGCACGCTTTCCGGTTATGCGCAGAACCCGAATTTCGGCGGCATCCTTCTGGTCGGGCTCGGTTGCGAGGTGATGCAGATCCCCGATCTCGTCGGCGGAAGGCGCATCCGGCAGGATGGCATGTTGCGTTACATGACCATCCAGCAGGAAGGCGGCACGCGCAAGACGATCGAAAGAGGGCTCGAGGAACTGCGCGGCGTGGCGGAATTCGCCAACCGCACGGTGCGCTCACCCGCTCCGGTTTCCGAGATTACGATCGGCATGCAGTGCGGTGGTTCCGACGGCTATTCGGGCATCACCGCCAATCCGGCTCTCGGTTATGCGTCGGACCTTCTGGTGCGCCATGGCGGCACGACGATCCTGTCGGAGACCTCCGAAGTCTATGGTGCTGAACATCTCCTGACGCGTCGTGCCGAAACGGCCGAGATCGGCAACAAGCTGATAGAGCGACTGAAATGGTGGGAGGATTACTGCGCCCGTAATGGCGGCGAGATGGACAACAATCCGTCTCCCGGAAACAAGAAGGGCGGGTTGACGACGATCCTCGAAAAATCGCTCGGCGCGGTTGCCAAGGGCGGGACGGCTCCCCTGCTTGGTGTCTACAAGTTCGGCGAAAAGATCGATCGCAAGGGTTTCGTCTTCATGGACAGCCCCGGTTTCGATCCTTGTTCGGTCACCGGACAGGTGGCGTCGGGCGCCAACCTGATCGTGTTCACCACCGGTCGCGGTTCTGTTTCCGGCTACAAGCCGACGCCCTGCATCAAGATCTCGACCAATTCGGAAATGTATGAGCGGATGAAGGATGACATGGACCTCAACTGCGGCGATATCGTCACCGCAGGGGTCACGATCGAGGAGAAGGGCAAGGAGCTTTTCGAACTGATCATCCGGGTCGCATCGGGCGAACAGACCAAGAGTGAGGAACTCGGTTATGGTGGTGCGGAATTCGTGCCGTGGCAGATCGGCGCCGTGATGTGATGCGTCTCGTGAGCCAAGAGGGAATTCCATCCCGGATCGCTCACTCATTGCCGTAATGAAAAGTGTCCCGGTGAACAGCTGTTTGCCGGGACATGTTCGTTAAGCCCTATATCGTCTGCATGAATTCTCCCCGCTGGAGATGGGGCGGATCGTTGATCTGCCGCAAGGTCGATTTCTCAAGTGCCGTCTAGGACGACGCTGCGGCATTCTGTACATAGACGGAAATCTGTAGAAGGCATTTTGCCTGCCCCTGGATGATTTAGGCGCATGAGAGCTCTGATTGTAGACGACGAAACCCTGGCACGCGACGAGCTGAAATCTCTGCTCGCAGACGAGAGCGACATCGAAATCGTCGGTGAATGCGCCAATGCCATTGAGGGGATCGCGGCGATCAATCGCCTGTCTCCCGAAATCATGTTCCTCGATATCCAGATGCCGCAGGTGACGGGGCTCGAAATGCTTCGGATGATCGATCCCGACCGGATGCCGCATGTCGTTTTCCTGACGGCCTACGAGGAATACGCACTGCAGGCTTTCGAGGAAAACGCTTTCGATTATCTTTTGAAACCGATCCAGGAAGAGCGGTTGCAGAAGACCCTGGCGCGGCTGAGGAAGGTGAAGTCGGGTCAGCAGGAAAAGCTGCTCGATGTCGCGCCGCCGCTGCGTCATATCCCGTGCACCGGTCTCAACCGTATCCGCCTGATGAAACTGGAAGAGGTCGAGGCGATCTTTTCGAAGCCGGGCGGGATTTATGTGCTTGGCGATGACGGGCACGAGCATTTTACCGAACTGACGCTGCGCACGCTCGAAGAGCGGACGAAACTGATCCGCTGTCATCGGCAGTACATGGTGAATGCCGAACATATCAAGGATATCGCGCTCGGCGAGAATGGCGTTGCCAATATCCTCACGCTCGGGGGGCGCTCTATCCCCGTCAGTCGGCGTTTTCTCGGGCCGCTCAAAGAGCAACTCGGCATTCTCTAAATACGCTAAACCCGGCGCATGTGGGAGACATGCGCCGGGTTTCGAGGCTATGGGAGGATTAGCCTCGGGGAAGTTCTTTATTCTGCGGGCGAAAGCGCCAGCTGAGCTTCACCGTTTTGCCCGGTGCGCAGCATGTCCTTCCACTTGAACATGGCGGCGACCAGAACCACGATGCCAAGCACCATCATGATGATCGACAGGGCCGCGTTGACCGGGTTGTAGCCCTTGGCCGCGTCGTTCAGGTAGACATTGGCGATCATCCAGTAGCCCGCATAGTTCACGGTGACGAACAGGTAGGCGAGCGGGATGAGGCAGGTCAGCATGTAGATGCGCTTGGCCGACATCCGCAGGATGATCGTGGCACCGATGGTGAGGCCGAGCGACGCCATCATCTGGTTCGAGACACCGAACAGCGCCCAGACCGAGTTGATATCGCCCGAGTTGAGGAGATAACCCCAGAGCAGGCAGGCGATGATGCTGGCGGCGATCGAACCGGGCATCCAGTTGATCTGCTTCATCGGAGCCCAGAGGTCGCCGAGAATGTCCTGGATCAGATAGCGGGCGACGCGGGTTCCCGAGTCGATCGCGGTCAGGATGAAGACGGCCTCGAACATGATGACGAACTGGAAGAAGTAGGCGGCGAGCGTCTTAAACCAGGGAATGCTGGTGAAGATCTCCGTCATGCCGACAGCGAGCGTCACGGCGCCACCGGTACGGCCGGCGAGGTCCATGCCGATTGCCTGTTCAAGGCGCGGCAGGTCCTGAACCGTCATGCCGAGCGTGGCGAAGACTTCCGGCGATGCGTTGATGGCAAAATAGTCGGCCATCGGCAGGGCGGTTGCGGCGATCAGGGCGAGCACGGCGACCAGGCATTCGACCAGCATCATGCCGAAGGCGACGGGGCGGATATCGCTCCACTTGTCGACCAGCTTTGGCGTGGTGCCCGAGCCGATGAAGGCGTGGAAGCCCGAGATCGCACCGCAGGCGATGGTGATCGAGATGAAGGGCCAGACCGGGCCGGCAAGAACCGGGCCACCGCCATGGATGAAGTCGGTCAGGGCCGGCATCTTGATTTCGGGGTTGATGATGACGACGCCGACGACGAGGGCGGCAAAGACGCCGATCTTGAGGAAGCTCGACAGATAGCCGCGCGGGGTCAGAAGCAGCCAGACCGGCAGGGCGCTGGCCAGGAAGGCGTAGATCGGCAGCATGATGCCGAGCGTGTCATAGTGGAAGGTGAACCACTGGCCGAGCGCCGATTCCTGCACGTAGGGGCCGGCAAAGACCGAGGCGAGAATGGCGGCGAGACCGACATAGGTGGCGATCTTGCCGTTGCCGCCCATCTTTTCATACAGGCCGACAGCCATGGCGATCGGGATCGTCATGAAGACAGCGAACGTGCCCCAAGGGTTACGTTCCAGCGCATGGACCACGACCATCGAAAGGCCGGCCATGGTGATGGTGATGATGAACAGCATCGCGAGACCCGTGCACCAGCCGGCGACCGGCCCAAGCTCAGCCTTGGCGACTTCCGACAGCGACGAGCCCTTGTGCTTCATCGATGCGAAGAGCACGACCGTGTCATGCACTGCGCCGCCGATGACGCAGCCGACGAGCAGCCAGATCAGGCCGGGGAGATAACCGTATTGCGCGGCAAGCACCGGTCCGACGAGGGGGCCGGCTGCGGCGATGGCCGCAAAATGCTGGCCGGCATTCACCCACTTCTTCGTGGGAACGTAATTGCGGCCGTCAGCAAGCGTGTGCGACGGGGTTACTTCACTGTCGTCGACGCCGAGCACCTTGCGCACGAAGAAGATACCGTAAAAGCGGTAGCAGATCGCGAGGATGCAGGCGGTGCCGATGACGATTGTCAGGGCGTTTGCCATGTTGATGTCCCTCCATTGGATGACATCAAGCTACACAGGCAGATCGCAAGCGGGAGTGGGTGTTTCGGTCAGTGGCGCCAGCGCGGCGTGAGCGGCTGGGAATTGGACCTGAGTGGCGGAGCGATTTTCGCTGCACGGGGCTGTGTTGTCTGTTTTGGACCTGATCAGCCCGTCGGCCAGAAGCGGGCGACCTTCGAGCGGCCGCGCGATGGGGCGCGAACCGGGGTACCGACATCCGGTTCATGCGAATGACCATGGCCATGCTCAGAGGCATGATCGCAGCATTCGCCACCCATCGGTAGCCGCAGGCTGACTGTGGTAAAGACCTCCGGTTCCCACGTCACATCGATGCCATAGGCATCGCCGAAATGGCCTTTCGTGCGGCGGTCGACTATGTTCATGCCGAGCCCCATATCCGCGCTCGGCTTCTTCTCGAACAGGCCGGCATTATCTGTCACGGAGACGAGAAGCGTATCGTTTTCGCATCTGGCTGAAATGGTGATGCGGCCTTCGCCGATCAGCTGCGAGGTGCCGTGCTTGATGGCATTTTCTACCAGCGGCTGGAGCGAGAAGGCGGGAAGCTGCACCTGCGCCAGCTCTTCCGGCACATCGATTTCGACCTGGAGGTGATCGCGGAAACGCGCCTTTTCGATGTGCAGATAGGCGTTCACATGCTCGATCTCGTCCGACAGCGTGACGATGTCGTTTGTTCGTTTCAGGTTCTTGCGGAAGAAGGTCGACAGGTTCTGCACGAGATTGCGCGCCTCGCCCGCATCGATGCGGATGATGGCCGACAGCGTGTTGAGCGTGTTGAAGAGAAAATGCGGATTGACCTGCGCATGCAGCAGCTTGATCTCGGATTCGACCAGCATCTGCTTCTGGCGCTCATAACGGCCGGCGAGGATCTGCGCCGAGAGCAGGCGCGCCACACCTTCTCCGAGCGAGCGGTTGAAGGTCGAAAACAGCTTTGTCTTCGGCTCATAGAGCTTGATCGTGCCGATCACGGCGTTGTCTTCACCCTTGAGCGGAATGACGAGCGATGATCCGAGCGGGCAGTTGGGATGGATCGAGCATTGATAGCTCACCTCGTCGCCGTCTGCATACATGACCTTGTTTTCCGCAATCGCCTCCAGCGTTTGTGCCGAGGTGATGGCACGGCCGGGCAGGTGGTGGTCTGCGCCGATGCCGATGAAGGCGAGAATCTTTTCCCGGTCGGTGATCGCGACTGCGCCGACATTTGCTTCCTCGTAAAGGATGCGGGCGACCTTGGTGCTGTTTTCGGCATTGAAGCCGTTGCGCAGCACGCCTTCGGCGCGCTCGGCAATCTTCAGCGCCTTGCCGGAGAAGATCGTCGAATGGGTTTCGAAAAGCCGGCGACGGTCGCCCAGGATATTCATGAACATCGCCGCGCCGACAGTATTGGCCACCATCATCGGCAGGGCAATGGTCTGCACGAGATGGGCGGAATCGATGAACGGATCGGCGACGAGAAGGATGATCGACATCTGCACGACTTCGGCAAATAGCGTGACGCCGGCAATCAACGGCGGCCAGAAAAGGAGATCGGTCTTGCGCTGACGCAGCAGATAGCTATGCACAAGCCCGCCGATCAGGCCTTCCGCTGTCGTTGCGATTGCGCAGGCGAGTGCCGTGAAGCCGCCCATCGAATAACGGTGCATGCCGCCGGTGAGACCTACGGCCAGGCCGACAAGTGGGCCACCGAGTATGCCGCCGAGCACGGCGCCGATGGCGCGCGTATTGGCGATCGCCTCATCGATATGCAGGCCGAAATAGGTGCCCATGATGCAGAACATCGAGAAGATGACGTAACAAGCGACCTTTCGCGACGGGCGTACGGTGACCTGCATGAGCGGCAGGAAAAGCGGCGTCTTGCTGAACAGGTAGGCGATGACGAGATAGACGCATGTCTGCTGCATCAGGCCGATAACCAGGTCCGTCCAGCCGAACATGAGATGTCCTTTATTCTATCTTCGCCAGCGGATGAGGCGTTCCAGCGCTGCGCCGCGGTGATCCAAACCCAGGATCAGGAGTGTTGCAATACCGGGTGGCACACAACAGCTGTCCCGGGCCTCACACCGGCCTTTTACGCGATCGGATGACGTGGGGCCACTCAATATGGCCGGTGCAGCATGATCGGTCGGGGGTGAGGTGAGACGCATGTCTTTCGTTACGGCTTCGGATCCTTCTGATCGATCCGTCATGAAACTCACCGGTCATCATGTTGCGCATTGACCTGTCTCAATTCGAGGGGAGCCGGTTTCGTGCCGCTAGTGCTGTTCGGGGCCGGCAATGCGGCCCCGAACGTGTTTGTTCTGCTACTTTATCATCGGCAGAAGTTCGGAGACCGACTTCTTTGCGTCACCATAGAACATCCGCGTGTTCTCCTTGTAGAAAAGCGGGTTCTCGATGCCGGAATAACCGGTGCCCTGGCCGCGCTTGGAGACGAAGACCTGCTTGGCCTTCCAGACTTCCAGAACCGGCATGCCGGCGATCGGCGAGTTCGGGTCTTCCTGGGCTGCCGGGTTGACGATGTCGTTGGAGCCGATGACGATGACGACGTCGGTATTCGGGAAATCGTCGTTGATCT
Organism: Aliirhizobium wenxiniae; assembly: GCF_019511445.1. Classification (GTDB taxonomy): domain Bacteria; phylum Pseudomonadota; class Alphaproteobacteria; order Rhizobiales; family Rhizobiaceae; genus Neorhizobium; species Neorhizobium wenxiniae_A. The sequence goes on from NZ_JAEUAN010000024.1 coordinate 85,539, forward strand.
CGTCCATTTCCATGACGATGTCGTAGGGCACCTTGGCTTCCGCGAGCAGCACGTTCATGTGGCCCGGCAGACGGCCGGCAACCGGATGGATGGCGAAACGGACTTCCTTGCCGGCCGCGCGCAGCTTGCGGGTGAGTTCCGACACCGCCTGCTGGGCCTGCGCCACCGCCATGCCGTAGCCGGGAACGATGATGACACTGTCCGCATCGTTCAAGGCATTGGCGACACCTTCGGCATCGATGGCGATCTGTTCGCCTTCGATTTCCATCGCCGGACCCGTCGTGCCGCCGAAGCCGCCAAGGATGACCGAGATGAAGGAGCGGTTCATCGCCTTGCACATGATGTAGGACAGGATTGCACCCGAGGAGCCGACCAGCGCACCGGTGACGATCAGGAGATCGTTGCCGAGCGTGAAGCCGATCGCGGCGGCCGCCCAGCCGGAATAGCTGTTCAGCATCGAGACCACGACCGGCATATCGGCACCGCCGATGCCCATGATCAGGTGGTAGCCGATGAAGAAGGCCAAGAGCGTCATCAGCATGAGCGTCCAGACGCCTGCGCCGTTGCAATAGGCAAGCAGCAGCAGGAAGGAGAGGATCGCTGCGCCGGCATTCAGCATATGGCCGCCGGGCAGTTTCTTCGCCTTGCCGTCGACCTTGCCGGCCAGCTTGCCGAAGGCGACGACCGAGCCGGTGAAGGTAACTGCACCGATGAAGACGCCGAGGAAGACCTCGACCTTCATAATTGCCAGTTCGACCGGATCCTTGTGGGCGAGAATGGCGGAAAAGCCTTCGAGCGTTGCACGCGCAGCCTCATCAAGGCCGCCGACGCGCCATGCCTCGATATGAGCATTGTAGCCGATGAAGACGGCGGCAAGGCCGACGAAGGAGTGGAGAGCCGCCACAAGTTGCGGCATTTCCGTCATCTGCACGCGGCTTGCCACGTAATAACCGGCGATGGAGCCGGCGGCGACCATGATCAGGATGATGAGGCCAATGCCGAAGCTGGTGGCGACACCCGGGCCGAAGAAGGTGGCGATGACGGCGAGCGCCATGCCGATGATGCCGTAGAGCACGGCGCGCTTGGCGCTTTCCTGGCCGGAAAGGCCGCCGAGCGACAGGATGAAGAGAACCGCAGCAGAAATGTAGGCGGCCGAAACGATACCGATCGTCATTGTGATAACCCCCTACGCACTCAAGACTTCTGGAACATGGCGAGCATGCGCCGTGTCACGAGAAAACCGCCGACGATATTGATCGTCGCAACCAGAACTGACAAAGCGCCGAGCACGACGACCAGCCAGTTGCCGGAGCCGATCTGCAGGAGCGCGCCGAGGATGACGATGCCGGAAATGGCGTTGGTCACGGCCATCAGCGGTGTGTGCAGCGAATGCGAGACATTCCAGATCACCTGAAAGCCGATGAAGCAGGAGAGCACGAAGACGACGAAATGGCTCATGAAGCTTGCCGGCGCATAGGCACCGACGATCAGCAGCAGAACCGTCGCGACGCCGAGCAGGATGGCCTGGTTCTTCGTCTGCGCCTTGAAGGCTGCGACTTCGTTCGCCCGCTTTTCCTCCGGCGTCAGCTCCTTGGCTTTCTCCTTGGGCTTCTGGGCGGCGATCGCCTTGATCTTCGGTGGCGGTGGCGGGAAAGTTATCTCGCCGTCCTTGGTGACGGTCGCGCCGCGGATGACGTCGTCTTCCATATTGTGGACGACGACGCCGTCTTTTGCCGGCGTCAGGTCCGTCATCATGTGGCGGATATTGGTTGAATAGAGCGTCGAAGACTGCGCGGCCATGCGGCTCGGGAAGTCGGTGTAACCGATGACGATGACGCCGTTCTCCGAGACGATGCGCTCGTCGGCGACGGTGAGGTCGCAATTGCCGCCGCGCTCAGCCGCAAGGTCGATGATGACCGAACCGGGCTTCATCATCGCCACCATGTCGGCGGTCCAAAGCTTGGGCGCGTCACGACCGGGGATCAGTGCCGTCGTGATGACGATATCGATTTCAGGCGCAAGTTCACGGAACTTTTCCAGCTGCTTTTCGCGGAATTCCGGAGACGACGGGGCGGCATAACCGCCGGTCGCAGCGCCATCCTGCTGGCTTTCTTTGAAATAGAGGAAGACGAATTCGGCGCCCATCGACTCGATCTGCTCGGCCACTTCCGGGCGAACGTCGAAGGCATAGGTGATCGCGCCGAGCGAGGTTGCGGTGCCGATGGCGGCCAGACCTGCAACGCCCGCACCGATGACCAGAACTTTTGCCGGCGGTACCTTGCCCGCAGCCGTGACCTGGCCGGTGAAGAAGCGGCCAAAGTTGTTGCCAGCCTCGATGACGGCGCGGTACCCGGCGATGTTGGCCATCGACGACAGCGCATCCATCTTCTGGGCGCGCGAAATGCGCGGCACCATGTCCATGGCGATGACGTTGGCACCCTTGGCCTTGACCTGCTCAAGCAATGCCGAGTTCTGGGCCGGGTAGAAGAAGGAGATCAGCGTCTTGCCCGGGCCGAGTTTTTCCACCTCAGCCGCTTCGGGCGGGCGCACCTTGGCGATCACGTCGGAAGCTTCGATCAGCGCGTCCGGCGTATCGACCACGCTCACGCCGGCGGCGCGATAGGCGTCGTCAGCAAAACCCGCAGCCTTGCCCGCACCCGTTTCGATCACGCAGTCATAGCCCAGCTTCTGCAAGGCCAACGCACTCTCCGGCGTCATCGCAACACGCGCCTCGCGATCCCCGCGCTCTCTCAATACCCCGATCTTCAATCGTTTCGTCCCCAGTTCGTTTTCATAATGCCCCGCCGGCGGTACCGGCACTTCCTGTCGACAAGTGTTACGACAAGGCTTTCAGGGCGGAAAGGCCGGTAATGGTACTTAGCGGTACGGTGAACGCAAGAGGGGCGCGGCTGCAAGTCGCCCTTTTCTGCCGGGTTCCTTGTTTAGCCTGTCATTTGCCCCTTGGGTCTTGCCGGTTTTCCGGGATGGCGTGCCTGCAGCCAGCGACGATAGGTCGCTGGCGAAGTGACATATGGGACGCCCCGTCGAGTTTGGTTCAGCAGTACGAGCGCGCCGCCGCTGAGAGCAGCCGTCAGGCTATCGCGGTCACGTGTACTTTCGGCAGATCGCCAAGGTTCCACTTGCCGTCGATCGCCCGTTCGATCTGGGCTGCGAGTTGGAGCAACAAGCCGTCTCGGCCAAGGCCGGTCTGGATCTGCATGCCGAGCGGCAGGCCATTGGCATGTTTGGCAAGCGGCAGGCTCAAACCCGGCGTGCCGCAGAGATTGCTGAATGGGGTATAGGCGAAAAAGCCCCAGAGATTGGCAAACCAGTCGAGCGCGGAGGGATTGTCGGTCATCGTCAGATATTCGGTCGTGCCGATCGGCGGTGTTTCCCGCGCGGTGATCGGCGTCAGCACGATATCCCATTTCTCGTAGAATTCGCCGAAGGCGCGGGCCGTTTCGTTGAAGGCGAGCTGCATGTCGGCGCGATCGGTATAGGTCGCGTCCTTGCCCTGTTCCCATATGCGAATATTCATCGGCTCGATGAGGTCGGCCGGTGGTTTGTCGATGCCGCGCATGCGCAGAAGGTTGTTCACCGTCTGGGCGAAGTTGGTGATGTAGCAGGCCGTCTGTGCCGCATAGGCTTTTTCGAAGTCGATCTCGGGTTTGATCCATTCGACATGGTGGCCGAGGCTTTCGAGGAAACGGGCGGTACGCTCCAGTTCCGAGACGATATGCGGTGTCGATTTATATAGTCCCCAGTCGTGGGAGACTGCTATGCGCAGCGGTTTCGGATCACTTTCAATCAGCTCCAGAAAGGGCGCTTCGGGCAACCAGTAGGGCATGAACTCGCCCGGTGCGCCGCCACGGCAATTGTCGACGAAGGCGGCCGTGTCGCGCACCGTGCGCGTGATGCAGCCCTGTGTCGAGACGACGGAGGTGAAGTCAGATCCTGCCGGGGCAATGGAGAAAGTGCCGCGAGAGGATTTCAGCCCGATCCCGCCATTGACGCCCGCCGGAATGCGGATCGAGCCGCCGCCATCCGTCGCATGGGCAAGCGGCACGACGCCTGCGCCGACCATTACTGCGGAGCCGGCAGACGAGCCGCAACTGGTGAAATCCGTGTTCCAGGGATTGCGGGTGACATAAAGCGCCGGGTTTTCCGCCGAGCTGCAGCAGCCGAATTCCGGGGTCGTGGTGCGGCCTATGATATTGAGGCCCGCCGCCTTCATTTTCGTGGTCAGGAAGGTGTCTGATGTCGGGCGATTGCCCTTCATGTAGAGCGAGCCCTGCTCCTGCAGCCGGCCGGCAAGTGTCGGGCCTAGATCTTTCAGGAGGAAAGGCAGGCCTGCAAAGGCCCCTTCGGGATTTGCACCGTTGACGGTGGCGTCTGAAACAGCGTCCTCGAAGATCTCGACCACGCCGCTGATCTGCGGATTGACCGCCTTGATCGCCGTTGCCGCCTGCGCTGCGAGTTCGGATGCGGTGACCTCACCGTTTTTCACCAGTTCCGCAAGGCCAAGACCGTCTTTGCCGAACCATTCGGCCCAGCTCATCACCATCGTCATCTGCATTCCCCAATGTTTTCGTTCTAGCGAAATTCTGTTTTGAAAAAGCCTCGGCCAGAACGGCACGGGCCATGTAGTGCAGGGGTGCAGATAATCACGCCTGAGAGAACGTGTCTCATGGAATCGGGAGCCAGAATGGAAAAGTTGAACCGCTAACGGTCGCTTCTGCCGGAGACGTCGTGCGGGGCGTCTTCTCTCAATTCCTGCTCATGCAGGTATCGCAGATAGGCGACGTATCCGGAAAGATAATGTTCGACGTCGTCGATGCGCACCCGGAAGGCATGGTGGCGGATGAAGAAGGAGCCAAGCACCTTCTTCGGGTTACGCATGAACATCGCCATCTCCGGCCAGAAATATCCGTTGAGCAGGTAATGCGCCCGTTTTTCCAAAGCCCGCTCGAAGCGGTTGGGGTCTATCCGGTTCAGGAGGTCAGGAAAGCGGCCGTCGATTTTCAATCGCGTCAAAACCTGCCGCGTCGCCATCATCAATTCGAGAAGCGTCGGGAATGTCGTGATGCGGTTGGCGACGAAATCGAGGTGATCGGCGACGTTGTCGATGGCGAAGCGGTAATAGTCTTCTTCGGGACGATGCCGTGTCAGTTCATTGGCGCAATAGGCGAGCCAGTGGTCGTGATGGCCGGCGTAATTGTTGCGGATGAAATGACCGAAGGCGAGTTCCACGGCATTGAGCCAGCGGTCGTCGCGAAGCTGGTCGTAGAGCCGCATCAGGGCAAAGACGGCCTCTCCTTCATAATAGATTGTGCGGAATTCCTGCCTTATCTCAAGGCTCGGGAAGGTCAGAACGTGGCGGAATGCGCCGGTCTTTTCGTCCTGCATGAAGCAGATGCCCGACGCGAGTCTTTCCATCAGTTCGTCATGCCGGTCGTCATCGAAGACGCTTGCATATTTGGCGAGCGCCAGGATCGCGACGGCATTGCCGCCGAGCTTGATCTCGTTGTTGGCTTCGACGAGGAATGCGGCGATCCGGCCGTTGGGCAAAAGAGCATGGACGATGAGGTCGCGTGTCAGGCAGGCGATCGATTGGTTGATTGCTTCGCGCAGGAGCGGCGTGCAGGTCAGTTCGTAAGCCTCGATCATCGCATAGGTGGTGCTGGCATGGCGAAGGGTATTGTAGGTGCCGATCTCTCTGTCGAAGCAGGGGTGATAGCCGTAGACGAAGCGCCCGTCGGGGCCGACCTGGCGGGCGAGGAATTCGGAAGCGTCGTAGATGAGGGAGGTAACCTGCCCGACATCCAGCTTGTCGATGACCCGGCGTCCGGCATTGAGGCCGGAAGGATGGAGAGGGTAGACCGTCGTTCCGTCGAAAAAGGCGCCCGTGCTGGCGAAAGGATAGATCACCCGATCATCGACAAAATCCGGCGGCGGCTGGTCAGGAAAACGGGCGTTGAAATACAGGAGAAAATTCTTCTCGTTCAGTTCGGCCGAGACGTTCTTGTTGCCGCCGTAAAGCATCGCATTGGCGTTGAGTTCCTGCTCCAGAAAGGCGGTTTCGAACAGGTCATCGAGCGATATACCAAGGCGGAAATAGTTGCGTTTGGTGTCGTTCAGCACATCGCGGAGTTCGTCCCAGGTCGAGGCCTCCAGAGCGGTCGGCCAATCGACCCGCAACCAGCGATGCCGGCCGGACTGGCGGCGCTGAATGGCTCGAACAGCCTCCATGCCACTCTGCCAGGCCTCGTCGAAAGAGCCGCCGCGCGCGATGGTGACGCTCGCGCGCTCTTCTCCATCGGAGCAGGAGAAAAACAGGACAAAGGCTGGATGGGGCAGGGGCAAAGGTCGGCATGCCGAGCGCACATGCTCCAGAAGCAAGGTCATATCCGGTGGCGTCGTCATGTGGATCCTTCCTTCACCCAGGCCTTCCTTCATCCATGCCTTGCCTCAGCGTTCGCGCATTGCCTCTTTGGCCTTGTTGAAGGGCTTTAGCAGATAGTCCATCACACTCTTCTGGCCGGTATGGATATCGACGGTGGCGACCATGCCCGGCGAGATCGGGAATATCTTTCCGGCATGGTTCTCCAGCGCGTCCTTTTCCGTCTTCACGAAGACGCGGTAGTAATAGATTTCCGGGTCTACCTCGTCCTGGATCGTGTCCGGCGAGATGGTGACGACCTTGCCCTCCAGTCCGCCATAGATGGCGTAGTCATAGGCGGTGATCTTCACAGTCGCCCGCTGGCCCGGGTGGATGAAGGCGATGTCGCGCGGAAGGATGCGGGCCTCGATCATCAGCTGGTCGCCAAGCGGGATGATGTCCATCAGCTTGCCGTTCGGCGGAACGACGCCGCCAATGGTGGAAACCTCGATATTCTTGACGATGCCGCGCACGGGGGAGCGCAGCGTCAGGCGGGCCAGACTGTCCGAGCGGCCCTTGATGACGGAGGAAAGCGAGGTCACCTCGGCATTGGCCTTGGCCAGTTGCTCCCGGGCGTCGATGACATATTGGGTGCTGGTCTCGACCTTTTTCAGCTCCAGTTCCGCCCGTTCACGCTTCAGGCGGATGATCTCGACACTGCTGGCAGCACCTATCTTCGACAGGTCTTCGTTGACCGCGAGTTCCTGACGGGAGAGCGCAAGCGATTCATCGATCCATTGCAGCGTCTCTTTCAGATTATGCTGGCGGGCTTCATAGAGCCGCGTTTCCGAGGCGATCAGGTCGGGATAGGCGTTTAGTTCTTCAGGGAAGGTGAGGGGGGTCTGGTTGACTTCCGCCGTCAGTCTTGCCGAACTCGCCAAGGCTGCCCGGTATGTGGCGGCGGATTCTCCGACGCCGGATTCGGTGATCGTCGGATCAAACTGGGCGATCAGTTGCCCCCGTTCGACAACCTGGTTTTCCTGCACCATCAGCTTCGAGACGATACCGCCTTCGAGCGACTGGATGACCTGTTCCTTGCTGATCGGAACGACCTTGCCATCGCCCGTCGAGACTTCGTCGAGAATGGCGAAGTAGGACCATACGAGGCCGACGGCGATGATGAGGGCCATGATCCAAACGACCATCTTGGCTTTTGACAGGCGTACCTCGTCCTCGCCGCCATAGTGCCAGCTTTCGTCGACGATACGCGGGAACGACATGGCCATGGCTTAACTCCCGCCCCTGACGCTGCGCAGCTGCTGGGCCGGTTTCTCACCTTTCAACACCCGCAGGGCTTCTTCCTTGTCCGCATCGAGCACGATGCGGCCGCCGTCGAGCGCCACAACACGCTCGACCAGATCGAGCACGCGCATGCGATGGGTGGCGATCACGACCGTCTTGTTTTTCGCCCAGGCGGAGAAGCGCTGGATGAACAGCTTTTCGGTTGCCTCATCCATCGAAGCCGTCGGTTCGTCGAGCAACACCACGGACGGATTGCGGATCAGAAGCCGGGTCAGGAGCAGAGCCTGCTGCTGGCCTCCCGACAGGCCACGCCCGCCTTCGTCGATCAGGTGGTCGATACCCTTGGGAAGCATGCGGATGAATTCATCCGCGCCGGTCATCTGCAGCGCTTCGAGCATTGCCTGCTGCGAGGCATTCTGGGCACCCATCAGCACGTTTTCGCGGATCGAGCCGTGGAACAGGCGGGAGTGCTGGGTGATCAGGCCGACTTCGCGGCGCAGGTCGGACGGATCGATCTGATCTATTGCCAGAGTATCGATCAGCGCCTCGCCGGTATGAGGCTGCAACTGGCCGGAAAGCGCCTGCAGCAGGGTGGATTTGCCGGCGCCGTTCTTGCCGAGGAGAGCGATGGTATCGCCGGCCTTGGTCGAGAAATCCGAAAGCGAGAGCGCCGGCCGGCCGGCGGGTTCGCCGTAATAATAGACGGCATTGCGAAAACGATATTCGCCGAGCAGCGAACCGACTGAAAGCCTTGCTTCAGCCGGCGGATGGTCGACCGGCATCTTCATGATCGTGTTGAGGCTGGAAAGGCCGATCTTGGCATGCTGCAGGCGGCTGAGAACCTGGGTCAGCTGCGCCATCGGCGCCATCATGCGGGAGCCCAAAATGGAGCAGGCGACGAGCGCGCCGGTGCTCATGTCGCCTGCCATCACCATCGGCGCGCCACAGAAGACGATGACCGCAAAAACGCTCGTCTGGACGCCGTGGCCCCAGCTTGTCAGCGTGCTTGTGATGGAGCGGAGTTTTACCTGCGCATCGGCGCTGGCCGAATTGAACGTGTTCCATTTCTGCTGGAATACGTTTTCGGCCTGTAGCGCCTTGATATCCTCGATGCCCTGAATGGATTCGACCAGCATGGCGTTGCGCAAAGAGGATTCGCGCATCGCAAGGCTGGCATTCCGCTTCAATTTGCCCTGTGCCAGCAGGCCGGGCGCGACCATGATGAGCAGGGCTGCGGCCGGAATGACGGCAAGCCAGCCGCCGATATAGGCGAAGAGACCGAGGAAGAGCAGGAAGAAGGGCAGGTCGGCAATGGCGGAGACGGTTGTCGAGGTCAGCATTTCGCGGACCTGTTCGAGTTCGCGCAGCTGGGCGATGAAGGTGCCGGTGGCTTTCGGCCGGTTCTGGTTCTTGACCCTCAGTGCATGGCCGAAGACGACATCGGAAATGCGGATATCCGCCCGCTTTCCGACGATATCGATGATCGCGGTTCTGACCTTGCGCATGATGAAATCGAAGACGACGGCAACGCCGACGCCGATGAACAGGACCACGAGCGTGCTCATCGAATTGGCGGGCACGACGCGGTCATAGACCTGCATCGAAAAGATCACGCCGGCGATTGAAAGCGCATTGGCGACGAAGGATGCCAGGAGAACGTAGCTATAAGGGCGGAGATCATTGAGCGCCAGCTTGCGGAACCAGCCTTGGGTATCGGGCGCGATATAGGCATCGATCCGTTCATCTGGTCGGGTGCGGGCGTCGCGGGCGATCAGCAGGTGGGTGATATGGCCATCGAGTTCGGAAAGCGGGATCCAGGTCCACTGGCCGTTATCGCCGGCGAAGGTGATCTTCACCTCGTCACGGTTGATCTCCGTGATCAGCCCGATATCGCCATAGGTGAGCTCAAGCAGCATCGGCAGGCGGCGGGCGGTTATGCCCTTGGCGAGCGGCTCTACCGGCTTGGCGTCGAGACCGAAACGTCGCGCCAGCTTGCCGATCCGGTGAACAGGGGGCGCCGCTTCCTGCATGATAGAAATGTAGTTGGTGGCGAACTTCGAATGGGCGATGCCATAGTGCTGCGCCAGCAGCCCCATGATTTCGATCCAGTCTCTGGCATGGCTCAGCGACGCTGCATTTTTCTGGTCGGTGGTATCGGGATTTGGCGGGGGAAGGGCGGTCGCCCTTTCCCCGTCTGTCGTATCTATCTTTTTTTCGGAAGGAGCCTGTCTGGCATCCATCAGGTCATCTCCTCCGCGCTAGACCACCGGCAGTCTTGGTGTTGCAAGATCGTCGTCCTGACTGAGCGGCTCGAACGGATCGAGCGGCGGTGTTTCCACCAGATCCACCACTGCATCGACGGCATTCGAGAGATCGACGTTGGCTGATATGTCGAGACCCGTGCCGTCGCCTCCGCCGACATCAACCGATGTGTCGCCGGTCAAGTTGTCGAGCGCACTGAGATCGACCTCTTCACCGCCTTGAACCAGCAGGCTCAAGCCGTCATCGGCGTTCAGCGCAAGCTCGACCGGTTCCTGCTGCTCGGGCGTGGTGTCGGAACCATCGGCAAGAGCGGCGTCCGATGTCGTGTCATCCGTTACCGTCGTATCGGTGGCGGATATATCGGGATCCGGTGCGTCGGGATTGTCGGAGGACGTGTCGTTCTCCGCCGTCGTCCTTGCGTTGTCATCAGGGCTGTCTGTGACATCACTACCGCCGCCATCGTCGGCGAGGGCGAAGCTCGACATTTCGTCAGATGCCGATGCCATCATCATGGTGCTGGTATCCTGAACATCGACGTCGATGGTGAGATCGGAAGACAATTCGTTTCCCGTCACCGGATCGACAACGACCACGGTGAACTGGTCGGTTGAATCTACCGTGACTGTCGTGTGTGGCGTATAGATGTAGCTGCCATCGGCATTGAAGACGAGCGTGCCGAACGCACCTTCCACCGTGACCGTGCCATTGACGAGCGTGTGGGTGACGCCATTGAACTCGATTTCGGCAATGCGCAGATCATCCGTGTTGCCGGTGGCGGCCGCATCGATGAAGTTGCCTTCGGCCCTTTCGCCAACGCTGATCTGGACATTTTCGACCTGATCGGTTGCCGTGACCGAGATCTCGCGAACTGTCCCGACACCCAGTGTGACACCGGGATTGGGAACGAGCGTGGCGCGATACTGACCGGAATCGAGGTCGGTCAGCGTGATCTCGCCGGTAGGAGATCCAAGGAGATTCAGCCGCAGGATGCCGTTATCGACATTGTCGGTGCCATAGTCTCCTCGCACCCAAGCCGTGCCGTTCCAGCGCTCGATGATCACCGAATAGTTGCTGAGCAGGCCGACATTGATGAGGCCGCCGATGCGCAGATCCAGATCGACCGAGTTGGTGTTTCCTGAAAGGTTGAAGTTGACGACCGGGTTATTTCCCTGACCCAGGTTCACGGTGGCTAGGTTGCCGATCGACAGTGCAAGCAGAGCCGTGACCGTTGCGCTTGCGGCAGAGGGCGCCGCCTCATTCTGGCGGGTGATCGTCTGGTCGAGAATGGCGGTATCGGTCGCATTGGTCAGAGCGAAATCGACGCCGGGTGCTGTCGTGGAGGCTGGAGAGGAGGTATTGCCTGCCGCATCCCGCTGCACGACATCCAGTTCCTGACCGTTCACCTGCGCGGGCGAGAGGCCGACACTGAACGTGCCGTTGGCCGCGACTGTGCCGGTGCCGATGACGGCGCCGCCGGTGCCCGTCACCGTGATGGTGGCTCCCGGTTCGCCGGTGCCCGTCAGCTCGGTGCCCGCAGGGCTGACGGCAAGGTCTTCCGGCGCATCGGGCGGGAGCAGATCGGGTGTGTCGGTGGTTGCGGCGGGAGACGGGTTGTTGGCCGCATCCGTTTGAATGACAGTGAGATCTCGACCATCAGCTTGCGCCGGGCTCAGCGTCACTGTGAAGGTGCCGTTGCCGCCGACAACCGCCGTTCCGACCAGAATGCCGTCGGCATTGGTGACGCGGACTGTCGCACCAGGCTCGCCATTGCCTGTCAGTGCTGTCCCGGTGTCGTTGACGTCGAGCCCCGCTGGGGCCGTCGGGGGGACAAGATCAGGTGAATTGACCGAGGCCACGTCGGATTCATTTCCGGCGCTATCCGTCAGCACGACATCAAGCTCACCGCCATTCACCTGTGATGGCGAAAGGCCGATGCTGAAAGTGCCGTCCGAGGCGACCGTGCCGGTGCCGACGACCTGGCCTGCGGCATTGGTAACGGTCACCGTGGAGCCGGGTTCACCGCCGCCGCCGATCAGCGTGCCGGAACTGTTGACGACAAGGCTTGTCGGCGGTTCGGGCCCGGTCTCATCCTGAGAGGTAACGGTGCCGGGGAGGGAGGTGTTGTCGGCCGCATCGGTCAAGACAACGCTCAGGTCTCCGCCGTCCACCTGCGCTGGGCTAAGCGTGACGCTGAAGGTGCCGTCCGGGTCGACGGTTCCGGTGCCAACGATTTGGCCGGCGGTGTTCCTCACCGTGATCGCGGCACCTGGTTCGCCTTCACCCGTCAGGTCGATGCCGTTGCCGTCAAGGATAAGGTTGGTCGGCGCATCCGGGGCCGTCGTGTCCAGTGTCGAGGTCGTTTCGGGGTCGGACACGTTGCCTGCGGCATCCGTCAGCGTCACTTCCAGTTCGGTGCCATCCACCTGAGGCGGATTGAGCGTGACCGTGAATGTACCGCCCGAACCTACCGTGCCGGTGCCGACGATGACGCCATCTGCCGTTACGGTAACGGTCGTCCCTGCTTCGCCGGCGCCGGTGAGCTGTAGCCCGTTTGTCGTGACGACGAGATTGGTCGGTGCGTCGGGCGGTGTCAGGTCTGGCGTTGTCGCCGTGCCCGGATCGGAATCGTTGCCGGCAGCGTCCGTCAGTACGACATTGAGGGAACCGCCATCGTTGCGTGCCGGGTTCAGGGTGATGGAGAAGTTGCCATTGGCACCAACTGTGCCGGTGGTGATCTCGTTGCCCTGCGCATCGGTGATCGTCACCTGCGCACCCGGTTCGCCCTTGCCGCTGATGGTTGTGCCGGTGGCGTTGACGCTCAGATTAGTCGGCGCGTCCGGGGCGGTGAGGTCATCGGTTGCAACGGTGCCGGGCTGCGATGTGCCGGCGACGTTGCTCAAGGTGACCTGCAGATTGCCACCGTCGTTTTGAGCGGGTGAGAGCGTAATCGAGAACGTGCCGTCCACATCGACCGTACCTGTGCCGACGGTCTCACCGGCAGCGTTCTTGACAGTTATGTTTGTGCCGGCCAGGCCTTCACCTGTCAGCGTATTGCCGTCATCAATGACATCAAGATTGGTCGGCGCAGGTGGCGCGTCGGGATCTGGCGCGAAGACCGTTGCCGGATCTGATATGTTGCCTGCCGCGTCTTCGAGAACGACCTCAAGCTCTTCGCCATTGATTTGCTCGGCGTTTAACGGAACGGTGAATGTTCCGTCCGGCCCAACGGTGGCGCTGCCGAGGAATACGCTGCCGGGACCTGTGACGGTCACTTCGGTGCCGGGCTCGCCAACGCCCGTCAAGGTCAATCCGTCATCGCTAACCACCAGCTCTGTCGGAGGTGCTGGCGGTTGGATGTCGTCAATCGACAGGGTCGTTTCGGGCGAGGTATTTCCGGCTGCGTCGGTCAGAGTGACGTTCAGTTCGCCGGCGTCCGTCTGTGGTGGAGTGAGAGGGATGAGGAACGTACCGTCATCACCCACCGTACCGGTGCCGACGACAACGCCGTCCGCATCGGTCACGGTTACTGTGGCGCCCGGCTCACCTTCACCGAACAGTTCGCTTCTGTCGGGGCTGGGTTCCAGTCCCGTTGGAGCACCTGGTGCAACGATGTCGGGTGTTGTGACCGGGACCGGATCGGTCTCGTTATTGGAACCGTCCGCGAGCGTGACCTGCAGCCCGGTGCCGTCATTCTGGGCCGGAGACAGCGTGATCGTGAACGTACCATTGGCTTCGACTTCGCCCGTGGCAACAACCTGACCGGCAGCATTTCTTACCGTGACATCCGATCCGGGCTCGCCGCGGCCGGTGATCTGCGTGCCGTCGGCGTTGACACTGAGATTGGTCGGCAAGGCCGGCGGTGTTTCATCGACGGAGGCGATGACGCCCGGTGCGGATGGATTGCCTCCCTCATCGGTCTGTACGACCTGAAGATTTCCGCCATCGATCTGCGCGGGGTTTAGCGTGACGCTGAAGGAGCCGTCCTCTTCGACCGTTGTCGTGCCTACAGGTTGACCGGCGGCATTGGTGACGGTGACGGTCGCGCCGGGTTCGCCGGTACCGGTCAGGGTCGTGCCACCTTCCTCGACGACAAGACCGCCTGGTGCTGCGGGAGGCGTCGTATCCGTGGTCGGGACGGTTCCCGGATCGGAGACGTTGCCGCTTTCATCCTCAAGGGTAACGGACAGGTTTCCGCCATCTGTCTGGGCAGGGCTGAGGCCGATGGTGAATGTGCCGTCCGGACCGACCGTGCCGGTGCCGACCGGCTGTCCAGCGGCGTTGGTGACAGTCACGGTGGTGCCGATTTCGCCGGTGCCGGTGAGGATCGTACCCGCAGTGTTTACGGTCAGGTTTCCGGGCTGGTCCGGCTCAAGCGTATCTGGAGCGGTTACAGTGACGGGGGTGGACGGATTTCCGCTTTCATCCTCAAGGACCACCGTCAGGTCGCCGCCGGCCGTCTGTGCCGGATTGAGTGGAATGCTGATCTCCCCGGTCGGCCCGACAGTGCCGGTGCCGACAACCTGTCCGGCTTCGTTCGTGACGGTAACGGTTGCGCCGGGTTCGCCCTGACCCGTCAATGTCGTGCCACCGGTGCCGACCGTGATGCCGGTCGGGGCGTCGGGGCCGATGAGATCGGGAGATGGCGTGATGGTTGGGTCGGACGGATTTCCGCCTGCATCGGTCAGGATCACCTGAAGATCGCCGCCATCGGTCTGCGGCGGGGTCAGTCCGATGCTGAACGTGCCGTTCTGCGCGACAGTGCCGGTGCCGATCGTATCGCCGGCTTCGTTGGTGATGGTCACCGTGGCACCCGGTTCGCCGCGGCCGGTCAAAACCGTTCCGGTGTCGTTGACGTTGAGGTCCGATGCTGCGTCAGGCCCGGTGGTGTCCGGCGATGTCACGGTTACGATTGGCGATGGATTGCCGGCGGCATCCTGCTGTACGACCCTGACGAGGCCGCCATTGTCCTGTGCCGGCGACAGGTCTATGGTAAAGGCGCCGGTGCTGCCTGCTGTGCCGGTTCCTATGACGACGCCATTGGCATCCCTGACCGTGATTGTGGCACCTGCCTCGCCCTGACCGGAAAGCTGGCTTCCGTCACCGCTGACCGTTACGCCGGTCGGAGCCGCGGGTGCGATAAGGTCCGGAGTAGCGACGGTTGCGGGCGGAGATGTGTTGTCACCGCCGTCCTCCAGGATGACGGTCAGGTTGCCGCCATCGGTCTGCGCCGGGGTGAGGGTGATGGTGAAGGTGCCGTTGCCCATCACCGTGCCGGTGCCGACCGTATCGCCCGCAGCATTCGTCACTGTGACAGTCGTGCCGGGTTCGCCGCGGCCGGTCAGCGTCGTTCCTGTATCATTGACGGCAAGATTGGTCGGCGCGGTCGGGTCGATCAGGTCAGGCGAGAGCGTCAGCGCAGGTTGCGAGGTGCCGCCCGCATTCGTTTGCGTGACCCGCACTTCACTGCCGTCGATCTGTGCGGGGCTGAGCGTGATGGAGAAGCTGCCGTCGCCCAGCACGGTTCCGGTGCCGATGGTTGCTCCGGCCGCGTTGGTGACCCGCACCGTCGCACCGGCCTGTCCCTCGCCTGTGAGGATCGTGCCGGTGCCGTTGATGTCTATGTCCGTTGGTGCCGGCGGGGCGTCGGGGTCCGGTGCCAGAACTGTGCCGGGCGTGGACGCGTTGCCTGCCGCATCCGTCAGCACGACATCCAGTTCGCCGCCATCCAGCTGAGCGGGATCCAGCTCGACACTGAATGTGCCGTCGGGGTCGACAGTGTCCTCGCCGATCACGTCGCCCGCGGCGTCGGTGACGGTAACCTTGGTTCCCGGCTCGCCTCTGCCGCTCAGAACCAGTCCGTTGTCGCTGACGGCCAGATTGGTTGGCGCAGCCGGAGATTGGTCATCCTCAAGGGTTACCGTGGCGGGATCAGAGACATTACCTGCAGCATCCTGCTGCACGACCTTCAATTCGCCGCCATTGTCCTGCGCAGGGTTGAGATTGACGGTGAAAGTGCCATTGCCGGCGACCGTGCCGGTGCCGAGGACCACGCCATTTGCGTCGCGTACCGTGACGGTCGCGCCCGGCTCGCCTCGGCCCGTGAGTACTGTTCCGGCGTCATTGACGTCGAGAGAGGTCGGGGCGTCGGGGGCAGTAAGGT
>NZ_JAEUAN010000025.1 GCF_019511445.1 Aliirhizobium wenxiniae
AGATGTGTATAAGAGACAGGTCATGCTCTATTCGATCGGCAAGGATTCATCCGTGCTTCTGCATCTGGCGCGCAAGGCTTTTTATCCCGGTCGCGTCCCCTTCCCGCTTCTGCATGTCGATACGACCTGGAAGTTCAAGGAGATGATCGAGTTCCGCGACCAGATCGCCGAGAAATACGATCTCGATCTGGTGGTTCACACCAACAAGCGCGGTAAGGCAGAAAACATCACGCCGTTTACCCACGGCTCGGCCTTCTATACCGACGTGATGAAGACCGAAGCGCTGAAACAGGCGCTCGATGCCGGCGGCTATGACGCGGCTTTCGGCGGCGCTCGTCGCGATGAAGAAGCTTCGCGAGCCAAGGAGCGCATCTATTCCTTCCGCACGCCGGACCACAAATGGGACCCGCGAAACCAGCGGCCGGAACTTTGGAACATCTATAACGGCATGATCAAAAAGGGCGAAAGCGTTCGCGCCTTCCCGCTGTCGAACTGGACCGAGGTCGATATCTGGCGCTACATCCAGGCGGAAGACATTCCGCTGGTGCCGCTCTATTACGCCGCCGAACGCCCCTATGTGGAACGCGACGGGATGATGATCCTGGCCGAAGATCCGCGGCTTGAACTGCTTCCCGGTGAAGAGATCCAGCATGGATCGATCCGCTTCCGCACGCTCGGCTGCTTTCCGCTGACCGGCGCGATCCGCTCGACGGCGTCCAACCTCGAAGAGGTGATCGCGGAGCTGGAAATCGCAACCGTTTCCGAACGACAGGGCCGCGCCATCGACCGCGACCAGTCCGGCTCGATGGAAAAGAAGAAGCGCGAGGGGTATTTTTAAGATGAGCGCCACCGCAACAGCTACAAATACATCCGTCGCCGCTTCGGCGAATGTCATTCCCTTCGCCGAATCCGCCGCCCGCGTTTCGCGCGATACGCGGCCCCTGCGCCTGATCACCTGCGGCTCCGTCGATGACGGCAAGTCGACCCTGATCGGCCGGCTACTCTGGGACACCAAGGCGGTGAAGGAAGACCAGGCGGCGACGCTTGCGCGTGACAGTGGCGCGCAAAACGATCTCGGCCTGCCGGATTTCGCATTGCTGCTCGATGGTCTCCAGGCGGAACGCGAACAGGGCATCACGATCGATGTCGCCTATCGCTATTTCTCCACCGACCGACGCTCCTTCATCGTCGCCGATACGCCCGGTCACGAGCAATATACCCGCAACATGGTGACCGGTGCCTCGACCGCCGATCTCGCCATTCTGCTGGCTGACGCCCGCGCAGGCCTGCTCGAACAGACCCGCCGCCACGCGACGATCGCGGCGCTGATGGGCATCCGGCAGTTCGTGCTGGCGATCAACAAGATCGACCTGATCGGTTATGACAAGGCGGTGTTCGAAAAGATCGCGGCCGAATTCCGCGAATTCGCGCTAGCGCTCGGTGTGCGGCAGATCACGGCGATCCCGATGTCGGCGCTGAAGGGTGAAAACGTCGTTCTCTCCGGCGCTGAAGCAATGCCGTGGTATGAGGGCCCGACGCTGATCGAAGCGCTGGAACTTGCCACCAGCCGCTCGGCGCAGGCTGGTGGTTTCCGCCTCCCCGTCCAGCGCGTCGTGCGCCCCGGTGAGAGTTTTCGCGGTTATCAGGGGACGGTATCGGGCGGCGCGATCAAACCGGGCGACTCGGTTGCGATCCTGCCTTCCGGCACCGTCGCCAACGTGAAGCAGATCGTCACCTTCGACCTCGTGCGCAATGCAGCGGTTGCCGGTGACGCGATCACGCTCGTGCTCGACCGGCAGGTGGATGTGGCGCGCGGCGACTTGATTGTTTCCATCGACGGCCAGCCGATGACCGGCACATCCTTCGATGCGCAGCTCGTGGCTCTGCAGCCGGGCGGCATCGAGCCGGGCAAGCGTTACTGGCTGAAAAGCGGCTCACGCCGCCAGCGGGTGACGATCGAGCCCACTTCGCAGCTCGATCTTTCGACCGGCCAGTGGAAGCCGCATGCCTCGCAGCTTGCGATGAACGCGATCGGCAAGGTGCATCTTTCCTTCGAAGAACCGGCGGTGTTCGATGCCTATGATCAGAACCGCGCAACCGGCGCCTTCATCCTGATCGATCCCGACACGCTGAACACGGTTGCTGGCGGTATGGTGACGGCCAAGCGCGCCGATGTCGGCGGCATTCATCGTGGTAAGGATGGCGAGCAGCGCGTCGTACTGTCGCTTCCCGCGGATCTGGCCGAACAGCTGATGGCAAGCGAACTCTTCGCATCACGCCGCGACGAGGCAGAAATCCGAAGACTAACGGCTGCGGAGGCTGCCGAGATTTTCTCCAATGCCGGCAGCGATATCTGACCCAGAGCTAGGCTCGGAGGCAGCGTCCGCTGCCTCGGCCCTACACACGCTTTAATGGAAAGATTAACCGTGGCATTTACCCTTTGCGGTAATCATAGATGCAACTAATCCGTCCGAACAGGACAACAGATAGCGACAGCCCATTTACAACCTTTCCGAGAAACATATTGTGCCTCCCGATACGACATGACGTTATCGTTGATCGGGAGACGGACAGATGAACCCTCTTTTCAAGAGAATTCTGCGTAAAGACAAATTGTCCCGTGTTTTCGTCGAGCGCCTGACGGAACCGCTTCACATCAATATCGCTTCGGCGTTCGTCGCCTTGTTCGGTGGATTTCGCCGCAAGGTCGATTTCGATCTCGTGGTGCGACCGCAATATGCCTTTCCCATTCTGCGTGCAGCCGACCTTGCCAATGAATGGGGTTACAAGCGCCTGACATTGCTCGAATTCGGCGTGGCGGCGGGGGCTGGCCTCGTGAACATCTGCCACATCGCCGCCGAAGTGACGAAGATTACCGGCATCGAGTTCCGTATCGTTGGCTTTGACACCGGCACCGGCATGCCCGAGCCGATCGACTATCGGGACCTGCCCGAAGCCTATGCCGCAGGCGATTTTCCAATGGACCATGAAAAGCTGAAGGCAAGCCTTCCAGCCAATTGCGAACTCATCCTTGGACCTATTACCGAAACACTGCCGGCTTTCCTCAAGACGGTAGATGCGTCCTCGCCGATCGGCTTCGCATCGGTGGACGTCGACTATTATTCATCGGCCAAGGATTCGCTTTCCGTGTTCCGCGATACACCGGAAAAGTACCTGCCGCTGGTGCCGATCTATCTCGACGACGTCGGCGACATCACCGTAAATCCCTGGGTCGGCGAATGGCTGGCGGTCAACGAATTCAACGACGAAAACAAGATGCGCAAGATCGCGCCGTGGAACATGCTCAGAGCACGACGCATCTGCAAAAATGCCAAATGGATCGAGCATATCCACGGCCTGCATGTGCATGACCACGCGATACGCACACCCGGCACAACTGAGCGGGCAAGGCGCACAGCCGACAACGAATTCATCGGCGTCAGCTTCACGGACCAAGCAGCGTAAACGGCAGGCCTGCAATGTTCCAAAATCGGACTGGAAAAGAAAAAAGCCCGCGACGCGGGCTTTTTCGACTGGTCGGAGTGGCAAGATTCGAACTTGCGACCCCCACGTCCCGAACGTGGTGCGCTACCAGACTGCGCTACACTCCGTGACCAGTGGCGCCTCTATAGAACAGCATTTTTCCTTCGACAAGCACCGTTTTCGAAAAAAATGTGACAAGGTGAATTTCGTTTGTCGCACCCTGGGCTTGAGCCGCAGCACGGGCTGGTTTCGTGGGAAAAAAACGGTGCTTCAGACAGGAAGCATTCTCCGACCGTCGCTGATCCGTTGCAAAAAAGCGGCGGTTTGGGATTTTGATGCCGGGCCGACCTCTAATGGCGTGACGCGGCTGGAAAATCTGCTAGCTGGAAGGTGACGCCCTCCTCCCGGGGCACAGACAGCCATCACACCAAGCTACCAACCAAGGATTTTCACGGATCATGAGCCGCCGCCTCATCGCATCGACCGCCCTTCTCGCGCTTGCGCTTTCCAGCTGCACGACCGTCACCATTTCAGACAGCCCGATCTCCAAGCGCTGGGTCGGCCACTCGGCCGGCGAGTTTTTTGCCAAGTACAATCCGCCGATCGATGACGTCGCATCCGGCTCGAGCACCATCTACAGCTGGCGCGGCGGCTACAAGCGCATCAAGCTGGAGAACGGCAAAAGCGCCAGCGTCAGCTGCGCGGCAAAGATCACCGTGTCTTCCGATTATACGATCCGCAATATCGAAATCACGTCCGACCGCCCTGGCGCAACCGGACCGAGCTATTGCCAGGAACTTCTGGCCGGCGCTTGAGCAGCGTCAATCCTTCAGGAGCGGCGGGCTTTTTCGCCCGCGCTCCCCTTCAAATTCCCAGGCAATGATGGACAAATCAGCTACCGGTCTGGATACGCTATCATTTCCGGTAGCATAAACCGCCGATTTGACATAATTTGGCGTCAGTTTCCGGTCGTTTCATCAACCAGGGTTTCCAGACGCGCTTGACCTATCTCGCAACTCACGCTCGTGTCGTCAGCGCATTGGTCATGCGCGAAATGTCGACGCGCTTCGGAGCCAAGCCGGGTGGGTATCTGTGGGCCTTCCTCGATCCGGTCAGCCATATCGTCTTTCTGTCCGTCATCTTCATGGCGATCGCGCATCTGCCGCCGCTCGGCACCAGCTTTCCGTTGTTCTTCGCCACAGGTTATATCGGCTTCCAGTTCTATCAGGCGCTGGCGGGATATCTGAACAGTGCGGTGAGCGGCAACAAGGCGCTGCTCAGTTATCCGAGCGTTGCACCGATCGACACGATGGCCGCGCGCTATGTGCTGCAGCTTGTGACGACAACGATCGTCGCCATCGTCGTGCTGGGCTATATCGTCTTTACGGTCCGCCATCCGGTTTCCATCCATCTGCCGCCGATCATGGAAGCGATTGCCATGGCAAGCCTGCTCGCACTCGGCATAGGATTGGCCAATGCGGTGCTGTTCGTGATGTATCCGATCTACGAAAAGCTCTACGGCATCGTCACGCGCCCGCTCTTCCTCGTATCGGGTGTGTTCTTCCTGCCGGATTCGCTGCCGCCGATTGCCAGGGATATCGTACTTTTTAACCCTTTGGCTCATATCGTCATGCAATTCAGAACCGGATTCTATCCGCAATATCGCGCTGCCGGATATGACGGGTTCTATGTCTGGACTGTCGCCGCCTGCCTCGTTTTCCTGGGGCTCGTGCTGTTTACGACATCCAGAGGAAGGCTGAGAGATCGATGATCCGACTGGAACGCGCCACGAAAGAAGTCCGCATGAAGGGTGTGCGGAAGATGATCATCGACGACGTGACGGTGACCTTTCCGCGCGGCAAGAGCATCGGGCTTTTAGGCCGCAACGGCGCTGGAAAATCGACCCTGCTACAGATTATCGCAGGCACGCTGGAACTCGACCGCGGCCGCATCATCCGGCAGGGGAAAATCTCCTGGCCGCTTGGCTTTCAGGGCAGTTTCCAGGGCAATCTTTCCGGCGAGCAGAATGTCCGCTTCGTTGCCCGCATCTATGGCGTGGATACCGACGAGCTGGTTGCCTATGTTGCCGAATTCGCCGAACTGGGGCAATTCTACCATGCGCCGGTCAGAACCTATTCCTCGGGAATGAAGGCAAGGCTGGCATTCGGCGTCAGCATGGGAATCAATTTCGACTATTATCTCGTCGACGAAATCACCGCCGTGGGCGACACCAACTTCAAGCGGAAGTCGCAGCAGACTTTTAAGGAAAAGCTGAGCAATTCCGACGTGATCATGGTATCCCATAGCACGGGAACGTTGCGTGACTATTGCCAGACCGGGATCGTTCTGGAAAATGGGCAGATGACCTACTACGATGACATCAACGAGGCCATCGCCGTGCATGAAAGCAATATGAAGAGGCACTGACTTTGAACCAGACGGCTCAGAACACCGTATCAGGCAATCAGGTTGCGCTGCACTCCGCGGATGGAAACCCCGCGCCGAAGAGCAGAAACCTGCGCCTGCTGGAATCGCTGCTCGAGCGCCCCGCTTCCGTACCGGCGCAGCCGGTACAGCCCGCTCATCCGGCCTCTCCGGAAATCACGGTGGATCCCGCCTCGACAGTCCCTGCGAAGCGCGGCTGGCTGTCAGCGCTGAAAACGCGGCACATGGCGATTGTTGGCGGCTTTCTCGCTCTGGTCGCGGTGCCGGCAACCGTCAGCACCGGCTACATGGCCTTTATCGCGGCCGACCAGTATCACAGCTTCTCGTCCTTCTCTGTCCGCAGCATCGAAGCCGCGCCGTCCAGCGACCTTCTCGGCATGTTCACGCAGAGCTCGGCCGGCAGCACGCTTTCGGATTCCTATGTGCTTGTCGACTTCATCCTCAGCGAACGGATGGTGCAGATGGTCGACGAGGCTTTCGGTCTCGATGCGATCTTTGCACGCCAGGGCATGGATTTCTTCTACGGCATCAGCCCGGATATGCCGATCGAAGACAAGCTTGCCTATTGGCGGAACATGATCACGGTGAATTTCGACCAGACCTCGGGGATCATGGACCTGCAGGTGAAGGCGTTCAGCCCTGAAATGTCGCAGAAGGTGGCCGACTTCGTCATCTCCCAGAGCGAAAGGCTGATCAACGACCTGTCGCTGACCGCCCGCAACGAAGTGTTGAGAACCGCGCGCGACGAAGTTCAGACCGCGGAAGACCGCCTGACGCAGACCCGCGCTTCGCTTCGAAGCTATCGCGACGCATCGCAGGAAGCCGATCCTGTCGAAGGCGCCAAGCTTGCGGCCCAGTTGATCGGCTCGCTCGAAGAGCAATTGGTCAAGCTGAAAACAGAACTTTCGACCGCGCTCAACCAGATGAGTGCAAACACGCCGCGTGTGCGGGTGATCCGTTCGCAGATTTCCAGCCTTGAAAACCAGATCGCGCAGGAACGCCAGCGTTTCGGCAGCGGCGTTTCCGGCAAGGCTGGACGCTCAACCGGACAGGCAACCGACGTGGCCGGCCGTATCGCATTGTACGAATCGATCCAGACGCAGAACGAGTTTGCCGAACGCGCCTATACCGCATCGCTTGCCTCGCTCGAAAAGGCGCGGGTCGAGGCTGGCGCAAAACAGCGTTATCTCGCGGTGTTCATCAAGCCGACGCTGTCGCAGATGGCGCAATATCCGCATCGCCTGCTGAACCCGATCCTGGTGACGCTGGCAGGACTGCTGCTCTGGGGTGTCGCTGTGATGGTCTTCTACAATATTCGCGACCGGCACTAACGGCAGATGCCGGCCACGGAATGCGATCCGATCCGCCGGCGCCTGCCTTCGTCGTCTCAAGACGAGGCACGCTCTTGAACTATCTGATGACCCATATCCGCATCGTCACCGCCTTCGTGATCCGTGAAATCGCCACGCGATACGGCCGAAGCCCGGGCGGATATGTGTGGGCACTGCTTGAACCCGTGGCTTTCATCGGCCTGATGTCGCTGTTGCTTGGGTCTCTCGGAAGACTGCCAGCGCTTGGGACCAGCTTCACGCTGTTTTACGCCACTGGCTACCTCGCCTTCAGCATGTACAAGAACATGGAAGGTTATCTCGCCTCGGCTGTCAGCGGCAACAAGGCGCTGATGAGCTATCCGAAGGTTTCGCCCTTCGATGCCGTAGCGGGGCGGTTCATCCTACAGGCCATGACGTCCTGTGTGGTGGCCTTTGTCATTCTCTACGCAGCAACGTGGACGACCAACCAGCCGATCACCATCCAGTGGAATTATATCGTCGAAGCGACCGCCTTTGCCTGGATCATGGCGCTTGGGGTCGCGCTCGGCAATACGGTGCTTTTCTTCAAGTTTCCGCTCTACCAGAAGATCTTCGACATCGTCATGCGCCCGCTCTTCCTGCTTTCAGGCGTGTTTTACGTGCCGTCGCATATGCCGCATCCGTTCTCGGACATACTTCTGGCCAATCCCATAACGCAGGTCGTCGTGCTGTTCCGCGAAGGCTTTTATGTCCAGCACGGAGACACCGGGCTCGACATGCCGTTTCTGATCACCACCTCGGCAGGCCTTCTGTTTGTCGGGATGCTTCTATTTACCGTCTTCCCCGTCGCTCGCGCACGCGAATAGGGCCAGGCTGCCATCAAGCCTTTCGGCGAAATATCGACTTGATCAGGCCGAGGGCGGATCTGCGATGCGCCTGCATTCGGTAATTGACGACGCGCTTCGCCCGCTCGGAAGACAAAAGGAAGGTCAGGACGAAGAAGAGCGTCATCGATAATTTGATCTTGGCGGAATACGGGTAGAGCCACAGAAGCGACAGAAGAAAGAGAAACTGACGCAGGCCGACACGCATGCTGTTGGCGATCGCCAGATAGAAGCTTCTTTCCTGATAGAAATAGGCGCGATCCGCGGTGACCAACCGGGAGCCAAGCCCCCGCTCGTTCAAAAGCCGGCGCAAATGCTCCAGCCTGTTCTCGAAGCGCTCCGCCTCACGCTTGAGCGGGATGGGGTTCAGTTCGTTGCCGAAACCGGAATCATTGCGGTCATGGACGCGATAGAGGCCAAGCGGCTTGGAGAGGCTGATGATATCACCCATGAACGGCGCCACGAACAGGATGACGCCATCGACGGCGCGTTCGTAATCGGCATCCTTGATGAATTGGCAGACATCCCGGCGAAACACATTTCCGGATGTGGGCGGGCTTGTATAATCGCCCGTCTTCAAGACATGTTCCGCCAGCTCCCGCCCCCGGAAATCGGAAAGCGGCGGTACCGGGCCACTGATAACCCGTCGGTGCGCATCCATTCTGAGCAGCGGAAACTGGAGCTTGGCCACATCCTCGTCCAGACGGGAGAGGATTTCGGTCAATGAGCCGGGCATAAGCTCGTCATCGGCATCGAGAAACAGGACGAACGGCGCCGTCGTTTCCTGCAGGCCGCGCAGGCAGGCGAGCCTTTGCCCTCCGTTTTCGGTGCGATAGGCCCGCACACCTGTCCGCCGGATTTCGCTCCAGGAATTATCGGTCGAGCCGTCGTCAATGACGACCAGTTCGCAATCCCTGTGCCCCTGCCTTATGACGCTTTCTATCGCATCGCCGACGTAATCCGCGTAATTCCAGCAGGTGACGATGACCGCCAGCCTGGGAGAGCGCACACGCCGTTTTCTCACGGAAACGTTGCTGCCGAAATCCGCCGCCACAATCCTATAGGGTTTCAGGGCAGCATGGTCACTCATGATCGTTGCCTGTTGATGATGTAACCGACGAGATTGGCGCCAGCTCTGCGCAATTGCAGTTCAGCATTCCTGACCGCTTCCCGCGTGGTGCGGCCCCAGCGCGTGACGATCACGACCACATCAACCTGAGAGGCCAATGAAAGAGCATCGAGTGAACTGTCCAATGCCGGCAGGTCGATAATCACATCCCCCTTCTGCCGGGCAGCCTCGATGATCTCGCGGATGCGCGGATGGCGAAAATTGGAATAGACGTTGGTCACCTCGTCACGAGAAAGGACCGGTAGAATGGCAATCCCATCCCGCTGCTCGAAGACCATATCCGCGATATCGGCATTCGAAATCGCGGCATCGGCAAGCGACGCCAGGGGACCACCCGCAACACCTCTGGTCTGCTCGCCGCACCAGAATACGGTTACCGGCCGCCCGCTTCGCTTCAGCATGTCGGCAAGGTTGAGCGTAAGGGCCGATCCGCCAGCGTCCCTCGAACAGCCCGCCAGCGCGATCACGGCATTCTTCTCGCCCTTTTTGTGAGTGTGCGAAATATCGATCAGCGTGCGCAAATCACGGATCGCCACCGAATGGCGCTGCATTCGCTGCCCGGCGCCTACCCGCGTCGCCAGCTGCAACCGGCCGCCGACTTCCGGGATCTGCGCCATGCAGGGCAGCGAGGTTTCAAGTTCGAGATCCTTCGGGCCACGAACCTTTCGATCGAAAGCCATGCTCATCGCCAGCGCCGCCATGCCGACAAACAGGCCCAATATGCCACCGAATGCGACGATGAGCGAAGTCCGGGGACTGGATGGTGCAAGCGGAGGCAGAGCTGCGCCGGTAATCTTGGCATCGGCATCAGGCGTTGCCGCCTTGGGCAGCGTGCCCTCCTTCATCGCCTGGGTGGCCGTCTCGATCTGGGCCGTCAGGACATCGAGCCGGCCTTGCAGCGTTTCCGTTCCGGCGCTGGCAATCTGCTCCTTGGATGTGACGGATTGCAGGATGTAACCCGAAATGATCGCATTGGCGACACGCGCAGGCTGCGTGGGATCCGTCGACCAATATCCAACGGCAACGACATAGGACTGGCCGACACGGCGGGCCGATACCCGCTCGACGAAATTGGCAAAAGCGATGCGCTTGAGGTTTTCCTCCGGGCTCTGCGTCAGCGTGGAAGCGTCGCTCTCATTCGGCTGCCCCGAGAAGGTCGCTCGAACCAGATTGATCGCGCCGAGAATGGCCGACTTCAAGACGCCTTCGGGCTTGGGCGCGAGTTCGGGGCTTTCATAGAGCTTCAGGCTTTCGAAAACGCCGGAAAGAAGCCGTTCGGACAGGATGATCTGCAACTCGCTCTCGGCGCTGTTCAGATCCAGTCCCTGCTGCAATACCGAGGTCGTGGCATTGGCGAACTGGCGCGGCTCCAGCAGCATGGTCGCCGTCGCATCATAGGTGCGCGGCAGTGACTGCGCGTAGAGCGCCGCCACGACAATGCCGGAAAACATGCAGGCGAGCAGCCGGATCTTGTATTGCCAGGCAATGGCAAAGACCAGCTTCAGGAACATGACCGGGCCATCGACCCTGTTGTCCTTCTGCACGTTATCCAGCGGCCAGATGCGCGACGCTCGCTCGACGGGACCCGGTCTGTCAAAAGTCATCGTGCAACACCTCCGCCGAGGCGTTCGATTTTGGCCTGCGGAACTTCCAGGGAGGCTGCCTTTTCCGGATTGATCTGCCCGCGGAGAAGATCAAGCAAAGCTGTCAGATTTCCCTTCACCCTGCCCCGGCGATCGATGAACGGTTCCGGTGCCAGGGATTTTGCAAAATTCATCGACATGTTGCGCCAGATCTGGCCGATCGCCTGTTTGGTCGTCATCGTTCCCTTCCGACGTAGATAAACGGGATTGATTACCTGCGAATATCCGAGACGCTGGCCGCTGACCCGGCCGACCTTGACCCCCATATGAACGCCATAGGCTTCAGCGCATTTGACCAGATCCCCGCCTTTTTTCGCCAGCGACGCACCGAAATCCCGATCCTCCAGCCAGCCGTAGAGAACAAGACGCTCATCAAAGCGATTATCGCCTATGGCCGACACTCTGTATGCCATGTTGCAGCCATAGGGGCTGAAGGGACGCTCCCAGACCGGGCCGCCACTTACCGGAGCTTCATCGACCAGCCTGATCGCCTCCGCAAACGGTATGCCCGGGCCTTTGATGCCATCGGCCACCACGCGACCGGTAAACCCGACGACACTGCTCTCATCCGCAAAGGTACGAGCCGCGGTCGCAAGCCAGTTGGGGTCGGCGACGAAATCGTCGTCCAGAAAGACCAGGACGTCAATTCCCTGCGGCAAATGATCAAGGACCGCATTACGCTGCGCCGACAGGCCCGGCTTTCCGGTGATGATCTCGACACGATCGTCATCGACGAGATCTCCCGCATCGCTGCGCTCGACGCAGGACAGGATTACCCGTTCGGGAGCCAGCGTCTGCGTTGCCAGAAGATGGCGCAGGGTTTGCGATACGACGGCCGGACGACCACGTGTGGCGATGGCGACCGCAACCCTTGCAAGAGGCGGTGCGGCGGGCTGGACAGGCGCAAGACGCGTCGTCGGTTTTTCCAGCAATTCCCTGTATCCGGCGGCAGTCTCGCGCCAGGAGAATTTCTGCATCTGGACAAAGCCCTTTGCACGAAGGTCGTCTGCCGCCGAGGCCGAAGTCTTCAGGGTCTCGACATGGCGGACCCATTGGCCCGAATCAAAGGGAGAGGCCATCAATGCGGCATCGCCACAGACCTCGGCCATGCTCGAATGATAGGAGGAGATGACGGGACATCCCAAAGCCATCGCCTCGACAACGGGCAGGCCGAACCCCTCGTTCAGCGATGGAAAGGCAAGGCATAGGGCATGTTTGAGAAAATAGGCGATATCATCATCCGACACGCGGCCGGCCATGATGATATTGGGTTGCTGCTCAGCGGTAGTTTCGCTGAAAATGCCCAAATCCCCGCCTGCGACGACGATATCAATGCCGAGCGCATCAAGCTCGCCTGCAATCTTCGACAAGAGAGACAGGTTCTTGTGCTTTGCACGCGAGCCAAGCGCGAAGACATAACGGCGGGAGCGCGAGGCGATGGACAGCACGATGCCGGGTGCAGTCTCCGCCGCGTCCGGTTGCCATTGAAGCACATGCTCGTAGCCGTTGGGCAGGACAGCAATATCCTTGGCCTCGATCGGCAGATAGCGGGCAAGCTGGCGGGCAGACGCATGGGAAACGGTTGCAATTCTCGTTGCACGCCTCGCAAGAACAGGCTGGATCGACTTGTAGGCTGTGCGGAATGCGAGGCTGTAGCTATCGGGAGCGGCAAAGACATTGCCGTCATGGATACAGACGATCTGCTCGCGTTTCAGAACGGGGGCCGTGTTGCACAGGTTGAGCAAACGCCCCTGCCACTTTAGCGGCAGGGCGAACTGTTCCCAGGCATGGCCTTTGAAACGGCCTCCGATCTCATGTCTTTTGAAAGACTTGAGCGTCGGATCGGCAGCCCCCGGAGGCACAAGAAGCGGAATGATCGCGCTGCCGTCACTTTCTGCGTCCAGTGCTTTGAGTACATTCAAGGCATAACGTTGCACGCCGGTCGGCGTCTGGGTCAGAAAGCGACCATTCACTGCGAAATTATGCTTTAGGACCATCGATCAATTCCAACGCTTCCCTGCAACAGAAAATATTGTTGAAATGCTCCCCAGTAAAAACAGCAGGGACACCAACAACACTAGCACACCAAAACTGAACTGCAGTAACTAATATTTGAAATAGTTAATCCGGGAAGGGGAAAAGCCGACCATTTCAGGCGGATCGGCTAGACGCAACCAGGGCTGGAACGGCGCGCCTGAAACCAATGAGCGAGACCGATCAATAGCTTCCACGCGCATTCAGGACGGCAGGTATCGTCTTCGCCATGATCACCAGATCACCGACGAGGCTATGATTGGCGACATAGAGTGAATCCAGCTGGACGCGCTTGACATAATCCGCATCACTGCGTCCGCTCACCTGCCACAGGCCCGTAAGGCCGGGGCGCACCCGGATATAGTCAGCGTAATTCTGACCGTAATAGACAGATTCACTCGGAACGATCGGGCGTGGGCCCACCATGCTCATATGCCCCAGCACAACATTGATGAGCTGCGGGATCTCGTCGATACTGCTCTTGCGCAGAAATGCGCCGAATGGCGTGACACGCGGATCGTTCTTCAGCTTGCGCGTTGCAGCCCACTCAGCCCGCTCCGCCGGATTGGCAGCCAAGTATTTCTCAAGCAACTCTTCATTATTGTTGACCATCGTCCGAAACTTCAGGCACGGGAACATCCCCCCGCCACGTCCGATCCTTCTATGCGCAATAAAGATCGGCCTTCCCTGGATCAGAAGCAAAACAATGGATGTCATCAACATCAAAGGAGTAAGAACAAGCAATGCAATGGCGGATACCGCAACGTCCAAAGCTCTTTTTGAGGTAAAAGATAGCCTTGGAGACAGTCTTAACTTTATCTTTTCTGAAGCAAACAATCTCTGTACGCCAGTTTCATTGGCGTTTGCATTAACGTCACGCATTGACGCACTCCATATCAGCAGATGTGATTAAAGATCAGTCGGTTTGCATGCACTGCTTAACACTGTTAATTATTGCTAACAAATGCTTAAAAGTTTGACAATATATTTATTGACTGTAGTTTATTGAAAAATGAGTGAATATCCAGAAAGTCTTCTTTGATGCTTTCCGGACCGGATCAATCCAGCTTTTCTTTGAGACATGAAAAATATCGCGTCTCATCCTAAGAACTGCAGAAATATTACGGTTCAGAGAATATAACGATTCTCGTGAGGTTGTTCATGCGCGTGGCAATTATTCATTATTGGCTCGTCGGGATGCGGGGCGGCGAGAAAGTCCTTGAGGCGATCTGCAAGATTTATCCGCAGGCAGACATTTACACACATGTGTATGACAAAGATTCCATATCTTCCGCGATCAATTCACACACAATTTATCCGACCTTCATCAATTCTTTGCCCTATGCAAAACGGATGTATAAAAAGTATCTTCCATTGATGCCCATGGCGCTGGAACAATTAGATCTAAGTCAATATGATCTTGTCATCAGTAGCGAATCCGGGCCTGCCAAGGGCGTTATTCCGAATTCTCCAGCCGTTCATATCTGCTACTGCCACTCTCCGATGCGATATGTCTGGAATATGTACCACGAATACTATCGGAAGTCAGGTTTAATGACGCGGCTGATGATGCCGCCGCTTGCACATCGCCTCAGGGCCTGGGATATCGGCACGGCAAGCCGCGTCGATCACTTTGCCGCCAATTCCGTCACGGTCGCCAACCGCATCAGAAGCTACTATCGGCGGGATGCCGATGTCATCCATCCGCCCGTCGACACCCAGGCTTTCCGACCGGTGCCGATGCAGGAAGTGGGCGACTATTATCTGATGGTCGGCGAACTCGTCGGGTATAAAAGGCCCGATCTGGCAGTGCAGGCCTTCAATCTGACGAAGAAAAAGCTTGTCGTTATCGGCGGCGGCGAGATGCTGGACCATATTCGCAAGATTGCCGGCCCGACCGTAACAGTCTTGGGGTCACAATCCTTTGATGTTCTCAAGTATCACTACGCCCGGTGCAGAGCCCTCATCTTTCCCGGTGAAGAAGATTTTGGTATCGTGCCTCTGGAGGCCATGGCAAGCGGCCGTCCGGTGATTGCCTTTGGACGCGGCGGCGCCACCGAAACCGTCATCGATGGCAGAACGGGCGTCTTCTTCAATGATCAATCGGTCGAGACGCTGATAGACGCCATTGACCGGCTGGAGCGCATGGACTTCGATCCCGCCGATGCAGTGACGCGCGCCGCCGATTTTGCGACGCCTGTCTTCATCCGGAAATTCAGTAACTTCGCTTATAGGGCGCTCGGCACGGAACCGCCGCCGGCCGTCAGACCCGCACAGATAGCGTGAAACAGGTGAAATAGCAGAAGGAGCATCGGGACCGTGACGCATACCAATTCTTCCTGTCATCGCCGCCGCAGAGCAATCTCTTCTTTCTCCGCAAGCGCATGGATGCTTGCACTTGCGGCAGGCATGTTTGCATCCGCCTTCAGTCCCGCAATGGCGGCCACCTATCTGCTTGGGCCTCTCGATGTCTTGAAGATCCGTGTCTTCGAATGGCGGCCAAGCGCCGGCATTGCCTATGAATGGGTGCCGCTGACGGGAGAATTTACCGTATCGGCGTCCGGAACGCTGTCACTGCCGATCGTCGGGACCATCCCGGTGGCCGGCAAGACGCCTGAAGAAGTGTCCGACATCATCGGTGAACAGTTGCAGGCGCAGATCGGGCTTCAGAAGAAGCCGAACGCTTCCATCGAAATCTCCAGCTATCGGCCCTTCTTCGTCACCGGGGCCGTCGGAACGCCCGGAAAATTCAACTTCCTGCCCGGCCTGACCGTGACACAGGCGCTGAGCATGGCAGGCGGAACCGGAAGTATCGATCCGAGGGTCATGGAGGTACAGCGTGAGGCGCTGGTCAATCAGGGAGACATGCGCGGGTTCGAAGCGGAACGCCTGGGCCTTGTGGCTAGGCAGGCGCGCGTCGACGCCATGCTGGCAAACAACAGCAAGATCAATTTTCCGCGGGAATTGACGGACCGCTCATCTCAGGCCGCGGTGATGCAGGTGATGCGCAACGAGCAGGCGCTTCTCGACAGCCATCTGAGATCGATGGCTTCGGATCTCTCGGCGCTTGAACAATCCAAAGTGCTCGCCAAGAACCAGATTGAAGGGCTGAAACAGAAGGAAGCGTCGCTGACGAAGCAGATCGATCTTGCCAACAAGGATCTCAGCTCGGTCAACAAGCTCGTGTCGCAAGGCCTGACCGTGTCGTCACGCCAGCTCGGCGCCAACCAGAACCTTGCGGATCTCGAGAGCCGCAATCTCGACGTATCGCTTGCACTTTTGACCACACAGCAGGATTTGACCAAGCTTGATCAGGATGCGCTGGCGGTTGTGGAGAAATTCAAGGCAGCCGCGCTGACGGAAGCCTCCGATCTCAGAGACAAGCTGGCGGCAAATGAAGAGAAGATGAAAACGTCGCAGGCCTTGCTGCTGAATATCGAGATGCGATCACCGGCAGCGCTATCGGCGCTGAGCGCCGATGGCCGTCCCCGCACGATCACCAAGATCAGCCGCACTATCAATGGGGTGTCAGAGACTTTCGTCGTCAAGGACGACGATCCGGTGCAACCCGGCGATTTGATCCGCGTGGAGCCTCAGTTGAACAACCTGGCGCAAAACGGCAGCGCCTCGCAATAACCGGCGTCAACCTTAGAGCCTTTCCGGGTTAAATTGAACCATTCTGCCGGAGCAGGTTTTCGTCAGGGCAAAGGCGATTGGCGAAGGGCATACCCGAAGGTACGGTCGAGCCGATCGCCTTTGATCCTGGCGGAAAGATGCCCGGCCCTTCGGGTTGGCTGAAACGGGCCGCCTGATCGTCCGGCCGGCTTGGCCGTATGCTTAGGCTACGACGCGCGCCTGCCGGACGACCATCCGACTCCGTTTGAGCCAACAGAATGGTTCAATTTAACCCGGAAAGGCTCTAATGGAGAGGAAAACTCATAACTACGGCAGGCGGGGCTTGATCGGAGGTGGGCCGGCATGCGATATTAATATTAGAAAACACTAATTAAAAT
The DNA here is from genome assembly GCF_019511445.1 of Aliirhizobium wenxiniae. Taxonomy (GTDB): domain Bacteria; phylum Pseudomonadota; class Alphaproteobacteria; order Rhizobiales; family Rhizobiaceae; genus Neorhizobium; species Neorhizobium wenxiniae_A. Next base: position 16,942 of record NZ_JAEUAN010000025.1, read on the forward strand.
TGAGTAATGCATGATTACTTGGATCCTGATCCTCTCCGCCGCGATCGGCGCCGTTTGCGGAATCTGGCTTCATGTCGTTGTCTTTACCGTGCTTTCGGTATTCGTTGCGATCGTTTATCTGGTTACCGCGATTGCCACCGGCTTTTCGATTGTATCCGCTCTGCTGTGGATCATGATGCTGAGCGCCGCACTTTGCGCCGGTTATATTGCATCGCATGTGGCGCGCTATGTCATCCATACGAGAGCACAAAAAGCCAGGATCCGTCACTCAGAACTGGATGCCGGCAGCAAATATCTCCACGACCAGCAGCAGCCGTAAGTCTATAGGCGCGCGCTGCTCTGGATGTGGTCTGCCGGGATCCGCCGGTGAACTTCACCGCCAGTGACGTGGGCCCTCGCCCGCCTTATCTGCAAATTCGCGTTTTCATCCAGATCATTCAGCCGAGCGATCAAAAATGCGTATCGTCGCGCATTTTCGATAGACGCCAAATCCATCGTCGTTCTACTCTATCGGAAAGAATTGCGGCTTTGACTTACTCGCGCCACAGCCCGATGAAAAACTTATTTTGTCACATGCTCAAGTATAATCTAGTTTAAGTGCACAGCATTACTTCATCACTCCGCAATTGCAGGCTTGCCATAAGATCTGAAACCCCTTGCCCAATAGGATCCGAGATGTCGAAGCTGCCACGTAGAACATTCGTCAAGGCATCCGTACTGGCTGGTGCGGGAGCGATGCTCGGCAGCCGGGCGGTTGCGGCCGGGGACCCGACGAGCGGGCGTCGCCTGATTTTCGACGAGCAGTTCAGGGCGATCGACTGGACGATTTGGGAAGCCGGGCGGAAAGCGACGACATTCGACCCCGGTTTCTACGGGCGCTCGGCGTTTGCCCGCAGCATCGGCGAAGAAGGCTTCAACCCTTACGAAATCGTCGACGATGCAGCGACGGCAAATGGCAAGGCGCTGAAAATCTCGGCTAAATATATCGGGAAGGAGATGTCCGTACCGCATTATTACGGCAACCAGGAGCCGCAGCAGCAGTGGATCTCCGGCAACCTGCAGACTGCCCGCGGAGACGGGACGATCATGAGGGGATGGCGGACAGGCTATTTCGAAACACGGATGATCTTTCCCAAACATCCCCTCACCTGGCCGGCCTTCTGGCTGATGAATGGGCGCAGCATTCTTTTTCCCAAGACCAGTATCGAAATCGATATCGTCGAACAGAAGGGTTTCGAGCCAAGCAATTACGGGGCCTATCTGCACGAATGGGGTGAGCCCGGCGAACGGCATGCCGAAGTCGGCATCAAGACACCAGTCGACATGACGACCCAATATTGCCGATACGGGATGCTGGTCACCGAGACCGAATGCAGGCCGTATTTCGAGCGGGAGCCGGTGATCGATCCCGCAACCGGCAGGCCGACCGTCTGGACGATCAGTCGCGCAGACGAAATGAAAGCCAACAAGGATGTCTTCTGGCCACTGGTGACGCTGGCTTTGCGCGCGGACGTGCCCTATCCGGAGCCGCTGCTTGAGAACGACAAGGAGACATCGATGCGGGTGGACTATGTGAAGGTCTACGCCTGAGCCGGCACGGGTGAGAAGGATGCCTGGCGCTCCGGCGCCGGCACAGCGGTCGCAAGCCCTGCCATGACGAAGAAAAGGAGGCCGGTATCGACCGTCGAGCCCGATACCGAAGCGCCGATCAGGATGCAGAGGCAACCATTGCGGCCGGCGAGCCGCACATCATCGTCGAATGTGCGTGGCGTTCCCCTTCTCGTATAGAAGGCGGAAAGGAAGAAGAGGCCGAAGAAGATCACGCCGGGAATGCCGACATTGGAGAGAAGGGCAATGACGAAGCTCGATGTACGGGCCGTTCCAAGCCCGACGCCGAGACCGTAGCTCTCGATAAAGTTGCTCCAGCCATAAGCGTTCCACATGCCGCGCTCGATACCCGAAGCCGAGGTCGCCTTGCTGAACAGAAGAAGATCAAAATAAGCGTAGAGCTGGCGGAAAATGTCTTCGTTCATCACGATCATCATGCAGATGAGGAGAACGATGATCGGCGCGAAGAGCACGATGCCGCCGCTGATGCGGGTGCCGGACCGGCCTCCACAGCGGAAGAAACAGGTCACGTAGAGGATTGCGAGGCAGACCGGCAGGCCGAACAGGCCGGCGGATGAGGTCGATCGGATGACCATGACCGAGGTCAGGAGAAACAGAAAACCGGTGAGCTTGCTGTAGCGCCCGCAGATGCGCATCGTGCCGGTAAAGCCGACTACGCCCAAACTGACGCCGGCAAATGTCGAGGCTTCCGGCCAGGAGCCGACGACGCGCTTGACGCCGGCAACGATCGCCTCGTCGTGGAAGGCGTAAGGCGCGTTGCGGATATAGCTGAAGAGTTCCTGGATCGGCGTGCCGTAAGTGACCAGATCGGCGATGCCGAAGAACAGGTTGGCGGATGCGAATGCGAGAACCGTGCCGGTCGCGGCACGAAACCCGGCCACGGTCGAGGCCATTGCAACGATCATGGCGAAGGTGACGATGTTGGCCGTGTTGTAGATGGCCTGGGTGAGATTGCTGGAGACCGGGCCAAGCGGCACAGCGCCGCCGGTTTCCGGATATTCCGACGAGCCGAGCGGGATGATGTTCATCGTTTCCGCCCATAATCGCGGAGCGAAAAAACCGGCAATCACGCCATAGGTCAGAAGGCAGACCAGCCAGAAGGCGGGCTGAGGAAAGGCCAGCGCATTAAGCGCGACTTTCATGTTCTCGCGATAGGAGAGTGTCGCGAGCGCCAGGAACCCGACGAAGAGGTGGCCGGGCTGGATGCCGGCTCCACCGATCATGACCGCAGCAGCACCGCCGAACACGGTCATGACGCCGAAGGCAATGGCTGTCGCCCGATAACCCGATATCAGGCAGAGAATGCCGATGATAAGCGTCAGCACGCCGATGGGGGGGATACTCATCGCTGAGACCCCGCCGTTCTGGCCAGATGTGTCCGACGCCCCCTCACCCTAGACCATTTCCGCTTTTCTTCGAAACGCGAAACCGATCTATCTCTTTGTTTTAGCGCAATTCCGGACACAAAACCGGTTCCCACTTTTGCTGGAATTGCTCTACTCCTCAGCGCTTGCGGTTAGACCGAGTGCTGCGCGTGCCGCACGTTCGCCGCTCAGGAAGGCGGCATCGGTCCAGATATAGCCCCACTGGCCGAAGCGGCCGCAATATTCGATGCCCACCTCGTCGAGATAGGCATGCACGATCTCGACGGCGGCCTTACGGTCGAGATCGAAGATCACGTTGCCGAAGGGCAGCATGATGGCGCTCTTGTGGATGATTTCGGATCGCGACTGCACGACGCCGGATTTGATCAGCGCATCGATGGCAGGCTCGATCCAGTCATCTGCGTGGCCGGTCAGCGGCCGGTACTTTTCGCTGAAATAGATTTCCGCCTGCAGCGCTCCGCAGCCATCCGGCACGCTTTTCTTCGACAGGTTGCCGCGATAGCTGACGCGGGCAAACGGGATGTCCTCATCGTAGAAATAGGACCATTGCGGCTTGGTTTCGATCGGGCGGTTGAGGCCGATATTGACGACCACGACCTGGGTGCAGGCAAGCCTTGCCGCAGCTTCGCGGACATCATCCGGCACGCCCTTGATGAGCGGAATGACGACGGGAAGCGGCAGCGACGAGATGAGTTTCTTGAAGTCATGCGTCGTGCCGTCCTTGAAGGTCAGCTGCTTTTCCTTCGTGTCGATCGCCGCGATCTCGTGGTCGCAGAGCACTTCGGCCTTGTCGTAGAAACCGCTGATGAAAGATTCGAAGCCGCCTTCCGTCGGGTAACGGAACTCGTTGACGTAAAAGACATCGAGCGGTTCGTGCTCCAGCGCGCCGCGCAGCACTTCTTCGAGATTGGGGCGGTAAAGGCGCGGGCCGAGCCAGTCTGTCGACATGTTGCTGGCGTCGGTCGTGTGGTATTTTTTCGTATAGATCATCGGGAAGGTGTCGGCGAAAGTCTTGCCGAAGGCGACCATCAGCCAGTCTTCGTAGTTGGCGATCTTCGGGTTTTCGATCTGCCGCGCCTCGATGAAATCCTTGATGCAATTGACCACCAGATCGGCCGGAAGCCCGTGCAGATTGACCTGGGCCGGATGCTTGATCCAATGGCCCTGCCAGTAATTGTTGCAATAGACATTGCCGACTTCAAACTTCTGGCCGGTCGATTCCGCGAACAGATCCTTCACGCGGGGATTTTTCGTGAACGAGATATGCACGCCCTCGTCGAAAACGAAGCCGTCGCCATTGCCGAAGCTCGAGGTCAGGCCGCCCGGCCTCGATCGCTTGTCGTAGATCCTGGCCCGGATGCCATTGGCAAACAGAACGTTGGCGGCGCCGAAACCGGCCATGCCGCTGCCCAAGATCGCGTATCCCTGATGCTCCATCATCGTTCCCTTATACCACTCGCTTACGGCAGTTACTCGCTGCTCAGTTCACCCAGCGAACATCGTCGGACAGACGCCCCGCATCAATGAGGCGTTCGAGCGTGGTCAGACGCTTGGCCGCAGCCGGGATGACTTCGCGTCCCGCCTCCTTGGCGCGGCCGAGGCCATCGACCAGCCGCTCGATCGATTCCGACAGCGAGACCGCCGGCTGGTGCTCGGGGGCGGCTGTGGCATAACGGGTGAAATCGACCTGATAGGAGCGCAAATCCGGCAGCGCATCCTTGTTGATCGAGACGCGGGTACCCGGAATTGCCTTGGCGACCGCTTCGGCAAGCTGGAAGACCTGGTAGTTGTTTTCATTACGACCGGCATTGATCGACACGAAGCGACCGCCATTTTCCGCATCGCGCTTGATTGCCCATTCCATGGCACGGGCCATGTCCCGGACGTCGATCAGCGGACGCCAGGGCGTGCCGTCGCTCAAAACCTTGATCTCGCCGGTCGACAGAGCGGTGGCGACAAAATCGTTCAGCACCAGATCGAGCCGCAGCCGCGGAGACTGCCCGCAGGCGGTGGCGAAGCGAAGGCAGGTGATCGCCATGTTGGGCGCCTCCAACTGCTCCAGCGCCTGTTCGGTGGCGATCTTCGACCTTGCATAGGCGGTGAGCGGTGTCAGCGTATCGGTCTCCTTGCGCGGACCGCCTTCGGCAAAGCCATAGACGCTGCAGCTGGAGGCAAACACAAAACTCTTCACGCCGGCTTCGGCAGCGGCCTCTGCGATATCGACGCTGGCGCGGTAGTTGATGCCTTCGGTCTGCTTTTCGAAACGGGCGCCGATCGGATCGTTGGAAAGGGCTGCGAGATGGACGACCGCATCCACACCTTCCAAGAGGTCGGCCGGGAAGTCTCTCACATCACCAAAGACCTGTTTGTCGAGCACACGCTCGGGAAATTCATCCGGCAGGGTGAGGCATTGGGCGAAATATCCATTGTCGTAGCCGATCAGTTCGGCATCCGGCCAGACCGATCGAAAATGTGCTGCCACGACGGGGCCGACATAACCCATATTTCCGGTGATCAGAATACGCATAGACGACCCGCCTCTATCTTGTGGTTGTGGTTGTCGAAAGGATTGTGACAGCCGGGCTTGGCCCGACCATTTTTTCAAGCTGCACCGGCCGGTAGCCGAACTGGGTGACCGTGCGACTGAGCATGCCGTAACCAACCCTTCGGGCTTCATGCGGCTTTCGCATCGCGCTTGCCGCGCGCAGGAGATGCAGGCCATTGCGGATATTGGCGCCGATATGACCGATCTTGCGGCCCTTATCGCTGATGCCGCCATAGATCAGTTTCGGCAGCGGCAGGCCCCGGAACGTGCTTCTGACCTCCTTCAGGTCGCCTTCCGGATCCATGCCCAGCCGCTCGAAGGTCTTGTAAACGGCACCGGTGTAGAGCGGCCTTGTGTGCAGGATCGGCGAGGCATCGATGAAGGCGGCTCGATAAGCGGGCTTTGCCATCATCATGGTCCAGATATCGTCCTGCCCCCAACCGGTCGGCCAGCGGGCAAGGATGGGCAGGAGCGTGCGCAGATAATCCGTGCGGATGATCGGGCACATCGGCTCGACATAGTTGGTGTATCGCAGCACAAAGCCCGGGCAATGCGCCGTGACCGGATAGGAAATATGGCTCGACGGCAGAAGCGACGGCTGGCCGATATCGAGATCGTGGGAGGCCATGATCTTGAACAGGTTCGACAGGCCGTTCGGCTCGAACAACAGGTCGTCATCCGGGAACATGATATAGTCATAGCGATCGAGCAGATCGGGATTGGTCCGCAGATAGCGGCAGACGCTGTCCCATTTCGTGCCCGTATCGATGGAGAGCGAAAGATCTCCATCGTCGAGACCCTGCAACTGCTCGTCATAGGTGCTCAGTTGCAGGTCCCAGTTTCGCGATGCCTTGGGTTCGAGCAGCCAGTTGCGATGCAGCGACAGGCCGCCGACACGGGCGAAAACCAGATTGCGGGCTTCGTGGATGTCAGACATCACGGCAACTCGATCTCCTGCGGATAGGGAATGGCCTTGAGAAAGGTGCCGCCCTTCTTCTTGTAGTCCGCCTGCTGGGCGACGATCTCGTCGGCAAAATTCCACGGCAGGATGAGAAGATAGTCGGTCGGCGCGGTGGCGAGTTCCTCAACCGCCCTGATCGGCAGGCGCACGCCCGGCATGAACTTGCCGACCTTGTGGGTGTTGCGGTCCACGACATATTCAATCGTGCCTGCAGGCAGATCGGCATAGTTCAACAGCGTGGCGCCCTTGGCAGCTGCGCCATAAGCGGCGATCGTCTTGCCATCTTCACGGAAGGCGCCAAGCATCTTTCGAAGGTCGGTGCGGATGCCTTCGACCCGGCGGCCGAAATCGCGGTAGCACTCGAATCCGGTCAGGCCCATTGCGGCTTCCTCGTCCTGCATTTTCTGCAGGCGATCCGTCTTGCCGGACGTTTTGCTGACCCGCAGGCGCAGCGAGCCGCCATGGATATCCAGCTTTTTCGCATCGTTGAGATAAAGCCCGTGACGGCCCATCAGCGGCTCGAGGGCGGCCAGCGAATAATAGAAGAAATGCTCGTGATAGATCGTGTCGAAGGCGCAGGTCTCGATCAGATCCTTGACGTAAGGGAACTCGAATTCGGCAATGCCGTCATCGGCGAGCAGAATTGCGAAACCTTCGACGAAGTAATTGATGTCATTGACATGGGCGAGGACGTTGTTGGCCAGCATGACCGAGGCGCGCTTGCCCTCCGCGACCAGCTTTTGCGCGACGTCCTTGCCGAAGAAATCGATCACCGTCGGCACGCCGATCTCGATCGCCGCCTTCGCCGGGCCGCTGGCCGGATCGATGCCGAGCACCGGAATGCCGTGCTCGACGAAATTCTTCAAAAGGTAGCCGTCATTGCTGGCGATCTCGACCACGAGATTGTCCGGCCCAAGCTTGCGTTCCGCAATCAGATCGAGCGCGTGCTCGCGGCTGTGGACGAGAAGGGCTGGAATGAAGGAGGAGAAATACGGATAGTCCTGGCCGAAAAGGATTTCCGGCGGCACGTCCTCGCTGACCTGCAGAAGGCCGCATTCCTGGCAAAGCACGACTTCCAGCGGAAAGAGCGGCTCCATGACGCCGAGCTGTTCGGGTTCGAGCAGCGCGTTTGCCAGCGGCTGCTGGCCGAGATCGAGGATCGTATCCAGATGGTTGCCGCCGCAGGACCGGCAGGCGGTGATGCGGCCGGATTTCGGCGTTGATGCTTCCACTTGAATGCTTGCGATGGTCATGGCCGAACCTCCGTTATCAATTCAGCGTTCAAACATAGATCTGCGGCTTTCCGTATTCTCGTAAACGGTGCCTTGGCGCGCTCTGCGATATCGAGGAGCGAGCGGGTTCCGTCGCATTGGTTGAGGACCCAGAGCAGGTCCATCTGCGAGGCGCCACCGGCTTCCTTCTGCCCGGCAATGGCGCGGTAAAGCCCGCGCCGGCCAAGCTGCGGTTCGCCCCTGCCATCGACGCGGCGATAGGTGGCGTTTTGCTGCAGCAGGTCGACGAGATCCACCAGCAGCCGAAAAGACTGGCCGAGCGCTTCCGGGGTGACGAAGTCGCAATTGTCGAGCGAGGTGTGATATTCGGCAAAAGTGCCGTGGATTGCGCGCATCAGGCAACCGACCGGAAGGGCGATGCCGGGCGAGCCAAATTGCCGTTCGTCATAACCATAGGGCGAGAATTCCAGCGTCTCGAACGCATGGCCGCTGTGTCGCAGCACGTGCTCGGCTGCGAGGTCGACCTCAGCGCCATTGACGGTCTTCTTGTAGTGGAACGCTCCGCCATCGCCGATGCAGGTGAGAACAAGGCCGTGGGCGATGCGGCCGAGACGATCCTCGTTCTGAGCCAGCCAGGTGATCGCGCCGATGGTGGCCGGAAGGAAGAGGAGACGGATGCCGAAGCGAGGTTTTGTCTGCGCCAGAAAATGCCTTGCGAGCGCGGTTGCGACGACGATGCCGGAGAGATTGTCATTGGCAAGGCTCGGATGGCAGACATGGACGGAGATCAGGATCTCCTTGTCGCTCTCGCCGGGAATGAAGAATTCGCCATAGGTCAGCGATCCATCGGAAAGTTCGCTGTCGATCTCGACCTCGTAACTTTCGTCCTTCATCACCTGCCAAAGCGAATGCGGCAGACAGAATCCCCAGTTCTCGGCGTAATATGAGGTACGATACGGGATCGCATCCGGCTGGTCGGGCAGCGTGTGGATATGGGTTGCCAGTTCCTCGCGGCTAAAGGTGCCACGCACGGGCACGCTGTAACCGACGACATGCAGGTTGTTGTTGGCGAAATCGACGAGAACCCGGCCATCAAGTGTCTTGATCGTCGCGCGACGGATATTCCATTCACGCGGCACGTCCCAGTCGAACACCTTCGTGCCGGTCGGCACCTCGTGGATATCGAGCGGGATATGCTGTTTCAGCATTGCCAGCGTAGCGCGCACGCCGTTGCCCGTCAGGCTACGCGGCAGAGGGAACAGGCTGCGCAGCAAGGACATCATGTCGAGCGGCGGCAGGATGCCACCGTCTTCATTACCAGCAGTCTTGAACACGCCATCCAGCATCATGCAGCGCTCCGTTGGAGCCAGGGCATTCGCGCCTGAAGATCCGGCCATGCCAGATCCTTGTCGGAGATTTCCGTCACGGGTTCCGGCCATTTTATCGACAGGAGCGGATCATCGTAACGCGCTCCGTCATAGAGTTCCGGGTAATAGGCATCGCCCATCAGGTATTCGACAATCGCGTCCTCGGTCAGTGCCTGGAACCCGTGAGCGAACCCCGCCGGAATGAACAGCATCCTCCCGTCATCTGCGCCGAGATCGACATGGAAGCTCTCTCCCAGCGTCTTCGATCCTTCGCGCAGGTCGACAATCACGTCATGGATACGCCCATGACTGCAACGCACGACCTTGGCGTCTGCATGCGGCGACCGTTGAAAATGCATGCCGCGAACGGCACCGCGCGTCTTCGTCAGGGACGTGTTTCCCTGGATGGGCGTAAACGCGATACCGGCATCGTCAAAAAGCTTCGTGCACCAGGTGCGAGCAAAACTGCCGCGACTGTCGCCGTGAACCTTGAGATCGATAAGCCTAGCATCCGAGCCGCCGAGAGAGGTGAAGTTCATGACGCCTCCTCAAGCCGGCTTCTACCAGACTTTCCACTGGGCCGAACGCGAAGCCCACATGTCGTTCAGCACCGTCTTGTCGCGCAGCGTATCCATCGGATGCCAGAAGCCATGATGGCGATAGGCCATCAGCTCGCCCTGCTTGGCCAGCTCATCCATCGGCCCCCTCTCCCACATGACCTCGTCGCCTTCGATCAGCCCGAGCACGGACGGATTGAGGACGAAGAAACCGCCGCTGATCCAGGTGCCGCCGTTTTCCGGCTTTTCGTTAAAGGTCTGGACGCGCGGATCTTCGTCCTCCAGATACATTGCGCCGAAACGGCCGACCGGCTGCACGGCGGTCACGGTTGCGCTTTTGCCATGGTCCTTGTGGAACTTCAAAAGGGCCGTCAGATCAATGTCACCGACGCCGTCTCCATAGGTCATGAAAAACGGCTCGTTGCCCAGAAGGTGCCGGATGCGGGCGAGCCTGCCGCCCGTCATCGTATCCGCACCCGTATCCGCCAGCGTGACGCGCCAGTCTTCGCAAGGCGGGTCAAGATACGTGACTTCCGATGTCGCAAGGTCGAATGTCACACTCGATCCACGCATCCGCAAGTCTTCAAAGAACTTCTTGATCAGATGTCCCTTGTAACCACAGCACACGATAAAGTCTTTCACACCGTGGGCTGCGTATATCTTCATGATGTGCCAGAGTATTGGCTGACCGCCAATCTCGACCAAAGGCTTCGGCACAGTCGACGTCTCTTCAGAAAGTCTTGTTCCAAGACCTCCCGCCAAAATCACAGCTTTCATAGTAAAACACGCCACCCACTCTGTGACACCCAAAAAATGGATTTCACATTGAACTACAAACGATACTCGAATGCCGGCAATTTCTCTTGATAAGCCAAGCAAAACACAATTCATGAAGGCTAGCAAGCGGTTTTTATTTATTATTAAGCTTTGAGAAAATATAGGTGAGTAATAAAAATGCCATTCCAACAATTGAATTGAAATATCGATCAGATCGCGGCGCAAATAGCAGTTAAGCCGCCGCCGAAGTCACCACCGCGAAGTAAATTTCATCCCAAGTGCCGCGCTCAATCAGGCCGAACCAGGATTGGGCCGCAGCTCACGAGATGGCCAAAGCCTCAGCGCGCATCGAACAATTCAAACCGGCCGCCACCGAGCCTCAGTCTCAAACCAAGCGCCAGCAGGGTCGCGCCATAACAGGCCGCACCGAAACCTGCGACCAGCACCATTTCGAAGAAATCGGCAATACCCGGCCTGTCGAGCTGCGCCCTTAACCAATAAACGGCAATCACCATCACGGCGCCCGCGGCGCCCACCTTCCACAGGTTGAGGATCTGCCGCCGAAAGCCGAGGCCCAGAAGACGCCGGACCTGGAACACATAGAAGCCGCCCATGACCACGGCCATGACCAGCCGCGCATAGATGACGCCCTCTATCGACAGGAAATAGAAGCCGAGCGTGACTGCGGTCGTGCGGAGAATGAAATCGATCAGGTTGATCCGGAAGATGACATCCGGCCTGTCCACCGCAAGGCTCAAGGAAATAAGCGTCTGGAAATAGGGAACCGGCAGCATGGAAACCGAGAGCAGCGCCAGATAAGGGGCCGCTTCCGCCCATTGCGGACCGAGCAGAAGATTGGTCACGAGATCCGCCGTCAGCGCGATACCAAGCGTGGCCGGCACGCAGATCAGCATGGCGATACGGATCGCCTTCAAAAAGGCGAGGCCCACCCGGCCACGGTCCGAACTTATCCTTGAAAAGGCAGACATCAGCGGCTGAAGGGCCGGTCCGATAAAGCTCTGCGTCGGGATCAGGGACACGTCGTTGGCGACCGTGTAACGACCCAGCAAAGTTTTCGGAACATAGGCGCCGATCATCAGCCGGTCATATTGCCAGTTCAGCGCGGACACGACCTGCGAGGCGGTGAACCAGCCCATAAAGCCGGCAAAATCCGGCAATCGCTGGAACGAGAATGCAGGGCGATACCGGGCGAACACATAGGACATGATGGTCGTGACGCTTGCGGCGACGACATAATTGGCGACAAGAGCCCAATAGCCACCTTCGGTATAGACAATGACGATAGCGGCGATAAGCCCGCATATCTTGCTGGTCGTTTCGGCGATAAAGGTCGGGCGGAAGTCGATGTTGCGGGCGAAATAGACCATTGCCGGACTGTAAAGCCCCTTCACCACCGTGCCGATCGCCAGGATGCAGACCACAGGCACCAGTTCGGGATCGCCGTTTATCCACGAATAGGGCCATGCGCAGCCGATCGTCAGGACGGCCACGGCAATGCTCCGCAAAGCGGCGAGCGTGAAACCCGTATCGAGATGTTTCTTGTCTATGGCGGGAAGACGCACGAGTGCCTGCGTGACCGGCACTTCCAGCACGCTATCGATGATCAGCACCAAGGCCATGGCGAGCGCAGTAACGCCGAAATCGGCAGGAACCAGCAGCCGCGCCAGAATGAGCAGATTGAGGAAATCGACCACGCGACCGAAGAGACGCGAGAAGATAAGCCAGGATGCGCCTCTCAGCGTGGCAAATGCAAGCATCGACGACCCAACCCTCAACAACAAGAACCGTCAGCGAACCCTCCGGTTTTCACCGGGGCCGCGTTCCGCGGGCCGATACATGCGGATCATTCCGGAACAGAGGATCAGCAGACCTTCCAACGCAACCAACGATACACACAAACAAACAATAATCTATACTGAAATCAAAGATATCTCCGATCGCGCCGGAATGTCTAAACCTGATAAAAGCACTTTATTGTGAATTTCCTCCGTTGACACTTCAGTAATTATAGTGCCGATTTACTATCTATGACATTTCCGACAAGTATTATTTAAACGTCTGACCGACCGCGAGGGAGAATCGATGCATGATTCTTACGAGTTGCAGCAGGAAGCGGTGTCCGAAGCCGAGGTCTTTGACGCGATCATACTCGGCGCAGGCGTAAGCGGGCTTGTCGCAGCATCGGTCCTACTTCGGCAGAACAACGAGCGCATCGCGGTTGTCGACGAATACGCAAATATCGGCGGGAACCACATTGACTGGTCTGCGAACGGCTTCACCTTCGACGTCGGCAGCCTGATCTTTCAGGATGACTCGCCGCTTCTGAAGCACTTTCCGGAACTGCTTGAGCACTACATCCATATTCACCCGAGCTGGGGGAGGCTCAACCCGCAAGGAAAGGTGACGCGCTACCCGATCTCGGTCGCCGATGACATCCTGCGCGCCGGACCGATCGAAATCTGCCGGATCGCGTTCTCGGTCATCCATGCGCGCATCCGGCGCCGCCCGTTGCGCAACGCCCGTGACTTCGCCGCATTCTGGATCGGCGCCTATCTGCTCAGGCGTTCGGGGCTGGAAAACTATATGGCGCGGTTCTACGGCATGCCGCCGGAGCATATCGACCTGGAACTGGCCGAGAAGCGGATGATGTGGATCAAGGAGCATTCATCGCTGCGCAGTCTCTTTCAAAAGATGACGCAGAAAAAGCCGCCACACATGAAGAACAAACAGCTTGCGCGACCGAAGGCAGGTTATGCCGCGCTTTATGAGCCGGCCAAGCGTGGGCTTGCCGAAAAAGGCGTCACCTTCCGCCTTGGGACATTCATTTCAAAGGTGGTGAAGAACGATGACCATTTCATCGTCATCCCGACCGAGGGCAGAAAGATTTCCTCCAGGCGGATGATCTCGACAGTTCCGATCAACATTACCCATCGGCTTTGCGGCCTGGAGCAGGAAAAACCGCTGCAGACGATCACCCTGATCAGCCTCTATTTCAGCTTCGCCGGCGACCGCGGTTTTGCACAATCGATCCTCTACAACTTTTCCTACGAAGCCGCCTGGAAGCGACTGACCATCTACTCGGATTTCTACGGTCAGACCGATGGCCGCGAGTATTTCGCAGTGGAAGTGGTCAGCAACGAGACGATAACCAGCATCGAGCTCGCCGAAGCCGAGTTCCGGGCGCATGTCGCCAGAAACAACATCTTCGATGGCGACCTGAGGCTCGAAGGCGGGCAGGTTCTGGAAAATGCCTACCCGATCTATACCCATGGCGCGCCTGCCGAGGCAGACAGGCAGATAGAGCGACTGAAGCAGTTCGGGATCGAGTCATTCGGCCGCCACGGGGCCTTCAACTATCAGCCCACGGCCCGCGTTTCGACATTGGAAGCGGAGCGGGCTTTGGGATACCGTCACCCGGAACCGGCAGACAACCCGGCAGACCGGGACCAGCATGACAAGAGACTTGAGCTTATTCCCATGTGAAAGCGGGTAACAGACCATGCGTATCATGCACCTCCTCAATCACACTTACCGGCTGAACGGACATGTGCATGCCGCGGTCGACCTAGCATGCGAGCAGAGAAGACTGGGGCATGAGGTGTGCATTGCCAGCGGCGGCGGTGATTTCGACGAGCTTCTGGCAAGCCACCACGTGGCAACCCGGCTCGTCGATCACGAAAGGCGGCCATTGGCCGTTATCCGGTCGATGATGAGGCTGAAGAGATGCGTGAATGAATGGCGGCCCGATGTCATCCACGCGCATATGATGACGAGCGCCGTACTTGCCTTCCCTGTCTGCAAGCTTTCCGGCATTCCGCTTGTCACCACCGTTCACAACGAATTCGAAAAGAGCGCCATTCTGATGGGACTTGGCAGCTGCGTTATCGCAGTCAGCGAATCCGTCAGCCGCTCCATGCAGAAGCGCGGCATTTCACAGAAGAAGCTGCATGTCGTGCTCAACGGCACGATCGGGACAGCTCGGTTTGCAAACAGGAATGCGGAACCCGCAAAACTTGCGCATCCGAACATCGTGTTTGTCGGCGGACTGCATCCCCGCAAGGGCGTGGTCGATCTCATCGCCGCCTTCAAGACGGCCCATTCGGCGTTTCCGGCAGCCAGGCTCTATATTGTCGGCAGCGGCCCGATGGAGGACGAGTATCACGCACTTGCCCGTCAGACCGGCTGCGGCGATGCGATCACCTTCGTCGGCTCGGTAGACGCCCCCTATCCTTACATGCTGGCGGCAGACATATTCGTGCTGCCGTCGCTTGCCGATCCGGCTCCGCTGGTGATTTCCGAGGCACGCGAGGCGGGTTGCGCCATTATCGGAACCAAGGTCGACGGCATTCCGCAACTGCTGGAATTCGGAGAGGCCGGAATTCTGGTTCCCCCATCGGCGCCGGAGATGCTGGCCACTGCGCTTATCGATCTTCTCGGCGATCCGGCAAAACTTAAGGAATGGCGGGAGAAAAGCCAGCTTCGCATCGACAACCTGACCATAGAGCGCGTGGCACTGGAAACGACCGCCGTCTATCGATCCGCCATGACACAACCGAAGCTTATCGGCGCCGCCAGCCGGGCAGTCTGACGTCCCTCTCCGGAGACGAGCAAACAGCTCCGCCCGACATTTTCCGGGTGAGTGCAGTGCGGATTGATGCCTGAAAACCGCGCCTTACACCCGAATTCCGGCGAACTTCCTTTGCGATGAATATTTTTTCGGCAGAGAGCCCACCCGTGATGCAACCACAGGCCGTTCATTAAGTTATTGATTCCCCGAATTAATGGCTTTCCCAGGCTTGGAACTCACCGGCCACCGGCAGACGCCCCTCTCTAAACTTGGAAAAATAAATATTAACGCCTTATTCACTTTATATAATTTTCATTTAACATGGTCGATAAAATACAAACAAAGTAAAACAAGGCCAAGAACTCACCTCATAGCGTTGTTCCGAATCTATAGTACTGAGGCTAGATTCCATGCTCACGAGTAACAAGAGTATTGACAGGCATGCCCAGATAAAGGCCACAGCAGAAAAGGCCTTCAACAAGCTGACACCCACAATATTTCACGAAGCATGGTGGCTGGAAGCTGCCACGAGGGGAAGGATCGAGTTCGCCGAAGTGACCGATGGCGGACGGACGGTCGGGCGCCTTCCCTATATGGTGAATTCGCGATACGGGCTGACGAGTAGCAATATGCCGACGCTGACGCATTTCCTCGGTCCCGGCATCGATGACGGCGGCGGCAGCGAAGCCAATCGCTATGTCAAACGCAACTCGATCACCCAGGAACTCATCCGCAAGCTTCCGCAGCTTTCATCCTTTCGCCAGAAGATGCATCGCGGCATTTGCGACGCCCTGCCCTTTCAGGCTCAAGGCTATGGTGTGCAGGTTCAGTTCACCTTCGAGATAGAGCCCTATCCGGAAGCGACGATCTGGAAAGGCATGCGCGACAAGACACGCAACGTCATTCGCCGCGCGGCGGAAAACTTCGACGTTTTTGAAAGTGTCGACCCGGAAGCCTTCCTTCATCTCTCGATGGCGCATCTCGAGCAGAAGAACATGCAGGCCAATATCGATTTCGATACCTGCCTGGAGATCGCAAAACAGGCGATCAGCCGCGGGCGCGGCCATATCTGGGTCGCAAGGGAATGCGCGACAGGCACACCGAAGGCCGCGATATTCTGCGTCTGGGACAACAGCACCTATTATTATCTGATGTCGACCCGCGCACCGGATGCCGGCAATGGCGTCGTGCCGCTGCTCTTGTGGAACGCAATCCAGTCTGCCTCGTCGATGGGCTACGTGTTCGATTTCGACGGGATCGTCAATGAAGGATCGATCCTCCTGTTTTCCGGCTTCGGCGGAAAGACATCGCCACGCTATATCGTCACCAAGGCCAGCATGCCCTATCGCGTCCTGCGGCAGATCCGCCGGATGGATTCGTCGGTTAGCAACGCGTTCTGTTAAGAGAGGGAGCCAACCGGCTAGTCTTTCAGAGAAGATACAGACCGCCCTATGGCGAGGGTGGCTGGGGCGCCAGGATTCGAACCTGGGAATGCCGGTACCAAAAACCGGTGCCTTACCGCTTGGCGACGCCCCAACATGGTCGTGACGGCATGAAACGCCACACGACAGGCGCTTCCTCTAGCAAAGCTTTGTTTCGCCCTCAACGGCAATCTTCGTTCATTCGCCTATTTTCCTCGCGATAGTTTTTGATCTCAAGCGTCTGGATCTGCTCCGAGCGCTTCAGGCCTCCGTTTGATCGCATGTCTTTTGGCACAAAACCGCTGCACAGTTTTGCGCGGCGTGCTTTAAAGCGGCCATGACACGCAGTAAGGCTGGCAAGGCGCAGGATATGGCACGCGATATCGATTTCGACATGGAGTTTTCTCCGGCTTACGGCCACGCCGTTCCGGTTGCCGACGGTGTTCTGAGACTGACGGTCAACAACCCCTCGCCTTTCACCTTCCATGGCACGAACAGCTATATCATCGGCCAATCCACGCTGGCGATCATCGATCCCGGCCCGGAAAACGAGGCGCATTTCGATGCGCTGATGAAAGCGATAGATGGCCGGGCCGTCAGCCACATCTTCGTCAGCCATACGCATCGCGATCATTCTCCGCTTGCAAGGCGCCTGAAGGATGCGACCGGCGCATTGACGGTGGCCGAAGGCCCGCACCGCGCGTCGCGGGTTTTGCATGAAGGTGAGATCAATCCGTTTTCCGAAAGCGCCGATACGGATTTCGTGCCGGACATCGCCATTGCCGATGGCGGCGTGATCGAGGGTGACGGCTGGTCACTTTCGGCCATTCACACGCCCGGCCACACGGCCAATCACTCCGCTTTCGCGCTCGACGGCACCGGCATCGTATTTTCGGCCGATCATGTGATGGCCTGGGCGACAACCATCGTTGCACCGCCGGACGGGTCCATGGCCGATTTCATGACTTCGATCGAAAAGCTTCTGGCCCGCAAGGATAGGGTCTATTTTCCCGGTCACGGCGGCCCGGTGCGCGAACCGGCCTCTTTCCTGAGGGGCCTCAGAACACATAGGCGGATGCGGGAAAGGGCGGTAATGGAGCGGATCATCGCCGGCGACCGGCTGATCACCGACATGGTCAAAACGATCTATGCGAAGACCGACCCCAGGCTGCATGGCGCGGCGGCGCTTTCGGTTCTCGCCCATATCGAGGATCTTCTGGAGAAGGGCCGGGTGGAGACGGATGGACCTCCGTCGCTTCACGGCCTCTACCGGCCAGTCTGACAGGACTGATTTAGCTACCGGCAAGCCCGAGCAGTTCGGCATCCAGCCGATCAAGGAAATCCTCGGCGATTTCCGCACCGAAGCCCAGATCGTGTGGCCCATATCGGGAGACGACACGGATATCGACAAAGGTCGTTTCGGCATCCTCGCGCAGCCGGATGACGACATCGAAACGCAGACCGGCGATCAGCGTGCGTGTCGCCCCCTGCAGCACGACTTCGGTCGGGTTGCCGACGGCAGCATCGAGGGAGGGTTCAGGGCGTGGCGTCGGCACCGGCGCAATATCGGGAACCGGAGCCTGGTCATCCTTCGGCGCCGTGCGCTCAGTCCGATCCGGCTCGACCAGGGACAGCCCTTCCGTCTTTGCGATGGCAATCCGGGCAGACAGCGACGCCTTGCGGACACCTTCATAGACCCGGTCGAGCGCGCCTTCATATCGCCGGCCGATCAGGCCCGGATAGGCCGCAAATTGCGCACGCCGTTCGCCTGCGACCGGTACCGGTGGCCGGGGCAGCCAACGCTGGGCAAAATGCGGCTCCGAGATAAAGGCCGGCGGATCGGCGAGATCCGTCGAGATGTCATAGATTGCCGGGGTGGTGTAATATTGCATGACGCCATAGGCGACTGTTCCGAGCGGCAGCGCTGCATAGATCAGCCCTTTCGTTGCCGCGACACCGCCATCGGCTCCTACCTGCCACAGGCGGGCAAGGCCGATGAGCAACAGCGGCAGAGATACGGCGGCGATGGCAGCGGAGAGGAACAGAAGCGCCAGAAAATCCGGCTGACTGAGTGGACCGAAGCGATGGGCAAGCGCTGAGATCAGGAACAACAGCAATGCCGACAAGGCCAGCCGCCGGCCGAGATAGGCGGATTGGGATACGGGCCGGACGAAACGGACAGTCATTTTGCGGCGCAAGCTCCGGACGAAACACTGAATGACTGTGTAGGACAGGCGTTTAAAAAATGGAATCTCAAAGCATCGCAGACCAGGGATAACGCTGCCCGCAGCTTGTCTTTTCCACCTCGATTTTTTCATCGACCCCGCGCATTTTCGTCATCGATGCTCTACATATCTATTCGCGGCTCAGCTTGAGCGATCTGATGGAGCATGACCATGCGTCTTCACCGAATTCTCATTCCCTCGGCACTGCTTCTCGTTCTGGCCTCATGCCAGACGATGACGCCGGAGGAGCGGCGAGCGGCGGATGAGCGAACCTGCCTGGGTTACGGTTTTAGAGCCAAGACCGACGCCATGTCGCGCTGCCTGCTCGATCTCGAACTCGACCGGCGCGCGCAGAGCCGCTCGATGATGGAGCGCAATGACTCGATGTTTTGGCAGCCGCCGATCGTGGTGGAGCGGCGGGTGATCGTGCATCGGCGGTAATGTTTCCCTACTGCCTGTACTGCAACTCGATCCTGATCCCTTCCGGGCCATAAACAAAAATCTGGCCGATGCCGGCACCCGGTATCTCATCGTGTTCGAAACGATAGCCGGTTGCTTCCGCACGTTTAACCGCATCCTCGCGGTCGAAAAAGGCGAAGGCTGCGTGGTTGAGCATGCCTTGGGGGAAATCACCGTCGCGCTTCACGACATTGAGATGGATTGCCGGATGGCCTTCGAGATAAAGCCAGTGGCCGGGCATGTCGAAAGGCGGGCGATAGCCTTCTTCCACGCCTAAAAGCGTCTTCAGGAAATCGATCATGATAGCCGCATCGCGGGTTTGAATGTTGACATGATCCAGGCGCGGCATCGGCCCCTCCCTAGGCTTTCCACCATGGGAGCACGATAGCATGATGCTACAGGACGATGCCATCTCCCCCGTCCGCCAAGATGCGGATCAGGCGTTGCGCTTGGCGATCGCGGCCTGGGCTGCGGCCAAACGGGCCACGGGCACACGGAAGGGCGAGCAGGAGACATAATCGAGATCGGCGTTTTCGCAGAAATGGATCGATGCCGGATCGCCGCCATGTTCGCCGCAAATGCCCATCTTGAGATCGGGCTTGGTTTTACGACCACGCTCGGCGGCGATCTGGATCAGTTCGCCGACACCGTCGAAATCCAGCGAGACGAAGGGATCGTGCTCGATAATACCCTTTCGCTGGTAAGTCGGGATGAAGGTGGCAGCGTCATCGCGCGACATGCCGAATGTGGTCTGCGTCAGGTCGTTGGTGCCGAAGGAGAAGAATTCGGCGGTCTCGGCAATCACATGGGCGCGGATCGCGGCGCGCGGCAGCTCGATCATCGTGCCGGCGAGATAACCGATCTGCATGCCGGTCTCTTTCCAGACATCCTTCGCCACGGCGTCGATAACGCCCTTGACGTAATCAAGCTCTGCCCGGAGACCGACCAGCGGCACGAGGATTTCCAGTTCCACCGGCTCGCCGGTTTCCTTCGCGGCTTCGGTTGCGGCCTCGAAAATGGCGCGCGCCTGCATTTCGGCGATCTCGGGATAGGAGATCGCAAGGCGACAGCCGCGATGGCCGAGCATCGGGTTGAATTCGTGGATCGCATCGATGCGGCGGGCGAGAAAATTGGCGGACATGCCCATGGCGCGGGCGACGTCATCGATCTCCGCTTCCGTCTTGGGCAGGAATTCATGCAGTGGCGGATCGAGCAGGCGGATCGTTACCGGCAGGCCATGCATGATGGTGAAAAGCTCGGTGAAATCCGAACGCTGAAGCGGCAGGAGTTTTGCCAGCGCCGTACGGCGCGCGGCTTCGTCTTCGGCCAAAATCATCTCGCGCATGGCGTGGATGCGGTCGCCTTCGAAGAACATGTGTTCGGTGCGACATAGGCCTATGCCCTCGGCCCCGAAGGAGCGGGCCGAGCGGGCATCCTGCGGCGTGTCGGCATTGGTGCGGACCTGCATGCGGCGGGCCTTGTCGGCCCAGGCCATCAGCTTGCCGAAATCACCGGAGAGTTCCGGCTGCAACATGGCGACGCGGCCCTTGAGGATCTGGCCGGACGAGCCGTCAATGGTGACGATGTCGCCTTTGCGAAGTGTTACGCCGCCGGTTCCGGTCAGCGTTTCGTTGCGCAGATCGACCCGCATCGAACCCGCGCCGACAACACATGGGATACCCATGCCGCGCGCGACGACCGCCGCATGGCTGGTCATGCCGCCGCGCGTGGTCAGGATCGCTTCGGCGGCATGCATGCCGTGAATGTCCTCCGGGCTGGTCTCGATGCGCACGAGTACGACATGCTTGCCTTCGGCCTCTGCCTGAACCGCCTGTTCGGCGGTGAAAACGATCTCGCCGGTCGCCGCACCCGGCGAGGCCGGAAGGCCGGATCCGATCTGATGGCGGGGAACGCGCGGATCGATGGTCGGATGCAGCAACTGATCCAGCGACGGCGGGTCGATACGACAGACCGCCTGTTCTTCAGAGATCAGCCCTTCCTCGACCATATCCACGGCAACCCGCATGGCGGCTTTGGTGGTGCGTTTTCCGGTACGCGTCTGCAGCATCCAGAGTTTTCCGCGCTCGACGGTGAACTCGACGTCCTGCAGGTCCTGATAGTGCTGTTCGAGGTGATTGCAGATTTCGCGAAACTCGGCAAACGCCTCGGGCATCAGCTTTTCCATCGACGGCTTTTCAGAGCCGGATGCAAGTCTGCCTTCTTCGGTGATCGACTGCGGCGTGCGGATGCCGGCCACGACATCCTCGCCCTGGGCGTTCGCCAGAAATTCGCCGTACAGAGCCTTTTCGCCGGTGGACGGGTTACGGGTGAAGGCAACGCCGGTGGCGGAGGTGGAACCGAGATTGCCAAAGACCATGGCCTGGACATTGACTGCCGTGCCCCAGGTTTCGGGAATGCGGTGGAGCGTGCGATAGGTGACAGCGCGGGCATTGTGCCAACTGGAAAACACGGCGGCGATCGCCTTCCAGAGCTGAACATGCGGGTCCTGCGGAAAACTCTCGTCCAGCTCGTCCTCGATCAGGCGCTTGTAGAGATCAACGATATGCTGCCATTCGACAGCGGAAAGATCCGTGTCGTGCTGGCGGCCGAGGCGGCCCTTCTCGTCTTCGAGAACCTCTTCAAAGATCTCGTTGTCGAGACCCATGACGACATCGGCATACATCTGGATGAAACGGCGATAGCTGTCCCAGGCAAAACGGGCGTCACCGGCATCATGGCCCAGTGCCTGGACCGTCTCGTCGTTGAGGCCGAGATTGAGAACCGTATCCAGCATGCCCGGCATCGAGGCACGCGAGCCTGAGCGAACGGATAAAAGCAGCGGCCTCTCGCTGCCGCCGAAGATACGGCCGGTTTCCGCTTCAACCGCTTTCAGCCCTGTCAGGACATCAGCCTTCAGGTCGTCGCAAATCTTTTTGCCATTGCGGAAAAATTCGTGGCAACAGTCACAGGTAATGGTCAGCCCCGGAGGCACGGGCAAACCAAGGCTCGCCATCTCGGCGAGATGTGCCCCCTTGCCGCCCAGCAATGCGATATCCACCGCGCCGCCTTCTGCCTTACCACCGCCGAACCAGTAAACCCGTTTTGCCATTCACGCCTCCCCGTGCATTTTTCTCTGAAATTCAGAGCTTTTGCAACAGCTTGGGAAATCATGGAGGCAGCATTATGTGCGCTGCAGCATTATGCAACAGGCAATTTGGCGCAAATTTGCAACAGGGTTGAGACTGGTGGAGATAAAAGCTTTGCGGGGCCGGATCACACTCGGCCCCGCAAAGCCTTCCGCGCAGGACAGGAAACCCACGCGGGGGGTACATATTCGCCGAAATGGCCTTTGCGCCTGATAGACGCCCCCCAGCCCCCGCCGAATCCGTAATTCTGCATAGCCGTATACCACATCCGGCGCATCCCCTATATGGGTGAAACAACGTAGATGTGACTACAATCAATTATAACACGAAAAACTGTCGATTATTTCAGCTTGCTTCGCGCAATAGTTCCGCGGTCTGCAGATCAACAGATACGAGTTGCGAAACACCTTGCTCCGCCATGGTGACGCCGAAGAGCCGGTTCATGCGCGCCATGGTGATCGGATTATGGGTGATGATGACGAAACGCGTCTCTGTCGAAGCGGCCATTTCGTCCATCAAATTGCAGTAACGCTCGACATTGTGGTCGTCGAGTGGCGCATCCACCTCGTCCAGCACACAGATCGGCGCAGGATTGGTCAGGAAGACGGCGAAGATGAGCGCCATGGCGGTCAGCGCCTGCTCCCCGCCCGAGAGAAGCGTCATCGTCTGCGGCTTCTTGCCGGGCGGACGGGCAAGGATTTCAAGCCCAGCTTCCAACGGATCTTCGGATTCGATCAGCTGCAATTCCGCCGTGCCGCCGCCGAAAAGATGGGTGAACAGGCGCTGGAACTGGGTATTGACCACATCGAAGGCGGCGATCAGGCGCTCGCGGCCTTCCTTGTTGAGGCTCTGGATCGCACCACGCAGCTTGCGGATCGCATCGACCACGTCGTCGCGTTCGCGGGTCAGCGTCGAGAGCTTGTCCGAAAGCTCCTTCTGCTCCTCGTCGGCGCGCAGATTGACCGCGCCAAGGCGCTCGCGCTCCATCTTCAGCCGGTCGACCTCGCGCTCGATGGCGCGGATATCCGGCATCGGCTGGCCGGGCTGCAGGCCCGTCAGGCGCAGGACTTCCGGAGGTGAAACATTCAGGGCCTCGCGAATGCGCTGTTCGCTCTCGTGGCGTCGCTCGGCGGCAGACACGAGGCGTTCTTCGGCGCGGCCGCGTTTTTCGCGAACGTCCGCCAGTTCAGACAAGGCGGTTGCGGCGCGCTGGTCGGCCTCGCGCTGGCGGGTTTCGGCGATCGCCAATTCGTCGGAAGCAAGCTTTCGCGCGTTTTCCGCCTTCTGCAATTCGGACAGCAGGCTGCGACGGCGATCATCAACCTCTTCGGGAGCCGCTTCCAGCTCGACGATCTCGTCGCGCGCCTCTTCCTCGCGCTCGCGCAGGCTTTCGATATGGGCGGCGGCGCTATCAGCGCGCGCCTTCCAGGAGGAGCGCTCCTGGGCGATGGCCGCAATGCGGCGCTTGCGGGCTTCGAGTTCGCGGCTCAGGCCCTCATAGCTTGCGCGGGCTTCCGCCAAACGGCCGCGATCGGTGGCGACTGCTGCCTGCTGGTCGCGCAGACGATTGTCGAGATCGGAAATATCCGGCGCATTTTCCAGCTCGATACGGGCATCTTCGCCCTGCGCTTCGACTTCCTCGATCTGGGCATCCAGCTGGCTTACGGCTTCCGCCACGACATCGCGGCGGCGCATCAGATCGCCTGAGGCGCGTTCCGCGGCGGCAAGGGCCTCACGGGCATCGGCAACCTGCCGGGTGGCAAGCCGCACCCGGTCGCGGGCATCGGCAAGCACTCGCTCGCTGGTGGTGATCTCGGCCACGGCATCGGCCAGCAGGCTTTCGCATTCGGCCAGAACATCGCGGGCTTCATCGATCTCGGCTTCGAGTTCCGAGAGGCGGTTCTTCTGTGACAGCCTGAGGGCAGCAGCACCGGGCGCTTCGGAACCGGTGACATGGCCATCCCAGCGATAGACAGCGCCGTCCCTGGTCACCAGACGCTGGCCGGGTTTCAAGCCAGCCATCAATCTCGTGGCATCACCGGCCGAGACGATGCCGATCTGAGCCAGTACGCGTGCCAGTTCCGGCGGGGCGGTCACACGAGCGGACAGCGGCTCGACACCATCCGGCAGGCGCGGATCGGCCGAGGCATCGCCATTGACCGACCAATAGGTGGGGGCTGCGTCATCGACCGGGCTTTCGAGGTCGTCGCCTAGGGCCGCGCCAAGCGCTGCTTCATAACCACGCTCGACATGAACCATTTCGGCGACCGGAACATAGTCGCCGGAAGCGGCACCGGCGGCCAGCATCTTCTTGATCGTACGGGCTTCCGTCTCCAGCCCATTCACTTTGGTCTTCGCATCCTCGACAGGGCGGCGGGCGGCAACTTCCGCGGCACGCGTGGAGTTGAGTTCCGCCTCGGCCTCTTCGGCCGCGGCCGTCGCATCCTCCAGCGCGATCTCGGCGGCCTCGACCAGTTCGGCTTTTTCCGCCGGGTCGTCCAGCGAGGACAGGCGCTCGGAGACGGCATCCAGTTCGGCGCTGGCATCCTGTCGCTGACGATCGAGGCGCTGGCGGCGCTCGGCAAGATCGCGGATCAGGCGTTCGAGCTGGTTGCGTCCGGCTGCGGCCTCGGCGCGCTCACCGGTGATCGTCGCAAGCAGTTGTTCGCTTTCGGCAAGCGCTGCACCTGCCGCTTCGAAGGCTTCGTGCAGTTCGGCGCTTTCGGCACCGCTGTCTGCCAGCATGTCGTTCAGCTCGGCCTCTTCCTCATCCAGCTTTTCGAGGAAAGACGTGTTGTCGGCGGCCAGCTGTTCCTCGCGGCGAATATCTTCGGCCAATTGCGCCAGGCGGCGGGTCAGCTCGTCGCGGCGTTTGAGCAGCCGTCCGGCTTCCTCTTCCAGCTGGCTGCGGGCGATCTGCAGGCGCTGCAGGGCGGCACCGGCTTTCGCCTCCTCCTCACGCAGTTCCGGCAGCTTGAGGCTGGCGACGGCCTGATCCTTTGCAGCCTCCATCTGGCTTTGCGCCTTTTCGGCAACCGTGACGGTGATCTGATTGAGCGCCGTCTGGGCTTCCAGTTCCGCCTGTTCGGCCTCGACCCAGCGGATATGCAGGAGCATCGCCTCGCGGGCACGGATATCGGCCGACAGCGACTTGAAGCGGTTGGCCTGGCGGGCCTGGCGTTTCAGGCTCTCGATCTGGCTTTCCAGCTGGACGACGACATCTTCCAGCCGTTCCAGATTGGTTTCTGCGGCACGCAGGCGAAGTTCGGCCTCGTGGCGGCGGGAATGCAGGCCGGAAATGCCGGCGGCTTCTTCCAGCAATTGTCGACGCGCCTGCGGTTTGGCGTTGATAAGTTCGCCGATCCTGCCTTGCCCGACCATGGACGGCGAGCGGGCGCCGGTGGAGGCGTCAGCGAAAAGCAGCTGCACGTCCTTGGCGCGGCTTTCCTTGCCATTGATGCGATAGACGGAACCGTTTTCGCGCTCGATACGGCGCGTGACCTGGATCTCGTCGGCATCATTGAAGGCTGCGGGCGCGGTGCGATCGGAATTGTCGAGAAACAGGCCGACTTCGGCGGTGTTGCGCGCCGGGCGGTTCCCGGAACCGGAGAAGATGACATCGTCCATGCCGGACGCGCGCATGTTCTTGTAGGAGTTTTCGCCCATCACCCAGCGAAGCGCCTCGACAAGATTGGACTTGCCGCAGCCGTTCGGCCCGACCACACCGGTCAGGCCGCGCTCGATGAAAAATTCCGTCGGTTCGACGAAGGATTTGAAACCGACAAGGCGCAGCTTGTTGAACTTCATGCTGCGCCCCTCACACTCTTGAGCGAGAGTGCGTTATCAGATGCTGTCGAAAAGCGCCGACATGGATTCAACCGACATGTCCCCAGAATACTTCTTCCCGTTGATCAGGAAGGTCGGCGTGGAGTTGATGTTGAATTCATCCGCACCACGCTTCACCGACGCGTTGATTTCATCGAGAAGCTTCTGGTTCGTCAAGCAGGCTTCGAAAGTCTGCTGTGTGTAACCGGCAATCTTGACGGTCTGCATCAGTGCGCCGCGGACATCCTTGTCGGCCGGGGCCGCCCAGGCGCGCTGCTGCTTGAACAGCATCGAGACCATGGCGAAATACTGTTCCGGTGTTGCATGCTCGGTCGGGTTCTGCGGATTGGAACGCGCCAGCATGAAGGCGGCGGTGGCAACCGGATCGAACGGGAATTCGCGGATGATGAACTGCACCTTGCCGCTATCGATGTATTTTTCCTTGATCGGCTCGAAGGTGGTGATGTGGAAATGAGCGCAATGCGGGCAGGTCATCGACATGTATTCGATAACCTTGATCGGCGCATCGTCCTTGCCGAGCGCCATTTCCGGCAGGGTGCCGGGCTTCAGCGCGGCAGCCATATCGACATCACCCTGCGCTTCCGGTTTTTCCTGAGCAAAGGCATCGGTAATGCTAAACGGAAGGGCAAGAGCAAGCGAAGTGACAGCCACACCGCCGAGAAGCGCGCGCCGTGTCGTGGTCATATCGTTCAAAAACATGGGACACCCGTGTGAGAGCAAAAAAGAAAGATTGGAACCTCCGTATCCCGGCGTTCAATCCTCGGCAAGTTGCCGATAGGTAACTTACTTCAAAGAATTGTGACGAAAGCTGGGAAAAACAAGGCTGTTAACCGCCTTCACCTCAACGTGTGCGCTTTTGCTGCATGACGGCGGTGCCGAGTTTTTCGACCGCCTTGCGCAGAGCCTCGCTTTCGATGCCTTCCATCATGTCATGCAGTTTGCGCGCCGGCTCTCCCTTCAAGGGGCGTGGCGTTCTGGAATGCTTGATCTGTGGCGAAACCGGCTTCTGGACGATGCGGATCTGGCGCACCGCGGGAAAGCCGAAAAAGCTGTTGATGCGGCCGATCAGTTCACCCTGGGCATGGGTCAGGAACAGCGCTCGCGCACCTTCGCAGGCAATCGTCAGTACCCCCGGTGTATAGCCGTCATCCCGGTAACCGTCATTGCGCGCCCAGGTGATCTTTTCCGGCCGCGTGCAATCGGCAAATTCTTCCCCGGCGATCTCATCCCAGGAGCCGAGAAGCGACGTCGAAATGCCGGCGCGTTTCGCCAGCACCGGGTCGATGATGCCGTTGGCGATCTCGGCGATCTGGTTTGCGCCCTTGCGGGTGAAGGGAGTTTTCTTGGTGATCTGATTCATGACGGGATAACCGGTGCCTTTAGACCTTGCCGTCCTTGATGCCGGCGCATTCATCTTCCAAGTATAGGGCACACACCCCCAAAACGGCAAACGATGCTCGATACGTTATCCCCGATACCCACGCTGACCTATGCGGCAAAGCTGCTTTCCTGGTACGACCGCCACCACCGGGAACTGCCGTGGCGCGTCAGCCCTTCGGCGGCGAAGGCCGGCAAACGGGCCGATCCCTATCATGTCTGGCTGTCGGAAGTGATGCTGCAGCAGACGACGGTGCAGGCGGTGAAACCCTATTTCGCCAAATTCCTCGAACGCTGGCCGAAGGTAACGGATCTGGCAGCAGCGCCCTCCGAAGACGTGATGGCCGCATGGGCGGGGCTTGGCTATTACGCCCGCGCCCGCAACCTGAAGAAATGCGCCGAAGCGGTGGCAGGCGATCATGATGGCATCTTTCCCGATACCGAAGAAGGTTTGCGCGCGCTGCCCGGCATCGGCGACTATACGTCGGCGGCCGTCGCCGCGATCGCCTTCAACCGGCCTTCCGCCGTGATGGACGGCAATGTCGAACGGGTCATTTCTCGCCTGTTTGTTATCGATGCCCCCCTGCCCGGCTCAAAGCCGGAGATGAAGGCAAAGGTGCGGGACCTGACACCTTGCGACAGACCCGGAGACTTTGCCCAGGCGATGATGGATCTGGGCGCCACGATCTGCACGCCAAAACGCCCCGCCTGTGCGCTCTGTCCCTTCCGCGACGACTGTCTTGCGCTGGTGCAGGATGACCCGGAGCGTTTTCCGGTCAAGGCGGCGAAAAAGGAGAAACCGGTGCGTGTCGGCGCCGGCTTCGTTGCGGTTAATGAAAATGGCGCGATCATGCTGAGGCGGCGGCAAGAGACCGGGCTGCTCGGTGGCATGACGGAAGTGCCGACCACCGGATGGACCGCACGGATGGATGGCGGAACCGGAACAGACCATGCACCTTTTGCAGGCGATTGGGAGGCATGCGGCGTCATCACGCATGTCTTCACCCATTTCGAGTTGAGGCTTTCCGTCTACCGAACACGGGTGCCTTCAGGCGAAGAACCGGTCGGCTGGTGGGTGCCTGTCGAGACGCTTGGCGATGAAGCCTTGCCGACTGTCATGAAAAAGGTAATCAGTCAGGCTATTCCGACCGCTTTCATGAAACACTGACCCAGAAACAAACCAGGGATCACAGGAAACATCATGGCAGACAAGATCGACCACATCGTCTTCGACATCGGCAAGGTTCTTATTCATTACGATCCGAACCTGCCGTTTTCCCGCATCATTCCCGATGCCGAAGAGCGCAAATGGTTTTTTCAGAATGTCTGCACCCATGATTGGAACCTGGAGCAGGATCGCGGCCGCAAATGGGAGGATGCAGAAGCCCTGCTGATCGCCCAATATCCCGAGCGGGAAGAGCATATCCGTGCATTCCGCAAATACTGGCCAGAAATGGTGTCGCATTCCTACGACGACAGCGTCGCCATCATGCTCGGGCTGATCGACAAGGGCCATGACGTTACCATGCTGACGAATTTTGCAGCCGACACGTTTGTCGAGGCGCGCAAGATGTATCCGTTCCTCAATGCGACGCGCGGCGTGACCGTTTCGGGCGAGATCGGTCTTATCAAGCCGGATGTGGCGATATACGAACGGCACGCGAAGGATTTCGGTCTGACGCCGGAAAACTCCATCTTCATCGACGATACGATAGTGAATGTGGAGGGTGCCCGCGCCGCAGGCTGGCAGGGCGTGCATTTTACCGGCGCTGAAAAGCTGAAAGCTGATCTCGCCGCACACGGGATCGAAATTTAAGTTACTTCGATTGGCACCGGAGGCAGCAAAAAACGCTGCCTTCAGCGCGCCCGAACGACCCAGGCGGGAATCATCTGGCTGACGAGCCGCGTCGTCTTGTGGCCCCTGGCCAGCATTTCGAGGCTCATACCGGACTTGGCGGCGGCAATCGCGCTCTTCTTCGGCAAGATCAGCCCGTATTCGAGCGGAGGAACGGCACGACCGATCCGCTTAAAGAACGGACGGCGGTAATTGCGCGAGGGTGAAAACCGCGCCGGTTGCTTGTGGATCGCCAGATGCTCGACCACTTCCTCGATCCAACCGCTTTGCGGACGCGCACCGGCCTCGATGAATAGCAGCCACTCACCCCGCGCGCTGCGCAGCACATCCTTGATATCCCAGTGATTGTGGAACCGGCAGCCGGCGGCATCCGCCACACGCGACGAGCCATCGCGCGACGCGTGATCAAGAATGATCACGTCACTCACGAGCCCTTCGACAGCGGCAGTGACAAGGATCGAAAGCGTCTGCGCAAGCTCGGCTTCCTGGTCCCGGCATTCCATAAAAACAGTCAGCATTTCTGACCCTTAACCCATAGAAATTGGGAAAGCCAGCAAGGAACAAAGTTTGTTCTTGCAATGTTCTCATTTCAGGAGTAGGAATTTAATCATCGAGAACGGGAAGTGATCCCGTCAGGAGCCATCAATGACAGAGCTGTCCCAACTGCGGCAGGGTGCGTTTGCGCCCGCCCATACGGCTGACATTGCCGATGCACTGGTCCAAACGTCCGGGCTCAGGATCGAGATCGATCGTCGGCGCGGCAGAGGTGCGGGCCTCAACCCGAGCGGACGCTTCGAAGAAGGCCGTCGCGAGGTTTTCGATGATGGCTGGCAGACGATCGAGGAGCTTGAACCGTTTCGCACCGAAGTGCAGGTGGAAAAGCCGAAAACGGCAATTACCCGCAATGACAGCCCCGATATTGGTTTCGACCGCTCGATCAACCCCTATCGCGGCTGCGAGCATGGCTGCATCTATTGTTTTGCCCGGCCGAGCCACAGTTTCATGGGCCTTTCGCCGGGGCTCGATTTCGAGGCAAAACTGTTCGCCAAGCCGGATGTGCCGCGTCTGCTTGAGCGGGAATTGAGCAGGCCGGATTACAAGGTGCGGGCAATCGCGATCGGTACCAATACCGATCCCTATCAGCCGATCGAGCGGGAATGGCGGATCATGCGCCAGATCCTCGAAGTGCTGCAGAAGGCCAATCATCCGGTGGTGATCGTGACGAAATCGGCGCTCGTCATGCGCGACATCGACATTCTCTCCGACATGGCGTCGAAGGGGCTTGCCAAGGTCGGGATCTCGGTGACGACGCTGGACCGCAAGCTGGCCCGAACGATGGAGCCGCGCGCTTCGACACCGGCCAAGCGGCTGGAAGCGATCAAGGCCTTGTCCGATGCCGGCATACCGACTGCGATCATGGCGTCGCCGATCATTCCGGCGCTGAACGATCACGAGATCGAACGCATTCTGGAATCCGGCCATGCGGCGGGTGCGACAGAAGCAAGCTATGTGCTTTTGCGTCTCCCCCTGGAAGTCAGCCCGCTGTTTCGCGACTGGCTGCTGCGCAATTACCCGGATCGCTACCGGCATGTCATGTCGCTGATCCGCTCGATGCGGGGCGGTAAGGATTACGATGCCGAATTCGGCAAGCGGATGAAGGGCGCCGGTCCCTATGCCTGGCAGATCGGCCGCCGTTTCGAAATGGCGACCAAGAGGCTGGGGCTTGGCCGGCGCGGCATGCATCTGCGCGACGACCTGTTCATCCGCCCCAATGGTGGCGGCATCCAGCTGTCGCTTCTTTAGAGGATAAGCATCGATCTCGTGGGACACGCAGGAAGGGAAACGTCCAAGAATGCCCGCGCATTCTGAGCCAGATTTGCTTCCAGTCCTTCGCATATCGAGTTTCGCATCATCCATGCGCCTCCCCTGAGGCAAGAGCAATTCCAGCGAAAGCGGGAACCGGTTTTGCGTCCGGAATTGCGTAGAAACAAAGAGATAGAGCAGTTTCGCGTTTCGAAGAAAGGCGGAAATTCTCTAGGCGCATTTCAACTTCGTTCTCGGTCAGGTCTCCGCCCCCTTGCCCCGCCGAGAACATTGCCCCGAGCCCGCTGCATTCAGGCAGTGGAAAGCGAAGCCGCACTCGCTTTCGGGGTTGCAGGAGATCGGGACGGCGTGCGAGCCTGCCGCCATGTTGGTTCACACGCCGCCCGATTCTCCGATGCCTTTCGATAGCCCCCTTACCTGTGATTTCAGCCTGGAACTTGCCGCCCGTAATGCCGGGCACTGGCCGGTCGCCGGAACCGACGAGGCAGGCCGCGGACCACTCGCAGGCCCCGTGGTCGCTGCGGCAGTGATCCTCGATCCGGATAATATTCCGGCCGGGCTCAACGATTCCAAGAAGCTGAGCCTCAAACAGCGCGAAGCTTTGTTTACAGCGATCATGGCGACGGCGCATGTGTCGATCGCCTCTTCCGGACCGAAGCTGATCGACGAAATGAACATTTTGCGCGCCAGCCTCGACGCCATGCGCCGCGCTGTCGCCGGTCTCTCCGTCGCGCCCGCCCATGTTCTGGTCGATGGCCGCGATGTGCCCAAGGGGCTTTCCTGCTCGGGCACGGCGGTCATCAAGGGCGACAGCCGCTCCGTCTCCATCGCCGCCGCCTCCATCATCGCCAAGGTGACGCGAGACCGAATGATGGACCGCGCCGGCCTCGTCTATCCCGCCTATGGCTTTGCCAAGCACGCCGGTTACGGCACCAAGCAGCACCGTGACGCGATCATCACAGACGGCCCCTGCCCGCTGCACCGGATGAGTTTTCGGCCGTTGAAGAAGGACGATTAGGCTTGGGCTAGGCTACTAGCCTCAAAAAAGCTCCAGAGGTAGACACCAAAGCTGCTCGCATTCACAATAGCGAGCCTCACGGCATCCGAAATATTTCACGCTGATATCTGCAGTGGTCAGAATCAGGCAGGCAGCGGATTGTCTTTCGTATTCTCTAGCATCGCGCTTCGAGCAGCTATCCAACCTTCCAAATCATCCATCCGACTCGTCCAAACATCATTGTACTCGTGATGGAAGGTGTCCATGCACAACCTAATGAGATCGAGATGGCTTTCGCCGTGACGATCCATCCATCTGTTTTGGAAATCAGTTTGGTACTCATCGCGATTTACATTGGAATAGCCGGCGAGGATTCCTTCGTAGTTTGGATGTGCGCTCTCTGAGAGCTCAGCATAAAGCTTAGCTACACCCGGATACCGTATCTCACACTTCTCAAGGATAGTGATAATGTTTAGGGACTTGTGCTCTGTAGAGCCATTACGCGAGCCGAGCAGCAGAACGCATGTTTTCTCCGAGAACACATGAAAATTGAGAGCACCCGCGAGTACTTGCTCAATTAGCTGATTTAAGTAAATCAAGATTGCTAGCGTCTCAAATCCGCTGCGTAGTAAAATGCGGGATCCAAGACCGTGCCGCTGCCGATGTAGAACGAGCGACTGCGTGATCAAATCAGTGAGCCGCCAAAATACGCACTCCCGTATCATCATGCACCGGAAAGGTGCTTTCCACTTGTGGACCAGTGGGTTACGCGAATACAGGCCAGCAACGGAAATATTCTGAAGGAGCGATGCTCGCCAATTGGCGAGATTCTGTTCAATAGTGTCCATTTGTCAGATATAGCACACCTCATCCTATCGCGTATCTAGCGCATAGCCGATCGAATGCTTCAAGTTATCTCAGCTTATACTAAGTTACGTACATTGTCTGAAAGCCCCTCCCAACACTCAGTGGCGCAACAAAAAAGCCGGGCGTTTCCACCCGGCTTTTCAAATTCCATATCCGATCGACTGATCAGTTCAGGCGCGACTGGACCTTGGCGACGGCGTCCTTGAAGAGGGCTGTCTGGGTGGGCTTGTCGGTCTTTGCAGCGATGACCTTGCCCGCGGCTTCGACTGCGATGTCGATGGCGGCAGAGCGGACGGCGGTGATGGCGTCGGCTTCGGCCTGCTTGATCTTCTGTTCCGAAAGAGCGTTGCGGCGAGCAACGAATTCCTCGGTCTTCTGGCGGGCTTCCTCGGTCAGAAGGGCTGCTTCGCGTTCGGCGGCGGCAATCAGGGCTGCAGCTTCGGCTTCGGCTTCCTTGCGCTTCTTCTGGTATTCGGCCAGCAGAGCCTGCGCTTCCTCACGCAGGCGCTTGGCCTCGTCGAGTTCGCCACGGATATTGTCGGCGCGCTTGTCGAGCGAGCGGCCCACCACACCCGGAACCTTGATGTAAACCATCAGGCCGATGAAGAGGACGAGACCGATAAGGGCCCAAAATGTTGCGTCCATGGATCAGGCTCCCGTCTTGGCAGCTGCGACAGCAGCCTTGATGTCGTCGCCGGTGGCCTTGCCGCCGATCAGCTGATCGACGATCGCGGTCGCGGTGTCTTCGGCAATCGCGCCCACTTCGGCAAAAGCCTTGGACTTGATTTCGCCGATGCGGGTTTCAGCTGCAGCGAGCTTGGCAGCAAGCTCCGCCTCGATCGCGGTGCGATCGGCAGCGGCCTTCGCCTTGGCGTCGTTACGGGCAGCGTCGGCAATGCCGTTTGCCTTGGAACGGGCTTGGGCCAGTTCCTTTTCATAGGTCTCGACGGCAGCGTCGGCTTCCGCCTTCAGGCGGCCGGCTTCTTCGAGGTCGCCGGCGATACGGCCCTTGCGATCTTCGATGATACCGCCAACGCGCGGCATGATGACCTTCTGAATCACGAGATAGAAAAGGCCGAAAGTGATGGCGAGCCAGAGCAGCTGCGATGCGAAATGCGACGAGTCGAATGGCGGGAAACCCGCAGACTCGTGCTCTCCGCCGTGAGCGACGCCGGTTTCGGTATGAACCTCGCCTGCGGGCGCAGCAGGCGTTTCAGATGCGGCCGGCGCGGTCTGCGCGTATGCCGAGGTCACGAACATCATCACCTCCAGGTGAATTCCATATAAAGTGGATCACGGCTCACCGTTGCCGGCCGGCCGTGATCCTATCCTATGCCGCTAGACGATAGTCTTAGACAGCGAACAGGAGAAGGAGAGCTACGAGCAGCGAGAAGATGCCCAGAGCTTCCGTAACGGCGAAGCCGAAGATCAGGCGGCCGAACTGGCCATCCGCAGCCGACGGGTTACGCAGAGCGCCCGACAGGTAGTTGCCGAAAATCGTGCCGAGGCCGATGCCTGCGCCACCCATGCCGAGGCATGCGATACCTGCGCCGATGTACTTTGCTGCTTCCGCGTCCATGATGAACTCCTTCGAATGGTTTGTTGCGGCTTTGGACTGGTGCTGGAAGCACCAACGACTTTATTTCTCAGTGACCGTCCGGATGCAGGGCATCGTTCAGGTACATGCATGTCAGGACTGCGAAGACGTAGGCCTGAAGGAATGCAACGAGAAATTCCAGACCAGTCAGAGCGACGGTCATGATGAGGGGCAGGATGGCCGTACCAATGCCGAGTGCGCCGAGTGCGCCGAGCGAGGTGACGAAGCCTGCGAAAACCTTGAGCGTGATGTGGCCAGCCAGCATGTTGGCGAAAAGACGAACCGAGAGGCTGATCGGGCGGGCGATGAAGGAGATGACCTCGATCAGAACAACCAGCGGCAGAAGCGCTCCGGGAACGCCCGACGGCACGAAAAGCTTCAGAAAGCGAAGACCGTGCTTGGCAAAACCGTAAACAACGACGAGACCGACAACCAGGATCGACAGGGCGAAGGTGACGATGATCTGGCTGGTGACGGTGAAGAAGTAAGGGAACATGCCGATCAGGTTCGCCGTCAGGATGAACATGAACAGCGAGAAGACCAGCGGGAAGAATTTCATGCCGTGGCTGCCCGCACCTTCTCGCAACATATTTGCGACGAATTCATAGGACATTTCGGCAACCGACTGCGCGCGGCCCGGGATCAGCGAGCGCTGCGAGGTGGAGAAATAAAGGAAGCCGGCTGCAACTGCGACCGTCGCGACCATGAACAGGGAAGCATTGGTGAAGGAGAAGTCGACGCCACCGATCTCGATCGGAACGATCTTGCTGATCTGGAACTGATGGATCGGATCGTTTGCCACCGTCTACCCTCTTTCGTTCACCGCTCATGCGGCCTGTTTTGACGAGACGAGAAAACTCGTCTCACTTTTTGTCCTGATTGCTTCGGCCATCAAGATGCGGCGGCTGAGCCACCATACCCACGGCGCGGAGCACACTTAACACACCGGCACAAAATCCGAGGAGGACAAAAAGTATCATCCCCCAAGGTTTTGAGCCGATGGCCCAATCGATCAGATAGCCTATGACACCGCCGACGGCGATGGCAGAAATGAATTCGGAGGATATCTTCAAACCGAGCGCCATGCCCTTGCGGCTGGCTTCCGATTGTCCGTTTCTCCGATCCTCTGCAGCACTTTCGGCTTTTCTGTCAGCCAGGGCTGAAGAAAGGCGTTTACGGCGCTCATCAAGACCATCATCAGGCTCGTTCATCGCGTCCTCCATCACCGGCTCTCCCGCGCGGCGAAGCCACACGACGGTTAGCGAGGGATTTCGCGCCTTCCGGCCCTCTTTCAAGTGCGCGCAACATAGTTTTCACCGCCTTGCTAGTCAAGGCGCTGAACAAGCTTGCCCCAAGGGTTTTAAAGCTAATGAATTCATCGCCTTAAAGCTTAGGCGGCAGGATAGCGA
This sequence comes from Aliirhizobium wenxiniae, assembly GCF_019511445.1. GTDB lineage: Bacteria > Pseudomonadota > Alphaproteobacteria > Rhizobiales > Rhizobiaceae > Neorhizobium > Neorhizobium wenxiniae_A. The sequence continues at coordinate 53,006 of NZ_JAEUAN010000025.1, forward strand.
ATAAAACTGATGCGGGAATCAACGGCCGATAGGGCGCTTGTATCAGCTCCAACCACCACCATAGGTTCTGTAGAAGACATGCAGACCGATGCGACCCACCTTCTTCATTGTCTTCGCCCAGTTCGGGCGGACATAGGTTGCGTGATAATGTGTCGCGGAACCGACCTCTGGCAGCCAGATCTTGCCGGCAGTCGTGGCCATGGCCACCTCACGCGCCACTTTCCAATGATCGCCTGAGCGAACGCGGTCCTTGATGTTGTCGCAGGCGAAGGAAAACTGGCAGCGGTTGCGCCAGTCTTCGTTCTGGTAGACGACATCACAGATTGTCGAAGGATAGGCCGGATTGCGCACGCGGTTGAGGATAACCTGGGCTACGGCCGCCTGTCCGCGCACCGATTCGCCTCTCGCCTCGAAATAGATGCCGGAGGCCAGGCATTGCTGCTGCTTGGACGAAAAAGAATCAGCCGGCAGCGGGTTTGCCGCCCAGGCGTGATCCTGCGGGCCGATCGGCGGAATGAAACGCCCGGCCTCGGGCTTGCTCAGAATCGCATCGAAAGGCGACTGGCGGGAGAAATCCGGAGCGGATGAGGCATAGGCCGTCGCCAGAATGTCTGCCCGGTCGTTGGTAACAAGGCTGGCGATCATCGGCGGCAGGCTCTTTTCCTTCACCTCATCCTTGCGGAAGTAGAATTCTGCGACCTCGACCGGCTGCTGAGTGGCCTGCTCGCCCTTGTCGACCTTGACGAAGGCGGTCATCTCGTCTTCCTCGTCTACAGGCTTGGTCAACGAACTTGAACGCTCAAGGATGGAGCCGGCGGAAAATGCCTTCGGCGGCAGCATCGGCATGACGGCAACGATCCGGCCCTTCTTTTCGGAACGGTTGATGCGGTCCTCGTCGGGCGTGCCCTCCCCTGGCTTGTCCTTGTCGGCCAGAGCCACCTTGCGCCCGTCCGGCAGAACGACACCCGCATCGCCACCCAGCACATGCGAACCACCCGGGAAGGCGATCGAGGCGGCGTGAAGCGATCCGGCCGGCGACTGGGTGATCACCATGCGCCAACTTTCGGAAGATCCGTTGCGGCCGGCAAAAAGGTCGGTGAGATCACCCTGGGACGGCACTGCCGGGAAGGCCAGCCAGGCGGTAAAGCCCAGCAGAACCGGAGAGGCCAACCTGTCCCAACGCGGCAGGGACCTCTTACGCAGAACTCTTTTCGAACGCAAAACGGCAACTCCACAAGGTAACCATAGAGGCCTGCCAGCATTCCCAATGGAGCCGACAGGGCAGCGACTATGGTTGAAGAATGAATCATTAACCTTGATGAGCGGTTAACGCGCAGGGCGGAAAGCCTTGCAGCGCAAGCTTGTTCAGCACACCCGCATTTAACAAAGGCGTGAATGTTGCCGCCGGGACACGCGCAGGCGGTGGCTTCGTGCCGATCAGATGATCACATGCGCGCCGAGTTCGACCACACGGTTGGCCGGTAAATGGAAATAGTCGGACGGGTCGGTCGCGGCATTGGCCATGGCGATATAGAGCCTGTCCTGCCACATGGGCATGCCCGATTGGGCATCCGGGATAAGCTTGCGGCGGCCGAGATAAAACGAGGTCGACATGATGTCGAATTTGAAGCCGGTCCTGCGCAGATAGGCCAAAGCCTGGGAGACATTGTGCGACTGCATGAAACCGTAGCGCAGCTCGATCACGGTGAAGCGCTCGGAGATTTTTTCGACCCGATATCGCTCATCGATCGAAACGCGCGGCTTGTTGACCGTGCGGATCGTCAGGATGACGTTCTTTTCGTGCAGGACGTGGTTGTGCTTGATGTTGTGGAGGAGTGCGGCAGGCGCTGTTTCCGGGTCGCTGGTCAGGAAGATCGCGACGCCGGGCACGGATACCGGGGCATGGTCCGATTTCTTCTCCACCATGGGCACGAAGGCTTCGAGCGGAACATCGATGCGGCGGGTCTTTTCAAACAGGATCGCGGTGCCGCGTTTCCAGGTCCACATGATGAGGGTGAAGAACGCGGCCATCATGGCCGGCACCCAGCCGCCGTCATGGATCTTCAAAAGGTTCGCGCCGAGAAAGACCAGTTCAAACGCCAGCAGCGGCGAAAGGACTGCGATCGCTACCGTCTGCGGCCACATCCAGCGCAGCCGGACGAATTCGAAGGCCATCAACGTCGTTACCACCATCGCGCCGGTGACGGAGATGCCATAGGCGGTGGCCAATGCCTCCGAGCTTTCGAAACCGACCACGAGCGCGATGACGCCGGCAAGCAGCAGCGTGTTGACTGCGGGCAGGAAAATCTGCCCCGTATTGGTCTCCGAGGTGAAGAGGATCTGCATGCGCGGCAGGTAGCCCAGATGGATCGCCTGGCGCACCAGCGAAAAAGCGCCGGTGATCACCGCCTGGCTGGCGATGATGGTTGCAGCGGTCGCCAGAAGGATGACCGGGATCAGCGCCCATTCGGGAAACATCAGATAGAAGGGATTATTCATCGCTTCCGGATGCTGTAGCACCATGGCGCCCTGCCCCAGATAGTTCAGCGTCAGCGCCGGATAGACCAGCAGGAACCAGGCCAGCTGGATAGGCTTGCGGCCGAAATGACCGAGATCCGCGTAAAGCGCCTCAGCCCCCGTAACAGTCAGGAAGACCGCGCCGAGAACGACGATGCCGGCAAAGCCCTCGCGCAGCATGAATTCCATCGCGTACCAGGGATTGAAGGCTCGAAGAATGCTGAGATCATCGGCAATATGCACCAGCCCGATCGCCGCCATGACGATGAACCAGAGCGCGGTGATCGGGCCGAAGAAGCGGGACACAAGCGCAGTGCCCTTCGACTGGATGGCGAAGAGTGCGATCAGAATGATCACGGAGATCGGCAGAACGGCATTGTCGAGCTTCGGCGTCACCAGTTTCAGGCCCTCGACCGCTGACATGACCGAAAGCGCGGGCGTAATCATCGCGTCGCCGAGGAAAAGGGCAGCGCCGATCAGGCCGAGCAGCATCAGCATGGCGCGTTGGCCATTGGCCGATTTGGTCAACAGCGCCAGAAGCGAGAGCGTGCCCCCTTCCCCGTCATTATCGGCCCTCAAGAGGAAGATCACGTATTTCAGGGTGACGATGATCGTCAGCGTCCAGATCATCAGCGAGATGAGGCCGATGATCTCCATATGCGTCACGCCATCATTGGCGACGGGCTTCAACGCCTCGCGGAAGGCATAGAGCGGGCTTGTGCCGATATCGCCGTAAACCACGCCGACAGAGCCGAGGGTGAGCGCGAACAGGCTGTGGGTGCGCGTCTTTTCAGCAGCGTGATGTTCAGCGGGGTGACCCATGGAGTGCCTGACCTCAGTCAGCCTTTCAGGAGACGACGGACAATGGATTGGATAGCGGCATGCGGAATGGAGCGGGCGGAGTTCCAGACGACGTTTCGAAATAGCGGGTCTTGATCAGTCTCAACTTGCTGTCCGAGAACGGCCTGCCTGCCGCCAGCTTTTAAAGCGAGGCGTATGCAAGATGGCGATTGCCAAGGTCGGGAGGCGGGGTGCCCCGGACAATGCAGAGAAAATGGCGCTTCAAAGCGCTGTTCGCAAGAGGCTTGCGGCGATCGGCCACAAGCCCTCCGACTATTCGAAAACGATCGATGGCGCCTTGCGGCGGGACCCTTGCGAGAGCTGCGCCCAAACCTTGGCGGCAATTTCCTTGTAGATGCCGGTAATCTCACCATCCGGCTCGGCATGCACGATCGGCGTCCCGAGATCGGAGCGCTCGCGGATATCCATCGTCAGCGGCACTTCGCCAAGGAAGGGAACGCCGATCCGTTCGGCCTCTGCGCGAGCGCCGCCATGGCCAAAGATGTCGTAACGCTTGCCGGTATCGGGCGCGAGGAAATAGCTCATGTTTTCGACAATGCCGAGAAGCGGGATTTCCACCTTGCGGAACATGGTCACGGCCTTGCGGGCATCGATCAGCGCCAGATCCTGTGGCGTCGAGACGATCACCGCGCCGGCGAGCGGCACCTGCTGGGCCATGGTCAGCTGGGCATCGCCGGTGCCGGGCGGCATGTCGACGACGAGAACATCGAGATCGCCCCAGGCGACTTCGCGCAACATCTGCAGAAGCGCCGACTGGACCATCGGGCCGCGCCAGATCATCGCGGTTTCCTCATCAACGAGGAAACCCATCGACATGGCCTTGAGACCGTAATTCTCCATCGGCTTGATCAGCCGGCCGTCGATCTGTTCCGGCCTGCCGGAAATCTTCAGGAGCCGCGGCACGGAGGGGCCATAGATATCCGCATCGAGAATGCCGACGCGCAGGCCGTTCGCCTGCAGTCCGAGGGCGAAATTGACAGCCGTGGTGGATTTGCCGACACCGCCCTTGCCGGATGCGACTGCGATGATCGCGCCGACGCCGGGCACGCCGGCCTTTACATTGCCGGGACCGCGGGACGGGCCGCCTGCGGGCGCATGCGAATGGGAATGATTGGGCGCCTGCGGGGCCGGAGGTTGCTGCGGCGCGGCAGACGCCTTGCGATCCGCAGTCAGCGTGACCAGCGCGCCCTTGACGCCCGGCACGGCCGTAACCGCCTTTTCAGCGGCCAGCCGCAGGGGTTCGAGTTCCTGAGCCTTGTCGGAAGGCACGGTGATCGAAAAATAGACCTTCCCATCGGAGATGAACACATCCGATACCATGCCACGGGTTACGAGGTCGCTTTGCAGATCCGGACTGCGAACCTTGGCGAGCGCTTCCAGCACCTGGTTCTTCGTAACATCCGGCATATCGAACTCCTGCTTGCCATCTCGCGCATGCCGGGTTTACAGCCCCGGCGCACATTCCTGGCTGTTATATAGGAGTTGCGGCTGCATACCGGCAAGATGAATAAAGCCGCTGCCCGGATGGCAGCCCTTAGGCGCGCTTTCCGGACAACGGCTTTTTTCTTGGTCGCGTCTCTTGGTACGCTTTTTGAAGTCCCCTCTGGACCTGTTTCTAAGCAAGCATGAAACGTGCCAGTCTGAAAGAGGGCTTTTTCGAGCTTTTTCGGAGTGTTTTTCAGAATAAACGTCGAAGAATCTGGCATTCCGCACTGCAGCAAACAGTGACCGCACACCATTTGTGCAGATTAGAGAAAGCCTATTTAATCAGCCCGATACGCAAAGCCTTGGCAACAGCCTGGGTGCGATTGACGGTGTCGAGCTTCTTTGCTGCCCGGTTCAGGTAATGATTGACGGTATGCTCGGAGAGACCGAGGATATCGGCGATCTCGGCACTCGTCTTTCCGGCGGCTGTCCAGGTGAGGCAGTCGATCTCGCGGTCCGTCAGAAGATCGGCGCTTCGCACATCGAGCGTCCGGATTTCGGCCAGCCGATCAAAGATGTGGATTGCCGCAAAGGTGAGTTCCAAAAGATGCTGGCGGTCCGGTTCATCGCCCATGCCGCCAACCACGACAGCCCCTCTGGCTCCCGCCGTATCATGGACCGGGATGCAGGCGCCGCGTGCTATGCCGAATTTTGCGAATACGGCTGCCATTTCCGGCGTTTCGGCATCACGCTCCAGATCGAACGAGAAGGGCACGACCGAGCGGCGCAGCTGGCGCAGAACAAAGCTTGAGCGGATCAGGCCTTCACGGTCAAACAGCGACACGAGTTCGGCCGGCCAGTTGTTGATGATGGCACTGCCGGAAAGGCCGAGCGCAGTTGCCGGAGGCAGGTTCAGAACCATGAAGTTCTTCAGGCCGTAGGACTCGACAAGCTTCTTTGTAAAACGGAAGACATCGAACTGGGTCTTTAAGCCTGAGATTTCTTCGACGTTTACGTCGAAGGTCATCAGTTCGGCGGCCGTTTCCGTTTTGGACATTTTTTTGCTTCTCTGTTCCGAATGCGCAGGATTACCGGCGCAAGCACACGAATCATTCAGGTGATTTTCGGAGATCGCTCAGTGGGAGAAAAGGCAAAAGCTGCAAGTTCCCTGCATTTCTTCCCGCATCGCGTGTCTTACAAGATCGAGAGCTTCCACTGCAGACTTAAAAGAGTTGTTAATTTTTCGGGCGATCAACATTTTTATCAATACTGACATGTAATCGCCTTAGCAGACTTTGTGAGGATGCAACATGGGGGAGTTATTATTAGCTGGGGATGAAATACATACTGACACGCATAAGTGGACAGTTGCGTCGCGATGTGGCGAATAGACACCCGGAAAAGCATCATCGCAGCCGGGAGGAAAAAGATGGCAACCATTCATCCGTTCAAAGGCAGCATCCTGTCTTCTACTTTGTGTGACCTGGGCGAAGGGATCAGCTTCGAAACCGAGACCAATACGCTGTGGTGGTGCAACATCCTCGGCAAGGCGCTCCATTCGCTCGATATGGCAAATGGCAGCGAAACCATTCATCCGCTCCCGGTCATGGCAAGCGTCGTCTCACGCATCGATGCAGATCGCCAATTGATCGGAAGCGACAAGGGCCTGTTCATTCGCAACCGGACAACCGGCGCGCTTTCACCGCATTGCGAACTGGAGCCCGGCAATGCCGGCAACCGTTCCAACGACGGCCGGGTCCACGCTTCGGGCAGCCTGTGGATCGGCACGATGGGGCGCACCGCAGCCGATGGTGCGGGCGCAATCTATCACGTTGCCAAGGGCGTGGTGACGAAGCTTTACGACCAGATCAGCATCTCGAACTCGATCTGCTTTTCCCCTGACGCTGCGACGGCCTATTTCGTCGATACGCGCGGCAATCAGTTGATGAAGGTTGCAATCGACCCAACGACCGGCCTGCCGACCGGCAAGCCTTCCCTTTTCGTTGACGGAAGCGCCGAGCCGGGCGGGATCGACGGGTCGATCTGCGATGCGAACGGTCATGTGTGGAATGCGCGCTGGGGTGAAGCGGCGCTCGACCACTATGATGCCGATGGAAGCCTCATCGAGCGATACCTGCTGCCGGCCAAGCGCACGACGTGCCCGGCCTTTATCGGCAACGGCCGGATCGCCGTAACCTCCGCATGGGAAGGGCTGGATGATGCCGGCCGCGCGGCGGATCCGAGTGCCGGCGCGACATTTGCGATCGAGACCGAAGCGCAAGCCAAATACGATCCTGCCTATCGTCTTTGAGCCCTGCAGTCACCGTTCGGCTCACAATTTCGTCAGTCTAAAAATGCGTCAATTCGGGAACAAATCCTGCTCCCCTTTGTTTGTCCTATCGAACCGCCACCGAGACGACCTCCCGGTCAGGGAGCGGTTTTATTGAACGATAACAAACGGAAAAGGCAGGAACACCATGAAGAAGACCCTTGGAGTACTCATCGCGGCCACGCTCATGACGTCCACCGCCCTTGCACCGGCATTCGCGCAGACCAACAATGCCGCGCCGGCAACTCCGGCTGCCCCCACGGCACCGGCCGAGACCAACACGATGGCCCCTGCGGCCCCGGCTGCCGGCTCGACCACCACGTCTGCAGCGGCTGATGCGTCCTATCTGACTGAGCAGGCAGCAACCCAGGTCAGCGCCAATGATTACATCGGCAAGCAGATCTACAATGCCGGCGACGAGAGCATCGGTAAGGTCAACAACCTGATCCTCGAAGAAAACGGCGGCATCGTCGCAGCCGTGGTTGGTGTCGGCGGCTTCCTTGGCATCGGCGCGAAGGATGTGGCGCTGCCGATCAGCAAGGTCAGCATGACCCGCGATGCAGCCAACAACGACGTGCGCCTGACCACGACGGAGACAGCCGAAGCGCTGCAGGCCGCGCCGGAATTCAAGACGCTGGGCGACAAGCAGGCTGAGACCGACGCAACCACCACATCGTCCACAACGATGACGCCGGCTGAACCTGCTGCGCCGGCAGCCCCTGCCACGGGCGGCGACACCAACTCGTCAACGGCTCCGAAGCCTTAAGCTTCAAGCCCGGAACGAGCCATCCGCCACGCGTGATGCGATGAGGAGGAAGAAGGGCGGTGCCGCGGCGCCGCCCTTTCGTCTTTTTACAAAAGCGAACAGAGCCGCAGCGCGTCGTAAATGGCGGCATGGATGTTGCGGCTCGATACCGCATCACCGATCCTGACGAGATCGAAGGCGGCACCTTCATTCTTCACAGACAACGGCGCGCGGCGGTCGATCAGGGCGCGGTAATCCACTGCTCCGAGATTTCTCGACAGCGGCTTCAATGCCAGAAACAGGTCGGCATTGACTGCTGTGCCATGTTCCACCACGACCTGGCCGACCTGACGCTCGACGGTGACGGGCGAATAATCCGAACCGAGCACGGCAGTCAGCCCGTTGCCATTGCGCCACACGGATTTCAGCCGGGTGTTGATGGTGACCTTCACATTCCTTTCCGCAAAGATTTTCGCATAGGGCACATGGTTCATGCCGCCCATTTCGGGGGCGAAAAAACGCTCGGGAGAGACCAGTTCCAGTTCGGTGCCGCTCGATGCGATGAGTTCGGCCGCACTCATGCCGGGATGGCCGCCATTGTCGTCGAAGAGGAGAACCGGCGCCTGGGGCTTCACTGTTCCTGCGAGAATATCCCAACTTGAGGTGACGAGATCATCGCCCTCCTCCAATTCAGGCAGTTGCGCAAAGCCCCCGGTCGCGACTACGACGAGGTCAGGATCGAGCGACAGGACATCATCCTCCTCGGCATAGATGTCGTAGCGGATCTCGACACCAAGGCGTTCGAGTTCCGACAGGCGCCAGTCGATGATGCCGATCATTTCGCGGCGGCGGGGATTTCTGATCAGAAGATTGATCTGGCCGCCGGCCTCTCCCGTCGCCTCCAGCACAGTCACCGAATGACCGCGCTCCGCCAGAACCCGCGCCGCCTCCAGCCCCGCCGGTCCCGCCCCGACGACCACCGCGCGTCGGGCTTCTTTCGCAGGAGCGATATCATGGGAAATCAGCGCCTCGCGGCCGGTCGCCGCATTGTGGATACAGAGCGCTTCGCCGCCTTCATAGATTCGGTCCAGACAGTAAGTCGCGCCGACGCAGGGGCGGATGCGCGCCTCTTCGCCGCGCATGATCTTCCTGACGATATGCGGATCGGCGATATGGGCGCGGGTCATGCCGACCATATCGAGCTTTCCTTCGGCGATCGCGTGGCGGGCGGTCGCGACATCGGCGATGCGGGCCGCATGGAAAACCGGAAATTTCGTCGCCGCCCTCACCTCGCCGGCGAAATCCAGATGCGGAGAGGCGCGCATGCCCTGGATCGGGATGACATTGTTGAGATCGGCGTCGTGATCGATATGGCCTCTTATGACATTGAGGAAATCGACATTGCCGGACGCGACCAGCCGCTTTGCGATTTCGATCCCTTCCTCACGTGACAGGCCCTTTTCCCAATCTTCATCGGCCACGAGGCGAATGCCGACGATGAAATCCGGCCCCACCGATTTTCGGACCGCCTTTAGCACCATGTCGGAAAAGCGCATGCGGTTTTCCAGCGAACCACCGAACTCATCGTCGCGCCTGTTGGTGGCCGGCGACCAGAACTGGTCGATCAGATGACCATAGGCCTCGATCTCTATCCCATCGAGACCACCTGCCTGCATGCGGGCTGCGGCATCGGCATAATCGGCCACGATCCGCTCGATATCCCAGTCTTCCATCTCCTTCGGAAAGGCGCGGTGGGCGGGCTCCCGTATCGGCGAAGGGGCAAGGACCGGAAGCCAGTTACCCTTGTTCCAGTTGGTGCGCCGGCCGAGATGGGTGAGCTGGATCATCACCGCCGTGCCAAGCTCATGACAGTCGTCGGTCAACCGCTTCAGCCACGGAACGATCTCGTCCTTGTAGGCGAGCAGATTTCCGAAGGCGGGCGGACTGTCGACAGAAACGCTGGCGGAGCCCGCAGTCATCGTCATGGCGATGCCGCCTTTGGCCTTTTCCAGATGATAAAGCCGATAGCGATCCTTCGGCATGCCGTCTTCCGAATAGGCCGGTTCATGCGCCGTCGACATGATGCGGTTTTTCAGCGTCAGATGCCTGAGCTGATACGGCTGCAGAAGCGGATCGTTGGATATCTGTTTTTCGGATATCGACATGGGGGCGCTCTCGTTCAGTCGAGAGCGGATCATCGCCGAGGAGCCGTCATTGCGCGACAATCAGAAGCGGCGCAGGGTGTCTGCAAAGCGGCATTCGGAGACGCTGGCTTCAGATCGCTCGCGCAGCCTCCTTTGCCTCCTGTTCGGCCGAAATTCTGTCGTTGCCGGAAGTGAAACTTCGCCGTCTGCCCCTGCCAGACACAGGAGAATATTGCGGACGCGAGGAGCCGGTATCCATCTCTAGAGACCGGCCGGAACGTTTCCAGGCTAAATTGATGACGCCGTCACGAGAGGTTCAGGTCCAAACCGAGCATCGAGCTCAGGACGAAGGCGAAAAGCCCTACGGCCAGCAGCGCCAGCACGAAAACTGCAGCCATCGTGCCACCCGTGCGCAGCAGCGTTCGCCTCTCGCCCTTTTTTCCCTGATCGTAATGCCACTTGATGGCGAAGAACATGGCCAAGCCTAACGCAAGAGCCTTAAAGATAACGAAGACTATAGGAACCCAATCCATATCGAAGACTCTCGTGAGCATCAGCTCAGCGCCTTATGATCTCATCCTAGGCAAACGCATAGCTCTTATTATGCAATGCTGACATGTAATCGCAGATGGAGGCTTGTAGAATTGTATCGCTGGGTTCTGCGATTGATGGCAATGGGCAGCCCCGCGGGATCGCCGCTGCCGACCGCACCGCTCAGATCCGCTCAAGCGCCAAGAAGTCGTGATAGTGGTCCTGCAGATAGCGCAGCGTGGCGGCGCCATCGACCGGGCGGCCGTAGTGATAGCCCTGCCCCATGCCGCAGCCGAGCGCGCGCAGCATGTCGACATCGGCTTGTTCCTCGATGCCTTCGGCGACGACGGAGAGATCAAGACCCTGGCACATGGCGATGATGGCACGCACGATATGTTCCGACGCCCGGTCGGAGGTGATGCGCGAGATGAAGGCGCGGTCGATCTTGACCTTGTCGAAGGTGAAGTCACGCAGCCGGCCAAGGCTGGACTGGCCGGTGCCGAAATCATCGAGCGAGATGCGGACGCCGGTTGCGCGCAATTCCGAGATGATGCGCTGAGCGGTATCGGCCGAGGTCATCACCGCGGTTTCGGTGATTTCCAGTTCGACACGTCGCGGATCGAGACCGACACGCGAAAGGGTCGACAAGATGTTGCTCGATGTGCCCGGATCCATCAGCTGGGCGGAAGAGAGATTGAACGACAGGAAAAGCTCGCGCGGCCATGAGAGCGCCGCCTCTGCCGCCTTGCGCAGCAGCGTGTCCGACAGCGCATCGATAAAGCCGCGCTCCTCGGCCAGCGGCACGAAAACGGCGGGCGAGACGAAACCGAGATCGGCATCACGCCAGCGCGCCAATGCCTCGAACCCTGCCACCATGCCGTCGCGGATGCGCACGATAGGCTGGAAATGGACATCGACCGCGTCGGTGATGATCGCATTGCGCAGCGCCTGCTCGATCTGCGTGGCGCGCTTCATTTCCTGGGCGATTTCGGTGGAATAGACGGTGATCTGGGCGCGGCCGCGGCGCTTGGATCGATAGAGGGCCGTTTCGGCGCTCTTCAGCAGGTTTTCGAATTCCTCACCTGCGAAAGGATAGATGGCAAAACCGAAGGATGCCGAGAGGCGAACATTGCGGTCGCCCAGATCATAGGGAGCGGATAGCACATCCTTCATCATCTGACCGATGCGCTCCGCCCCTAGCCGCTCGAAGACGAGAGGTAGGACAAAAGCGAATTCGTCGCCATCATGGCGCGTCACGGTCGCGCCGTCGGGCATGCAGGCCTTCAGGCGATGGGCGACCTGGCAGAGGATCTCGTCGCCGGCTTCCGAACCGAAGAGATCGTTGATCGGCTTGAAGCCATCGAGATTGGCGATGCAGATGGCAAAAGGGGCAGGATCGTCGGCGCGCTCCGCCGCAAGTGCGCGCACCTTGTCGCGCAACCGGTAGCGGTTGCCCAGGCCCGTCAACGGATCGCTGTAGGCCATGGCCTGCAGCTCGTTCTGGCTGACGTGCGGCAATGGGTTGCCCGCTGGCTTCATAAAAAATCCTGCTTGTCGAAACGAGCGCAGGATGCGGGAGAAAGATTAAGAAACTCTGCCGGTGTATCAGCTTATGGCACAACTACTAATAAAAGAGATCAGGCTTCGGCCTCGATCTCGTCCTCGACAGAGGCCAGATAGCGCTGGAAGACCATATCGAGCGCTTCGGGGCTGATCGGCTTCAGGATCACATCATTCATGCCGGCATCGATACAGGCTTCGCGGTCGCGGTCGAAAGCCTGCGGCAGGACGCCGATGATCGGCACCGCCTCGGCCCCATCCTCCAAAGCGCGGATCGCGGCGGAGGCCTCGAAACCCGTCAGCTTGGGCAGGGTGACATCCATCAGGACGAGCCGAGGCGAATGTTCGCGCCACAGGCGGACCGCCTCTTCACCATCGACGGCAAGCACATAACGATAGCCAAGCCCCTCGATGATCTGGGAAAAGACGATCTGGTTGACCTCGTTGTCCTCGGCAACCAGAACGTCGACGCTCCCGTCCCTGGGCCCCGATTGAAGATGCGGCTCTTCGATCGATGGCAAATCCACTTCTTCCACCGGCTTGCCAAGCTCATTGCCGACCAGAACCGGCAGATCGAGCCCGAGAGAGGTGTCGGAGACGCGCAGTGCTGTTACGCCATAGGCTTCGGCAATTTGCGTCAACTCCGCCGGCATGCGGGCATCGATGACGACAAGATCGATGCGGACATCGGCTTCGGCAGCAAGCTGCAGAAACAGGGTGAACTCATCAGCATCCGCGGCGGCGGAGACGTCAGCGGCTTCCCGGGCCAGAACATCGATTGCCTCGGCCACCGTATCGGCGAAACGGCTGACAATAAGGATCTTTGCGCCGGCAACGGCGGAAACGGGGGCGAGCGGCGAAGCGGGAGCGGGCTCGCGCGTCATGTCGATCGGGACGAAGCCTGCGGCCCATTCGCTCGATTGCAGCGCGTGGTCGGCATTGGCGCCGGCGGCAATCGAAGACACATCCTGCTTGACCGTCACGAGATAATAGCGGCCCGGCTTGCCGATACGGTATTTATGGACGATCGTCAGAACCGTCGATCCGTCCGGACGGGTAATGCGCTCGGGAAGCTGGATGGGCTCGCCGGTCTCATAGACATGCTGGTTGATCGGGACGAGGCGATCCTCGAAGGCCTTGTTGTTGATGTCAGATCCCTTGTGACCAAGGATCGCATCGGCTGGCAGATCGAGAAAGTCGCAATTGGCCTTGTTGACCGCGACGAAGGTGGAATTGCGGTCCTTGACGCTGATCGGAAAGGGCAGGTTGTCGAGGACTTCTTCCGTCACCTGGACACGTTCCGTGTCGAGCCGCCACTGTTCCTCACGCTTCTTCTGCTCGGAAACATCCTTGATGACGCAGATTCCGTAACCGGACGGGAGACGCCGCTTGGCGATATTCAGCCAACGGTCGGGGCCGGGGCGCTCGAGGCTTTCGGAGCGTTCCTTCCAGAGGCCGGCGATCTGTTCGGCCACCCAATCCTCGCGGCTGAGCGCGCGGCGATAATTGTGGGTGTCGGCGACGAGACGAATGCCGGCGTCATACATGGCGGACAGAAGGTCGCGGATACGGGTTCCCGGCACGAGAAGACGAGGCTGCACGCGTGTAATGCTCGCGATCTGCTGGCTGGCAAATACGACAAGATCGTTCCGGTCATAGAGCAACACGGCCGCAGACAGGCCTTCGGCCAGTGCTTCCAGAATGGCAGTCTGAATGTTCGGATCCGCCGTGTCCAAATCATTCATGGATGAAACTCCGTATGCTTTCAGGACGGCTTTTGGCCAATCCCGGTCAGCCGATTCAACATTCGATCGGCAAAACTTCCTTCACGCTCGTCAGTAGGGAACATGCTGGCTGCAAGTCATCAACGAAGGACCAGCTTGTTGTGGCGGTGCCCAGCTGGCCGCCACTTTGGTCATTCGCGAAGAGCAGAGATACTCTCCCGGATTCATCCAATTTCTATAGAGGAACCTAGCTCGTTTACCTTAAGGCCGGATTAATGGCGTTTCCTGTTGAGACGATTGGCGAGGATAATTGTGTCGCAGGCCTTTTCTCCGACAGCAGAATCCCCGAAAATGAGATCATGTCCGTAAAACTCCTGCCTGAAACACTGATCAACCAGATCGCCGCCGGTGAAGTCATCGAACGGCCCGCGAGCGCGACCAAGGAATTGATCGAAAACGCGATCGATGCCGGTGCAACACGCATCGAAATCGCCACGGCCGGCGGGGGAAAGAGCCTCATTCGCGTCACCGACAATGGATCGGGCATGGATGCCGCGGATCTGGAACTGGCAGTGCGCCGCCATTGCACGTCGAAAATCTCCACGACACTGGACGACATCCACACGCTTGGCTTCCGCGGTGAAGCGCTGCCATCGATCGGCTCGGTCGCACGGCTGACGATCACCAGCCGCCGTCATGGTGATCCGTCCGGTTTTCAGGTTTCCGTCGATGGCGGCAAGGCCTCTCCGGCCAAGCCGGCACCGGCCAATCAGGGCACGGTGGTCGAAGTGCGCGACCTGTTCTTTGCCACCCCTGCCCGGCTGAAATTCATGAAAACCGAGCGAGCGGAAGCGGCGGCGATCACCGAAGTCGTCAAGCGCATGGCGATCGCCTTCCCGCATATCCGTTTCGTGCTGTCCGGTTCAGACCGCTCGACGCTGGAAATTCCGTCAACCGGCGAAGACCATCTTGCCCGCATGGCGCAGATCCTCGGGCCCGAATTCAAGGAGAATGCGATCGAGATCGATGCCGGGCGCGAGGATGTGTCGCTGTCGGGCTTCGTCGGCGTGCCAACCTTTCACCGCGGCAACTCGGCGCATCAGTTCGCCTTCGTCAACGGCCGCCCGGTGCAGGACAAGCTAATCCTGTCAGCGATCCGCGGCGCCTATGCCGAACAGATGCCGGCGGGGCGTTATCCGGTCGCGGTGCTTTCAATCGATCTCGATCCCGCCTTTGTCGACGTCAACGTGCATCCGGCTAAGGCCGACGTGCGCTTCCGCGACCCGCAGCTGGTGCGCGGGCTGATCGTCGGGGCGATCCGTCAGGCGCTGCACCGCGAAGGCGACCGCGCCTCGACGACCGGGGCGGCCGCCATGCTGCGCGCGTTCCAGTCTGGTTCGTTTCAAGAAGCTCCTGCGCAACAGGGTTTCTCCGAGACTGCCGGATCAGGGTTTCCGCAGCGCTCCTATCCGCTTCCCCCCCCTCCGCAACAGAACTGGACCGCATCGTCTTCCCCTTCCCGGCCGCTCGATCTGGCGGCGGTACAAGCTTATCAGTCACGTCCGACACAGGCCGGTTTCGATGCGTTTTCCGCTCCGACAGCACGGGCCGATGTCATCGAAGAGAGTGCCTATGTTCCGGAGACCACCGCTGCTGGTTATCGTCTTGGCGCTGCCCGCGCTCAGGTGCACGAGAACTATATCGTCGCACAGACCGAAAAGGGGCTGGTGATCGTCGATCAGCATGCGGCGCATGAACGGCTGGTCTATGAAAGCCTGCGCAAGGCGCTGGAAAACGACCGGCTCGCCTCCCAGGTTCTGCTGATCCCCGAAATCATCGATCTGCCGGAAGAGGATTGCGACCGGCTGATGGTGCATGGAGAAGAACTCGACCGTCTCGGCCTTGCGATCGAGCGTTTCGGTCCGGGCGCGGTCGCCGTGCGCGAAACGCCGGCGATGCTGGGTGAAGTGGATGCAAGTGCGCTTGTCCGCGATCTGGCCGACGAGATTGCCGAATGGAACACGGCAAGCGGGCTTAGAAACAAGCTCGAATATATCGCTGCGACCATGGCCTGCCATGGATCGGTCCGCTCCGGGCGGCGGCTGAAGCCCGACGAGATGAACGCTCTTCTGCGCCAGATGGAAGCGACACCCGGATCGGGCACCTGCAACCACGGGCGGCCGACCTATATCGAACTCAAGCTTTCTGATATAGAGCGGCTGTTCGGGCGCAGTTGATAAGCGCTCTGGTAATCGCAATTGGTTCGGGGTAGAGGGGACCGATGTTTTTTCGCAGGAGAAGAGTAATGAACCGGTTTGAGGGAAGCGGCTTTCGCGAGGCCAAGATCCGCTATCTCGACGGTGACTACCAGATCCTGAGTGCCGGCTCATACGTGACCTGCGCCGCAACTGGCGTGCATATTCCGGTCGACGAACTGCGTTACTGGAGCGTTGCGCGCCAGGAAGCCTATGTCGATTGCGCAACCTCGCTCGAAGCCGAAAAGCGCGCCGGCACGCTGCCGAACCAAAAGGTGGGCTAACTCTCAGCCCTTGGCCGCGCCTTCGCGCAGCCGTCTTTCGCGAAAATTGTTGAATGCCGTCTCGATCATGGCCGCGGGGCCGTTCGGATCGTCGAAAACCATGTCGACCTCGACGATCTTCGATCTCTCCAGCAATGTTTGGGCCGGGCCGGAATGGCCGGCGAGACGGGCGGCGTCCTTGGCCGTGGTGGCAAGGATCAAGCCTTCGCGCTCGGCGTCATCGAGCAGCGACTGGATCTCGTCCCCGGTGAAATAGTGGTGGTCGGGGAACGAGCGGCTGGTCGAGATCATCCCGCCGATGGAGCGGACGGTGCGATAGAATTTTTCCGGATCGGCGATGCCGGCATAGGCCAGCACGTTCTTGCCCGCCAGAGCTTCGTGCGGACGGGGCTGCAGGGTCGCCACATGGATTGCCTTGCCGGCGCGGGCCGCCTTTCGGACAAGCGTATCGGCCGCGTCTCCATTGCCGACCTTGAGGATGGCGGAGAGCTGGTGCATCTGCTCGGCGATCGGGGCGCGGACCGGGCCGCCCGGCACGAGGTGGCCGTTGCCGATGCCTCTTACGCTGTCGATCACGACCAGAGCGAAATCCAGATGCAGGCGTGCGCTCTGGAACCCGTCATCCATGATGATGAGGTCAGCGCCTTCGGCCGCCAGTTTACGCGCACCGTCGACACGCTTGCGCGAGATCACCGTTATCGCCTCGGCTGCCAGAAGCAGCGCCTCGTCACCCACGGCATCGGCCCGATGGCGATCAGGGTCGACCAGCGTCGTCACATCCAGCGAGCCGCCATAACCGCGGGTCAGGAAACCCGGCCTATGGCCCATCGCCTTGGCAGCCCTTGCGAGCGCAATCGAGGTCGGGGTCTTTCCGGCGCCGCCGACGGTGAAATTGCCGACGCAGATGACGGGGATCGGCGCGGAAGCGCGTTTGGCCCTGCGCATCGTGCGCCCCGCAATGGCGCCGTAGATTGCCGAAAACGGCATCAGCGCGAATGCGCGCCAGTCAGCCTTTTCCCACCAGAAAGGCGGCGCTTCAGAAACCATCGTGGCTAATCTCCCGCGGAAACGGCGCTGGACGAAGCCGGAGCGAAGATGATGTCAGAAACCGCGGTAATATCGGCGAGGCAATGGTCGGCAAGGGCGGAAAGCGTCTGGCGCGTTCCGGTGCCGGTCAGGACGGCGAGGTTGAGCCCAGCGCCTGCGGCGCGGCCCATATGCATGTCGTGATTGTTGTCACCCACCATCGCGACTTCCGCCGGCTGAAGACCGACGGCCTTGCAGAAGGCGAGCATCATGCCCGGCTGCGGCTTGGTGCCGAAACCGCTATCGTAACCAGCGATGAAATCGACATGTCCGGCGATGCCGAAGCTCTCGGCCATGCGGCGGATCGCCTTTTCGTTGTCGCTCGAGGCGATGCCGAGTTTCAGGCCGCGTGCCTTCAGATCCGAAAACACAGAAGGAAGATCGGCGACCGGCACGGAGAATTCCGCGGCGCGCAAGAACAGGGCGTCGAGTTCGCTGGTCAGATCAGCCACATCGAGCGGCGATCCGGCAGCGACGAAACCTTCGGCGATCTCGGCGGAATTGCCTGCGGCAAGCAGGCTGTCGGCCATGGTCTTGCCCGTGTCCGGATCCATGCCGCCTGCGAGAAGGAGAACAGGTTCGAGCGCCGCATTGCCGGCTGCGGCGATGCGGGCAGCCTCGCGGTTCACCGGTCCCCAACTTTCGTCGTAACGGATGAGCGTGCCGTCCTTGTCGAAGAGAATGCCCGCAATCGCGGGAGGAGCGGTCACCGGCCGTTCCCGATTGCGGCGGCCTTCGGCTGCAGGCGCGCCGTGACAGTCAGCGGATTGATATAGGGTTCGAGCGCCTTGATGGTTTTGGCAAGCGCGCCACGCATGTCTTCCATCGCATCGATCCCCGCATCCACCATCTTGGCACGGGCGGCATCGGTGATCAGCAGGTAATGGACAGCCTTGGCCAGCATCTCGACATCCTTGACCACCCTTGCCCCGCCCTTGCGGACGAGATGCTGATAGGCGTCGCGGAAATTCTGGATATTCGGTCCGGTGAGGACAGCACAGCCGATCATGGCCGGTTCCAGCGGGTTCTGGCCGCCTTCATTGGTCAATGAGCGGCCGACGAAGGCGATCTGCGTCAGGCGCAGGTAAAGTCCCATCTCGCCGATGGAATCGCCGAGGAAGATATCGGTTTCCGGCGTCAGCTCGTCATTGCGCGAACGACGGGCGACCACGAGGCCCTCTTCCTTGAGCATGGCTTCGATCGCATCTGCCCGATCGGGATGGCGCGGCACGATGATGGTCAACTGACCGTTTTTCGGCTTCAGCGCCCGGTGAACGGTCGCGGCGGCCTTTTCCTCACCGTCGAAAGTAGAGATCGCAGCCCAGGTCTTGCGATCGCCGATCTCGGCCTTGTATTTCGCCAGAAGCAGTTCATCGCAGGGCGGCGGATCGGTATCGCTTTTCAGGTTGCCGGAGACGATGACAGGCCAAGCACCGAGATCACGGAAGCGTTCGGCATCGAGATCGGACTGGGCAACGACAAGCGCCATCTTTTCAAACAGCGCCTCAGCCATCTTGGCGTGATTGCTCCAACGGCTGAAGGAACGGTCCGAAATGCGGGCATTGACGCGGATCTGCGGAATACGGCGGCGCGCGAGTTCTGCAACGGTTGTCGGCCAGATTTCGGATTCCGCCGTGATGCAGGCATCCGGCTTCCAATAGGCGATGAAACGCTTGATCGGGAATTTCACGTCGACCGGCACGTATTGATGAATGACCTCGCCACCAAGTCGCGCTTCGACAAGAGCCGCAGAGGTGACCGTACCGGTCGTCAGCACGACATGGATTTCGCGGCGTCGCAGCTCGCGGATCAGCGGCAGGATGGAAAGCGTTTCGCCGACACTGGCCGAATGGACCCAGACCAGGGGGCCGTGAGGGCGCGGATGGCTGGCATAACCCAGCCTTTCAAGCCGTCTCGAACGGTCTTCCTTGCCCTTCATCGCCCGGAAGGCCAGATAAGGGCCGGCTAAAGGATAGAGCGCCACGCCTGCAAGGCGATAGCCGGCAAGAGCCATGCGCGCCGCAGCACCGCTCATCGCTCCCGCTCCATATCCATGCCTAGCGCCATCAATACCTCACCCCGGAGCACAGTTTAGCCCGACTTAACTGCTTCATAAATGCGTCAAAAAAGCGGGCTTCAGGTGAAGCTCGCCATAACCTGAAGCCCTATCATATTTTCGGCGCCTTGTGTCAGGCCTATTTGTTTTCAGGGTCCAGAAGGCGGTGCATATGGACGATGAAGTAGCGCATTTCAGCGTTATCCACAGTCGACTGCGCCTTCGCGCGCCAAGCGGTCAGCGCCGTGGCGTAGTCGGGATAGATACCGACGATGTCGAGGGCAGACAAATCCTTGAACTGGACACCGTCCAGGCTCGAAAGCTCGCCGCCGAATACCAGGTGCAAGAGCTGCTTCTTTTCGCTCGATTGCGTCATTTCAAAATCCGTCCATCTCTTGAATAGAAGCCCTTCCTCTGCGGCATTCCGCCACAAAGGTCAACCCGCTGCGCCGGTCACAAGATGCGGCAGAAGCACTTGGCGCGCATGGCGCGTGCCCGCCACCAGAACACCATGACTGACGGTTGTGCGATTATAGATCAGAGGCTGGTCATCAAGGCCGGTCAGTGCCCCGCCGGCGCGATCCAGGATCAGGTCGGCCGCGGCCAGATCCCAGTCATGGCTGTCCTTCTTGACGATCGTGCCGTCGATACGCCCGTCTGCCGCCATGGCCAGCCGGTAGGCGAGCGACGGGACGTGACTGACACGATGGATCTCAAGCTCGGGCTGCAGCCTTTTGACGATCTTCTCGTCCGCTGCCAGCACCAATTCTCCAGCCTCTGCCTCTGATCGAACTGCGATCGGCACACCGTTTCTCAAAGCCGGTCCGTCGGCCACGGCCTGATATTCCTGCTGCAGCGCGGGTGCTACGAGAACGCCTGCCACCGGCCGGCCCTTGTGGACGACCGCAACCGACACACACCAGATCGGCTCTCCGGCAATGAAAGCGCGGGTGCCGTCGATCGGATCGACCACGAACAGCGTCTCGCAGGCCAGTCGGGCGCTATCATCGTCGGTCTCTTCCGAAAGCCAGCCGTAATTCGGCCGTGCCTTCAAAAGAAGCGACTGGAGACGATCATTGGCAGCAAAATCGGCGGCGCTGACCGGCGAGCGGCCCTCGTTCTTCCACCAGACTTCCGGCGATTGCCGGAAGTAGCTGTTGGCGATTTCGCCTGCCTGCCGCGCGGCATCGAGGATGAGATCGAGATCGGCGCTCCAGTTTTTGTCAAAGGAAGCCATGGTGTCAGCTTCCCGCCAGCGTCATGCCCTCGATCGCGATGGTCGGCGAAGCGACGCCGTATTTGCGGTCGATATCGTTTGCCAGCGTGAGACGCATGAACATGTCCTTGAGGTTCGACGCAATCGTCACCTCGGATACCGGAAACGCAAGCTTGCCGTTTTCGATCCAGAAACCGCTAGCGCCGCGCGAATATTCGCCGGTCAGCATGTTGACGCCCTGGCCGATCAGCTCCGTCACGTAAAGCCCGGTGCCGACCGAGGCGATCAACTCTTCCGGCGAGATATCGCCGGGCTCAAGCGCCAGGTTGGTCGAGGCAGGGGTCACCGAGTTTCCACCGCGCACGCCGCGGCCATTGGTTGGCAGGCCGAGTTCGCGGCCGGTCGAGGTCGAGAGGAACCAGTGCTTCAGCACGCCGTCCTCGATCATCGTCATACGCTCGCCGGAAACACCTTCGCCATCGAAGGGACGCGAGGAGGAACCGCGCACGATCAGCGGGTCATCGGTAATGTTGAGGCCGGATTTCAGCACCTGCTGGCCCATCTTGTCGCGCAGAAAACTCGTCTTGCGCGCGACCGATGCACCATTGATGGCACCGGCGATCGTGCCGACGAAACCGCGCGCCATGCGGGGATCGAAGACCACGGTGACATTGCTTGCCGTCGGCACCTGCCGCGGATTGACGCGGGCAACCGCACGCTCACCGGCGCGCCGGCCGATCAGGTCCGGGGCATCGAGATCGGCGTCATAAAGGCGGCTGTCGTAATCATAGTCGCGCTCCATCTTCGTGCCTTCGCCGGCAATGGCGCTGACCGAACGGCCGAAGCGGGTGGCCATGTAGCTGCCGGAAAAACCGTGCGAGGTGACAAGCACCATGCCACCCATGCCGGCGGAAGCACCGGCGCCGGAGGAATTGGTAACGCCGTTCACTTCCAACGCGGCGGCTTCGGCGGCGAGCGCTGCCTCCCGCAGGGCGTCGGTCGGCACTTCGGTCGGGTCGAAAAGGTCGAGATCCGGATAGGATTTCGCCAGCCGGTCCGCATCCGCCATGCAGACGAACGGGTCTTCGGGAGAGACTTTCGCCATGGCGACGGCGCGCTCGGCAAGCGTCTTCATGTCGAAGCCCGGATTGGCAGAGACGCTCGCCACCCTCTTTCCGACAAAGACGCGCAGCGCGAAATCGTCGCTTTCGGAGGACTCGGTCCCTTCGACCTTGCCGAGGCGCACCGAGACGGAGCGCGAGCGCGAGCGCACCACGACCGCATCGGCCGCATCGGCGCCTGCGGCCTTGGCCAGATCGATCAGTTCGGAAGCACGGGAGAGAAGCTGGGCGGAATCAATTTCAGAGCTCATATTTGCAAGCCTTTCGTTGCCGTCCCATTTATTGTGAGCGTCACGACGCATCAAGGGCATCACAGCTTTTCTTGACTGTGTCGCCTCGTCTATCAAAATTCCTGATCACATCGCTTTCCAATCGAAAGTTTCTGCATGACCGCACCCGGCTCGCTGTTTACCGAAATGCTGCTTCTTCTGGCCGGAGCGGTCATCGCCGCGCCTCTCTTCAAGCGACTGGGGCTCGGAACGGTTCTCGGCTATCTGGCCGTCGGCGTCATCATCGGCCCGGTGTTCCAGCGTATCACCGATACGGAAGAGGTTCTGCATGTGGCGGAATACGGCGTCGTCTTCCTGCTCTTCGTCATCGGGCTGGAGCTGAAACCGTCGCGCCTGTGGCAGATGCGCGGCGACGTGTTCGGTCTCGGCCCGGTTCAGGTGCTTCTCACCGGACTGGCGCTTGCAGCCCTTGCATTCGAGACCGGCATGGCGACGTGGCAGGGCAGCCTGATCGTCGGCTTCGGCCTTGCGCTTTCCTCCACCGCCTTTGCATTACAATTGCTCAACGATGCCGGTGACATCAACAGCCGATATGGACAGCGGTCATTCTCGGTTCTTCTGTTTCAGGATCTGGCGATCGTGCCGCTTCTGGCTTTGATCACCGTGCTTGCACCGGGAACGGAAGAACAGGCCGCCACGCCGCTCGTTGATTTCGCCACCGCGATCGCCGCCATCGGAGCTATGATCATCGCCGGGAAATATCTGCTCAATCCGATGTTCCAGGTGATCGCCCGCACCGGCGCGCGCGAGGTGATGATTGCAGCTGCCCTGCTCGTCGTGCTCGGATCGGCAGCGGCAATGCAGATGGTCGGCCTGTCGATGGCGATGGGGGCGTTTCTGGCCGGTGTGATGCTGGCGGAATCCTCCTATCGACATGAGCTGGAAGCGGATATCGAGCCGTTCCGCGGCCTGCTTCTGGCGCTGTTCTTCGTTGCGGTCGGTCTATCGCTCGAACTCGAAGTGATCGTCGACCATATCCTGTTCATCATCCCGGCCGTCATCGTGTTCATGGCGGTGAAGGCGTTTCTGGTCTACGGGCTTTGCCGGCTCTGGGGCTCATCCCATAACGACGCGATCCAGATCGCCTTCCTACTGCCGCAGGGTGGCGAATTCGCCTTCGTTCTGTTCACCACCGCAACCGCCGCCGGGCTTCTGTCGTCCTCGACCGCCTCGCTGTTGATCGCCATCGTCACCCTTTCGATGGCGCTCACCCCTCTCGGTTCAGCGCTTGCCAAACGCCTGATGCATGGCGAAGCACGCGAAGAACTGGCCGAGGATTTCGCCGGGGCAGGTGCCGACGTGCTGATGATCGGCTTTTCGCGCTTCGGCCAGATCGCCGCACAGATCCTGCTTGCCGGAGGCAGCGCGGTCACCGTGATCGACGATTCCGCCGATCGTATCCGCCAGGCGGCGAATTTCGGCTTCCGCATCTATTTCGGCGATGGCACCCGCCGCGACGTGCTCGTGTCATCAGGCATCGAAAAGGCCAAGATCGTCGTCGTTGCGACGCAGAAGAAGGAAACGACCAACAGGATCGTCGAACTCATCCAGTCCGAATTCCCCAATGTCCGCCTTTTCGCCCGCTCCTATGACCGTATCCATTCCCTGTGGCTGCGGGAAAAGGGCGTCGAATACGAACTCCGTGAAACGCTGGAATCGGGCCTGCTGTTCGGCGCAAAGACGCTGGAAGCACTCGGCATGTCCGAGGCGCGCGCCGAAGAGATCCTTCAGGACATCCGCCGCCGCGACGAGGAACGCCTGCAGATCCAGGCCGTCGAGGGCATTTCTGCCGGCCGCGACAAGCTGTTCAACAGCCCGGTTAAACCGGAACCGCTGATCAAGCCGAAACGCGTCAATCTGCAGGAAGACACGGTCGATGACGTGAATGCGGGTCTGTCGCTGGGGAAATGGTGACGCCGGACGGTCTCAGCCCTTGGCGACGGATGCCTCCAGCGCATCGACGGCCCGCTTCAACTCGTCCTTCACGTGGCTGGCCTCGTCCAGGATTTCCTGGGCTTTGAGGAAATCGAGAACGCGGAAACGGTTAACCAGCGGGCGCAGAAAAATGTGTGGCGGGTTGAGCTTCAGTTTCAGCGCGATACTGGCCTGCATGGTCAATTGGCTGGCGCCGAAAAGACTATCGATGCGGCTGGGCGGATGGGTGCCGTCGCCTTCCGGCGCACCGACGACATCGACGCCGATGACAACATCGGCCAAATCGAGCAGTTGCTCATAGGGAACCGGATTGAAGACGCCGCCATCGATCATCACCCGGCCGTTGACCCAGACCGGCATGAACAGGCCGGGAATGGCGGCCGAAGCGGCAATCGCGGTCCGCAGGTCGCCTTCTTCCAGCACCACTTCGGACTGGCCATAATAATCGGTGACGGAGATCTTCAGTGGGATCGACAGATCAGCGAAATCCTCCGGGATGTCGGGGGGAAGGAAGGCGTCGAGGATGGGATCGAGATTGAAGTGACCAAAGCGAAAACCGCCCAGCTTGTCGCGCATCGAGGCGGGACCCAGCGTCCAGAGGCGGTTGAAGAGCGAATTGCGGTTGCCCATCGTGCGCAGCGTATAATCACGGATATCCGCACCGCGCATGCCGGACGCCATGCCGGCGCCCATGATTGCGCCGATCGAAGAACCGGAAATCGCCACCGGCTTGATGCCGAGCTCGTCCAGTGCCTCGATGACGCAGATATGGGAAACCCCACGCGCACCGCCGCCGCCGAAAGCGACCGCATAACGCAGGCCCTCCCCGCTTGTCTCAGTATCCGTATCCGGCAGGGAGAGGCGCGTATTCATCGTGAGGTTCAGCCCGGCTGATATCGATAGAATTCGATCCGGCTGTCGCCGAACATCCGGCTTTCCAACGGCTTGAAGGCCGGATCGACAACGATCTCGGCATCCGCTCGCTCTTCAAGCAGCACAAGTGCTTCCGGAGCCAGCCAGCCGCCGGTGTGGGCCGCGGCCAATGCCTTTTCTCCCAGTCCCTTGCCATAGGGCGGATCGGCAAACAGCAGGTTGAACGGCTCGATATTGCCGATCGAACCGAGGCTGGTCGCATCCCGGCGCAGGATCCGAGCCCGGCCATGCAGGCCGAAATTGTCGATATTCTCCCAGAGCAGGCCCCTGCCCTCGACGCTGTTTTCGACGAACAGCGCCTGCTTGCAGCCCCGCGACAGAGCTTCCAGCCCCACCGCGCCGGTGCCGGCAAAAAGGTCGATCACCCGCGTTCCATCGAGCGCGTCCGAATAGACATGCCCGAGGATATTGAACAGGCTTTCGCGGGTCCTGTCGATGGTCGGCCGGATATCATTCGATTTCGGCGTGGCCAGAGCACGGCCACGGAACTCACCCCCTACGATCCGCATGCGTCAGCCCCTGGAATTCCGCGGCTTGCCGCCCGGACGTCCACCACCTGGGCCACCACGCGAACCACCACCGGGCTTGCCGCTATTGGGCCTGCCGCCGGAAGGCTTACCGCCGAAGGACTTTCCGCCACCCGGCTTGCCGCCAAAGCCGGAAGGTTTGCCACCAAAGGGCTTGTCACCCCTTGAAGGGCGATCACCGAAGGAGCGCTCGCCCCTGTCTTCACGGGCCGGGCGGTCACCACGGGGCGGGCGATCCGAGAAGGAACGTTCTCCCCTCGGCTTGTCGCCGAATGAACGCTCGCCACGGGGCTTGTCACCAAAGCTGCGTTCCCCACGCGGACGCTCGGAACGGCCCTCGCCGCCGAAGGATTTTGCGCGTGCCGGACGGTCACCATCCTCACGCGGCTTGCGGTCGCCATAAGGCCTGTCGCCGCGGGGACGATCACCGGAGGGGCGGTCACCAAAGGAGCGCTCGCCTCTCGGCTTGTCGCCGAACGAACGTTCACCGCGCGGGCGATCGCCGAAACCACGGTCGCCGCGATCTTCGCGGTCACCACGCTTGCCGCCGAACCCGCCGCGTTCCGGCTGGTCCTCGCCGCGGATCCAGTCGCTGTCATCCTTGACGCGGTTGATCTTCACACGCAGATCGTTTTCCGGTGCGGGCTTCTTGAACAGCTGCTCGGCCTGGGCGCGGGCCGAGACCTTGCGGCCACCCTCATCGGTCGTCGGGCGGGCTCCGGGCGCCATCCAGACATTGGCCGTGCGGCTGGTGCCCATCGGCGGACGCTTCTTCGGCTTCTCGTCGCCAAAATCGCGATCCGAAGGTTTTGACCCGAACTTCCCGGAAGGCCTGTCGGAGAACTTGCGATCGTCGCGACGGCTGTCGGGACGCTTGGTGTCGAGGCGGCCAAGGGCGCGCTCGCGACGGTCGCCACGGTCACCACCACGATCGTCCGAGCGATCATTCGCCCAGCCGCGTTCGGACTTGGCAGGGCGCTCCGCCTTTTCGGCACGCTGCGGCTGCTCATCTTCCGAACCGCGCTCGTTATAGACCGGGGCTTCGAAATTGGCCTTCGATTCATTGATCAGGCGCGGGCCGAGCTGGTCGCGCAGGGTGCGGCCGCGCACTTCCAGCACTTCGCCTTCCGGCAGGTCGCCGAGCTGGAACGGGCCGTAGGAAATGCGGATCAGGCGGTTGACCTCGAGACCGAGCGCGCCGAGCACGTTCTTGATTTCGCGGTTCTTGCCTTCGCGAAGACCCATGGTGATCCAGACATTGTGGCCTTGGGCGCGGTCGAGCGTCGCTTCGATCGAACCGTAGAGCACGCCGTCGACGGCAATGCCGTCCTTCAGCTTGTCGAGCGCTTCCTGATCGACCTCGCCATGGGCGCGGACACGGTAGCGGCGCAGCCAGCCGGTGGTCGGCAGTTCGAGCGTGCGCGACAGGCCACCGTCATTGGTCAGCAGCAGCAGGCCTTCGGTGTTGATATCGAGGCGGCCGATGGAGAGAACCCGCGGCAGGCCTTCCGGCAGGTTGTCGAACACGGTCGGGCGACCTTCTGGATCGGAATTGGTCGTCACCAGGCCACCGGGCTTGTGGTAGAGCCACAGCCTTGTGCGCTCGATACCGCGGATCGGCACGCCGTCCACTTCGATCTTGTCGTCCAACGTCACGTTGACGACCGGCGTGTCGAGCAGCTTGCCGTTCAGCTTGACGCGGCCGTCAAGGATCATGCGCTCGATATCGCGGCGCGACGCAACACCGACGCGGGCGAGAATTTTCGAAATACGCTCGGGCTTGCCGTCGGTCGGTGCGGATGCACCTTCATCGACAAATTCCTCGCGCTTGGCCGAACGGACCGGCTTTCTGACGGCACCTTCCGCCTTGGCGCGCGGCTTTCCAGCGCCGGCCGGCTTGTCGCCGAA
Source organism: Aliirhizobium wenxiniae (assembly GCF_019511445.1). Classification (GTDB taxonomy): domain Bacteria; phylum Pseudomonadota; class Alphaproteobacteria; order Rhizobiales; family Rhizobiaceae; genus Neorhizobium; species Neorhizobium wenxiniae_A. The sequence goes on from NZ_JAEUAN010000025.1 coordinate 80,453, forward strand.
TTTGGCACCCGGCTTAGCACCGGACTTGAAACCCGGCTTGCCACCCGACTTGGAAGCAGCAGCGCCTTCCGCTTTCGGCTTGATCTCGCGAACGAAGGTTTTCGCTTCGCCGCGCTTCGGCTTGTCTTTTGAATTCATATGTTGTTTGCCTGAAGCAGGATGTCGACGGAGTATCCCGGACATACTTGTTCGTGTTGACCAGATGGATGCACACCCAAAGGGCGCGCTTCGCGTTGCATGCTTCCTACCAGTTCATGCGATCCGGGTTAAGAGGAAATCGCTGAAATGCCTAAGAGCGACGGCTTCATGGATGCCGCACTGACAGAAGCCAGAAATGCCGCCGAACGCGGCGAGGTTCCGGTTGGCGCCGTACTCGTCATCGACGGCGAGATTGTCGCCCGCTCGGGCAACCGCACCCGCGCCGAAAACGACATCACCGCCCATGCCGAAATTGCCGTGATCCGCGAGGCTGCAGCCAAGGTCGGAAGCGAGCGGCTTGGCGGCGCGGATCTTTATGTGACGCTGGAGCCCTGCACCATGTGCGCCGGCGCCATATCCTTTGCCCGTATCCGCCGGCTTTATTACGGCGCCAACGATCCGAAGGGCGGCGCTGTGGAAAACGGCGTGCGGTTCTTTTCGCAACCCACCTGCCACCATGCGCCTGAAGTCTATTCCGGCATTGCAGAAATGCCGGCAGCAGAGCTGCTAACCGGCTTCTTTCGCTCCCGACGGGAGAAGTAAGACTTACAAAAAAGGCCCGGCTGAGCCGAGCCTCATTCGATCTGTCTTAGAGCGCTCAATCTTACTGGAAAGGCTTCCACCAGGAAGAACCCTTCGTGGAGGCAGCTTCTGCTTCCTTCTTGCGACGGGCTTCCTTCTTGGTTTCCGGCTCACCCAGATCCTGCAGGGTCTGCGCGTCGGCTGTGCGGAATTCCGTCGGCGGATCGGAGAGCGAACGGCGGCTTCCGGAAATTCCCGGATCGCTCGCGTTGGCCTTTGCCTGACGGAAGGCCTCCCACTTCTGCGATTCCGTCAGCTGTCCGGCTTGGCCCTTGCCGGCCAGAAGCGGCGAACGGTAACGCGGGTTATCCTGATTGTCGGTCGCTTCCTGACGCAGGCGCTCACGTGCTTCTTCCGGCGATTCCACCCAGTTCGGGTTGTTTTCGCGGTTGGCAAGCGATTGCTGCGGCGGCGGCAGAGCGCCACCTTCCTGATGGCTGGCAACAACCAGCGACGGGCGCGGATTGTAGCGGATCTTCGCGTTTTCCTTGGCGCGATCACCGCCGATATCGATAGCCGAGGTCAGGTCGTCGCCCAACTGTTCCATGGCCGTCTTGTCGGTACCGTAGGTCGGGCTTCCCATGCAGCCGGATAGCGTCACGGTCGCAACCAGAATACCGGCCGCACCAAGGGCCATACGCAAGGTTTTCGTCGTTTCCATCAAACCCCTACCACGGACGCCCGCCTCGACGCCTCATAGACAATTGCCATCGACCTGACGGATAAATCCGGCCAATTTCAGGCAGGAATACCGGATGAAGCGTTGAAGCGCAATCATCCGGCACGGTTCATGTCATTACAACTTGCCAAGCTTGGCGAGTTCGGTGAGCGCCAGAGCGTCTCGTGCCGAGACATCCGGCCAGGCCGGATCGGAGCCGACATCGGTCGTCACACGCCACGAACGGGCGCATTTTGTACCTTCAGCTAGCTTCGGATCGACTGCGACGCCTGCGACTTCGGCCAGACGGAAAGCCGTTTCCGGGCCTTCACCTGGCGTGATCGTGATCGCCGAAGTGATGCAGGTTTCCTCGAATTCGAGGCCTTCCAGCGCCTTCAACAATTCGGCATCGGCAACGTAAACAACCGGTGCGGCTTCCAGCGACGAGCCGATACGCTTGTCCTTGCGCTCGATTTCGAGAGCGCCGGTCACGACCGAGCGAACCTTGCGGATCTTCGCCCACTTTTCGGCAACCGCCTCGTTCTTCCACTCGGCCGGGATTTCCGGGAACTGTTCGAGATGGACCGAAACCGCATTAGGCTTCAACGACAGCCATGCCTCTTCCGTGGTGAAGGGCAGCATCGGGGCAAGCCAGGTGACGGTCGCTTCGAAGATCTTGCGGATGACGGCAAGCGAGGCGCGGCGGCGCAGCGACGACGGGGCGTCGCAATAGAGCGCGTCCTTGCGGATGTCGAAATAGAAGGCCGACAGTTCGATATTGGCGAAATCGATCAGCGCGCGGGTGATCTTCTTGAATTCGAACGCGTCATAGCCTTCGCGCACGAGCTTATCCAACTCATACAGGCGATGCAGCATCAGCTTTTCGAGTTCCGGCAGTTCGGCATAGGCGATTTCCTCGCCCTCGTCATGGGCCAGCGTGCCAAGCATCCAGCGGATGGTGTTGCGCAGCTTGCGATAGGCGTCGACATTCGTCTGGATGATCGTCTTGCCGAGGCGCTGATCTTCCCAATAATCCGTGGTCATGACCCAGAGACGCAGGATATCAGCGCCGGCATCCTTCATCACGTCCTGCGGGGAGACGACGTTGCCGAGCGACTTCGACATCTTTTGGCCTTTTTCATCCATGGTGAAACCATGGGTGACGACCGTGTCATAAGGCGCGCGGCCGCGGGTGGCAGCGGATTCCAGCAGCGAGGAATGGAACCAGCCGCGATGCTGGTCGGAACCTTCGAGATAGACGTCTGCCGGCCATTTCAGGTCCGGGCGGTCTTCCAGCGTAAACGTGTGGGTCGAGCCCGAGTCAAACCAGACATCGAGGATGTCCATGACCTGCGTCCACTTTCCGTGGTCGTGGCCATTTCCAAGGAAGCGTTCCTTGGCGCCTTCGGCGAACCAGGCATCTGCACCTTCGGCGTCGAAGGCTTCGAGAATGCGCTTGTTGACCTCTTCGTCCTGCAGGACATTGCCTTCTTCATCGGCAAAGACGCAGATCGGGACGCCCCAGGCGCGCTGACGGGAAAGCACCCAGTCCGGGCGCTGCTCGATCATGGCGCGCAGGCGGTTCTGGCCGCCGGCGGGGACGAAACGGGTGTCGTCGATTGCAGAGAGCGCACGGGTGCGCAGCGTCGTGCCGTCCTTTAGGTCCTTGTCCATATAGACGAACCATTGCGGCGTGTTGCGGAAGATGATCGGCTTCTTGGAGCGCCAGGAATGCGGATAGGAATGCTTCAGGCGACCACGGGCAAACAGCGCGTTACGTTCGATCAGCGCCTTGATGACGCGATCGTTGGCATCGCCCTTCTTGCCGTTGTCATCCATGACGCGGCCACCCTCAAAACCGGGGGCGTCTGCGGTGTAGGTGCCAGAATCATCGACCGGGAACGGGATGCGGGTGTCGATACCACGGGCTTCCAGTTCCTTGACCGAAGACATCCAGGCCTCGAAGTCTTCGCGGCCGTGGGAGGGAGCGGTATGGACGAAACCGGTACCGGCATCGTCGGTGACGTGATCGCCGGCGAGAAGCGGGACGGCAAATTCGTAGCCGCCGCCGAGGCCGTTCAACGGATGAGCAAGCGTCAGGCCTGTCATCTCGTCAGCAGAAACGCCACGCAGCTTCTTGAAGGTGAGCTTTGCCTTGGCGGCAGACTCTTCGGCCAGCGCATCGGCGAAGATCAGCTTTTCACCCGGCTGCGGGCCAAAGTCGTTGACGGCTTCGGTGACTTCGTAAAGGCCGTAGGCGACCTTCGGCGAATAGGCGACAGCGCGGTTGCCGGGGATGGTCCACGGGGTGGTGGTCCAGATGACGACATGGGCGTCCTTGAGGTCAGGCGAAATTTTTCCACCGACGCCTTCAAATCCGCCAGGAACTGAGAACTTCACCCAGATCGTGTCGCTCTCGTAGTCGTGGTACTCGACTTCCGCTTCCGCCAGCGCCGTGCGCTCGACGACCGACCACATGATCGGCTTGGAACCGCGATAGAGCTGGCCGCTCATGGCGATCTTCAGAAGCTCGCCGGCGATGCGGCTTTCGGCGTGGAAATTCATCGTCAGATACGGATTGTCGAAATCGCCGACGATGCCGAGGCGCTTGAATTCGTCGCCCTGGATCTTGATCCACTTTTCAGCATAGGCGCGGCATTCCTTGCGGAATTCGATCATCGCGTCCGGCTGTTTCAGGTCAGGCTTCGCCTTGCCCTTGGCGCGATAATTTTCTTCCTCGATCTTCCACTCGATCGGCAGGCCGTGGCAATCCCAGCCCGGAACGTAGTTACTGTCATAGCCGCGCATCTGGAACGAGCGGGTGATGACGTCCTTGAGGATCTTATTCAGCGCGTGGCCGATATGGATGTTGCCGTTGGCATAGGGAGGGCCATCGTGAAGGACGAACTTTTCGCGGCCGGCGGCGGAAGCGCGAAGCTTCTTGTAGAGGTCCATCTCGCGCCAGCGGGCAACCGTTTCCGGCTCCTTCTGCGGCAGACCGGCGCGCATCGGGAATTCCGTCTCGGGCAGATAAAGGGTCTTCGAATAGTCGAGCTTTTCAGCGGTATCGGTCGTATTTGTCATGAGGTCAGGCAATCGTCTCTTGGCGCCACGTTTCGGCGCGATGCGGATGAAAATTCGGTGGCGGAGGCGCTGTTCAAACGCCAAAATCCCGGACCTTCCCGCAGCTTGATCAAGCAGCGCGGAAAGCCGGGCCGATAATTCGTATGATCATCTGAGCGATGATCTGGGCCGACCGGAAAACTGTCATGGACGCGGTTATTAAGGCGTTTTGGGGCGGAAAGGAAGGGGGATTTCGGCAGATCGGCGATCTAGACTGCATCACCGCACCGGCGTATAACTGACTAGCTGACCAGCTGGAGCCTCTAATGCCCACCAAAACCAGTGCCAAAGACAATATATGGAAACTGGAAGACGCCAAGGCGCGCTTTTCCGAAGTCGTGCGTCGCGCCAGAAATGAAGGCCCGCAGCATGTGACAGTGCGCGGACAGGACAGTGTGGTCGTCATCAGCACGGAAGAGCTGGCGAAACTGACGCGACCCGAGCCGGAAAAGCCATTCGTCGAGTTCATGGAAAGCCTTGGCCTTCACACACTCGATATCACGCGCGGTGATGACCGTGGACGGGATGTCGAATTGTGAACAGCTGGCTGCTCGACACCAACGTCGTCTCCGCGCTTATCAATCCCAATGGCGCACCATCCGTGAAAAAATGGGCCGCCGGGCAATCCGAGGACCGCTTCTTCATCAGCGTTCTGACGCTTGCCGAGTATGACAAGGGTATCGAAAACCTGCCCGCTGATGACGAGAACCGCTATCGCTACACCGTTGCCCGGGATGGACTGGAGGCTCGCTTCTCCGGGCGTATTCTGTCGGTGTCAGATGCGATTGTCCGTCGCTGGGGCCAGATTACCGGCCGCACCAAGCTGGCCACACGCATCGCGCCACCCGTTATCGACACGCTTTTCGCTGCGACCGCGCTCGAACATGGGTTCTATCTGGCAACGCGCAACAAGAAAGACTTTCAGCATTCAGGCGCAGCGATATTCGATCCATGGACCGATGACGCGACATTTTTCCCGCTGAGACCGCGTTAGAACGCGTAGCCTTTCACCCCTTCGGATTGGCCGCCATCACACCGCGCAGTGCGTCGTTGATGCGATCCTGCCAACCGGGGCCGTCTTCCTGAAAATATTCGATCACGGCGCTGTCGAGCTTGATCGAGACAAGCTCCTTCACTTCCGGAAGTGCGCGCTTTTCGACAGGGGCGGTGGCGGCTTTCTTCGCCGGCTTGAACAGGGCTTCGGCGGCATCCATCGGGTTTGCAGGCCGGCGTGGTGTGCTTGCCATGGTCTTATCCTTGCTCGTCTTTGCCAAGATCGTTTGGGCCAAAAGCGAATGCGATCTTCGCATCCAGTTCACTGATCGGCTGAACGCCGGCAAGCAGCGCCCTCGCCTCTTCCTCGTCGCGCCTGATCTGCACCACCAGCGGGTCCAGCCCGTCGAATTTCAGCTCGTCGCGCAAGTGACCGAAGAAGGAGACGGCGCAGACCTCGCCATAAAGCGAACCGGAAAAATCGAAGAGGTAGGTTTCCAGAAGCGGGGCACCGTTATCGGTCACCGTCGGGCGGCGGCCGTAGCTCGCGACACCGTCGTAAAGCGTGCCATCGGCGCGGCGGAAGCGGACGGCATAGATGCCGGGCTTCAACTCCGCCTCGGGTGCAAGACGCATGTTGGCGGTCGGGAAGCCGAGTTGGCGGCCAAGCTTTTCGCCGTCGATCACTTCGGCCTCGACGGTATAGCGATAACCGAGCAGGCCGGCAGCCTGAGCCACCCCCCCCTCACCCAGCAATTCGCGGATACGGCTGGAGGAGATAACCTCGGCGTTTTCATCGCGAAAAGCATCGACCAGCGAGACGGAAAAACCGTGGCGCTCACCGGCGGCCATCAGGAAGGCCGGGCCACCCTCGCGGCCCTTGCCGAAATGGAAATCGAAACCAGTGACGACAGCACTCGCGCCCAGCCAGTCGACCAGAATGGACTGGATGAACTCTTCGGCCGAACGGCCGGCGAAATCGCGATCGAACGGATATTCGATCACCGAATGGAAACCCATCGCTTCCAGAAGCCGCGCCTTGACCGGCGCAGGCGTGATGCGGAAAACCGGCTGGTCCGGCTTGAAGACGGTGCGCGGATGCGGCTCGAAGGTCAGGACCAGAGCCGGCACGCCGCGCTCTTCCGCCAGTTTCAGCGCGCGTTCTAGCACGCTGCGATGACCGCGATGCACGCCGTCGAAATTGCCGATCGCGACCACCCCGCCCTTCAGCGCCTCGGGCAGCGGATCCTTCTTTTCGTTGCGGTGAAATACGGTCATGGGACAGGTCCGGATCAGGCAGGTATTCGTCGTTTCGCGACCGGTTACGCCAGTCTGGGCATCCAGAATTTCGGCGCAGCGTTTTCTTGTTTCAACCAGGCCTGCAGGATGGCCTCGTCCGTCTCGCCGTTGACGGTATATTCCGCCACATGGATGCCGCTCGAGATATAGAGCAGGTCGAGGCCTTGCGAAAGCGCACCGCGTACATCGGTCGGCATGCCGTCACCGATGGCGAGCACTTTCGCCTTATCGACATCGCCGCGGACTTCGCGGGCAGCCGCCAGCGAAGCTTCGTAAATCGGGAAATGCGGCTTTCCGGCAATGCGGGTCTTGCCGCCGAGCTGTTCGTAATAGGCGGCGACCGCACCGGCGCAGGGGATGATCTTGTGGCCACGCTCGACCACGAGATCGGGATTGGCGCAGATGAAGGGCACGTCGCGGGCGACCCAGGCCTTCAACATGTCGGTGTAATCTTCCGGCACTTCCTTCTCGTCGTCGAAGAAACCGGTGCAGACGATCGCTTCCGCCTCGTCAGCCGAAACAACCTCGACATCGAGACCATCGAAAAGTGGCATGTCGCGCTCGGGGCCGAGCAGGAAAACCTTTTTCGGGCCTTCGGCGATCAGATGACGGGTCACATCGCCGGAGGTGACGATGCGGTCATAGGTGCCGTCTTCGACACCAAGCAGTTTCAGCTGTTCGATGACGCCGGGGGCTGGACGCGGGGAATTGGTGATGAGCACGACGGTCGCGCCGGCCTTTCGGGCTGCGGCAAGCGCCTGACAGGAATGCGGGAAAGCGGCAACGCCGTTATGCACCACGCCCCAGACATCGGACAGAACCACATCGTATCCACCGATAACTTCACTCAAGTTCTGGATGCGCTTTGCCATGCCTGTCGATCACCTTCTGCCATGTCCGGCCGTCATATTGTCCGGCTGATGTCGCAAAGCGTGGCCGTCATGGCAAGGAGATTTGCGTGCAGTGCGGTATATTTCATGCGACCGTTACATGAGCGCCGACAAGCGAACCGCCAGCCCGGCTGCGGCACAAATGCCGAGAACCGGCACCATGCCGAGCTTCAGCCGGAACAGCAAAACAGCCGAGAGCACGAACAAGAGTGCGGCCGCCGGCTCAAGGCTTGTCCAGACCGGCAGCGCCAGATCAAGGCCTAGCGACGGTACAAGCTCGACCTTTCCTACTTCGCGAAACAGGACGTGCAGGCCGAACCAGATGGCGAGGTTGAGGATGACGCCGACAACCGCTGCGGTGATCGCCGACAGCGCGCCCGAAAGAATGCGATTGCCGCGCAGGCGCTCGATATAAGGCGCACCGGCGAAGACGAAGATGAAGCTCGGCACGAAGGTCGCCCAGGCAACCAGCAATGCACCGAGAATGCCTCCCGCGATACCGGAGGCCTCGCGAAAGCCGGTGAGGAAGCCGACGAAGGAAAGGACAAGGACCAGCGGCCCCGGCGTGGTTTCGGCCAGCGCCAACCCATCCAGCATTTCGCCAGCTCTAAGCCAGCCATATTGCTCGACACCGACCTGCGCCACATAGGCGAGAACGGCATAGGCTCCGCCGAAGGTAACCAGCGCCATTTTCGAGAAGAAGGAGAAGAGGCTCGTCAGGCCATCCGGCGCGGAAAAGGCCCAGAGGATCAACAGCGGCAATTGCCAGACGATGATCCAGCCGAGCAGGTTGATGATCGCCCTGCCCGGCGGTGGCGGCGCGGGAAGTTCGTGAAGCCCTGCCGGTGTCGCGGTAACGCCCGTTCGCCGGGCATTGAGAAAGCCGGCAAAGGCGGCAGCGAGAACCACGAGCGGGAACGGCACGCTGAACAGGAACAGCGCCACGAAGGCCGTGGCCGCCACGAGACAGAGAAATCCGCTTTTCAGCGTCTTCTTCGAAAGCCGAATGACCGCTTCGACGACGATCGCCAGAACCGCGGCCTTCAGCCCGAAGAACAGGCCGGCCAGCCATGTGGTCTCTTGCCAGAGCGCGTAAGCGGCCGACAAGATGGTGATGACGACGAGGCCGGGCAGAACGAAGAGGAGCCCTGAAATGATACCGCCGCGGGTGCCATGGGTCAGCCAGCCGATATAGGTGGCGAGCTGCTGCGCTTCGGGTCCCGGCAGCAGCATGCAGTAGTTCAAGGCATGCAGGAACCGCTCCTCCGAGAGCCAGCGCTTTTCCTCCACGACGGCGCGGTGCATCATGGCAATCTGGGCGGCAGGACCGCCGAAACTCAGACAGCCGATGCGGGCGAAGACGGATATCAGTTCGGAGAGCGAAGGACGCCCCCCTTCTATACCTCCGGCATCAGCGGTCACTGTCATATACACCCTCATTTACCGCGACCGAAGTCGGTCATCGCATATGTAATACCCCCTCTGGCCTGCCGGCCATCTCCTCCACAAGGGGGAGAAAACCTGCGGCATCCGCCCTGCCTCAATCGAGGTTCGACGGCGCGACCGGATTAAGCCCTCCCCCTTGTGGGGAGGTTTGGGAGGGGTCTTTCTCGGTCAACTCTCAATACGAACCGCCTCAGTAAAAATATCATGTTAAGGCTGTATGACGGTCGATGTCATGCGGCTGCCACGCTCAGGTCAAACTCGCCTGGCAGAAGCCGTTTCGCCTGAGCAAGGGAGGCCGGGCCTTCGGCGCTGTTAATCCTGTTTGGCTTGATGCTGCAGAGCGGCAACGAAAATTTCGGGCCAATCCTTGACTCGCTCCAAGGCCACCCTTATCTCGGGCTCCGTTAGCACTCTGATCAGAGGAGTGCTAAACGAGATCCGCGGGTCTTATTTCTGAGACCTGTCCATGTCATTTGATCGAGGGATTAGACAATGGCAAGCACAACTTTCCGCCCCCTGCACGATCGCGTTGTCGTAAAGCGCGTCGAGTCTGAAGAAAAGACCAAGGGCGGCATCATCATTCCGGACACCGCCAAGGAAAAGCCGGCTGAAGGCGAAATCGTCGCTGTTGGCCCCGGCGCACGCGACGACAAGGGCGCACTCGTTGCTCTCGACGTAAAGGTCGGCGACCGCGTCCTGTTCGGCAAGTGGTCCGGTACGGAAGTCAAGCTCAACGGCGAAGACCTTCTGATCATGAAGGAATCCGACATCATGGGCGTTATCGGCTGATTGCCGGCAACGTCTTTTTCGTAATTCGCTGACACCTCTATTCAGGAGTTCTCAAAATGGCAGCTAAAGAAGTAAAATTCGGCCGCTCTGCGCGCGAAAAGATGCTGCGCGGCGTCGACATCCTCGCTGACGCAGTGCAGGTAACCCTCGGCCCGAAGGGTCGTAACGTTGTTATCGACAAGTCCTTCGGCGCTCCGCGCATCACCAAGGACGGTGTATCGGTCGCCAAGGAAATCGAACTGGAAGACAAGTTCGAAAACATGGGCGCCCAGATGGTCCGCGAAGTTGCTTCGAAGACCAACGACATCGCTGGTGACGGCACCACGACTGCAACCGTTCTTGCCCGCGCGATCGTTCGCGAAGGTGCAAAGGCCGTTGCTGCCGGCATGAACCCGATGGACCTGAAGCGCGGTATCGACCTCGCTGTTGCAGAAGTCGTCAAGGACCTGCAGGCCAAGGCAAAGAAGATCTCCACCTCGGCTGAAGTTGCCCAGGTCGGCACGATCTCCGCAAACGGCGACACGCAGGTCGGTAACGACATTGCTGAAGCCATGCAGAAGGTTGGCAACGAAGGCGTCATCACCGTCGAAGAAGCCAAGACCGCTGAAACCGAACTCGAAGTCGTCGAAGGCATGCAGTTCGACCGCGGCTACCTGTCGCCTTACTTCGTGACCAACCCGGAAAAGATGATCGCGGACCTCGAAGACGCGTACATCCTGCTGCACGAAAAGAAGCTCTCGAACCTCCAGGCTATGCTGCCGGTTCTCGAAGCTGTCGTTCAGACCGGCAAGCCGCTCGTCATCATCGCTGAAGACGTTGAAGGCGAAGCTCTTGCAACGCTCGTCGTCAACAAGCTGCGTGGCGGCCTGAAGATTGCTGCCGTCAAGGCTCCGGGCTTCGGCGATCGCCGCAAGGCCATGCTGGAAGACATCGCTATCCTCACGGGCGGCACCGTCATTTCCGAAGACCTCGGCATCAAGCTCGAAAACGTCACCCTCGACATGCTCGGCCGTTCCAAGAAGGTTTCGATCTCCAAGGAAAACACGACGATCGTCGACGGCGCTGGCCAGAAGGCTGACATCGAAGGCCGCGTAGCCCAGATCAAGGCGCAGATCGAAGAAACCACTTCGGACTACGACCGCGAAAAGCTGCAGGAACGTCTTGCAAAGCTGGCTGGCGGCGTTGCCGTTATCCGCGTTGGTGGCTCGACCGAAATCGAAGTCAAGGAACGCAAGGACCGCATCGACGACGCTCTGAACGCAACGCGCGCTGCTGTTCAGGAAGGCATCGTACCGGGCGGCGGCGTTGCCCTGCTCCGTTCGGCTTCCAAGATCACCGTCAAGGGTGCAAACGACGACCAGGAAGCTGGCGTCAACATCGTTCGCCGCGCTCTGCAGGCTCTGGTTCGCCAGATCTCTGAAAACGCTGGTGACGAAGCCTCCATCGTTGTTGGCAAGATCCTCGAGAAGAACGAAGACAACTACGGCTACAACGCCCAGACGTCTGAATATGGCGACATGATCGCCATGGGCATCGTCGACCCGGTCAAGGTTGTTCGCACGGCTCTGCAGAACGCAGCTTCGGTTGCCTCGCTGCTGATCACCACCGAAGCCATGATCGCCGAACTGCCGAAGAAGGACGCTCCGGCCGGCATGCCTGGCGGCATGGGCGGAATGGGCGGTATGGACATGATGTGATAGGCGAAAGCCTGCACATCTGGGCCAACCGGTTCAGAATACGGAAGGGGCGGTCGCAAGGCCGCCCTTTTTGCATTTGGTCGCATTTTCAGTTTATATCGGACATGGCAGTATTCAAAAATGATTGAAAAACAGCAGGATGCGTCCGATGGGGCGCGGAGATCTTTCAGCAGACGAGGCGCTCGTACTTTTCGAACTTCTTTCTCGTTGGTGCGAAGCAGGCGACAGCCCTACCCCCGATGCAACCCACTTCGAGAGCCCGGCCGAGTGTCGCGTGCTACATGGCCTTCTGGCCGATCTCCAAAAGCAGCTCGCAGCGCCTTTCCGGACCGACTACGCGGAGCGATTAGGTGATGCAAGAACCAGCCTGGCGCACTATTGGGATTGGACTAATCTCAGAGAGTAATTTCCGCGCAAATCGCGCCCCCACAACCAAGCTTCGCCATCTTCGAAAGCCGTATGAAGGTTTCAAAATCATACCCTAGAATAGGAGTTTCTTCGTCCGCCGTTCTGTCGCGGTGAACACCACCGAACCAATGGCTCTTGCCAATCAAAGCCTGATACACGTCATAGGCAAAAGCCACGACGGATTTCAACCTATGGAAGTCTAGATCATAGGGCCAGCAATCGCTGCGAGTATAATTTTAGATAGATGTAAAATAATATATTAGCTGACAGGCAATCATAAAGACCTGCCGCTACCATCAGCCTCGACGCACTCTTTGCAAATGGGGCATTTGATGAAGCACATCTCGATCGTCGGCAAGTTCATGGCCATCATGGCGCTGTTCGGTATCTTCGCCATCGCCATTGCGGGCTACAGCAGCTCGCGCATCTACGAGATCAACGGGTCCTATGGCGATCTTCTGCACAAGGAGAGTGCGGCGTCGCTTTCGGTGGCGCGCGCCAACCGGTCGATCCAGATGGCAAGGGCCGCGATCGGCGATCTTCTCATGTCGCGCACGCCGGAAGGCAATGCGGCGGCAACGGCCGAACTGCAACACGCGCAAACCGGCTTCACCGAGCGCATGGATGCGGCGATCCATATTCTTCCCGACAACAAGGACCTGCATGTGCTGAAAGCCGCCGGTCTTTCGATCCTGCAGCAATCCTGCGCCCCGGCGATCCGGCTTGGCGAAGCGGCCAGGACCGAAGCGGAAATCCAGGCGTCGCAGCAAGCATTCCTCACCGGTTGCCAGCCGCAATTTGCGGCCTTCGCCGAAACCTCAACGAAAATCACCGACGCGATCATCAATGGCGTCTCGTCAAAAGCCGAAGCTCTCGGAGCGTCCGCCAATACCACTGCGATGACGACGCTTGGCGGCGTGCTTGCCGGTCTCGTCCTGGTGCTGCTCGCCGGCTTCTTCGCCATCCGCAGCTGGCTGGTACGTCCGATCAAGAAACTGCAGGAAACGATGATCACATTGGCCGGCGGAGATCTGTCCGTGGCGATCGACGGTGTGGACCGGCGCGACGAGGTGGGCCAGATGGCAGGCGCCGTACAGGTGTTCAAGGATAACGGCCTGCGCGCGAAAGACATGGAAAGGCAGGCGCAAGACAATCGCACCGCGCAGGAGGCCGAGCGCCAGCGGATTGCGGAAGCGGACAAGGTTCGTGCCGGAAACATGGCGCAGGCGACCGAAGGGCTGGCTGAGGGCCTGAAACAGCTTTCCGGCGGCAATCTGGCCATCATTCTCAACCGGCCGTTCAGCCCGGATTTCGAAGGGCTTCGTAGCGATTTCAACTCCGCCGTGGCGCAGCTTCGCGACACGATGCAGGCGGTTTCCCATGCAACGGGCGCGATCGACAGTGGATCGCGCGAGCTTTCCCAGAGCGCCGCAGATCTTTCGAGACGCACCGAACAGCAGGCCGCATCGCTGGAAGAAACCGCCGCGGCGCTCGATGAGATCACCTCGAACGTCGCCAACTCCTCCACCCGTACCGAAGAGGCGCGCGGCATGGCGGTCGAAGCCAACCAGTCGGCGCTGCAGTCGGGTGAAGTCGTCGCCAAGGCGGTCAATGCAATGCAGAAGATCGAGCAGTCGTCGGAACAGATTTCCAGCATTATCGGCGTGATCGATGAGATCGCCTTCCAGACCAATCTTCTGGCGTTGAATGCTGGTGTCGAGGCGGCGCGGGCGGGCGAAGCCGGAAAGGGGTTTGCGGTCGTCGCCCAGGAGGTCCGCGAGCTTGCCCAGCGATCCGCTCAGGCTGCCAAGGAGATCAAGGACCTGATCCGCAATTCGGCCGATGAAGTGAAGAACGGCGTGACGCTGGTCAGCGCCACGGGCACCGCATTGTCCGGCATCCGCGACCATGTCTCGGCCATCAACAGCCAGCTCGATGCGATCGCCACCTCGTCGAAGGAGCAGTCGGTCGGCATGTCGCAGGTCAATGTCGCCGTCAACCAGATGGATCAGGTGACGCAGCAGAATGCCGCCATGGTGGAAGAGGCAAACAGCGCCAGCGCTGCCCTGGCCGGTGAGGCGGAACGGCTGCGCGCGCTGATTTCGCGCTTCGATCTCGGTGCGGGTTCGGCGGCTCCCAGCGTTGCTACTGCTGCGGTACGCGCCGTTTCACCGGCAATGCCGGCCCGCCAGTCTCACCCCTCCCC
>NZ_JAEUAN010000026.1 GCF_019511445.1 Aliirhizobium wenxiniae
GGGTTGGGAGGGGCCTTGTTTGCGAATCCAGCGTGGACTTCGCTGCTTAAGCCCGCTTCGTCAGCGGAAACCGTTCCTTCAGCAGCCGCATCATTGCCTCGCTGGAGGCAGGCGGGCCGAAGAGGTAGCTCTGGCCGTAGTGGCAGCCCATCTTGGCAAGTTCCATCGCGTCCTCGTCGGTCTGGATGCCTTCGGCAACGACCGTCATCTCCAGCCCGCGGGCCATGGCAATGACCGAGCGGAGCAGGATCGAACCCTTTTCGCTCATGTCGCCCACAAGCGCCTTGTCGAGCTTGATCATGTCGAACGGGAACTGGGTCAGATAGGCAAGCGAGGAGTAACCTGTGCCGAAATCGTCGAGCGCCAGGCTAATGCCGGTTTCTTTGAGTTTGGCCAGAATGAGCCGCGCCTGTTCCGGGTTTTCCATCATCAGGCTTTCGGTCAGTTCCAGCTTCAGCTGGTGAGGATTGACCTGCGTCTTGGAGAGAAGCGCCCGAACGTCGTTATAGAGATCCGCGTTTAAAAGCTGCGCACTCGACAGGTTGACCGAAACGAAGATCGGCACTTCGCCGGTCTGTTCCTGCCACGAAACGAGATCGCTTGCTGCGCGTTCCATGGCGAACACGCCGAGCGGGCCGATCAGGTCGCAAACTTCCGCAATCGGGATGAATTCTGCCGGCGGGATCATGCCGCGCTTTGGATGGTCCCAGCGCATCAGGGCCTCGAAGCCCGCGATCTCGCCATCCTTCAAAGAGATGATCGGCTGATAGGCGAGCGACAGTTCCTTGCGTTCCAGCGCGCGGCGAAGGTCGGTTTCGATCTGCAGCCGGTCGGTGCTCGATGTGCGGAAGATCGGCCGGAACGGCTCCACCTTGTTGCCGCCGCCGCGTTTCGCCCGGTACATGGCAAGTTCGGCATCCGCCAGAAGGCCGGCAGCGCTTTCCTGCTGGTCGACAAACGAGGCAAGCCCGATCGATGCGGTGAGAACGATCTCGCGATTGGCGTAGTTGATCGGCACCATGATTGCCTGCGAAACCGCATCGGCGAAATCGGCGATCTTGGCCGGGTCTCGCTCGGAGACCAGGATCAGGCCGAACTGGTCACCGGCAAGACGCGCCAGCGTATCCTGCGGCTTTAAGAGCCGGCGCAGGCGGCGCGTCAGTGCGATCAGCATGTTGTCGCCGGCGGCAATGCCGAGTGAGTCATTGACCTGCTTGTAGCGGTCGAGGTCGATCGCCATCACCGTCGGGCGCACGCTGTCGCCGCTGGCGGCAAGTGTGAGCACGCCCTGCAGCCTGTCGAGGAAGACCTGGCGGTTCGGCAAGCCTGTCAGGTTGTCGTGCAACGCATCCTGCAACAGTCGTTCGACCGAATTCTTCTGCTCCGTCACATCGATGATGATGCCGACGCAGCGGATGATTTCGCCATTGGAACCGAGTACCGGCCGGGCACGGATTTGCAGCCAGTGGAAATGCCCGTCTTCGGCGCGGATGCGGAATTCGTGATGCAGGCGGCCGCGGCGATGTTCGAGCAGCACGTCGAGCGTGGCACGGAACCGGTCGCGGTCATCGGGGTGAAGGCGCGGGACCCAGTTGCGCACCGGGCCGTGCATCGCGCCGGGTTCAAGACCCAGACGGCCGGAAATATCCGGCGTGGTGACGACGCGGTCGCGCGCCACATCCCAGTCCCAGACCGTATCGCCCGAACCCGTCAGCGCCAGGGACTGGCGTTCCAGATCGGAGAAAAGTCCCTGTTGATAGGCGCCGCCGGCAAAGGCGTGCTGCATGACGGTAAAGCCGATCAGAAGCACGATCAGGACAAGACCGCCACCGAGTGCCGGTTGGATGATGTCGTTGTCGAGCTGCCCCGTCACCGTCAGCCAGCTGCCGAACAGCCAGACGAGGATCAGCGTCCATGTCGGCACCAATAGGATGGCGCGGTCATAGCGGTTGAAACCGAGATAGATGATCAGCGCGATGCCGACCGTTCCCGTCAGTGCGAAGGAAAGCCGGGCGATGCCGGCTGCGACCGAGGGATCATAGATCGCCACGCCGCCGAGCAGAACAAGGCCGACAACCCAGGCCAGCGTCGCGTATCCGAGATGCACGTGCCAGCGGTTGAGATTGAGATAGGTGAACAAGAAGATGACGAGCGAGGAGGCGAGCGCCACTTCCGCGCCCGCGCGCCATATGCGCTGGTCGCTGGAGGTAATGGTGATCAGCTTGTCGAGAAAGCCGAAGTCGACGCAGATATAGGCCAGCACCGCCCAGGCGAGGGCTGCCGCAGCCGGCAGCATCGAGGTTCCCTTGACGACGAAAAGAATGGTCAGGAACACCGCCAGCAGACCGGCAATGCCGAGCACGATGCCGCGATAGAGTGTGAACGAGTTGACCGTGTCCTTGTAGGCATCCGGTTGCCAGAGATAAATCTGCGGCAGAGAAGGGCTGGCCAGTTCTGCTACGAACGTTATCGTCGAGCCGGGATTGAGCGTGATGCGGAACACGTCCGCGTCAGGGCTTGGCAGACGGTCGAGTGAGAAGCCTTCGGAAGGCGTGATCGCTGTGATGCGTTGTGAACCAAGGTCCGGCCAGAACACTTTGGAGCCTACGAGGCGGAAATGCGGTGCGACAATCACGCGCTCCAGCTGTTCTTCCGAAACGTTGGACAAGGCAAAAACCGCCCAGTCGCCCTGGTGGCCGGGATTACTGGAACGTACCTCGATACGTCGCCGGATGCCATCGCCGCCTGCCGCGGTGGAAACCTGGAACGCCTCGCCCTGGTTGGCGTAGATGTCGGTCGTTGCTGTCAGGTCAAGCGCCGTGTCGTCGCGGGAGATCTTGACAGGTTCAGCCGCGCGCGCGCCGTTAAGCCCGAACGCCAGAATGGCGACGATTGTCAGCAGCAGGAGTTTCAGGCCAGAGGCCCGATACGCAGAACAAAAACGCATACTTTCGATCATGGCCCGACCATTTTCCCGAATTCGCCGTCTTCCGGCAACCGGGAAAACATCATGTGGTCGTGCCACTCGCCATTTATTTTCAGATACTTCCGCAAAAGACCTTCCCGCTCGAAGCCGGCTTTTTCCAATAGCCGGATGCTTTTCCAATTTTCCGGAATACAGGCTGCCTCGATCCGGTGCAACTGAAGTCCGCTATAGATATACGGGATTGCCACTCTCAATGCGGCCAACATATGGCCTTGGCCCGCATGTTTTTCGCCCATCCAGTATCCGATCATGCAGCTCTGGGCAGCGCCGCGACGGATGTAGCCGATGGTGAGGCCTCCGAGAAGTTCCATATCTTCCCTGCGGAAAAGCAGCATCGGCATGGCTAATCCCGATGAACATTCCTGGTGTGCACGCAGGACACGTGCACGAAAAGAACTCTCGGTCAGTTCATCTGCCCGCCAAGTCGGCTCCCATGGCTGCAGGAAGCTGCGGCTCTCGGACCGCAGCCTGTACCAATGTTTATAGTCGGAGTTATGCGGCAGCCTCAGCAGATGCCGAGGCCCGGATAACTCTGGTGTGTCCGGTTGACGGGATAGGAACCGGAACACCGATCTACCCATTCGCTTCGGCGCCTCTGGTCAGCCGGCCGCTTTTGCCGAAGGAACCGGAGACGAAAGAGCTGCCGCAATGTCGGACATCGGGGCAAGCTTTTCGATCGGTCCTACGGCAGAAAGCGTCGGCACGGTATCGAAGAACAGACGTCCGGCAAGATCCGTGAGGCGCTCGGTGGTGATGCCTGCCAAGCGCTCCATCATCTCTTCATTCGGGATCGAACGGCCGTATAGCATCATCTGGCGGGCAATCTGGCCAGCGCGCGCAGCCGGGCTTTCCTGGCCCATCAGCAACTGCGCACGGATCTGTGCGCGGGCGCGGTCGATTTCCACCTGATGGATCGTGTCAGCCGCCTTGTGCAACTCGTCGATGATGACGGGGATCAGCTTCGGCAGGTCGTCGGCGCCGGTTGCGGCATGGATGCCGAAAATGCCTGTATCGGAAAAGCCCCAGTGGAAGGCATAGACGGAATAACAGAGACCGCGATGCTCGCGCACTTCCTGGAACAAGCGGGAAGACATGCCCCCGCCGAGAATATTGGCCAGAATCTGCGAACAGTAGAAGTCACGCATGTGGTAGGCTTTGCCCTCGAAACCGAGCAGGACCTGCGTATCCATGAGGTCGCGTTCTTCGCGTATGTCGCCGCCGATATAACGGGCGGCATCGAAGACCGGCGGCGCGCTGGCAACCTGGGGGAGGCCGGCAAACCGTTCCTCGACCTGTTTGCAGAAGGTCTGGTGATCGACGGCGCCTGCTGCCACCACGAACATCCGGTCCGTCGTGTAGTTGCGCGATAGATATCCGCGAATTTGCGTTGGCGTGAAGCTTTTCACCCGTTCCGGTGTGCCGAGGATGGCGCGCCCGATCGTCTGGTCGCGATAGGCGACTTCGGAGAACTTGTCGAACACGACATCGTCCGGCGTGTCGTTGGCTGCGCCAATCTCCTGCAGGATGACGTGTTTTTCGCGCCGCAGCTCTTCTTCGTCGAAAGCGGATTCCGTCAGGATATCGGCGAGAATATCGACCGCCAGCGGTACGTGATCCTTAAGGACACGGGCATAATAGGACGTGGTCTCGGTAGACGTCGCGGCATTCAGCTCGCCGCCGACATCCTCGATTTCCTCGGCGATGTCGCGGGCGCTGCGCCGCGCGGTTCCCTTGAAGGCCATGTGTTCGAGCAGGTGCGCGATACCGTGCTCTTCTGCGGTCTCGTTACGAGACCCCGACTTGATCCAAACGCCGAGAGCCACGCTTTCAAGATGCGGCATGCTTTCGGTGACGACAGTCAGCCCGGAGGGGAGCCGGGTAATCTCTACATTCATACTATGTCTTTCCGGCGCGCTGTTACTTGGCTCGTGCGTTGCTGCCGATAAAGGTTTCGACGGCTTTCAGCTCCGGTTCAAGTATATCGAAGCGCTCCTCCCTTTGCATGAGATCAGACAGCCATGATGGGAGCGCCGGATCAATTCCGCAAGCGGATTTTACGGCCGCCGGGAATTTGGCCGGGTGGGCGGTCGACAGCGTTACCATCGGGCTGGATGGCTTGGCGTTCTTGGCAGCAACGAAGACGCCGGTTGCTGTGTGCGGATCGAGAAGATAGCCGGTGGCGGCAAGCGTCTCGCGAATTGTGGCGGCAACTTGGCGTTCCGTGGCTCGTCCGGCGCGGAATTCTCGCTTGATCGCCTTCAACGCCTTTTCCTTGATCTCGAAGGAGCCGGATTGCTTCAGCCCGTCCATCGAGCGGCGCACGGCGGCATCGTCACGATCATAGGCTTCGAACAGAAGGCGTTCGAAATTGGACGAGATCTGAATATCCATCGAAGGCGAGGTCGTCGCCTTGACGCCCTTCATCTCGTAACGGCCGGTCTTCAGCGTTCGCGCCAGGATATCGTTGTCATTGGTGGCGATGACGAGACGGTCGATCGGCAGGCCCATCTGCTTGGCGACATATCCGGCAAAGATATCACCGAAATTGCCGGTCGGCACGGTGAAGGAGATTTTCCGATCGGGTCCGCCGAGCGAGAGAGCGGCGGTGAAATAATAGACGACCTGGGACATGATGCGTGCCCAGTTGATTGAATTGACGCCAGAAAGCTTGACCTTGTCCCGGAAGGCGGCGTCGTTGAACATCTCTTTGACGAGGTTCTGGCAGTCGTCGAAATTGCCCTTCACCGCGATCGCATGCACGTTCGAAGCGGTCGAGGAGGTCATCTGGCGCTGCTGCACCGGCGAGACCTTTTCATGCGGGAAGAGGATGAAGATATCGGTGCGCTCGCGGCCGGCAAAGGCGTCGATCGCCGCACCGCCGGTATCGCCTGAGGTGGCGCCGACGATCGTCGCGCGCTCGTTTCGCTCGGCAAGCACGTGGTCCATCAGGCGGGCGAGCAACTGCATCGCCACGTCCTTGAACGCGAGCGTCGTGCCGTGGAAGAGTTCGAGAATGAAATCGTTCGGCCCGACCTGCACCAGCGGCACCACAGCCGGATGGCGGAAGGTGGCATAGGCTTCATCGATCATGCCGCGCAGCTTGTCGTCGGCAATCTCGCCATCGACGAAAAGCGACAGGATCTCGAAAGCGACTTCCTGATAGGATTTTCCGCGCAGGGCACGGATCTGTTTTTTCGAAAGGGTGGGCCATTTGCGCGGGACATACAGGCCGCCGTCTTTTGCCAGACCTGCCATGAGCGCATCACGGAAGCCGAGAGCGGGTGCTGTACCCCGGGTAGAAATGTATTCCACGACCTTGAATCCCTAATCGATTTTTGTTCCGACCGCTGATATAGACTATCGAAATCGGCGGTGAAAGACCGGAAAATGCCGGGTCGGTACCGTATCAGAAACGAGGCTGCAAAGGGTTGAGTAACGTGGTTGGCAAGTTCTCTCGCGGTTTTCTGACGTTGTCTTTGGTGGCTGGTTTGGCCAGCTGCAATTCTGCTTCGCAGGGACTGGACATGAGTTCCAACGCTGCTTCTGCCAATGCGCAGCCGGTTCAGGCCGTCGTCCAGGCCTATTGCCCACAGGTCGTGATGCGTGATCAGGATGCTATCTATCGCACCTACGCGCGCGGTGGGCAGGATAACCAGGACAAGCTTCTGTTCCAGGCTTCGTTCAACGACGCGACGCGCCAGTGCACGGCCAACGAAACGACGATGACCATCAATGTCGTCGCCCAGGGCCGCGTCGTGCAGGGGCCAGCAGGCAAGCCGGGTTCTGTCACCCTGCCGGTTCTGGTTGAAGTGGTCGATGGCGACAACGTGCTTTACACCCAGAAGGTAGCTTTCCCGGTCGACATGCCGGCCGGCGGCACGCAGTTCATCTTCTCCAAGGCCGACGTCCAGATCCCCAACGCCGCCGGCGGCGCAACGCGCTTCACCCGCGTCCGTCTCGGCTTCGACAACGGTCCGGCTAAGAAGCCGCGCCGCTCCTGATCTCAGCATTGCAAAAGCTGTGTCGCGACTGCGCGTCGATGTCACGCCGAAAAGAAGCGTATCCGGCCGCATCTGCGGTCGGTATTAAGTCTCCGTTAACCATAATTCCTTAACTCATATTAGCAGATCGTTAATGGCGCTTCGCCTTGACGGCTCTGGTGAGGTGGGAATGTCTGCTCCGGCGATCTCGGCGGGCGCGAAACGGCGTCTCAAATTATGCACGGCCATCGTTTCGGTGGCGTGGCTGCTGCCGGCTGCCGTCTCGGCGCAATCCACCTGGACCGGCGCATCCGACAGTGATTTTTCCAACGATGCCAACTGGACGCCGGCAGCACCCGGCCCAACCGGCGGTGCTGCAATCGGTTCAGGCATACCGACCGTCTCGACGGATACGACGGTCGGCACGATTGATGTTTCCGGCGGCACGCTGCATGTCGATGCCGATCTCTCGGCCATAGGCGGTACAAGCCTTTCGGGAACAGGCCGGCTTGAAATCTCCACCGGCGGGCAACTCTCTTCCGATATCGAGATGAGCGGCGGCAATATCGCCAATTCCGGAACACTGGACGGCAAGCTTCATATGACCGGCGGCGAGACCGTCAATGACGGCACGATCACCGGCAAGACCGTGATCGACGGCGGCAAGCTCGCCAACAATTTCGTCGTCACCGATGTCGATGTCTCGGCCGCCGCGGAATTCGTCAACAATTCGGACGGTCGGGCCGGCAACGTCACCAATGCTGGTACGTCGTCGAATGCCGGCACCATCGGCTCGCTCACCAATACCGGCGGTTCCTTCACCAACAATGACGGCGGCACGATCACCGGTCAGACGAATGTCATCGGCGGCACGGTCACCAATAATTTCGTCGTCACCTATGTGGATGTCGCGGCGGCCGCGATCTTCGTCAACAATACCGGCGCGACGGCGGGAGCGGTTATCAATGC
This sequence comes from Aliirhizobium wenxiniae, assembly GCF_019511445.1. Classification (GTDB taxonomy): domain Bacteria; phylum Pseudomonadota; class Alphaproteobacteria; order Rhizobiales; family Rhizobiaceae; genus Neorhizobium; species Neorhizobium wenxiniae_A. The sequence goes on from NZ_JAEUAN010000026.1 coordinate 7,936, forward strand.
CGGCACCTCGTCCAATGCCGGCACGATTGCCTCGCTCACCAACACCGGCGGCACCTTCACCAACAATGATCAGGGCAGGATTACCGGCGATACGGTTATTACCGCCGGCACGGTGACCAACAATTTCGTCGTTACCGATGTGGATGTCGCGGCTGCCGCGATATTCGTCAACAATACCGGTGCGACCGCTGGAAATGTCACCAATGCCGGCAATTCTTCGAATGCCGGCACGATCGCCTCACTCACCAATATCGGCGGCACCTTCACCAATAATGACGATGGCTCGATCACCGGCGATACGGTGATCACCGGCGGCATGGTGGTCAACAATTTCGTCGTCACCGATGTCGATGTCGCGGCGGCAGCGAGTTTCGTCAACAATACGGGGGCGACGGCAGGCGATGTCACCAATTCAGGCAGCGTCTCGAATGCCGGCACGATTGCATCGCTGACCAATACCGGTGGGACTTTCGTTAACAATGGCACTGGCACGATTACCGGCAGTGCGACGGTCGTCGGTGGCACGCTGGTCAATGACGGCACTGTCGGCGGCGCGATCACGATCGGTTCGGATGGCGTGCTGGCAGGCTCCGGCGCGATCGGCGGGCTGACCGTCGGCTCCGGTGGGACATTCGCGCCGGGTCCGGGCATCGCGACCGTCGCTGTAAACGGTAACGTCACCTTCGAGGAAGGCTCGACCTATCAGGTCGAAGCCGATGCATCCGGTGTTTCCGACCGTCTGAATGCAACAGGAACCGTGACCATCGACGGCGGCACGGTGGAAGTTTTGGCGGGCGCAGGGACTTATGCACCTGGGACCACCTACACGATCCTGACCGGTGATGATGTCATCGGCGAATTCGACGAGGTCAATTCAGATCTGGCCTTTCTGTCGCCGATATTGTCTTACGATCCGACATCCATCACGCTCGGCCTCTACCGTAATGATGTCGATTTTGCCGATGTGGCCGAGACCCAAAACACCCGTGCGACGGCCGAAGCGGTGCAATCTCTCGACCCGACAAGCCCCATCCTCCTCGGTGTCCTTCCACTCAATGCCGCCGGTGCCCGCGATGCTTTCTCGCAGCTGAGCGGCGAGTTGCATGCCTCGCTGAAAAGCCAGTTGCTGCAGCAGGCAGGCCTTGCCCGCGAGGCGGTGATCGACCGGATCAACGGCAATGTGCCGGTTAAGGAAACCGAAGGGGGGCCGAGCTTCTGGATGACCGGGATCGCCGCGACCGACCGCTTCGACAGCGACGGCAACGCGGCAGACATCAACGGCCATGTCGCGGGCCTGATCGCCGGTGTCGATGGCGACGTTTCCGAGCATTGGCGGATCGGCGGCCTCTTCGGCTACACGAATGCGTCTGCGGGCAGCGATGCCGACTGGGACAGCTACAGCGCCGGTCTTTACGCGGCAGCCGAATGGGGAAAGCTCAACTTCACCACGGGCGCGATCTATTCGAAGAACGATATCTCGACCGAACGGAGTGTCGCATTCGGTTCCTTCGAGGATCAGCTCGAGGCCGATTATCGAAGCGCGACGCGGCAGGTCTTTGCCGATCTCGGCTGGCGCGACAAGATCGGGCAGCTGACGCTCGAGCCCTTCGCCAACCTCGCCTATATCAATCTCGAGACCGATGGTTTTCGCGAAACCGGCGGTGCGGCAGCGCTTTCGGCAAATGGCAGTATGGATGACGTGACGCTGACGACGCTCGGCCTCCGGTGGTCGGCCGATATCGGCAATGCCGATCTGCCGACGACGCTTTCAGGCATGTTCGGCTGGCGTCACGCGATCGGCGATCTGACGCCGTCTTCGCGGTTTGCCTTCTCGTCCGGCAGTCCCTTCGTCATCGAAGGTGTTTCGCTGCCGCGCGATACGGCTGTGCTGGAGGCTTCGCTCACCGCGCAGATTTCGAAGACTGCGCGCGTAAAACTCAGCTATTCGGGCGAATTCGCCCATTCCTTTGCCGCACACGCGGCAAAGGCCAGTCTTGTCGTAGATTTCTAAATCAGATCGCGTCGGCCCATTCGCCGAGTGCGGCGACCACGGCCGGCAGGTCCTGCATGCGCGAGATCACCGTCTCGGCACCGGCATCCGTCAGGCGGTCGGCATGGCTCGGATAGGTATGCGATGCGCCGGTAAAGCCGACGACCCGCATGCCGGCAGCCCTTGCAGCGTGGACGCCGTGGGTGGAATCCTCGACCACGAGGCAGCGCGACGGATCGACGCCGAACTGCTGTGCACCATGCAGGAAGATATCCGGCTTCGGCTTTACCCGATCCGGGCCCAGATCCTTGGCCGAATAGATATGCGGGGCGAAATAGGGTTTCAGGCCGACCTTGGTCAGCATCATGTCCAGCCGCGCGCTTGAGGAATTGGAGCAGATGCAGCGCTGGGTGGTCAGTCGGGCAAGCGCGAACTTCACGCCGTCGATGATCTTCACTTCACGTTCCAGCCGGGCATCGAGCAGCTTTTCCGACTTGTCGAGCAGCGAGGCGGAAAGCGGAATATCGGCTTCCTTCTCGATGGTCAGCAGGATGTTCTTCCAGGTCATGCCGGCAAAGCGTTCGCCCATTTCTTCGACGCTGATCGGATACCCGGCTTCCGTCAGCAGCTGGGATTCCACCTTTGCTGCAATGATTTCGGAATCGACGAGCACGCCGTCGCAATCGAAGAGAATGAGGTCGAAACCGCTCATGATGGAGATATACCCTTTTAAGACGTCAGCCGCCTTCTAGCGGATGGGTGCCAGAAGCTCAACCGGTACGGTCGCATGGCTGGGTCAATCGGGACGGGAGGCTTTGACATTTAAGGATCAAGTGGAAACTGCAGCAAAAACTTTCGCTCTCCTTCGGGAGAAAAGAGTATCGCCCGGCTATCCTCGCTGCGCCGCGCCCAGCCCTTGTCGAGCATATGGGCAAGCAGCGCCTTGCCCAGCGTTCCTGCCAGATGCGACCGGCGCTCGCTCCAGTCGAGACAGGATTTGCACAAGGGGCGCCGGCTGGAGGCAAGGCTCGAGAGATCGATGCCGAATGCTGAAAGCTGCGCGCGGCCCTTTTCCGTCATCGTAAGGTTTTCCCCATCCGATGCGATCTCGCCATGGCAGACGAAGCTGTCGAGCATCCGCACGCCAAAATCGCCGGCAAGGTGATCGTAGCAGACCCGCGCCTTCCTGAGCGCCGGATCCTTCGGTCCGGGCCGATAGCGTAGATGTCCGCGGCTTGAGGCAAATCCCATCATCGTCTCGATCAGCCGGGCAGCAGCCTCGTCGGCCAGCGCGAAATAGCGATGCCGCCCCTGTTTGCGCTGCGATAACAGCCCGCCGGCCTCAAGCTTGGAAAGATGCGTGCTCGCCGTCTGCAGCGTGATGCCGCCGATGCCGGCAAGCTCCGTCGCGGTCAGCGCCCGCCCACCGGTGAGCGCGGCCAGCATGTTGGCGCGGGCAGGGTCGCCGATCAGAGAGGCAATCTGGGCAATGTCTGGACCTTCGTTCATGCGAAGGCTTCTAGCATGTTTTTGCCATCGATACTTCGATCGCTATCGAAGCATCGTGGTTGACCGGCATGGCAGAAGGAGCCCGTCACGAGGAAACGAACCCAAGGGAAATGCCATGATCACCTGCTTCATCCGTTACGAGATCGACCCGTTCAAGCGCGACCGTTTTGAACAATATGCCCAAGCCTGGGGTCTGTCGATCCCGCGCAACGGTGCCGATCTGATCGGCTATTTCGGTCCGCATGAAGGATCGGCCACCACCGCCTACGGCATCTACAACATCGAGAGCCTGGCGGCCTATGAGGCCTACCGCGCCCGGCTGGCCGTCGATCCGCTGGGCCGCGAGAATTACGAATTCGCCAAGCGCGAGCGTTTCATCCTCAAGGAAGACCGCATCTTTCTCAAAAACATGTCGCTGCCGCACGGCGCGCCGATGGAGAGGGGAGAAAAACTATGATCGCCGTCATCTTCGAAGTCGTGCCCTATATGGGCGAACGCCACCGTTATCTCGATCTGGCCGGCGAGTTGCGCTCCGAGCTTGAAAAGATCGACGGCTTCATCTCGATCGAGCGTTTCGAAAGCCTCACCCTGCGCGGCAAGCTTCTGTCGCTCTCCTTCTGGCGCGACGAAGAGGCGGTGAAGGCATGGCGCAATGTCGAGGCGCACCGCGCCGCCCAAGCCGCCGGTCGCAACGGCATCTTTGCCGATTACCGTCTGCGGATCGGCCACGTCCTTCGTGACTACGGCATGTTCGAGCGGGCTGAAGCACCGACGGACAGCCGCGAGGTGCATGCTGCGTAACCGACCTCACTCGGCATAACGCGCCTCGGCAAGGTCGATCTCGCGGATAAGCTTGCGGGCGATCTCTTCTGAAACCTTGCGGGCGCGGCTCAGGCGAAAAATCTCGTCGCGCTCGGCGCGCAGTGCGGCGAGGCGCAACCGCTTGTCCACTTCTTCCATCCGCCGGGCCTCTTCGGCCTCGTCGCCGATCTTCGAGCGTCCGTCGATGCGCTGCCGGTAGAGTTCCATCAGCCGGGTGCCGACTTCGCCATAAAGATCGGCATCGGTGCGGCCTTCGCTCATCGCGTGCTGTAGTTTTTCGATCATCCGGATTGCTGCCTCCGCCGAGGCGATGCGAGCCGTATCCTCTTCCTGGTGGTGATCCGGCTCGGGCGGCAACTCGATATCCTTGAGCAGGAAGGGCAGGCCGACACTTGCCGCAACCAGCGAGAAGATGATCACGCCGGCAGCAAGGAAGATCGCCAGATCGCGGGCCGGGAAAGGGGTGATCCCGTCATCGAGAAAGAAGGGCAGCGTCAAGATACCGGCAAGCGTGATGGCGCCGCGCACACCGGCAAGCGAGGTTGCGACCAGCAGCTTCCAGTGCGGCTTGCGGATTTCCTGGCCACGCCGGGCGGCGCGAAACAGGGTGAAATGCAGCGACACCCACACCCACACGAAACGAAGGGCTGCCAGCGCCGCATTGATCGCGATCACGTAGGCGATCAGCCAGATCGGATCGACATGCCCGGTCTCGGTAACGACCCGCGCTGCACCCGCAACAATACCGGGCAGCTGTTCGCCGAGCAGCACGAAGATGATGCCGTTCAATGCAAACTGAACCGTATCCCACACGGCATTGCGCCGTACGCGGGTAATTCCGAGCGCCTTGCCGCGCAGTTCCGCGTAACTCATGGTGATGCCGGCGGCGACCGCCGCAAGGATACCGGAGCAATGCAGGTGTTCGGCAACCAGATAGGCGCCGAAGGGAATGAGCAGGCTGATCAGGATCTGCGCGCCGGGATCTTCGCCGAGCCTGCGCGAAACGATGTCCTTTATCCGCACGACAAGCCATGTCACGCCGAAGCCGATGAGAATGCCGCCGATTGCGACCCACAGGAATGTGCCCAGCGCATCCGCCAGCGAGAATGTGCCGGTGACGGCTGCAGCAACCGCAAACCGCATGCAGACGAGGCCGGATGCGTCGTTGAGTAGCGATTCGCCTTCGAGAATATGCATCAGCCGGGGCGGGATCGGCACGCGTGCGGCAATCGCCGAGACCGCAACAGGATCGGTCGGCGAGACTATCGCCGCAAGCGCGAAGGCGACCGCAAGCGGCATGGCCGGGATCATCCAGTGGATCAAAAACCCGACACCGACAACCGTGAACACCACGAGCCCGAGCGCCAGTTCCAGGATCACGCCCTTGTCGCGAAACAGCCCTTCTTTCGGAATACGCCAGCCATCGAGAAACAGTAGCGGCGGCAGAAACAGCAGGAAGAAGATATCCGGTTCCAGCACTACGCCGTCACCGGTAATTCCGGTAATCGCCGCGCCGAAGGCGATCTGGATCAGCGGCAGCGGGATGGGGAGCGGCAGCAGCCTTGAAATCGTGCCGCTGAGGATGACGGCAAGCAGCAGGACCAGGGCTATCGTGATACTGTCCATGGCTCTTCCATTCCCTGCTGTTCCAAATCAAGGCCCTGAATAGAAAAGCCGTCCACGCTAGGCAAGGGCGCGGGATGGTCGTTCGGGAGATGCGGGGCATCATCTTCGTGCGACAGGTTATGTTTTTCATCGCTTGTAGACTTGAAGAATCCGGCTGTGAAACCTGCCTCCCATATGTTGCAAACCAACTGATTAATTTAGGGATTTTGAAAAATCGATATGGCTGGCGCGCTTCAGATCCTGGCCCATACACCGGCCTATGTATGGTTTCTGCTGTCCTATCTCGTCTGGCAGGGATTGGCCGCGACAAGGACCAGAACACGCCCACTTTGGCGGCTTTTGACCGTCCCGATGATCTTCGTGGTGCTTGGCGTCTGGCCTCTGATCGGAAAGTCTGCATTTGACATCAAACTGGTTGCCATCTGGCTCGGTGCGGGCTTTCTGTTGGCGTTGCCGGGCGTCGTCCTCGGCCCCAGGGTGATCGCACGGGATGCGGCGCGCCGCGAGGTGACGATCTCGGGAAGTATTGTGCCTCTCGTCAGGAACATGGCGCTCTTCGTGTTGCATTATGCGCTTGCCGTCGCGCTTGCGCTTAATCCGGAAGGGATACAAAGCCTCAGCTTGGCCGGTTATGCGCTGTCCGGAGGATCGGTCGGTTATTTTGCCGGATGGGCGTTCATGCTGCGCCGGAATCTGAGTGCTCTCCCGCTTGCGGGGCGCTCAGTTTAGCCCAGCAAACTGGCGGTTGCTCCAAGATCGGTTCGCGAGGGTTAAGGGCCTTTCGCAGGCCATGCGGCAAGCGCCTGTTCGGCAACCGCTTCCAGCGTTTCGCGGCTGAAACCGGCCTTGGCCTGTACCGCCATGCCGTGAAGCACGGCCATCAGATATGCCGCGAGCGCATCGGGTTTTGCGGTTGCGGGCAGGTCACCTTCAGCTTTTGCGCGCTCCAACCGCTCGCGAAACAGCGCTTCGCCGCGCGCGCGAACATCGATCAGCATCTGCCGCACGGGTTCGGCATCATCCGAGCCGGCAAGCAGGCCGGTTATGTTGAAACAGCCGGTATGCTTTGGATATCGCGTGTTGAGATCGATCGCGTTGTAGAGCATGTGGGCTGCGACTTCCCGCGAGGTCGGTTTTTGAAGTGCATCCGGGATATAGTTGAGATATCGCTCGTAATAGCGATCGAGCGCATGGGCAAACAGCGCTTCCTTGTTGCCGAAGGCGGAATAGAGGGCAGGTCTTGCCACGCCGGTGGCCTCGGTGAGGTCGGCATAGGACGCTCCCTCGTAACCCTTGCTCCAGAAGACGCACAAAGCCGCGTCCAGCGCCTTTTCCACGTCGAATTCGCGATGACGACCCATGTGATCAGCCCGGAAATATTTTCATAACGACCATTATTAAACCGCTTGACGACCCACGTCAAATTTCATACCGATTGTTATAGTAATGATCGTTACTCAAACAAATCGGGCGATTCAATATCCGGAAACGCCTCGGCTTCTAAGGAAAGGTTACCCATGTCGAAAATCTTGAAGGGCAAGGTTGCCCTCGTAACCGGCGGCTCTCGTGGGCTCGGCGCAGTAACTGCGCAAGCCCTGGCGGACGAAGGTGCCGATGTTGCGATCAGTTATGTCTCCTCCGCCGAGAAGGCCGAAGCTCTGGTCGAAAAGCTGAAAGCTAAGGGCGTTCGCGCTCTGGCGATCCGTAGCGACCAGGCTGATATGTCGGCCGCCAAACCGCTGGTCGATAAGGTGATCGCGCATTTCGGCAAGCTCGATATCCTTATCAACAATGCGGCGATTGCCGTACAGGGCAAGCCCGTCGACGATCCCGCCCTTGATATCGTCAACCTCGACCGTCAGTGGCAGGTCAATGTCATGGGATCGGTTGCTGTGACCCGCGCTGCGGCGCCGGTCCTGTCGGACGGTGGACGGATCATTTTCATCGGCTCTCTCTTGGGCACACGCGTGCCTTTTCCGGGCGCTGCCGATTATGCGGGTAGCAAGTCGGCGCTGATCGGTTATGCCAAGGGTGTCGCTCGCGATCTTGGCGGGCGAAATATCACGGTCAATGTCGTTCAGCCCGGTGTCATGCCAACCGATATGTCCGTAGAGGTTCTGGGCGACGAAGTGCCGGAAGCAATGCTCAACATGCATCCCATCCGCCGCATAGCGACGCTTGAGGAAGTCTCGGGCCTCGTCATTCATCTGGTCGGCCCGAATGGTGGATACATGACCGGCGGCGTCATCGACGTTGCGGGAGGCTTTGGAATCTGAAGATATAATCCACGTTTTCGGCCGGCGCCCGGATGTGCGCCGGCCACACCACCTTATTCTCGCCACAGGGTTGATATCATAGCGCTCCGACCTGCAGCCGCCTGTCGCGAAAGAAACATGAGTGCCCGAAAATCCGTCATCCGCACGCGTGAAGAAACGTGTTGTCCTGCATTTCCCCGGCTTTGAACCATTGGACGCGGAACGGCATCGGACCCGTTACGAAAGAGCGATGCAGAAGACCGCCGAACTCTGGGGTCTGAACGCCAGGATCGACGCTTTGTGTCATGAGCCCAGCCGGCCGTATTTCGATATCGAGACCAGCCGGCCCGGAGATGCCTGGCAGACATCGACGCGTTTTTTTGTCTTCGATCACGGAGCGATCGTTGATCATCTGTCAGATCGACCGATGCTAACGCGGATTGCTCAAGGTTTTCGCAGTGCTGCAGCCGTTGTGCTTGAGGGCGGCGCTTTCGGTTATTTCCGCCATGCCTGGCGTTTCGGTCTCTTTTTCATCTTCCCGTTTCTTCTGGTAGCGCTGGCGCTTGCGATCAGTGCGGCGCTCGCAACCTATCCTCTGTGGCTGGGCCTCGGCCTGTGGCAACTGCCGGTCGGCATTGCTCTCGGTTATCTCTTTTTCGTCAAGCTGTTCATTCCATGGTCGGGGCGGTTTCACACGCTGCACCTGTTTTCAGACTGGGAAATGGCAGTTGCCGTATCCCGGCTGGATGACCTCATGGTCAACGATTGGATTGAGGCGGCCGCTCAGTCGGCCAGGCAGGCATTCGAACTGGACGCGGATGAATATGTCGTCAGTTCCCACAGTATGGGATCCAGCATGGCTGCCCATACGGTCGGTCTCTTGCTCGAAAGGGAGCCCGGTCTGCTGGATGGCAAGAAAGTAGTTTTTGTCACTCTTGGCGGAGCTATGCTTCAATGCGCGCTGCTGCGCTCGGCGACGGTGCTTCGTGCCCGGGTGGGGGCGATCGCCTACGCAAAAAACATCATCTGGTTCGAAGTGCAGTGTCTGACGGATGTCATCAGTTTCTATAAGTCCCCGGTAACGGGCCTGACCGGACATGCGGAGGCACCGCAGCCACGGCTCGTTTTTATCCGCCTCCGAAACATGCTCTCCGCCGAGCGTTACCGGAAGGTCAAGTTGGACTTCCTCAGGGTGCATCGTCAATATGTGATGGCGTCCGATCGACGCACGAATTTCGATTTCGGCCTGATGACGGCGGGGCCGTTGCCTGCCGAATATATGGAACGCTCTCTTGGTGATTGGCCGCCGGAGGATGAATTGCTGGTCAGTGCGAGGGATACAGACCTTAAGAAGGCCTGATCTCGGGTGCTCATGGCGTACGATTCCATCCAATCTGTGGTTGCATGAAATAATATCACCGCCGCTTATTTCCTGTCCTGATGGCAAAATTTCCCGAAATAATTCAGCTGCTTCAGCATTTGGTAACCAGATTGAGTAACCATAACAGCCAATAAATTCGTTTTATGTATAGCGTAGCGAGTGTGAAAATGGCTGCTGTTCTTCCGCTGAACGATCTGAAGCATCAGGTCCGTCCCGACGCGTGGATGAATTCCATCATCAAGGGTGATTGCGTTGCAGCTCTCGAAGCGCTGCCGGATCATTCCGTCGACGCGATCTTCGCTGACCCGCCATATAACCTCCAGCTCGGTGGCACGCTGCATCGCCCGGATCATTCGGTCGTTGATGCCGTGGATGACGAGTGGGACCAGTTCGCCTCGTTTGAAATGTATGATGCCTTCACTCGCGCCTGGCTGCTCGCCTGCCGCCGCGTGCTCAAGCCGGCCGGCACCATCTGGGTGATCGGCTCATACCACAACATTTTCCGCGTCGGCGCGATCATGCAGGACCTGAATTTCTGGCTGCTGAACGACATCGTCTGGCGCAAGGTCAACCCGATGCCGAACTTCAAGGGTCGCCGGTTCCAGAATGCCCATGAGACAATGATCTGGGCCAGCCGCGATTCCAAGGCCAAGGGCTACACCTTTAATTACGATGCGTTGAAAGCGTCGAACGACGACGTGCAGATGCGCTCCGACTGGCTGTTCCCGATCTGCTCGGGCGGCGAACGCCTGAAGGGTGAGGACGGCAAGAAGGTGCATCCGACGCAGAAGCCGGAAGCGCTGCTCGCTCGCGTCATCATGGCATCGACCAAGCCCGGTGATGTCATCCTCGACCCATTCTTTGGCTCCGGCACGACTGGTGCGGTCGCCAAGCGCCTCGGCCGCAACTTCGTCGGCATTGAGCGCGAGCAGGTCTATATTGATGCAGCGTCTGCCCGTATCGAAGTGGTAGAACCGCTCGGCAAGGCGGAACTGACCGTCATGACGGGCAAGAAGGCCGAGCCGCGCGTTGCCTTCAACGTGCTGATCGAGGCCGGGCTGTTGAAGCCGGGCCAGGTTCTGACCGATGCCCGCCGCCGCTACAGCGCGATCATCCGCGCCGATGGCACGCTGGCATCCGGTGGTGACGCCGGCTCGATCCACCGGCTCGGCGCAAAGGTACAGGGCTTTGATGCCTGCAATGGATGGACCTTCTGGCACTTCGACGACGGCCAGTCCCTGCGTCCGATCGATGAACTCCGCGTCGTCATTCGCAACGATCTTGCCAAGCTGGACTGAACCACCAGTCTTACGCCCCCAGTCTGGTCGAGATCGCAGAGCTCCTCTTCCGGTTTTGTACCTCTAGTCCTGGAAGAGGATAATCGGCGCCCGGGTGGCTGTACCCGGGCGCCATTTTCTTGGCCTTTTAGAAGAAACGTGTTCTGCGAAGCCTGACGCGACCCGCGAGAAGATCGCAGTAACCGGCCAGATAGATGCCGCCTTCCGCGACGCTGATCTTCGTTGGACCAGTGGCTTCGAAGGTCTCGGTTGTCGTATCCGCAACAGCTCCATCCATATAGATGATCTCGACCGTGAGCTTCCTGCCCAAACGGGAAAGTGTGACCGATTTGCGCAGCCCATCTTCCATGTCGAAGGCATAGTTTCTCGCAAAATCCTCTTCGAGTGTCTGAAAGGTCTGCATGGATTTGTCGGGATGGGACATCAGGTGCAGCTATCGATACGGGTTGTCACGAAATGTTTTGAACGCCAATCTCATAGGCAGATGGGCAAAAATCATGAAATCCACTTGAAGTTGTGGTTTCGGCAGATAATCTTCGTTTTCATTACCGGCGTGCGGATCGTGAATAATTCTCAAGGCTAGTAAAAATAATTTCACCTGCAAACTGATTTCTACTCAGGGTTTCAAGGCATGAAAATTCCCCTCGAAGGAGATGTCGCGGCAAAGATAGAGGCCAAGCTGGCCAAGTTTTCCCGCGGTTGGGAAAAGTTGGAACTGGACTCCTTGCGTCGGGCGACATCGTTCAAAGTCCTGATACTCTGCGAAATGCTGGGCGGTCGCACCAAGGCGGCGAAGGCGGCGGAACTTTCCGACAATACGCTCGACAACTATCGTCACGGCATAAAAGATCCCACCTATGCCACGTTGGGGCTGATGGCAGAAAAAGCCGGTATCGCGTCGCGCTATCTTGGCGGAGAGTGGTCGCTCGAGGCGGACAGTATCCGCATCGATCTTTTCGATCATCTCGGAGCTATGCGCTTTTCGCCGCCGCCTGGTCTTATGGACAATCCATCCCAGCCTTATATCCATGGCTATGACGAGATAAGGCCGTCATCAGCGGCCGCCGTTGCGGTCATTGAGGATTATTGGGCGAGACTGGGCATCAACCCGGATGCGGTCACTGCACTTCTGGCCGAAGGTGACAGTATGGCTCCCACGATCGCAGACCAGGCGCCGCTTTTTGTCGACACCGGAGACCGCGAACTTGCCGATGGTGGCATTTATGCACTGCGCATCGAAAACCGCCTTGTTATCCGTCGCGTGCAGCGCCTGATCGAAGGGGGAGTGCAGCTTCTGGCCGATAACAGCGCCGTATATCCTTCGCAGACAATCGGACCATCCCTATCTGCCGAACTTGAGGTCATCGGCCGAGTGAGAAGCGCAGTCATCGCCTGTTGACGATGAAGCGGATCCGGCAGGGCGTAAGGCCGCTTTGATCCAGCGCGCGAATTCGATGGCTGCGGACTATCCAGGCGCCGATACCACTAGGCGGTCATTAACTTCTTCGCAAAGATCATGAAATCAAACAAGTCACAGTATATATCGATTGAATTTAAGTATTAATTCAAGTTCCGATTGACAGATTCGCAAATGCAGCCAAATATTATGCATGTGCCTAAAATAAGATCATAGCGTTGGCATCGGGAGGAAATAATGGCCATCGATATCATTGGCAGCGCGCCTTTTCGCGTGCCGGTTCTCGTTCGCATTGGACATGGTTCGTCGGAACGCGTGGAGAGTGCGTCGGATGCAATGCACTATCTTCGACACCGTTGGCCGACGGATCAGGGAAAGCACTATTTGCGTGCGGTTGCTGACTGCAAACAAGCTGCGGAGGGAGTTCTACCGGCAGAAGTGGCGAAGGAGTCCTTCATTTCAGCTGCCATTGAGGCCTATGTACTAGCTCAGTGATCCGGGACTTTAAATGTCCTTGGTCGCTGCGTGCTCTGCCAGCATTGCCGATTGAGAGCAGATATCGAGGCGTGTCAGTCATGCACTCTTGGCGTGCAATGACTTTCGACTAAATTGTCGCGGATATCTGGCGGTATGTGATCGCGCCCCTACCTCCTGCGTATCCACAGGAGGAAGTGATGAGGGTTCAGAAGTTCAATATCGCCGACGCCAAACTGGTCAAGTCTCCGGGGCAGAGCGCCGATATTTTCGTTGGAAATCTGATAGATGAACGGCATGGTGGACCGGTAACAATCGGATATGGCCGCTATGATCCCAACCAGACGCTGACGGAAACCATGATGGTTGACGATGTGATGATTGTCCTTCAAGGGCATCTGGTCATCTCGACTGGCGACGGTACCGTAACCGCCGGTCCAGGCGAGATAGTCTACATGCCGAAAGGCGCAGCAGTGACAATCACAACGGAGGGCGAAGCTGCGCTGACGGCTTACGTTACCTATCCGCACTGGGCCGAATTGCACGAGGACTAATAGGGGCAGCGTCAACAGGCAAAGTTCATTCTATAACCGGAACCATGCCGTTCCGGCTTCGGCCACTGATATCCTCATACTCGCCGCGGCTTGCCCGGTCGGAGATCCTCACGACAAAGAGTTTCATATAGGGCTCCCTGGCGGAGTGAGGTTCTCAACGTGTGGCGACACTGCTCAGCGAGTGGTACCACGCGAGTGCGTCCGCAGAGACGGGGGGCAGGCTTGCGGCCATGTTGCCGACATAGTCGCGCCAAGCCTGTAGATATTCCGGCTCAACCAAAGTCAGTACCGGAATATCCCGATTGACGGCCATCTCCAGAGCTGCGCGCAGGCCATGCCCGTCGGCTTCCGCCTTGCCGAAACGATTGAGTATGAGAATGTCCGCCGGTCGTTCCAGCCGCGAAAGGGCGCGCGCAGCGATATCCGCCAGAGCTCCGCTATCCAGTCGGCAGCTTGTCGCCGAAGCTCCGAGCGCCTGCATGATGCCGAATTGCTCGCCGGTCTCGATATCCTCAAGGACCGTATCTGAGGTCAAGCCGGCCGGTTTGGAGAGGTTTCGCTGCAGGTATCCTGCAACAATAATGCCTTCGGCCCTCAAGGCTTGCGCCACGACATCCAAAACCGCTGAGGAAGGTTGCCCTTCCCGAATTTCGATTGCTGCAAGCTTCTGCATGGCATGCCCATAAAGGATACTTGGCCAACTGGAGACGATCCCGCATTTGGCCATTGTCGCCAGCCTCTCTGGAACTAGCGCTTCACGGAGCATTTTGCCATGCGCAATTTGCAGCATGTTGGAAGATGCCTTTCGCCGTCCATGGAGTCGCCGGAAAACCTTGCCTCATGTTTTGACGTAAAGATTCTAGAGTCGAAAACAACACGAAAAGCAGCGGGAGCCGCGACGCCCGCGGCTCCCTTTGTCATTTGTCGCAGAATTATTGCGGGGTCAGGTCGAAGCCGAACCACTTCATCGACAATGTCTTCAACGTGCCGTCAGCCTTGGCGGCGGTGATGGCTTCGTCGAATTTGGCCTTCAGGGCCGTGTCGCTCTTGCGCAGGCCAACCGAGCTGCCGGCACCGAGGAAGCCACCCTGAAAACGCGGGCCGACGATTTCGATGTCGCTGTTGGTCGGCTTTTCGACGGCGGTCTTCAGATAGCCCATCGATGCCATGATCACGTCGACGCGGCCGGCGATCAGGTCAAGGTCATGCTGCTCGGTGGTCTTGTATTCGCGCTTTTCAACGGTGTCCTTGAGATATTCATCGATGAAGCGCGATGCGATCGAGGCGGTCTGAACGCCGATGATCTTGCCTTTCAGTAGCGGCTTCAGCTCTTCGACCGCCTTGCGTGCGCCTTCCTCATTGCTGGAAAGCGAATAAAGCGCGTCCTTCAGCGGCATGTTGGAAAGATCGCTGTCCTTCAACACGGCAAAAGCCTGGCCGGTGCTGCCGTAAGACATCGAGAAGTCGATGACTTCCTTGCGCTTTTCGGTGGCGGACATGCCGGCCATGATCGCGTCGAACTTGCCCGCGTTAAGCGCGGGGATCATGCCGTCGAAAGCCTGGGCAACGATCGTGCACTTGATCTTCATGTGGTCGCAGAGGTAGTGCGCCAGCTCGACATCGTAACCGTCCAACGTGCCGTCCGGCCTGGTGAGGTTATAAGGAGGGAATGCGCCTTCGGTGGCGATGGTGATTTCTGTCTTTTCCTGCGCAAAGGCGCCGGTCGCAAGTGTTGCAGCTGCGAAAATGCCGGCAGCCAGTGTCTTGATGATTTTCATTGTCGTTCCCCGTCTCCTTGTTGGGTATTCATTGGTCTTAGGCGCTGATGAATTTGCGAAAACGCTCCGACTGCGCGTTGGTGAACATCTCCTCCGGGCTGCCCTGCTCCTCGATGGCGCCCTGATGGAGAAAGATCACCCGGCTGGACACATCGCGGGCAAAGCCCATTTCGTGGGTGACGACGAGCATCGTGCGGCCTTCGTCGGCAAGCGAGCGCATGACACGCAGGACTTCTCCGACCAGTTCCGGGTCGAGCGCCGATGTCGGTTCGTCAAACAGCATGACCTTGGGACGCATGGCGAGTGCTCTTGCAATTGCCGCACGTTGTTGCTGGCCGCCGGAAAGATGCGAGGGATAATGATTGCGCTTGTCGGCAATGCCGACCTTTTCGAGCAGCTCTTCGGCCTCGGCGATCACGTCCGCTTTCGGCCGCTTCTGCACATGGATCGGCGCCTCGATGATGTTCTCGATCACCGTTTTGTGGGACCAGAGATTGAAGCTTTGGAACACCATGCCGAGTTCGGAGCGGATGCGCTCAACCTGCTTGCGGTCGACAATATGGCCGTGGCCTTTCGCATCGCGCTTGAGACCGATTTTTTCGCCGGCCACGCTGATATCGCCGGCATCCGGTGTCTCCAGCATGTTGATGCAGCGAAGCATGGTCGATTTGCCGGAACCGGATGAGCCGAGAATGGAGATGACTTCGCCTTCATGCGCCGTCAGGTCTATGCCTTTCAGCACTTCGACCGGGCCGAAGCTCTTGCGCAGTCCGCGGACCTCGATCGCAGGTGTGGTGGTGGGTGTCATTGCGGTCATTTCATTTCTCCTGCCGCAACGGGCTGAAGGCTGGGCGCTTGTCGCAGATGCGGGCTCAGGCGGTATTCGATCAGGACGACGATGCGGGTAAGCAGGAAATTGATGGCGAGATAGATCGCGCCTGCAACGATGAAGACTTCGATTGCCCGGTAGGTTTCGGAAATCAGCTTCGCGGCAACGCCCGTCACTTCCATGATGGTGATGATCGAGGCGAGCGAGGTCGCCTTGACCATGGAGATGATCTCGTTGGAATAGGCCGGCAGCGATTGGCGGATTGCTAAGGGCATGACGATGCGGCGGAACACCAGAAAACGCGACATGCCGCAGGCGCGTCCGGCCTCCACTTGGCCATGCGGCACGGAGAGCAGGCCGCCGCGAATGATTTCGGCGGAATAGGCGGCGGTGCAGAGCATCAGCGCGATGATCGCGCACCAGTAGGGATCGCGCAGAATGAACCAGAACATGCTGCGGCGTACGCCGCGGAACTGGCTGAGGCCGTAATAGATCAGGAAGATCTGCACGAGCAGCGGTGTGCCGCGGAAGACGAAAATATAGGCGCGGGCAAACCAGTCGAGCGGGGCAATGCCGGAAAGGCGGCAGAGCGCCAGACCGAGTGCGAGGACGGTTCCCAAAGCCACTGATGTTGCAGCCAGCTGCAGCGTCGTCGGAATTGCCGAGATCAGCGTGATAAACGTCTCGTAGAAAAACACGAAATCCATCAGCCCCTCCGGACACCGCGGGTGAACCGCTTTTCGCTGAACTGCAACAGCGCACCCGAAAGGGTCGAGATGGCGAGATAGATCATGGCGGCGATGAAGTAGAAGTCGAACGGGCGGCCGGTTGAGCCGGCACCGATTTGTGACTGGCGCAGCAGTTCGACGACGCCGGTAATCGATACGAGGGCGGATTCCTTCAGCACGATCTGCCATACATTGCCCATGCCGGGCAGGGCATAACGCAATGTCAGCGGCGCGATGATGCGGCGAAAGCGCAGGAAGGGAGGCATGCCGCAGGCAATCGCCGCTTCAAGCTCGCCGGCATGGACGGCTTTGTAGGCACCGCGAAACACTTCCGTCTGCTGCGCGCCGGAGGTGACGCCGACGGCGAGCGCACCGGCGAGAAAACCGGGAAAGCTGATGAAGCCGCTTGCGCCGAAGAGATGGCCGAAGGCGGAGATGACCGTGCTGCCGCCGAAATAGAAGAGATAGATGACGAGAAGATCAGGAATGCCGCGCAGTACCGTGGTGTAGGTGCCGGCAATGCCGCGGGCAACCGGCCCACCGGCAATCTTCGCCCATGCACCGAGCGCGCCGAAGACCATGCCGATGGCATAGCCCGCGAGCGCGATCAGGATCGTCATCATGGCACCGGCGGCAAGCGCCGGTCCCCAGCCGTCCGGCCCGCTGCCGATCAGATCGAGAAAGGAGGGCTGTGTCATGCAGCATCCTGGACGAGCGGGATCGGAGGATCGACGTCATCCGGGATCGGGTTGACGAAAGGCGTGCCTTCCAGGCGATAGGCGAAATCGGCCTTTGCCTCGGCAATCCGGTCGGGATTTGCGAAGAGATCGGCAGCCGTCGAGGCCATGACCTTGGCGGCATGGGCCATGCCCTTGTGGGCCGCCGGCAGCTTGCCCTGTGCGACCAGCTGCCAGGAATGGCCGGGCGTACCGATTGCGTAAGTGGCGCCGCGCACCTGGACGGTCGGAACCACCCAGCTGACGGTGCCGACATCCGTGGAGCCGACGATTGATGCGTCGCCGCTTTCCGGCGGGAAGATCACGTCGCAAAGCGATACGCCGGGGCGGGGCTTGAGGCCGAAACGCTGGAAGGACGACTTGATGTCGGCAGGCGTGAACGTTTTCTGGAATTCGGCAGCCTTGGCGCGATCCGCATCATCGAAATCCGGCAGGCCGATACGCTCGATATGGCTGTGCATCAGGGTTTCTAGCGGCGTGTTGCCGACGAGGTTGGCGTCACCGCTGATGATTTCGTTTCTGACTGTCGTGCCGGTCATCAGGGCAGCACCGGCTGCCACATCCTTGACGCGATCAACGAGTTCGAGAAGGTCCGGCAGGTCGCGGGCGCGCACCAGATAGCGCACGGTGGCGCGGGCCTGAACGACGTTCGGCGCATGGCCGCCGGTATCGGTGACGGCGTAGTGAATGCGTGCGCTCGACGGCATGTGCTCGCGCAGATAATTGACGCCGACATTCATCAACTCGACAGCGTCGAGAGCGGATCGTCCGAGATGGGGTGTGGCAGCCGCATGCGAGGCGCGGCCGGAGAAGTGAAAATTCAGCTCGTTGCAGGCAAGCGATACCGGATTGTTGACGCCGACAAAGGCGGCCGGATGCCAGCAGATGGCGATGTCGACGTCATCGAATACGCCGGCGCGAACCATGAAGCCCTTCGAGGAGCCGCCTTCTTCAGCCGGGCAGCCGTAGTAACGGATGCGGCCGGGCAGGTTGTTGGCAGCCAGATAATCCTTGACGGCGGCGGCAGCCAGCAGGGAGCCGGAACCGAGCAGGTTGTGCCCGCAGCCATGACCGTGACCGCCGTCGACCAGCGGACGCTCTTCGGCGAGGCCGGCTTCCTGGCTGAGACCGGGAAGGGCATCATATTCGCCGAGAATGGCAATGACCGGACCGCCTTCGCCAGCTTCGCCCATCACGGCTGTCGGCATGCCAGCAACATTGCGGGTAATGCGAAACCCCTCCGCTTCAAGCTGCGCCAGATGCGCCTCGCTGGAGGAGAATTCCTCGTAATTCACCTCTGGTGTGTCCCATACCTGGTCGCTGAGGCGCGTGTAATCGGGCGTCTTCTTGTCGATCAGTTCCCAGACGGCGTCGGAATTTTTCATGCTATCGGTCTTTTGTTGACAAAATTGGTACCAATCCTATTTACGGAATAACATTTGCGCAACATTTCTTTTTGATTATTTATTGTGCAGACGCGCGGGTTTTGAGAGTGGTGATGACGGGTTCTCTGACGGTAACCGAGACGGATGAGGAGCGGGATGCTACTCAATTGATCCTTCAGGATATTCAGTCGGGCGTATATGCACCCGGAACATGGCTCAAGCAGATCGATCTGGAGATCCGTTATGGTCGCGGCCGCAACGAAATCCGCCGTGCGCTCGATCGGCTGGCTTTGAAGCGTGTTGTCGAGCATGTCCCCAATCGGGGCTATCATGTCTATCTGAGCGATGGAAAGCAGTGGGACGATATCGCCGAGATCCGCATCATGCTGGAGACCGGTATTGCGGGAAAAGTGATTGCGCGCGCAACTTCCATGGATGTCTCAGTTCTCAGGGAGCTGGCCGACCGCTTCCAGGGCTTGCTTCATTCAGGCACGGTGCTTGAGCTCTATGAGGCAAATCTTGCTTTCCACCGCGCCTATGTCGATCTTGCCGGAAACGCGGAACTGCATAGCGTAATTGCGGAATTGCGCCAACGAACATCCTCGGCACCTGTTTCACAGTGGCATACGCGTTCGAGAATAGAGGTCTCGGCCGCTGAGCATCACCAGATGGTCAATGCCATCGAGCAGAAAGATGAGCCATGGCTGAAAACCCTCATCGAGCAACATATCCGGCAAAAATAGCCGCCCCGATCGTGTTGGAGATGAAGCACAATTGTGACGCGCGCGGCCGGCGGTCAATCTTGACGAGCGAAGGTCAAGCGCTTTACGGCCAGGAACAAGCAGTTTTCAATCTATTCCTAAAAGTTCACAATCTTACGGCACCCATAACCCGACGCTTTATAGAGCAGCCGATTTTCGGCCAACCAGCTCGTTTTTTTGGTTCATTATGATTCTACTCGCTCTTTTCGAACGCGCAGCTTTGATGCTGATGGTGTTGTTCTTTCTCGGGCGCACGCGCCTGTTCAAGAACGTGCTCTGGAAAGGCAAGCTCAGCGGGCCTGAGCTTGCTTTCCTGTCCGCCTTGTTTTCAGGCTTTGCTGTCGGTGGCACCTATATGGGTATTCCGGTCGAGGGCGCGCTGGTCAATGTTCGCACCATTGCCATCATGTCTGGCGGTATTCTCTTTGGCCCCTGGGTGGGTATGCCTGCCGGCATCATTTCCGGCCTGCACCGTTTTCTGATCGACATCCACGGCCCGTCGGCCACTGCCTGCCTGATCAGCAGCATCTGCGCCGGCCTGTTATCAACGGCGATCCATTACCGCGGCCGCCGCAGATGGCTTTGGCTGACCGGCAGCCTTGCAGGCATGGCCTGTGAGTGCCTGACCATGCTCCTCATCCTCCTCTTGGCGCCTGCCGGCGTCGGCACAGCCATCGTCTCCGAGATTGCCTGGCCGATGATCATCGGTTCCATGTGTACCGGCATGATCATCAAGCGCATTCAGGATATCGAGGACGAAAAGGAACTGACGGCTGCTCATGAGGCGCGGCTCGCACTCGTCATCGCCAACCGCACTCTGCCATTTTTTCAGAATGTGCAGGATGACACGCTGACCAAGGTTTGCGCGGTCATACACGAATGCCTTGAGGCGGACGCGGTGGCGATCACCGACCGCAATACGGTCCTCGCCTATGTCGGCCAGGGACACGAGTATTACGACGAACAAAAACACAAGCACCTGAGTGACCTGACCGCCGACGCGATCCGCAATGATCGCATCACCGTCGACAACAATCTGCATCGCTACCCGGCCGCGGATTTCCGTTCCGTTGCGATTGTCCCCTTACGAGAAAATGGCCTCGTCACCGGCACGCTGAAAATCTTCTTCACCAAGCCGGACATGATCACCGACTCGCTGCGTGAACTCGGCGTCGGCCTGTCGCAGCTGATCTCCACGCAAATCGAGCTTTCGCGAGTGAAGGCCTTGCGCGAAATGGCGGCAAAGGCGGAATTTCGCGCACTTCAGAGCAAGATAAATCCGCATTTCCTCTTCAATGCGCTCAACGCGATCTCGTCTCTGGTTCGCCTTCGCCCCGACGAAGCACGGCAGGTCATTGCCAAACTCGCGGATTACCTGCGCCAGAACCTGTCGCTCAGCGATGGCATGATCGATATTCAGGACGAACTGCGGCAGGTGCGCGACTATGTGGCGATCGAACAGGCGCGTTTCGGCCCCAAACTGACGGTCACCTTCGACATAGACGACGTGAATATCGATATACCGAGCCTGACGCTCCAGCCGCTTGTTGAGAACGCCATCCTGCACGGCATCCAGTCACAGCCGCGTCCGGGCGAAGTTCATATCGCGGTCAAACGCCAGGCCGATCGGGTCAGTGTCATCGTTCGTGATACGGGCAAAGGTATTGATCCTGACGTGATCAAAGCGGTCGTCAATGGCGAGGCTGTGCGCGACCGGATCGGTTTGATGAATGTGAATGAGCGGTTGAAATTGCTCCATGGCAAAGGTTTGAACATCCAGAGACTCGAGCCCGGCACTTCGGTTAGTTTCGATCTGCCGCTCGAAAGCGGGGATGCAACATGAAGGCCCTGATCGTCGAGGACGAATATCTGGCGCGCGACGAACTGAAATGGCTGATTGGAAGCCATAGTTCCATCGAAGTTGTCGCAACGCAGGAGGATGGTCTCGCAGCCCTTCGCTATCTGCAGGAGAACGATCTCGACGTCGTATTCCTCGACATCAACATTCCGTCCATCGACGGGATGACGTTGGCGCGCACCCTGCACAAGCAGGCCAATCCACCAAAGATCGTCATCGTCACTGCCTATAAGGAACATGCCGCAGAAGCCTTCGAGCTGGAAGTCTTCGATTATATTCTCAAACCGTTCAACGAGCAGCGTGTTGCCAACACGCTGAAGAAGCTGGAAAGCCAGCCGAACTCGGCAGTCTTGCCGGAGTTGCCGCATCAACCACCTGCACCTGTCAAGCGAACCGTCAACATTCCCCGCAAGGATAGTATCCTCGTGCTGCCGGCCGACCTGATCTATTACGCTCGCGCCGACGAAAAGCTCACCTATGTCCATACCGTCAAAGGGCATTTCGTCATTCCGACAAGCATCGGTGATTTTGCCGAGAAGCTGCCGGCGGACACATTCTTCCGCTGCCACCGGTCATGGTGCATCAACACGGCCAAAATTCGCGAGATCTCGCCCTGGTTCAACGGGACCTATGTGATCAAGCTGCACAATTTCGATGATGTCGAAATTCCTGTCAGCCGGTCTCATCTGAAAGAGTTCAGGCAGCTCATGCAGCTCTGACTGCCGTCCATTCCAGCGATCGTGCAGTTCACGCCTTTTTCGAACAGGGGGAATAAAGAGGGTCTTAGGTTTTCTCCATATTCATAAAGGAGGAAACGCGGATGACCGCTCTTTCCAATTCAAAGCGTTATTTCACACTTGTCGGCACCATTTTGTGCCAGTTCGGCCTCGGTTCGGTCTACACTTGGAGCCTGTTCAACGAAAAGCTCTCGTCGAAACTCTCGGAGCCACTCACCCAGGTTGCTTTCACTTTCGGTCTCTTAAGCCTGGCGCTCGCCGTCGGTTCGTCACTGTCGGGCCGCCTGCAGGATAAGTTCGGTCTGCGCACCGTTGCCATCACAGCAGGCCTCACCCTCGGCCTTGGCCTTTATCTCACCTCGACCGCAAGCAATCTGACGCTGCTTTACATCTATGGCGGCCTTCTCGTCGGGGCGGCTGATGGTGCGGGTTATCTCCTGACCCTGTCGAACTGCGTCAAGTGGTTCCCCGAGCGTAAGGGGCTGGCTTCGGCCTTTGCAATCGGCGCCTATGGTCTTGGCAGTCTCGGCTTCAAATACCTGAACCTGGAACTGATCAACCGCTTCGGGATGGAGAGCGCCTTTGGCATATGGGCAATCGCAGCTTTGATTTTGGTCGTAGGTGGTGCGCTTTTGATCAGCGAGGCTCCTCAAACAAGCGCGCAGACCATCAGCGGCGGCGCCAGGGATTACACACTGGCCGAGGCTGTCCGCCAGCCGAGATACTGGCTGCTGGCCTTGATGTTCCTCACCGTTTGCATGAGCGGTCTCTATCTGATCGGTGTCGCCAAGGATGTCGGCGAGCGTTATGTAGGCCTCTCGGGTTCGGTTGCCGCCGATACGGTCGCCATCATCGCCGCCGCAAACCTTCTCGGCCGTCTGGTGCTCGGCATCCTTTCGGACAGGATCGCCCGCATTTACATCATCAGCATAGCCATCGGCTGTGCACTGACCGGCATGGCGATGCTGCTCTTCGTTCCTTTGAACGAATACTCGTTCTTCTTCGCGGTCGCCTGCGTCGCCTTCTCGTTCGGCGGCACCATTACCGTCTATCCCGGGCTGGTCAGTGATTTCTTCGGCCTGACAAACCTCGCCCCCAACTACGGCCTGATCTATCTCGGCTTTGGTATCGGCAGCGTCATCGGCTCGATTGTCTCGTTTGCGCTGGGCGGCTTCCTGCCGACTTTCTATCTTTCACTTCTGCTGCTGTTCGCCTCGCTTCTGTGCTCGATCAGCCTGTGGCCAAGTCTGTCGCATAAGGTAACGACTGCAACAGCCCATTGAAGCTGAGATACCCTCAATCGTGACGCTGTTCGCTGCAAGGCGGGCGGCGTCACGCGCTGTCGCGGATCATCAGCTTTCCCTGGAACAGCCGATCGAAATCCCGATCTTCCTCGCTGCCGAGAACTTTTACGAGGTACTCGGCCATATCCGTCAGCGGCTGGCGGTATGTGGTAAGGCGATAATTGGCGCCCTCCGCCTGTGGCACGTCATCGAAACCGGTAATCGCTATGTCCTGCGGAATGCGCAGGCCGAGCTTATGACGGATGACATCGGTGGCGCCGATGGCGAGCGCGTCATTTTCGCAGACAAGGATATCCGGCAGCGTCGCCTTGTTGCGGCCGGCGAGTGCGTTTTCGACTATACCCGCAGCAAGGGTCGGATCGTAAGCCGACACGGAAACGGTCTCCGGCTCGCTGCCGAAATGCTGACGCCAGTAATCGACGAACGTCTCCTTGCGCAGCAGATGCGCAGACGAAGTGCGCGGACCTGCCAGAAACATAGGCCGGCGAAAACCGCGCTCGTGCACGTAGTTGGCTATTTCCTTCATGGCATGGACGTCATCGACCGCAATCGAAATCGTATTCGGGTTGCGCGAGGTGCGCGCGAAGATGATCAGCTTGCGAAACCGGCGAGCGTGCAGTGCCGTATCCAGAACCTCGTCGTCGAACTGGATACCGATCAGGATGACGGCATCGACCCGGCGCTGGCTGGCGTTGAGAAGCGCATGGCCGGCATCGGCGCGGTCCAGCGTATTCACGAGCAGAATATCCCAGCCTTCACGGCGCAGGATGCGTGTCAGCCGCTCCATCATCACAAGCTTGTGCGGATTGGCGAAATCGTCGATCAGCAATGCCACCAGATTGGAGCGATCCGAGGCAAGGCTTGCAGCGCGAAGGTCCGGCACGTAGCCTAGTCGTTCGGCGGCTATACGTACTTTTTCCAAACTCTTTGAAGAGATCGACGCATCCTTGCGGAAGGCGCGGTTGACCGTCCAGCGCGAGACACCGGCCTCGGCTGCCACATCGTCGGCGGTGATGTTTCCCGCAAAAGCGGGCTTCTTCTCATCCGGCATTCCCATCTCCCGAATCCGTCAGGCATCGGTTCTCGCATACATAACGGTTTTTTCGATCGCTCTGAAATTAATTTTGCTCCCGCGAGCAAAATGTCCTTGCTCGCGGGAGCAAAACTTGCAATGTTCAATTCCAAGGCGGTCGGGAGCTGCCTTTTGGGAGGAATAGAGTGCTGAAAATCGGATTGCTCGGCGCGGGCCGCATCGGTCGCGTGCATGCCATCAACATTGCCAATCACGCCCGCAGCCAGCTGGTTGCCGTGTCGGACGTGAACGAGGACGCGGCGCGTTCGCTTGCTGATGCTTATGGCGCAAAGGCTGTCAGTTCGGAGGCTATACTGGCGGATGCGTCAATCGATGCCGTGCTGATCGCCACCTCGACCGATACCCATTCAGACCTTATCGAAAAGGCGACTGCGGCCGGTAAGGCGGTGTTGTGCGAAAAGCCTGTCGACCTTTCGCTGGAACGGGCGCAACGCTGCCTCAACTCGGTGCATGGCACGGGAGTGCCTGTGATGATCGGCTTCAACCGCCGTTTTGATCCGAATTTTTCTGCGATCAAGGCATCGATCACCGCGGGTGAGATTGGAAAGCCTGAGCTTCTGTCGATCACCTCTTTCGATCCGGCCCCGCCGCCGGTAGCTTATGTCAAAGTATCCGGAGGACTGTTCCGCGATATGATGATCCACGATTTCGACATGGCGAACTTTTTGATGGGCGATGCGCCGAAGACGGTCCACGCCGCCGGCACGTCGATCGTCGACCCAGAGATCGGCAAGGCCGGCGATGTCGATACGGCGGTGGTAACGCTCACCTATGCCGATGGTCGCATCGCCGTGATCAAGAACAGCCGTCGAGCCGTCTACGGTTATGACCAGCGCGTGGAAGTCCTTGGTTCTGAAGGTCTGCTGTCTGCCGGTAATGTGCTGGAAAATACCGTATCCAAGGCAACCAAGCAGGGCGTGACCAGCGCCAAGCCCGAGTTCTTTTTCCTTGAGCGCTATATGCGCGCCTATGCGGCGGAGTGGAATGCATTTGTCGCGACCATCCTGGATGGCGCGGCCAATCCGGTTTCGCTGAAGGACGGCGTTGCTGCACTCGCACTTGCCGAGGCTGCCACTCAATCGGCGAAGTCAGGCCAAGCGGTTTCATTGGCCTGATGGGTCGAGCGTGACTGCCTATGCCGTCACGCCAAAAAAGATTGCTGCGGAGCAGGGGAGTGTGCCGCGGGCTATCGGTTCCGGTCCCGCATGACCGGATGGACGGGGCGCCTGGGAGTGGCGCTTTTGAACTCAACTGGGAGGAAGTCATGAAGAAATTGCTTGCAGCAGCAGCAACGGTCGTACTCGTTGCTGCCGCGAGCCCTGTGCTTGCCACGGATATCATCGTGGTCGCACACGGCCAGGCCAACGATCCGTTCTGGTCGGTGGTGAAGAACGGCGCCGAAAAAGCCGCCAAGGATACCGGCGTCAATGTCTCGTTCCGCTCGCCGGAAACGTTCGACATGGTGGCGATGGGCCAACTGATCGACGCAGCGGTCAATCAGGACCCCGACGGGCTTGTCGTCTCGATACCGGATGCCGATGCGCTCGGTCCGGCGATCAAGCGTGCCGTCGAGGCCGGAATTCCGGTCATCTCGATGAACTCCGGCTCCGACGTTGCCCATAAGCTTGGCGCGAAACTGCATGTCGGCCAGTCCGAATTCGATGCCGGCAAGGTTGCCGGTGCTCGGCTTGCGGAAATGGGCGGCAAGAAAGCAATCTGCGTCAACCAGGAAGTCGGCAACGTCTCGCTCGATCTGCGTTGCGCCGGTTTTACCGAAGGCTTTGGCAAGCAGGTGACGGTGTTGCCGACGACCAATGATCCGACGGAAGTCGAAGCGAAGGTTCGCGCTGCTCTTGAGTCCGACAAGGACGTCAATGTCGTGCTGTCGCTCAACGCGTCGCTGGTTGGCGAACCTGCCGTCAAGGCCGCACAGGCGCTCGGCCGCGATGACGTGCTGATCTCCACCTTCGACATGTCCGCCGGCTTCCTCAAGGATATCGCCGACGGCAAGGCGGCATTCTCCATCGATCAGCAGCAATACCTGCAGGGCTATCTGCCGGTCTCATTCCTGGCATTGAATGCGCAATACGGTTTGATCCCCGGTGGGGACGTTGCCTCCGGTCCGAACCTCGTGACCAAGGAAACGGCAGAACAGGTTATCGACCTGTCGTCCAAAGGCATCCGCTAATCAAAATCGCTCTCCGGGCCGCCGCTCCTTAAGGCTGCGGCCCGGCCAACGATCAAGGAGACAGGCCAATGGCGGCAGAAACGCTGGCGCGAGCGGACGAGCGCATCAAATCTGAAACCCTCGCAACAAAACTTATGAAACGGCCGGAACTCGGTGCCATCGGGGGCGTCGTTCTCGTCACAATCTTCTTCATGATCACCGCAGATAGCACCATGTTCACGCTGTCGGGTGTGATGAACTTCATGACCCCGGCAGCCCAGCTGGGTATCCTCGGCATTGCCGCCGCACTTCTGATGATCGGCGGTGAATTCGACCTGTCGATCGGTTCCATGGTTGCCTTTGCGGGCATGGTCTTTGGTGTCTTCGTCGTCAATGTCGGCATGCCGCTTGTCATCGCCATTCCTCTGACGCTTGCCATTGCCGCAGCACTTGGCGCCACCAATGGCATGGTCGTGCTGCGCACCGGCCTGCCGTCCTTCATCGTTACGCTTGCCGGCCTTTTTATCTTGCGCGGTGCAGCCCTTGTCGGCTTGAAAATGTTCACCGGTGGCTCCACCCAGCTGCGCGGCATTCGTGAAGCCGTCGAAGGAGATTTTCTCGCTCCGATCTTTTCCGGCGATGCATTCGGCTTCGTCATGCGCTGGCTGGCGGAAGCGGGCATTGTCGATAGCTTCAAATCCGGTGTGCCTAAAGTGCCGGGCGTGCCGGTCGAAATCCTCTGGTTCGTAGCCTTTGCCGCAATCGCCACCTACGTGCTCTTGCGCACCCCCATCGGCAACTGGATCTTTGCCACGGGCGGAGACGCTCTTGCCGCCAAGAATTCCGGTGTTCCTGTTCGCCGCGTGAAAATTTCGCTGTTCATGCTGACGGCAATGGCAGCCGCTCTCGTCGCCATCATCACCGTCATCGATGCCGGTTCCACCGATGCGCGCCGCGGCTTCATGAAGGAATTCGAGGCGATCATCGCTGCCGTCATCGGTGGCTGCCTGCTGACGGGCGGTTACGGTTCCGCCATCGGCGCTTTCTTCGGCGCGATCATTTTCGGCATGGTCACGATCGGGCTGACCTACACGAAATTCGATCAGGACTGGTTCCAGGTGTTCCTCGGCGCGATGCTTCTGCTCGCCGTCATCTTCAACAACGTCATCCGCAGACGTGTGACCGGGGAGCGCTGAAACATGTCCACTCCGATCATCCATATGGAAAACATCAAGAAGCACTATGGCAATGTCATTGCGCTCAACGGTGTGACTTTCGATGTGCGGGCCGGAGAGTGCCATTGCCTGCTTGGCGATAACGGTGCCGGAAAATCCACCTTCATCAAGACCATGTCGGGTGTACACAAGCCGACAGAAGGCTCGATTACCTTCGAAGGAAAACCGCTTTCCTTCGGCAGCCCGCGCGATGCGATGGAAGCGGGCATCGCCACCGTCTTTCAGGATTTGGCAATGATCCCGCTGATGTCGGTCACGCGCAATTTCTTCATGGGGCGTGAACCGACCAAGGGTAAAGGCCTGTTCAAGCGCTTCGACCTCGACACCGCCAACGACATCACCATGGCGGAAATGCGCAAGATGGGCATCAATCTGCGTGGTCCCGATCAGGCGGTCGGCACGCTTTCGGGCGGCGAACGGCAGACGGTGGCAATTGCCCGCGCCGTCTATTTCGGGGCCAAGGTGCTGATATTGGATGAGCCGACATCGGCGCTCGGTGTGCGCCAGACGGCCAATGTGCTCGCCACCATCAACCGTGTGCGGTCGCAAGGTGTGGGTGTCGTTTTCATCTCCCACAATGTGCGCCACGCCATGGCAGTCGGGGATCGGTTCACGGTCCTCAATCGTGGCCAGACACTCGGCACCGCCACACGCGGAGAGATCGATGCCGCGCAGCTGCAGGACCTGATGGCGGGCGGGCAGGAAATGGCGGAGCTCGAAGGTTCGCTGGGTGGAACGATATGAGGCATCCGGCATGGTAACCTCTCACACTCTTTCCGATCATTCCCTTGGGGTCGCGCTGATCGGCACCGGCTTTATGGGGAAATGCCATGCCATGGCCTGGCGCAATGTCTCCGCCGTTTTCGGCGGAGCGCATCACCGACTGGAAGTACTCTCGGATGCCTCTGCTGACAGTGCGGCGCGGTTTTCCCGCCAATTCGGGTTTGCTCGTTCCACGGACCGCTGGGAGGAAGCGGTCACCGATCCGAAGGTCGATGTCGTATCGATCACAGCCCCGAACGGCATGCACAGACCGATGGCCGAGGCGGCGCTGAAAGCCGGAAAACATGTTTGGCTGGAAAAACCGATGGCGCTGACGCTTGGCGATGCTGAAGCGATGGCGGCATCGGCTGAAGCGCGTCCGGCGCAGGTAACGATCCTCGGGTACAACTACCTCAGGAGCCCTGCCTTTCAGGCAGCGCGAAATATGATCCGCGATGGTGTGATCGGCAGGCCACTCGCATTTCGTGGTGTCTATGACGAGGATTATTCCGCCGACCCGCTCCTCCCGTGGTCTTGGCGGATGACTCACGAAGGTGGCGGACTGGGTGCGCTTGGCGATCTCGGCTGCCACCTCGTGAGCCATATGCTGGCGCTGATGGGGCCGGTGACCGAGTTGGTCGCCCAGACCCAGGTCGCTGTTCCCACCCGGCCATCACCGGACGGTTCCAAAGCTGTCGAGAACGAAGACAGCGCGCTGGCGCTCATTCGTTTTGCCTCTGGGGCGCAGGGCTCATTTGCCACCTCGCGGGTTGCCCGCGGGCGCAAATGCCGCCTGCAATGGGAAGTGCACGGAAGCGACGGCACGCTCGTGTTCGATCAGGAAAACATGAACGAACTCTGGGTTCATCGCACCGGCGAGGCCGGTTTCGTGCGGCATCTGACTGGTCCCGACCAGCCGGATTTTGCAGCCTTCTGCCCAGCTCCCGGGCACAATTTCGGCTTCAATGAACAGAAGGTCGTCGAGGCGCGCGACCTGCTGGTTGCTATCGCCGGAGGGCCGAATTCCGGCCCGGATTTCGCCCATGGTCTGGAGATCGAGAAGGTCATCCACGCCATGGCGGTTTCCAACGGCCGCGCCATAAGTCTGGAAAGGCAAATGATGTGACCAAAAAATTTGACGTGATTACCATCGGTCGTGCCGGCGTCGATCTTTACGGCGCACAGGTCGGCGGTCGTCTGGAAGATATGGGGACGTTCGAGAAATATATCGGCGGCTCCCCCACCAATATCGCCTGCGGAAGCGCGCGGCTGGGACTAAAGACGGCACTGATCAGCCGTGTTGGTAACGAGCATATGGGACGCTTCATTCTCGAGCAGTTGAAGCGCGAGGGCGTTTCGACCGAGGGGGTGAAGACCGATCCCGACCGGCTGACCGCGCTGGTCATTCTCGGTATCCGCGATGACACGCAGTTTCCGCTGATCTTCTATCGCGAGAACTGCGCCGACATGGCGCTCTGCGAAGACGATATCGACGAGGATTTTATTGCCTCGGCCCGCGCCGTTGTCGTCACCGGCACGCATCTCAGCAATACCCGCACGGAAGCCGCCGTGTTGAAGGCGTTGCGGCTGGCACGCAGGCATGGCCTGCGCACTGCGCTAGATATCGACTATCGCCCCAATCTTTGGGGTGTCGCCGGTCATGGCGATGGCGAAAGCCGGTTTGTCGAAAGCGCCAAGGTCACCGCCAAGCTGCAGACGACACTTGATCTGTTCGATCTGATTGTTGGCACCGAGGAAGAGTTTCATATCGCCGGTGGCTCGACCGATACGCTGGTGGCGCTGAAAGCGGTGCGCGCGGTCAGTGCCGCCACGCTGGTATGCAAGCGCGGTCCTCTCGGCGCCACGGCATTTGAAGGTGCCATTCCGGCAAGCCTCGATGATGGGCAGAGCGGGCAGGGTTTTCCGATCGAGGTGTTTAATGTTCTCGGCGCTGGCGACGGTTTCTTTTCCGGTCTTTTACGGGGGTGGATGACCGGTGAGGATTGGCCGACCTCGCTGAAATTCGCCAATGCCTGCGGTGCGTTTGCCGTCAGCCGCCATGGCTGCACGCCCGCTTATCCGAGCTGGGAAGAACTGCAATTTTTTCTGAAACGTGGTGTCGTGCGGCCAGATCTGCGCAACGATCCTGAACTTGAACAATTGCATTGGTCGACCACAAGGCAGAGGCGTGTCGATGGCGACTGGTCGAGCATGCGCGTCTTTGCCTTCGATCATCGTGTGCAGCTGGAGCAGATGCCCGGTTACACGTTGCAGAAAGGTGCTGAATTCAAGGAGCTTTGCCTGCAGGCGGCGCTTCGCGTGCAGGCGGGAAAACCGGGTTACGGCATTTTGTGCGACAACCGTATCGGTCGTTCGGCGCTGCATCGTGCATCCGGCTCCGGCCTGTGGATCGGTCGCCCCGCCGAGTGGCCTGCCTCGCGGCCGCTGACGCTGGAGCCGGAACTGGGCAGCGATTGCGGCACCCTTTCGGAATGGGCGCGTGAAGATGTCGTCAAGGTTTTGTGTTTCTGCCACCCGGACGATGGCTCTGCCCTTCGCCGCGAGCAGGAGGTGACCGTCAAACGGCTATTCGAGGCCGCGCGGCGCAATCGGCTGGAATTCCTGCTGGAAATCATCTCTTCCAAGGTCGGAGAGACCGACGACCACACGGTCGCGACGCTGATCCATCAGTTTTATGCCGCCGGGATTTATCCCGACTGGTGGAAGCTGGAGCCGATGAAAACGGCAACAGCTTGGCGCAATGCCATCGCCGCCATCGAGGCGCACGACTGCCACACGCGCGGCATTGTCGTGCTCGGTCTCGATGCGCCGGAAGCGGAATTGTCCACAAGCTTCGAGGTCGCCGCGCAATTCGATCTGGTCAAGGGCTTTGCCGTTGGCCGCACGATCTTTGGCGATGCCGCACGGCGCTGGCTCGGCGGTGAAATCACGGATTCCGACGCCGTCGAGGACATGGCGAAACGCTACGAGCGTCTTTGCCGCATCTGGGAAACGGCACGCATGAAGGCAGGGGAAAAGGCAGCATGAACACGGTAAGACTGACGGCAGCGCAGGCCATGGTGAAGTGGCTTTCGGTGCAGCTGACCGAAGAGGGCGAACGTTTTGTCGATGGCGTCTGGGCGATTTTCGGCCATGGCAATGTCGCGGGTCTCGGCGAGGCGCTGCAAAAGGCGGGTAACGGCCTGCCGACCTGGCGCGGCCAGAACGAACAGACCATGGCACATGCCGCCATCGCTTACGCCAAGGCGAAAAAGCGTCGGCGCGTACAGGCGGTCACCTCGTCCATCGGACCGGGTGCAACCAATATGGTGACAGCTGCTGCTCTGGCTCACGTCAACCGTCTGCCGGTGCTGTTGATCCCCGGTGACGTGTTTGCCAACCGCCGTCCCGACCCGGTTCTCCAGCAGGTCGAGGATTTTGATGACGGCACGGTTTCGGCCAATGACTGCTTCCGCCCGGTCAGTCGTTATTTCGACCGCATCACCCGCCCAGAACAATTGCTGACAGCCTTGCCACGTGCCTTGCGCGTCATGACCGATCCGGCCAATTGCGGGCCGGTGACGCTTTCCTTTTGCCAGGATGTGCAGGCGGAAGCTTATGACTGGCCGGAAGCCTTTTTCGAGCCGAAAATATGGCGCATTCGCCGCCCGGAACCCGATGTCCATGACCTTGAAGCAGTCGCAAAGCTGATTTTGGCGGCCAAAAGCCCGGTTATCGTGGCCGGTGGCGGCGTCATCTATAGCGGTGCCGAGCAGGATCTTGCCGATTTTGCCACCCGTCATGCCATTCCGGTGATCGAAACCCAGGCAGGCAAGTCGGCTTTGGCGCAAAGCCATCCGATGAATTTCGGCGCTGCTGGCGTCGATGGTTCGGCGGCGGCCAATGCGCTTGCCCGCAAGGCCGATCTGGTGATCGGTGTCGGCACGCGTTTTCAGGATTTCACCACCGGTTCGTGGTCGCTGTTCGAGGCACAAGGCCGCAAACTCGTGTCGATCAATGTGCAGGCCTATGACGCTGACAAACACGGTGCCATCGGGCTGGTTGCCGATGCCAAGGTGGCGCTTGCCGCTCTCGGGGCAAAACTGGGCAGCCACAAGGCTCCAGCACCGGATGCCGTATCGCGTGCGGTCTGGCTGGCAGCTGTCGATCGTCATTGCGCGGCCCCAACGCAAGCAGGTCTGCCAACCGATGCACAGGTGATTGGCGCGGTGCAGCGGGCAACTGGTGAAAACGCCATCGCCATGTGTGCGGCAGGCACCATGCCGGGCGCTTTGAAACTGCTCTGGCAGCCGAGCCAATGCGGTTACCACATGGAATACGGTTATTCCTGCATGGGCTATGAGATCGCCGGGGCCATGGGGCTGAAACTGGCACGGCCGGATCGTGAAGTGATCTGCTTTGTCGGTGATGGTTCCTACATGATGGCCAATTCCGAACTGGCAAGCGCCGTCATGCGGCGGGTGCCGTTTACCGTCGTGCTGACGGATAACCGCGGTTACGGCTGCATCAACCGGCTGCAACGCGGCACCGGCGGCGAAGCCTTCAACAATCTCTATCAGGACTGCAATATCGAGCAGCAGCCCGAAATCGATTTTGTTGCCCATGCCGGTTCGATGGGGGCTTTTGCCGTGAAGGCGAAGGACATTGCCGATCTGGAGGCGCAGATCGCCTCTGCCCGTGCCCGAGATATCCCGACTGTCATCGTGATCGATACCGACCCGACCGACGGGCCGGGTTTTGGCGATGCCGGTCATTGGTGGGACGTGGCAGTGCCGGAAGTCGGAAGCACCGAAAAATTGAAGCAGGCCTACGCTGGCTATCTTGCGAGCGCCGCCAAGCAGAACACCGTCAATTGAGGAAAATGACATGATACGCTTCGGCACCAACCCTATTGCCTGGGCCAATGACGACGACCAGAGCCTTGGCGCAACTATTCCGACAGAACAGATTTTGAAAGAGGCAAGTGAGATCGGTTTCGACGGCATCGAGAACGGTCACCGCTGGCCCTCCGACCCGCAGGCGCTCAAAGATCTGCTCGGGTCCTATGGTCTTGCTTTCATTTCCGGCTGGTATTCGCTCAACCTTCTGACGCAATCGGTGGAAGAGGAAAAGAAGGCGATCCAGTCGCATCTCGACAGGCTAAAGCACAACGGCTGCACGGTCTGCATCGCCTGCGAAACCTCAAACAGCGTGCAGGGTTTGCAAAAGCCGTTGTCTGAAAGCCCTGTGCTTTCCGATGCCGAGATGAAGGCTTTTGGCGCGAAGGTCGAGGAACTGGCGGCCTTTACCGCAAGCCAGGGTATCAAGCTGGTCTATCATCACCATATGGGAACCGTTGTCGAAACCCCGGAAGAGATCAACGCCTTCATGGCGGCGACGGGGCCTGAAACGCGGCTGCTGTTCGATGCCGGTCACTGCTATTTCGGTTCAAACGGCGATGATCCAACACCCATTCTTGCCAAATATATTGATCGCGTCAGCCATTTCCACGCCAAAAATGTGCGTCCGGCCGTCATGCGGCAGGTGCGCGGAGAAGGCCTGTCCTTCATGGATGGTGTGCGCGCCGGTGTCTTTACCGTACCGGGAGATGAGGAAGGCGGGGTGGATTTCGAACCACTGCTGAAACTTCTGAAAGGCGCTGATTATCGAGGCTGGATCGTTATCGAGGCGGAGCAGGACCCGGATGTCCGCAACCCCTTCCAGTACCAGTCACTCGGTCTGAAGACCTTGAAGGCTGCTGCCGCAAAAACCGGTCTCATCTGAGAGCATAGCAGGAGTTTCAAATGCCAAACCTTCTCCACCGTCCTTTCGGCAATCACGGCAAGGTTCACGAGATCACACCGGCCTCTGCCGGGTGGCGTTACGTCGGCTTCTCTCTTTACAAGCTTCGAAAAGGCGAGACGGCAGCGGAAACGACCGGTGATCGCGAGGTCATTCTGGTCATGGTTGAAGGAAAGGCGGTGCTGGAGGGTGCGGGCAAGCAGTGGGGCGTGTTGGGAGAACGCATGAGCGTTTTCGAAAAATCGCCGCCCCATTGCCTCTATCTGCCGAATGGCCGCGCGTGGAAGGCGGTGGCGGAAACCGATTGTGTCATCGCCGTCTGCACGGCGCCCGGTAAAGGCGGGCATGAAGCACGCCGCATCGGCCCGGAGGGTATCACCCTCACCCAGCGAGGTGAGGGTACCAATACCCGCTATATCAACAACATCGCTATGGAAAACGAGGATTATTGCGATAGCCTGCTGGTGACGGAAGTGTTCACGCCCGCCGGTCACTGGTCGAGTTATCCCAGTCATCGCCATGACGAGGATGATTTTCCGCGCATCACCTATCTGGAAGAGACCTATTATCATCGTCTCAATCCCGCCGATGGGTTCGGCATCCAGCGGGTCTATACCGACGATCTGCAACTGAATGAAACCATGGCGGTCCACGATGGCGATGTCGTTTGCGTGCCGCGCGGGCACCACCCCTGCGGCGCTCCGCACGGTTTTGAAATGTATTACCTCAACGTCATGGCCGGTCCCTTGCGCAAATGGCGGTTCGTCGCCGCGCCACCGGTCGAGCATCTGATGCGCTGAACTTTCATCCACAGGAACTGAACGATGAACCAACCTTTTACGCTGGCCGCGTGCGCGGAAATGCTCTGGCGTGAACGCCCGATCGAGTGGCGTTGCGCCAGGCTTAAGGAGATGGGTTTCGAAGTGGGGCTTTGGAACTGGCCGGAGCATGACCTTGCCGCACTCGAAAAATCGGGCGCCACCTTCTCGATCATGAACGGCTATCTGACCGGCCGACTGGCTGACGACGAGGGGGCTGACGAGTTGTTGCGCTCAGCGCGCGAGACCGCACAGGTCGGCAAGCGGCTTGGCGTTGCCCGCCTCAACCTGCACGGCACCGGGCTCGGCGAGGGCGGGCTGCCGGTTCGCCCGAGCGAGGTGGTGAGCGGGCGCATGTGGCTGAAGGCGCGCGACACGCTGGCGCGCATCGCCGACATGGCGGAAGAGGAAGGGGTGGTCTATACGCTCGAAAACCTCAACCTTCCCGTTGACCATCCCGGCACGCCATTTGGCCGGGCAGAGGACACGCTGGCGCTGGTCGAAAGCGTCAATCACCCGCGCCTGAAGCTCAATCTCGACCTCTATCACCTGCAGATCGGAGAGGGGAACCTGATCGAAACCTGCCGCAAATGCCTGCCGTGGATCGGCGAGGTGCAGGTGGCTGATGTGCCGGGGCGGTGCGAGCCGGGTACGGGAGAGATCAATTATGCAGGTGTCGCCAAAGCACTGGTGGATATGGGGTATTGCGGTCCGGTGGGAATGGAGGCTTTCGCATATGATAGCCCGGAAAAGGCGCTTGAAGCGTTCAGAGCAGCTTTTAGCCCGATATAGTGCAAGCCGCAGTGTTGGCGTGCCATCCCCGAGATCCGATTTCGATCTCGTTTTAAGGATCATTTACTCTTCTATCAAATAGGGATATTGTATATCCGTAATTAGCCCCTGCCGGATACTCTGCATGATCCTGAAAAGCCAAGTGGAATGGGCGCTTCACTGTTGCGCCATTCTGTCCAGCCTGCCCGAAGGCCGTTATCTTTCGACCAAGGCCCTGGCTGAACTGCATGGGCTTCCGAAGGAATATCTCTCAAAAGCCTTGCAAAGCCTGTCGCAAGCCGGCCTCGTTCATACCACACTCGGCCCGTCCGGAGGATACCGTCTGGCCAAGGCTCCAAATGAGCTTACCTTTTTGGATGTCGTGGAGGCCGTTGAAGGCGGCGGCCGCACGTTTGTGTGCCAGAATATCCGCGCGAACAATCCATGCCGGCCGAAGGGCTTTTGTGAAAGCGGCCCCTGTGCCGTTGCGAGGGTCATGTGGGAGGCGGACGAGGCGTGGAGATCTGCGCTTCGCAAGGTCACGTTCGCCGATCTGGTCCAAACCCTGGAAGCCGAGGTCGATCCGGCGATCTGGTCAGGCACTTTCCAGTGGGTGCTCAAGCGCGCGGGATAGGGGGGCGACGACCGCCGTCTCTCTGCCGCCATCAGTCGTCGGCACGATGAGATAGGCATGTGCCGGCATCGCCAGTTTGAGGCCATTGGCGGCACAATGCCGGCTTACGACATCGATGACCTCGTTGCGTGCCGGGGTTCTATTGGCCGGACTGGTGACGCGGAACTGGAATTCCACATCGATCGCGATTGCATCAATGCCCTTGAACGCGACGATAGGTTTGGGTGTCTGGACTATACGCTGACACTCGTCCAATGCTGCCTTCAAGACGGCTTCAACGATGAACGGCTGCCGGTCTATTGCAATGCGCATGAACAGCGTGACGAGATGTGTTTCGTCCGGACGGGTAAAATTGGTCAGGCTGACCTTTGCCAAGGCACTGTTGGGAAGAACGACAATGTTATTGGCCGGTGTCAGGAGCTGTGTCGAACGCCAGTCGTTCTGCACGATGCGCCCCTCCGTTCCATCGGCCAACTGTATCCAGTCTCCTATTGTAAAGGGGCGGCCGAGTGTCAGCGCAATGCCGGAAAAGACATCACCCAGCGTGTTCTGCAATGCCAGGCCGAGAATGATGGCGACGACGCCTGAGGTTGCGACAAGCGTCCCAATCGGGGCGCCGAAGACGAAACCTGTGATCGAGAGCGCCACTCCGAGATAGACCCCGGCGACGATCAGGTCCTGGATCAGCCTTGCCTCCTGAGGCCGGCGATCGAGTACGATGTAAAGTCTAACAAAACCGATCGTCGCCCAGGCCAGATGCACCCACCAGAGGATTCTTGCGGATGTGCCGAGATAGGCTGGAATTCCGTTCGCTTCGCCAGTGGTTACACGATGAGGAAGGATGCCGGCCGAAACAAGAACAGCCGTCATCGAAGCAAAGAACAGAATCTGGACGATCAGGCGCGCTGTTGGTCGTGCTTTGCCTTGGACATGCCAAACGAGAATGCCAATTATCCCAAGGGCATTGACCGTCGCAAATGTGGTTGAGGAAATGGTATCGAACATGTCTGGCATCCTGAAACCAATGAGGTTACGGAGCCAGATACCGTCGCATCTGACTCCGAACACGACCTAGTTTTTGATCGGAAACGTCAGATCTTTCTGATCGCTATCGACAACGAAGACCGCGAGCAGTCTGGCTGGTTTCTTATCGCTGCCGTTCTTGCTCACCCCGTGGCGATCGCCGGGAAATTCGGAGAAATTCTCTCCTTCCTTGTATTCCTTGATCGGCCCGTCATTGACCTGACTGAGAATGGATCCTTCCAGCACGGTGGCATAGATGAAGGCGCTGTCGGGATGCGTATGGGCGTCCGAATAGCCACCAGGTCCGTATTCGACGAGCACGCCCTTGAGGCTTTTCCCGGGCACATTTGGCAGCTCGTGCTCATAGACCAACGTGACCTTGGAAGCAGCGCCGCCGGCTGTGTCATGTGCCACGGCGCTGCCGACGCCAAGGGTTGCGATTGCAAATGCGCATAGGGTTCTTCTGAACATTGTGGTTATCCTTCGATGTAGGCAAGAGCCGCGCTCATTTGCGCGATGATGTGGCGAACCATTGCTCGAACCCCAGTTTTCCGAAGCGCGAGGCGTTGTCGGTAACGAGAGATCCGTCTTCCAGGCGCGCGCCGAAATATTTCGCGTCCGGATCTGCGACGACTTCGCGGTTGTCTCCGGTCGCCTTCAGATATCGCGTAACCAGTTCGTTGAGCCGGAAACGTTCCGGGCCTGCGATTTCGGTCACTCCGTTTACCGGTGTGCCAAGTGCCACGTCGGCCATGGCATCGGCGACATCGTCGGAAGCAATCGGTTGTACGAAGGCCGGGGAGAGATGCACCCTGCCATCGACCATGCCGGACTGGGCGATGCCGGCGAGAAACTCCATGAACTGCGTGGAGTGAACGATGGTATAGGGAATGCCGCCTTCGCGGATCAGCTTCTCCTGAACCAGCTTGCCTCGGAAATATCCGCTTTCCTGGAGACGCTCGGTGCCAACGACAGAGAGTGCGATATGATGCCTGACGCCGGCAGTCTTTTCGGCGGCGAGCAGATTGCGGCCGGACGTTTCGAAGAACTCTATCACCGCCCTGTCCTCGAATGACGGGGAATTGGCGAGGTCGAGAACGACCTCGGCTCCAGTCAGCGCTTCGGCCAATCCCTCGCCGGTGATCGTGTTGACGCCCGTATTGGGCGAGGCTGCAGTAACGTCATGCCCCTTTGCCCGCAGACGCTCGGTGGTCTTCGAACCAATCAGGCCGGTTCCGCCTATGATGACGATCTTCATGATAGTCCCTCCGCCAGTCGTGCTGACATCCTGTGGTTATCGATGGGTGTGCATGTCGACAGGGGCTCAGTTGAGGCCTGCCTTTTCCAGCCCGTAGAGCTTGTCTGCGGATCCGGGCACGCCCTTGAAGGCGATGCCGGCGCGGTTCCAGGCATTGATGGTCATGATCGAGAAGGTCAGATCGGAGATCTCCTTCTCCGAGAGTTGACCTCGTACGCGCTCATAGAGTTCGTCAGGAATGCCGCCTTCCGGCAATTCGGTCAGGGCTTCGGTCCAGGCAAGAGCCGCGCGCTCGCGGGGGGCAAACAGGTTCGATTCCCGCCAGATGGCGACATGATAAAGGCGGAGTTCTTTCTCGCCATGGATCTTGGCTTCCTTGACATGCATGTCGAGGCAGAAGGCGCAGCCGTTGATCTGCGAAGCGCGGATATTGACGAGATCCCGGATCGACTGTTCGATCACGCTGTCCTTCAGCGACATGCTGAGTTCGGACATTTTCTTGAAGAATTCGGGGGATTGGGTGGCGTAGTTCAGGCGCTGTGTCATTGCTCTCTCCTTAATTAAGGACCCAAAATATCCTTATGGATATAAAATATCCGTAATTACTGGACGCGCAATCGAAACCGGTCTAAGTTTTCGGCATAACGCTTATTCAAAACGGCGTGGGCTATGTGGGGGATCGGCATGGACATCGTTTCGGCACTGCGAACATTCTTGCGGGTCGCGGAGACCGGATCGTTTTCCGCGGCTGCACTGGATCTCGGCCTGACCCAACCTGCGGTCTCCCGGCAGGTATCGGCACTTGAAGAGCATTACAGCACACGGCTGTTTCACCGCTCGACCAACGCGCTTTCATTGACCGTCGAAGGGGAGCAGATGATACCGATGGCCCACAAAGTCATCGATGCCATCGAGGCGCTGGGGGAAACTACGTTGCCGGAAGGTATCGTCGCTGCGGGCAAGGTGAAACTCTGCCTGCCGGCGCCTCTCGGTCTCTATATCAGTGATCGGTTGCCGAGCTTCCTCAAGAGACATCCCGGATTGTCGGTCGATATGCTTTTCAGGGAGCAGCCGTCTGATCTCATCGGAGAGGGCATA
The DNA here is from genome assembly GCF_019511445.1 of Aliirhizobium wenxiniae. GTDB lineage: Bacteria > Pseudomonadota > Alphaproteobacteria > Rhizobiales > Rhizobiaceae > Neorhizobium > Neorhizobium wenxiniae_A. Next base: position 48,040 of record NZ_JAEUAN010000026.1, read on the forward strand.
GACCTTGAAGTGCGGCTGGGCGATGTCTCGGACAACAGCCTGATCTGTCGTCGGATCGGCTGGACGACGGCCTATCTCGTTGCATCACCGGATTATCTTGCCGGGCGAAATCTCCCGACCTGTCTGGAGGATATCTGCGATCACGACAATATCTGCTACAATCGCGGTGGCGAGGGGCGGTTCTGGAGCTTCCTGAATGGCTGCGATGTCGAGAAGATCAAGGTCGCGCCACGGATGACCTTCGACAATGCGGTCGCCGTACATCGTGCGGCGCTCGCCGGTGGCGGGTTGGCGGTCCTCTCTCACATCCTGGCCGTTGACGATATCCGATCAGGCCGGCTTATCCATCTGCTGCCGAACTATCCGCCATCCCGTCTGCCGATTACCGTCGTCTATGCGTCACGCCGTAACTTGCCGTTGCGGGTCCGAACCGTTCTGGACTTTCTTGTCGCAGCTGTCGCTGAGGATGAACTGATGGGAAGTGGCATGGACCATCCTAGTCGGTAGCCAGGAGTTCGTTGGTGTAGTAGCTGGCGAAATCCGGCTTTGCGTCGAGCGGCTTGCCGCCTGAAGCCTTGAGAATGCCGGCCTCAAGGGCATAGGCGCCGATGGCCTCGAATTTAGCCGGATCGATCGTGCCGATCACGCCCTCTGGGCTGCTCAGATAATTCCCTTCGATCAGGGCCTTGAGCGAGGCGCGGATGAGTGCGCGGTCGGTCAAGGCATCCTTGTTGGCGGCAATCAGCAGACCGGCGGCCTCGTCGGGATTTTCAATGGCGAACTGATAGCCTTTTCGCGTTGCCTTAAGAAAGGCAGCGGCTTCTTTTGGATTGGCATCGAGGAATTTGCGGCTGGAGGCGATAAGTGTCGTGTGCTCATCCGGCACGCCGAAATCGGCATAACGGAACGCGCCCTGCTTCAAGCCTTCCAGCTCGGCCTTCACCCCTTCCCAAGTGTAGACTTCAAGGGTGAAATCGACAGCGCCATTTTCCAGCGCCTGATATGCGGAGGTGCCGAGCGTAATCGTTTCGAATTCTCCCTTGCCTCCATCATGGCGGATGATCGAGGAAATCAGCGCGTTTTCCCATGCAGAGCCGAAACCGCCATAGGTCTTGCCATCCAGATCCTTCGGCCGGGTGACGTCTGAGCGCCCGCCCTTGAAGACCAGCCGGCCGGTTTCTGTTTGAACAATGGCGTAGGTGGCGACGAGATCCGCCCCGGCCGTGCGTTGGGTGAGGAGGGCTATCGAACCGAGAATGCCAAAGTCGGCCACATGATTGGCAACCAGCGTTCCGGCTGACGTATCCGTATAGGGGAGGATTTCGACCTCGATGCCGGCTTCCTTGTAAAAACCTTTGTCACGGGCAACGAACAGTCCGATGTGATTGGTGTTCGGGGTCCAGTCGAGAGCGACTGAAACCCTGGATGCAGCCTGTGATCGGGCAGGCAGCGCCGGCACTGCGAGGGCAGCGAGTGTTGCGAGCGTGGCGCGTCGGCTCAGCAGTATTCGGCTCATGGCTGCGGTCTTTCCTATTTCTGGATCTGCGGAGAGAGGAGGAAATCGAGTATCGATGTTTCAATAGCCGCGGCCTCGGCACGGGTAGCCGGGTTGCTGAAGCGTGGGCGCGGCAAGGGGACGGTAATGGTTTGTTCCACGCTTGCCGGTCGTGGTGAAAGCAGATGGATCCTGTCGGAAAGCATCACGGCTTCCCGGACGTCATGGGTGATCAGAATGATTGTCCAGCGATGTTTGAGCCACATGGCCTCCAGCCAGATCTGCATCTGATTTCGGGTCAGCGCATCAAGGGCTCCGAACGGTTCGTCGAGCAGCAGAACGGGGCGATCCTGAACGATGGTGCGCAGGAGCGCCGCGCGCTGGCGCATGCCGCCGGAAAGCGCACGAGGATAGTGCCTTTCGAAACCACTAAGACCGAATTCTTCGAACAGCGGTTCGACCCGCTTACGGGCCTCTTTTCTCGGCACTCCCTGCACTTCAAGGCCAAGTGTCGTGTTATCCAGGATCCGCCGCCAGGGCATCAGTGCATCCCGTTGCGGCATGAAGGCGAAGGGGCGTTCGTTCGACGCAAGCGGTCTGCCGGAAAACCGGACCTCGCCGCCACAGGCGGTCGCGGCACCTGTCAAAAGCTTGAATATGGTCGATTTTCCCGCTCCTGACGGACCTAATATAGAGACGAATTCGCCTGGCATGACATCCAGCGTGACGTCGCGAAGCACATCGATCTCACCGAAGTTCAGCGAAACCCCGTCGAGGGAGAGAAGCGGCACCGTCATCTGCCCCTCCCTGAGGAGCTATCGATCCAAGGAGCAGCCAGCCGCTGCACGGCCCATGTGGCGCTGAAGAGAAGCAATGTCAGAAGCGAGCTGACGAGGACCGCCGCGAGCACGAGGTCGGGCCGGAAATTGTTCTTGGCATTGAGCATGTAGATACCGAGCCCTCTGGCGGCTCCGGCATATTCGGCGAAGATGGCGGCAACCACGGCATAGGTGATCGAAATGCGCAATCCGGCAAAGAAATAGGGCAGGGCAGACGGCAGGCGGGCAAGCCGGAAGCGCTTCCAGCGCGACGCCCCCATGGAGGCGAGCAGATCCTCCACTTCCCTTTCCGTCGAGGCATAACCTTCGGCCAGCGCGACGAGCATGGGAAAGAATGTGACGAGTGCCACCAGCAGGATTTTGGGCAGCAGCCCAAAGCCGAACCACAACACGACCAGCGGCGCGATTGCGACAAGCGGCAGAGTCTGGCTGGCGATGAAGATGGGAAAGAGTGCTTGCCGCATCAGAGCGGAAAAATCGATGACGATCGAAAGCACGAACGCCAGAACAAGTGACAGCGAAAAGCCCAACAGGGTCGCCCGAAGCGTCGGCACGGTATTGAGCCACAAGGCCTCACGATGGAGCCAGGCTTGAAACAGCACTTGTGACGGTGCAGGCAAGGTCGTCTCGGATATGCCGGAGGAGCGGCAATAGATCTCCCAAGCGAACAGCAGGCTGAACGCGGCGATGAGAGCCGGCAGCGCCCGGAAGAGATGATCGCGAAGCATACGGCTGCGCATGCGGAAAACGCTCGACGACATCGGATTGTCCGTGAAGGCGTTAGATGGATGTCGGGCTGTTGGCCGAAACGGTCAGATCGATGGTCACATGACCCTGCGGTGGTCCGAAACGGACAAAAGCTTCGCCAACCGTTGCGAAAACCGGAGCGGCATCGCCACGCAGCTTGGTGCAGAAATTCTTCGACCGGTCGAACACGCCTGACGATTTGATGAAGTCGATGCAGCCATAAATCTCATCCATGTGCTGGCCAATACCGAGCGTATAGAGAGAAAACTGCGCTGCGGTCGGCTGACCGGCAAGCGGAATGGACGAGACGGCGGCCAATGCTTGCGCCTTGCGTTCTTCAAGCGGCGCCAACGGTCCGGTCATTTCGGGTACATGGCAGATCGGATCATCCGGTTCGCCCGGGCAGCCGCGCGACAGCGTCGCATGCATGACGCAATGCTTGCCGGATTTGGCTGCTGCGACGAAGAGATCACGCATCGCGGAAAGGACGACATCGGGTGTGCCGACAAGAAGCGTCGAGATATCGTCCGTCTCTATCCTCAACTGGTCCCGGTAGGGATCGAGCGCGGACAAGGCGCCCATAATGACGTCGACGAAATCGTCGGACATCGGGTAAAGGGAAATCTGCGCGCCGGAAAACATCTTACACCTCGCTCCGCTGGCATTATCCAGATCAGCTTAAGGGTCCACGGTCATGGCGACCGAATCTCAACCCCGGCATTACGGAGCACCCCTGTCTTGCCCCTGATAGATCACTTCACACGGAACTTGCAAGGGGGAGTGTCAAACGGTGAGCCTAAAGCTAGGCTGCTAAATGTGCGGCATTTCTGACGCAGGAGCGCCTGAAATGTGGGGAGGGCGCCTATCGCGCATTGACACACTTTTATGTGATCGATAATTCCTGAGTTGGCAGGTCATGTTTTGCTTCCGCTGGTTGCGGCTGTGAAGTCCTTGATTTGGTTGGTTTCTACTCAGGGGGCACTTTGGATGTTTCGCGCTAATGTTTTCAATTCGGCCGTAAAGAAGGCCGGTGGTCGCAATCGTTTGCTTATCCTGTTGTCCAGCTGTGCCGTTATCTTACCGCTGCAGGCTCATGCGCAGGATGCCGATGGGGCTGATGCTGGCACGACACTGAAGCCGATCACCCTGAGGGCAGACGGTTCACCGGTGGGGCCCGATTCGACGATCGTTGCGAAGAACACGCGGGCGGCGAGCAAAACCGACACGCCGGTCCTTGATGCCCCGGCCTCTGTCTCAATCGTGACCGAAGAAGAACTGGAAGAGCGCGGTGTAACAAACCTCGATGAGGCGCTTTCCTACACGCCGGGCGTCTCTACAGACGTCTATGGATCGGATAACCGATACGATCACTATATGATCCGGGGCTTTTATGCGTCGAACAGCACTTACCGCGATGGCTTGCCGCTGCGCGTGAGCAACTTCACCGGCAGCCGCATGGAGCCTTACGGCCTGCAGCGTCTTGAGGTATTAAAGGGTTCGAACTCGACTCTGTTCGGCCTTTCCTCCCCTGGTGGTATCGTCAATGCCGTCACCAAACGGCCACAAGACTATAAGTTCGGCGAGATCTATACGACATTCGGCGAGGATCATATCGAGACGGGCACCGATTTCGGCGGTCCGATCGATCCCGACGGGCTGTGGTCCTATCGGCTTACCGCGAAGTGGCAGGATGCCAAGCAGGGCATCGAATACAGTGATGATGGCCGCGTTTACATCGCCCCGGCCCTTACGTTCAGCCCCTCCGCGGATACGGACTTCACGCTGCTGATGAGCTACAGCAAGCGTGACGGCAGCACTGCACACAGCATTCCGTATCTTTCTGGAATCGATTCTGATACCTTTCTCGCAGAGCCCGATTTCGACAACATGGACACCATCGAGCGGAACATCGGCTACGAGTTCCGCCATGATTTCGGCAACGGCTTGGAGTTCCGTCAGAACGCGCGCTACACCGATCTCGATATGGTCTATCAGCAGGTTTACACGGCTACGCCTGTGTTTACGGATGATCGTGCCGCTTTCGACGTAGATGGCAGCAACCAGCGCATCGATATCGATAACCAGTTCCAGTACGATGCAAATTTCGATCGTTTTGACAGCCGTACGCTTTTTGGCTTCAGCTATGAGCACGATAAGCTGCGGGAGGCGTCCGCATTTGGTTCGGCTGGCCCGATCGATCCTTTCAATCCGATTTACTGCGGTCGCGCTTGCATCACGCTTCCGGCGAAAACTGTTACCGATTCCACGCAAACTGCCAAAAGCGTTTATCTCCAAGAAGAGCTGACACTGGATGACCAGTGGATCCTTACGCTTGGCGGGCGTTACGACCATGTCGATACGGAGAGCAATGGCGTAGATGCAGTTGACGAGGCTTTCACGACGCGGGCCGGTTTGACGTACAAGGCGACGAACGAGTTGTCATTCTACGCAAGCTACATGGAATCGTTCCTTCCGGTGGGCGCCGACCGCTCCAGATATGTCGGGACGCCTCAGCCGCAGGAGGGCACCCAGTACGAAGTCGGAATGAAGTACCAGCCTGAAGGCATTGACGCGCTATTTACGGTCGCCTTGTTCGATCTGACACAGACCAATGTTCCGCAATACCAGTCCAGTACTGCTAGCTACCTCCAGATAGGCAAGACAAAGGTTCGCGGTATCGAGCTCGAAAGCAAGGTTGCTCTTTCCGATCGTCTCGATCTTATCGCAGGCTATTCCTACTGGGATGCCAAGATCGACAACGACCTTAACTCTGCCATCATCGGCAACCGCCCCGAAACGGTTCCAAATCAAGTGGCATCGCTTTGGGCCAACTATACTATTCCCGGCAATGGCACTCTCGGTGACCTGACATTGGGTGTGGGCGCGCGTTTTGTTGCCGGGATCTATGCCGACAATGAAAACACCGTCAAGCTTCCATCGCGGACGCTGATTGATGCTGCCGTGAAATATCAGGCCACCGAGAATGTCGCATTGTCAGTCAATGCAACGAACCTCTTTGACAAGGAGTTCATCAGCGACGTCGATACATACAGCAACTCAGCCTTCTATGGCGATCGCCGCAAGGTTTTGGGCACGTTGAAATATACCTGGTAAATCGGCTCAAGTTCAGGCATTCCTCGGCGCAGTCGAGGAATGTCTTTGTTTTTGCGATTTGATCCCGGTGCCTGCGCCGTGAGAAGCGATCAGGTCGCTGCAGATCATGATTGGAAAAGCGATGCGAAAGGTCGGTTCTGGCGAAAGCATGGCGAATGCCTGTAATGGCATGAAACGCCGCGAGCTTCTCGTGCGCATGGCCGCGGGGGTATCCGGAGCGGTTGCCGTGAGTGCCGGGCTGGATCCGTTTCTATCCTTTGGGCGCAGCGCGTTTGCCGCCGGCGAAGAACTGCGTTTCGAGCACGTCTATGGCGAGACGGTTCTTTCAAGACCGGCCGAGCGCGTCGTGTCGCTGGGGTACAACGTTCATGATGCGCTTCTAGCGCTTGATGTCGCACCTGTCGGGATCAGGCAGTGGTTCGGCAACCAGCCTTACGGTGTCTGGCCATGGGCGCAATCTTATCTCGGAGATGCCAAGCCTCAGCTGATTTCTGGCGAGGTCTCGATGGAAGTGGTGGCTGGCCTGCAGCCCGATCTCATCGTTGCCGTGGGATCAGGTATTTCGAAAGATGAATATGACGTCCTGTCCCAGATAGCGCCGGTGCTGATGCAACCGAAAGATAAAGCCGCTTATGGTATGGGCTGGGATGATCTAACCCGAATGGTCGGCAAGGCTGTGGGCAAAACGGAACTCGCAGAAAAACGTGTTGCAGAAGTGGAAGCGAAGTTTCAGGCCGTGCGGGATGCGCATCCGGACTGGAAGGGCATGACGGCGGTCTGCGCCTATAATTTCGGTGGTGAGACCGGCGCTTTTATCGGAACCGATACCCGGGCGACGTTCCTCGCCGAACTCGGCTTCAAGCCGACGCAAAAAATCCTGTCGCTTTCGGAGACGCAAGGGTTTTACGCTCGTCTTTCGCCCGAGGACCTGGCTCCTCTGGATGCTGATCTGCTGATCTGGGTATCCACCTCGGACAAGGTGCCGGATATCCGGGCCCTGCCTTTGCGCAAGACGCTTCGCGCTCACACCGAAGGACGAGAAGTTTTTGCCGGTGAAGTGATGGCGGCGGCACTGAGCTTCGGCAGCATTCTTTCCTTGCCCTATGCTCTTGATGCCCTGAAGGATGACATCGTTCTGGCTCTTGATGGGGATCCCGAAACGCCGGTTATCTCCAGCACGGCGGCGGGGCTGGCGCCTTGAAGGCGGCAATCGAGCTTGTACTGCTGTTTTTCGTCGCGATTGCCCTGACACTGGTGGTCGGGGTTCGCGATGCGGGGATTTCAGATGTCTGGAATGCCCTTTTTGCCTTTGATGCCAGTGACCCGACCCATACCGTCATCCGGTCTGTCCGTATGCCACGCCTTGTGGCGGGCCTTATTGCGGGGGCCGGTCTTGGAATGGCCGGCACGATCATGCAGGCCGTGACACGCAACCCGCTGGCGGATCCAGGCCTTCTCGGTGTCAATGCCGGCGCGGCATTTGCCGTCGTGGTCGGAGCGCTCATCACCGGCTATTCCGACAGTGGCATGATGGCTGCCCTTGCTTTTCCGGGAGCTGCAATTGCCTCTATCGCCGTCTTCCTTGTCGGTGGCGCCCGAAGCGGATCAGGCAGTCCCATCCGGTTGACGCTGGCAGGTGTCGCGATCAACGCGCTTCTCCTTTCGCTTGTCTCGGCGATCATTCTTTCCCGTGCCGAAACACTCGAGATCTTTCGCTTTTGGGTCACGGGGTCGCTGGCACAGGCAAATACGCGCCCACTCGAAGCGATGTTCATTGCCCTGCTGATAGGCGCGGCCATTGCTGCAATCATCGCACCTCGCATAGAGGCTCTCGCTCTGGGTTCTTCGTTGGCACGTGGTCTCGGAACCAAGCCAGGGGCAGTACAGCTTTCAGCCCTTCTGGCAATCATGCTGATGACCGGCGCGGCGGTGGCCGTGGCAGGACCGATCGCCTTTGTCGGTCTCGTGGTTCCTCCCCTTGCCAGACGGATCGGCCGGCATGTCTTGCGCAGTGAACTCGTGGTTTCGGCTATCCTTGGAGGATCTGTGATCCTGCTTGCCGATACCGCCGGCCGGCTGGTGGTGGCGCCTGCGGAAATCCGCGTCGGCATCATGACGGCGCTTGTCGGCGCTCCTGTCTTCATTTTCGTCGTGCGGCGTCTCAAGCCCGGTGCGCTGACATGAGTGCTTTAGGGACCGGGAAAGAGATCCTGGCAGGCTGGGTAGTGCTCGGTTGTCTGCTGGTTGCTGCAGTTCTGATTTCGCTGACGGTTGGCCAGATCATGATTACCCCCGCTGAACTGCTGCGCGGGTTGATGACCGGAACCGGACCGGGCTCCCTGACGCTGAGGGTTTTGCGTGGTCCCTCCACAATGACGGCAGTTGGCGCTGGTGCCGTTCTGGGTGTTTCGGGAACGATCTTCCAGATACTTCTACGCAATCCGCTCGCTGCGCCGGATGTGATGGGTTTCATGTCCGGAGCAGGCTGCGCCGTTGTTGCCGGCGTTGCTTTCGGGCTTCTCATCCCCTTGCCGATCCTTGCCGCAATCGGTGGGTTGGTCGCAGCCGCGCTGGTTGCTGGCCTGTCGTTTCATCGGGGGGCCAAGCAGTCACCGCTGACATTGATCCTGGTGGGCATCGGCATCGGTTTTTTTGCCTCGGCGGTCAGCAGTTTTCTGGTGATCCGAATGCCGCCGCAAGAGGCGTCTGACGCCCAGCGCTGGCTTGCCGGCTCTCTGTCTGCGCGCAATTGGGGGCATGTCCTGCAGGTCTTCGGGCTGGGGGCGCTGCTCTTTATCGTGCTTGCATTGCAGGTTCGCGCCATGGCGCTTCTTGAGCTTGGCGACGAGCTGGCAGCAGGCCTTGGGGCACGCGTCGAGCGCGCGCGGTATGGGCTGATCTGCACCGGTGTTCTCCTTGCTGCCGTCGGCGTGGCCGTCGCGGGGCCGGTGCCGTTCGTCGCCATGATGGCTGGGCCGCTCGGCATGCGGATCGCGGGTGTCAAACACCCGGCTTCACGCCTCACTGCGGCGGCCATAGCCGGAGCGACGATTACCGTTTTCGCGGAAGTCATATCGCGCTCGGCAATCCCGGGATTGCAATTGCCGGTCGGTGTCATGACCGGGATCATGGGGGCGCCATATCTGCTGTGGCTGCTCTGGAAGGAAGTGGAGGCAGGAGAAGTATGACCGAAACCGGGCTGACCACCTCATCCCTCACACTCGGCTACCGCGAACGTGTGGTTATCCGCGAGCTTTCGATTGCCGTGCCGGATCGCCGAGTGACATCCATTCTCGGCCCGAACGGCTGTGGCAAGTCTACCTTTCTCAAAGCGCTGGCCCGCCTTATCGCACCGGCTTCTGGCCAGGTGCGCCTATCCGGAGACGATATAGCCAAGATCGACACGCGTGCCCTTGCGCGCCGTCTCTCCATCCTGCCGCAATCGCCAAAGGCGCCGGAAGGTATCACTGTCTCCGACCTCGTCAGGCGGGGGAGAACTCCGTGGCGCGGGTTGCTTGCACCGTGGAGTGAAGAAGACGCCAGGATATGCCAACAGGCGCTCGAACAGGTGGGCTTGGGCGAGCTGGCCGAACGGCCTATCGACGAACTGTCAGGCGGCCAGCGCCAGCGGGCATGGATCGCGCTCGTGCTGGCACAGAACACACCCTATCTGCTGCTCGATGAGCCGACGACATGGCTTGATCTGGCGCATCAGCTGGAAGTTCTCTCCCTGCTGCAGAAGCGCAATCGTGACCATGGAACGACGGTCGTAACCGTGCTTCATGACCTGAACCTGGCTGTACGGTTTTCCGACCACCTCGTTCTTTTCGGTGGACATGGCCTGGTTGCCGAAGGCGCGCCGGAAGAGGTCATCACCTCGGAAAATCTGCAGGCTGCGTTCAGCCTCAAGGCTCTGGTAATGCCGGATCCATTGACCGGACGACCGATGATCGTGCCTCACTGATAAGGCTTTCATCCTGTCTTTCTGAGACGGTATCGCATAAGCGATATTCGTCGTGATCCGGAGATCGCGGAACCAAACGTGGTTTCGCGGATTTTTCTACCGGTTCGGAAGGGCGAGGCGCAATGTTACCTGCATTTTTCTCAGAGGCGGTGGGTGCCGAGAAAGCTGCCACACGCGTCCTCATTGCCGAGGACGAATTTCTGCTGCGGCTTGACGCGGCCGAGAGCATGCGGCGGCTCGGCTGGCAGGTTGTCGAAGTGTCTTCCGCCGACGAAGCAATGGAGCTTCTGCGCTACAGCGTGACCTTCGATCTTCTTCTCACCGATATCAACATGCCGGGGCAGGCGGATGGACTTGATCTCGCCCGTTACGTGCGCTCGGCCTATCCCGAAATGAAGATCGCCATCATGTCGGAGGAACGTGAGGTGCCGTCGATTGATCGGGAACTGTGCGAACTCGTTCTGGTGAAGCCGGTCTGGAATATTGGTGAAAGTCTGATCAAGATTATGGAGGTAAGCCAAGATGCAAGCTGACGATGTCGAGACGATCCTGGTTGCGAGCAGCGATGCCCTGCAGCGATCGATGATAGCCAAGTATCTGCGCGAATGCGGTTACAGCGTCATCGAGGCGACAGGTTTCGAAGACGCCAAGATCGCGATCGGGCATTACGAGATCGATGTCGTGGTTTCGGATACGCAGATGCAGGATGGAACTGGCTTCGACCTCTCCACCCATATCCGTTCGGTCGGCCAGCCGATAGAGATCATACTGACGCAATCCCTGGTCAAGACCGCCCAGGTCGCGGGCGATCTCTGTGAGCAGGGACCGCTCGACCAACCTTACCACCCGCAGCGTCTGGTCGATGAGATCAAGCGGTTGCGAGCGGTTCGCTAAGGCTATTCCAGCCTTTCCTCGGGCGCATGTCGCTGGAGCAACTGCGCTTCAAGCCGCATTGAGGCCCGCTATTGCCCTGACCACATCCGCGCGGCTGACGATGCCGACGAGCTTTCCGTCCCAAAGAACGGGCAGACGCTTGATGTCACTTTCCGACATGATCTCAGCGAGTTCACCCAGTTCCGTTTCTTCACTGGTCGTCTTCACTGGCGGCGTCATCAGCAGCGCTGCCCGGTGCTCGTTTACGCCGATCAGCTTTTCGAATTGAGGTTCCAGGTCGTTACCTTGGGCAAGGGCCGAAATCCACCAGTCCCGGCGCTGGGCAATCGTCTTGCCGAAGGGGCGGAGTAGATCCCGCTCGCTGATGATGCCGACAACCTTTCCTTTGTCATCGCAGACCGGCACCGAACTGACCGAATTCTTCACCAGCAGCCCAGCAATCTCCTTCAGCGTTGCCTCTGGCGACACGGTGACCACATCCCGTGTCATGATGTCCTTGACCCGAATACCCATTCATTCCTCCTGTTGTTCGAGAGAGCTTCCCTTCAACAGATCCAATTTATCACGTGGTTTTACCCGCCACGACGCGCACTTCGTCGCTCCCTCGGTCTGTGAAAACAATCCCGATCCAAGTTCAAATGCTTCACACCGGTCTTGTCGGTGCAGCGGTTATAATCTCCAGCCGACCAAGAAGGGGAGATCGTTTGCCGATTGATGAATCGGACCGGCACGCTTAAACCTTGGTCAGCATAATCAGGGAACAGACATGACTGACAGCAAGTATTTCAGTGCGGTTGGTGGCTTGCCGCCGCAGACACAGCTTCTCTCCAGCAAGGCCGTTTTCACCACTGCCTATGCGGTCATCCCCAGGACTGTGATGAGCGACATCGTCACCAGCGTCCTGCCGCACTGGGAAAAGACGCGGGCATGGATCATCAGCCGTCCGCTCTCCGGTTTTGCCGAAACATTCTCCCAATATATCGTCGAGGTCCTGCCGGGTGGCGGCAGCAGGAAGCCGGAACCGGATATCCGCGCCTCGGCAGCCATATTCGTGGTCACCGGCGATCTGACGATCGAATTCGAGGGCGCCTCGCATCGTCTGCGCGAGGGATCCTTTGCCTATCTTCCTGCCGGTTCGAAATGGACCCTTCGCGGCGAAGGCGACAAGCCCTGCCGTTTTCACTGGGTGCGCAAGGCATTCAAGGTGGTGGAAGGCTTGGAGGCCCCGCCGGCTATCTTCACGCATGAGGACGAATGCGTCATGGATCCGATGCCGGATACAGACGGCCGTTGGGCGACGACGCGTTTCATCGATCCTTCGGATGTTCGCTACGACATGCATCTGAACATCGTCACATTCGAGCCCGGTGCGGTCATCCCGTTCATGGAAACCCACATCATGGAGCATGGTCTCTATGTTCTCGAGGGCAAGGCGGTCTATCGCCTCAACCAGGATTGGGTAGAGGTCGAGGCCGGGGACTATATGTGGCTGAGATCCTTCTGCCCGCAGGCTTGCTACGCCGGTGGTCCCGGCCGTTTCCGTTACCTTCTCTACAAGGACGTCAACCGCCACGCCGATCTCTGGTAAGGGGCAGGCGCTGCCTCCTGCATGAATTTAAGGCGTCAATGATAAACTTGTTGACGCCATGCCTCCCACTTGTAGTATCTATTTGGCCGTCATGTATGACAACGCCGATAAAGTGTCGGTGATGCCTGTCCTGGGGAGGATATATGCTGAAGAAATTGTTGCTGACGGGCGCCGCGGGCGGTGTCGGTCAGAACATTCGCCCGCTGCTGTCGCAGTTGGCGGAAAAGGTCGTGTTGTCGGATCTCGGTGACGTCTTCGACCTCGGACCAAAGGAAACATTCGTCAGATGCAATCTCGCCGATGCCCAAGGGGTCTTGCGACTTCTTGAAGGCGTGGACGGCGTCATCCATCTCGGCGGAGTATCCGTAGAGCGATCCTTCGATATCGTTCTTCAGGGCAATATTATCGGTCTCTACAACCTTTATGAGGCTGCCCGGCATCAGGGCAAACCGCGCATCGTGTTCGCCAGCTCCAATCATGTCGTCGGCTATTACCGCCAGGACGAAAAGATCGACAACACGGTCTATCCGCGTCCCGATTCACTCTATGGCGTATCCAAGGTCTTCGGCGAGGCTGTCGCCAGCATGTATTATGACAAGTTCGGGCAGGAGACGCTTTCGCTGCGCATCGGCTCTTGCTTCGACAGGCCGCTCAATCCGCGCATGCTGGCAAGCTGGCTGAGTTATCGCGATTTCGTTTCCTTGTGCGAGAGGGCCTTTCTGACCCCGAAACTGGCGCATACGATCGTCTATGGCGCATCCGCCAACCAGCAGACGTGGTGGGACAATAGCAACGTCGATTTTCTCGGCTGGCAGCCGCAGGACAGTTCGGAAAAGTGGCGCGCCGAGGTCGAGGCTGCGACCGGCGAGCAGGATCCTAACGATCCCTTGGTGGTCTACCAGGGCGGAGCATTCGCCGGCGCTGGCCATCCCGACGACAACTGATAACATCGCATCCAAGGACGCCCTCCATTCATATGTCGCGGCCATATCCGCTTGATTGAAAAGCCGCTTGGGAAGGAAAAAGCATGACCATCCATCAGAACCTCATCGCCGGCGAATGGGTCGGCAGTACCGGCTCAGAAAACGTCAATCCGTCCGATACCAATGACATCGTCGGGCTTTACGCGCAGGCGACGGCCGATGACGTCAAACAGGCTATCGCGGCGGCAAAGGCGGCCTTTCCCGCATGGTCCCGGTCCGGAATTCTGGAGCGTCATGCGATCCTGAAAAAGACTGCTGACGAAATCCTGGCGCGCAAGCAGGAACTTGGCACGCTTCTCTCCCGCGAGGAGGGCAAGACACTGGCCGAGGGGATCGGCGAAGTCACGCGTGCCGCCCAGATTTTCGATTTCTTTGCCGGCGAGACGCTGAGGCTGGCGGGCGAAGTCCTGCCATCGGCAAGGCCCGGCATCGGCGTCGAGATCACCCGCGAACCGCTCGGCGTCATCGGCATCATCACGCCGTGGAATTTTCCGATCGCCATTCCCGCCTGGAAAATCGCACCGGCGCTTTGCTACGGCAATACGGTGGTCTTCAAGCCGGCGGACCTCGTACCTGGCTGCTCCTGGGCAATCGTCGATATCCTGCATCGCGCCGGCCTTCCCAAGGGTGTGCTCAATCTGGTGATGGGACCGGGTTCGGTCGTCGGCCAGACGATGCTCGACAGCCCGGATATCGCCGGCATCACCTTCACGGGATCGACGGGCACGGGCAAGCGCGTGGCGGCAGCCTCGATCGAGCATAACCGCAAGTTCCAGCTGGAGATGGGCGGCAAGAACCCGATGATCGTTCTCGACGACGCCGATCTTGGCGTTGCCGTGGAGGCTGCGGCAAATTCCGGCTTCTTCTCCACCGGTCAGCGCTGCACGGCGTCCTCGCGCCTGATCGTCACCGAAGGCATCCATGACAAGTTCGTTGCGGCGCTGACCGAACGGATGAAGGGCATTCAGGTGGGCCATGCACTGAGGCCCGAAACCCACGTCGGACCGGTTGTCGACGTTCGCCAGTTGAAGCAGGACACGGACTATATCGAGATCGGCATCAAGGAAGGCGCCAAGCTTGCCTTCGGTGGCGAGCGACTGGAGCGTGACACGCCCGGTTTCTTCCTGCAGCCGGCGCTGTTTACCGAAGCGACCAACCAGATGCGCATCAGCCGTGAGGAAATTTTTGGCCCGGTCGTCAGTGTCATTCGCGTCAAGGATTATGACGAGGCGCTGGCAATGGCCAATGACACGCCTTTCGGTCTTTCCGCCGGCATTGCGACGACGAGCCTGAAATATGCGACGCATTTCAAGCGCAATTCCGAAGCCGGCATGGTGATGGTCAACCTGCCGACGGCGGGTGTCGATTTTCATGTGCCCTTCGGCGGGCGCAAGGCTTCATCCTTCGGCCCGCGCGAGCAGGGCAAATATGCGGCCGAATTCTTCACCGTGGTGAAGACGGCCTACACTCAGGCCTGATAATGGCCGCAATCGTTGCGGCTGTAGAAATGTAAAAGACCTGTGCGCGATCCGTCTGCAGAGTGACATCTGTAGACGGATCGTTTTTACGCGTTATCTCTGTCTGCGAAAACGTTCAAATGCAGGATGGGATATTCGTGGTTCAGCGTGTCAGCTTTTATATTCTGCTTGTGCTCGTGACGCTGGCCTTCATCGCAATCCTCATCCCGTTCTATTCTGCGGTTTTCTGGGCGGTGGTCTTCGCCATCATCTTCTTCCCGCTCTATGCCAAGCTGGAAAGCGCGCTTGGCGGACGGCGAAATAGTGCAGCCGTTCTCTCCGTGCTGATCTGCCTTTGCCTCGTCATCCTGCCGGGTCTGGCGATTCTTGCCTCGCTCATTCAGGAGGGGACCGGTCTCTATCAGAGGATTTCGAGCGGGCAGATCGATCTCAACCGAATGCTCAACGAGGTCGTGACGGCTCTTCCCGCCTTCATGCAGGACTGGTTGCAGACGATCGAGACCGGTGGCTTCGCGGCTCTGCGCGATCGTTTTTCGTCTTCGCTGATGCAAGGCGGAAGCTTCTTTGCCGGGCGCGCCTTGAATTTCGGCCAGAGCACTGCGGAATTCTTTATCGCTTTCGGCCTGATGCTCTACCTGCTTTTCTTCCTGTTTCGTGATGGACGCTCGCTTGCGGCTTCGATACGAAGTGCTGCACCTCTGAGCGACGAGCATACGACGCAGTTCATGGCGAAGTTCGCCTCCGTCGTGCGGGCCACGGTGAGGGGAAACATCATCATCGCCATCATTCAGGGCTTTATCGGCGGCGTCACCTTCTGGTTCCTGGGCGTGCAGCCGGCGCTGCTGTGGGGCGTCCTGATGGTTCTTCTTTCGCTGGTGCCTGCGGTTGGCGCTGCTCTCGTCTGGGTGCCGACGGCGATCTATCTGGCCGTCACCAGTGAAGTTTTGAAGGCTGCCGTGATCGTGGCGGTCGGTGTGTTCGTGATTGGCCTCATCGACAATATTCTTCGGCCGCCGCTGGTTGGAAAGGAAACGAAGCTTCCTGATTATGTCGTGCTGATCTCGACTGTTGGCGGCATTTCGCTCTTCGGCGTCAACGGTTTCGTCATCGGCCCGCTGATTGCAGCGCTCTTCATTGCGGCATGGTCGCTTTTCGAAAAGGAGCGCGGGAGCGACGGAAACGCAGCCGATTGAAGCCGGATATCGGCCAACATGTTCGGACTATGGTCCGGCGCGTGCATTCGCAAAGGTCCGATCGAGCCATTATGGGCGGAACTATGGCTGGGCTGAGATGTTGCCTGATAGTAGGATGCAATAACTGACTCTCGTCCGATGGAGGTTGCCATTCACTCCCGCCGACAGATCACTTCAGCCCTGATGCTTGCCCTTCTCCTAGGTCTTGTGCCATTCGGCGCGAATTCCGCGATGGCGCGCAATGGCTCGGAAGGGCGCGGAAATGGGAGAGGTGGCCGTGATGGCGGCGGCAATTCCAGCAATTCAGGCAGAGGTGGCGGCGCCGACAGCAGCGAAGGCAATGCCGGGCGTGGCGATCGCGGGCGCAACACCGATACTGCGGCGGAGACTAAGACAACGGACAGCCGCTCTCAGAAAGATAGCGTCGATGTCGACAATCGCGGCATAAGGGTAAGGCACGGCAGCGGCATTGGCGAAGAGGTGAATGATCGCGGCCGTTATGTCATGCGCGATAAAAGCGGCAGGACAATCGTCAATCGCGCAGCGACGAAATCCGACCTCGACAGGTTGCGTTCCTTGATCAAGTAAATGCCAGCAATCAATTGAATGACTGGAATGAAGTGAGTGATTGGCGAGCCAACTTTCCAGATGGTTCGCCATGTGGCTGTTTTCCCGCTATGAGGAAAGCGTACGAGCGGAACTTTCCCGTGACGCTTCGGTCCAGGCGATTGCCGCGGCGGTTCTGTTGGTGACGTTCAGCTTTGTGAAGATGCGCGTCATGTGATGCTTGACCGTTTTTTCGTGAAGATCGAGTTCGATGGCGATCGCCTTGTTGCTCAGGCCTTCGGCTGCTAGCCTCAGAACCTCGCGTTCGCGTGTCGTCAGCTCTCGCATGGCAACGGAGAAGCTGTCCTCGTCGGCTGATGCCGGCGGCTCCGAAAGGAGCTTGGCGGAAAGTGCGGGCGCTACGTACCCCTCACCGGCGGCAACGGAACGGAGGATTTCCGCAAGCGAACCGGATCCGATCCCTTTGAGCACATAACCCTTGGCGCCGTCCTGCAGGGCCTGGCGGATATCGTCACTGGTTTCCGATACTGTCAGCATCACGATGTTCTGGTCGGGCCGCTCGGCAAGGATGGGGCCGATTGCACCAAGGCCGCCGCCCGGCATCGAGATATCCATCAGGAGAATGTCCGGCTGGTGCCGCTGGGCGATTTCGATTGCATCCTCGCGACTTCCCCCTTCAGCCACGATATCGAAGCCGAGTTCGGTCAATGTGCGCGCAACGCCTTCCCTGAAAAGTGGGTGATCGTCGCATACGGCAACCCGCAGATCCGTCATCAAGTTCTCTCCGTTTCGCAAATCTTCAAAGTCATCGTCACTGTCGTACCATTGCTGTTGGAAACGATGTCGAACCGTCCTCCGAGGCTCTCTATCCGTTCCCTCAAACCGGCGATGCCGAGGCTCGTCGGTTTGATCTGTGTCGGATCGAAGCCGGGGCCGGTATCGATGACATCCACCACAACGCAATGCTCTTCCAAACGTTGCAGCACTTTCTGGCCCGATCCTCCCGCATGCCGCCAGCCATTGTTAAGCGTCTCCTGAACAAAGCGGTAGACGCATATTTTTTCCGCCGGGCTTGGCTGCCACCCGACTGCGGCCATTGTAAGGGCAACCGGAACGCCGGTTCGCTCCCGGTGGCGCTGGACGGCCTGCAGGATGACGTCCTGAAAGTTTGCGGCTTCGATCTCGGGAAGGATGAGATCGTGGCAGATGCTGCGGATTTCGCGCATAGCTTCCTGCAGGCTCTTCTTGATCGATGTGACCTCCGCCTCGCGCGCTTCGCGAAGTGCCTGGGCGCCGAGAATGGCGGGGCTATCGATCCGCAGGGATGCATAGGCGATAAGCTGCGCCGGCCCGTCGTGGAGATCGGCTCCCAGCCGCCTTAAAAATCGTTCGTTGATGGCGGTCGTTTGCTGGCTGGCCTTCTGGACGCGGGCGTGCAGTTCCCGGTTCTGCTTGAGAAGATGCGAAAGCTCGCCGACCCGGGCATTGAGAAGGCCGCGCTGCAGTTCGATGAGCCGGCTGCCGCGAAAGACGATCAGCGACAGCAGCGAGAAGATTGCCGCGATCACGGCGATGACGGCCAGCCAGGCACGCAATCTTGCGCTCTGAAGGCTGCGCTCGAAATCGGTTGCCACCTCATAGAATTCCGAAACCGCTACGACCTCGCCCGACCATGGCTGCAGCACGGGATTATAGATTTCGAGAAGCGGCTGCGTCTGGTTGCCGAGTGCTTCCGCTTCTTGCCGGTCGATCTGGTTGAACTCCGACACCATTCTGCCGGAGAAAGCCGTCGTCAGGTCTTTGCTCGGGGCAAGTTTCTTCCCCATCAGCGACTTGTCATTGGCGTAGAGGATCGTGCCGTCCTTGCGCCAGAGCCGGAAGGAAATCAGCCGCTGCCCGAGCGCGCCCTGAGACAGGGTTTCATCGAGTACCCGTTCGATCGACTCGTCGAGCTTTTCCGTGGTCGTCAGGTCGGGAAGGATCGGAGCAATGATGCTATCGACATAAAGCGCCGTCGAAGCCCCGGAATTCCGCGTTACGGCTTCTTCGATGAGGCTGGCAACGAAGGTGCCGACGATCAGCGTCGCGATGATCGAAATGAACCCGCCGGCAAGCAGAAACTGGCGGGCGAGCGACTGTCCGGTCCAAAAAGCAACAACATTGGGTAGGCGCACGAAAGCCTCGGTGGGTGCATCAGAAGAAAATAATTAAGGCTCGGCTTCACGGCGTCAATGGGGCGAGCTGGACACTATTTTGCATGGCCGGACCAAAGTCGCATGCTCAACCGCAAAGGTCCCGGTGAGGAACGGCGCGGGCTAGCTCGCGTTTTCCCGCCATCGCAAGCAAGGAGTTCTGTGATGAAAAAGATGATCCTGGTATCCGCTGCCATAGCAGCTTTCGCCACCGGTGCCTTGGCCCAGCAGAGCACGGTTAACGGTGCTGTCGGCGGTGCGGTCACCGGCGCAATAGTCGGCGGCCCGGTGGGCGCTGCGGTTGGCGGCATCGTTGGAGCTGCTGCCGGTACCGCAATCGATCCGCCGCCGGAACGCGTCGTGCGTTACGTCGAGACCCAGCCGATGCCGGCGCAGACGGTCGTCGTTCAGGAACAGGTAGTCGTCGGTCGCCCCATCCCGCAGCAGGTGGTGCTGACGCCGGTGCCGGAAGATCCGACCTATGCCTATGCAGTCGTCAACCAGCAGCGCGTGATCGTCGATCCGCAGACACACACGGTTGTTCGCGTTCTCAACTGATATAGATTGAATATGGAAAAGGCGCCCGTTACATCGCGGGCGCCTTTTCTCGGGTATTGCCTCAACCCTTCTGGCGGGCCGCTGCGTAGCGATTGGCGGGCATCGAGAGGCCGAGATTCTCGCGAAGCGTCGGGCCTTCGTATTCTTCGCGGAAAAGCCCGCGACGGCGCAGTTCCGGCAAGACGAGTTCGGTAAAGTCGGTCAGGCTTGCGGGCAGGGTCGGGAACATCAGGATGAAGCCGTCGGCGGCGCGGGCTTCGAACCACTCTTCCATGAAATCGGCGATTTCCTTCGGCGTGCCGGTAATACCATTGCCGGTGCTCTTTTCCGCGTAGTGGTGGATCAGGTGGCGCAGCGTGTGGCCCTGCTTGATGAAATCGGTCAGTTCCTCGAATAGTGCTTTCGAACCCTTCGGCTGCTGCGGCAGGCGCTCCATCGGGAAGGGCTTGTCGAGTTCCGCGCCCGAAAGATCCGCCTCCAGGAATTCGCCTAGCATCCAGCGGCCGACATCCGGATGAAGGTTATCGATCAGGAAATCGACCTTGGCTTGGGCCTCGGCTTTCGTCTCGCCGACATTGACGACAATGCCCGGCATCATCTTCAAGTCGTCGTCGATGCGGCCGTATTTGGACATTCGGCCTTTGACATTGCGGTAGAATGCACCGTTGCGCTCAATGCTGGAGGCGAGGCTGAAGACGATCTCCGAGGTTCGTGCGGCAAGCTCCATGCCCGCTTCCGAGCCGCCGGCCTGAGCGATGACTGGTCTGCCCTGCGGGGTCGAGGCGATGTTCAACGGTCCGCGAACCTGGAAATGCTTGCCCTTGTGGTTCAGCGTGTGCAGCTTGTCCTTGTCGTAATAGACGCCGTTGTCGCGATCGAGCAGAAGCGCATCTGGCTCGAAACTGTCCCACAAGCCGAAAACGACATCGACGAATTCCTCGCCGCGCTCATAGCGGATCGCATGTGGATCGAGCCCCTCGCGATTGAAGTTATAACCGGTTTCGTCATGGTCGGAGGTGACGACATTCCAGCATGCCCGGCCGCCGCTCAGATGATCGATGGAAGAGAATATGCGGGCGATGTTGTAAGGCTCGTAATAGCTGGTCGAGGCTGTCGCCACGAAGCCGAGTTTCTCCGTCATGGTCGCAAGGGCGGTGATCAGGGTCAGCGGCTCGAACCGGTTCATCTTTGTCGGCGAGCGGGAGAGAGCTTCCGCATCGCCGATCGCAGCGGCCGGTGAATCCGCCACGAACATGAAGTCGAGCTTGGCCTGTTCCGAAATGCGAGCAACGTTGAGCAGGTGGTCGATCCGGTTCGCGCCATTGACGTCGGCTGCCGGATGCAGCCAACTCGCCGGGTTGAAGCCAAACGTATAGACAAAGGTTCCAAGTTTCAGCTTGTCTTCGCGTGCCATGGTTCCTCGACTCCTCTCGATAGTCTTCGTGTTTCAGCCCGCCTGAGATGGGGTGAAGCGGGCGGTGAGCGTGTGGCTTTTGCCGGGATAGGTCAGCCGAACCGATGTCACGGACTGATCGAGCCGCCATGTCTGGCGCTCGACGACCATGACCGGGCTGCCGATGGGGATCGTGAGATGCGCGGCTTCCGTAGGGCCGGCACCACGGGCCGCGATCCGGTGTTCGGCTGCGCTCCATGGCACGTGGTCGAGTAGCCAGGGGCCGGGAGACAGGGTTTCGAATTTTTCTCCGCTGGCATCAGGCACGACATCTAGATTGATGAGGCGTTGCTCAAGACAGAATGGTTGCTCGCCCGCATAATGCAGGCAGGTGATGTCAGCGATCGCTTTCTTGCGCGGGATGTCGAGACGCTCGGCCTCGTCACTATCCGCCGGTCTCACCGCGCGACTCAGAATGCGATGGCTATAGATTTGGCCCTTCGCCTTCACCTCTTCGCGAATGTCGTAGATTTCGAGAATGGCGCTTTGCGCCCTCTGCGGGAGCACGACACTGCCAACCTTGCGCCGTCGCTGTATCAGACCTGCGCGCGCCAGTTGCGTCACGACCTTGTTCACGGTCATCCGCGAACAGCCATATTGCAAAGCCAGTTGCTGCTCCGATGCTATTCTGAAGCCGGGTTGCCAGCGACCGGTCAGGATATTCTGCTCGATATCGAAAAGTATTCGCTGATGAAGCGAAAGCGGGGTCTCGGGAATCGGGTCGGCAGTCATATCCGCGTCGATCATGCGAGCATGCTGGCGCCGCGATCGAGATAGGTGTCGAGGAATTGCTCCAGGCGCGGGTGGCGCGGCTTGGCGAAGATTTCCGCCGGCGGCCCCGAAAACAGCAGTCGTCCATGATCGAGGAAGCTGATCTGCTGGCCGACGCTTGCGGCAAAGCCGATCTCGTGGGTAACGACCACCATCGTCATGCCTTCCGCCGCCAGGTCCCGCATGACGTTGAGCACTTCACCGGTCAATTCGGGATCGAGCGCAGAGGTCGGCTCGTCGAACAGCATGATTTTCGGTTCGAGTGCGAGCGCCCGGGCAATCGCCACGCGTTGCTGCTGGCCGCCGGAAAGCTGCGAAGGGTAATGTCCGGCACGGTTTTCCAGCCCTACCTTGCGCAATTGCGCCATTGCCCGCTCTTCCGCTTCCGCCTTCGGCACCTTGCGGACGAGTTTCAATGCTTCGCTGACATTGCCGAGTGCGGTCATGTGCGGCCAGAGATTGAACTGCTGGAAGACCATGCCGGTCTTTGTGCGCACCGCCCGGATCTGGTTGGCAGGCAGGCGCTCGCGGCGGCCATTGTCATCCTCGAAAAAGCCCAACGCTTCTCCGTTGATGGTGATCATGCCGCTGGTCGGTTCTTCCAGAAAGGCGAGGCAGCGCAGCAACGTGCTTTTTCCCGAGCCGGATGGGCCGATGAGGCAGGAGACCTTGCCTTCCGGGATTTCCAGATCGATGTCCTGCAGCACGGTGGTATCTGCGAACCGCTTGACGAGTTTGCGGATGGCGATGGCGGGTACACTCATGCTTTCGAAAACCTCAGTCGGGAGAGACGATTTTCGGCCATGCGGCCGAGCCGGTCTGTGAGTTCAACGATGATCCAGTAGACGATCGCCAAAACGAAGATCGCTTCGAGAAATGCGTATTGCTGGGAGCCGATGGCGCTGACGGTGGCGGTCAGCTCCGGCACCGTGATGATCGATAGCACGGCGGATTCCTTGAGCAGGATGACGGCCAGATTGATCGCCGGCGGCAGTACGATCAGCGCCATTTCCGGCACCTGGATACGGCTGATCGTCTGGAACCGCGTCATGCCGAGGCAGGCGGCGGCTTCGACATGGCCGACCGGCACCGACGCATAACCGGCGCGGAACACCTCGCTGTAATAGGCGGCGCTATAGACGGTAAGCCCGATCAGCCCGCAGGGGATGGGATCGAGCATCAGGCCGACGAACGGGCCACCGTAATAGAGAAGGAAAATCTGGATCAGGAACGGCGTGCCGCGCAGCACTTCCACGATCGTGCCGAGCACGGCATTGACGATCTTGCCGCCGAAACGGCGCGCGGTGGCGACGATAAAGCCTGCAACGACCCCGCCTAGCAC
Organism: Aliirhizobium wenxiniae; assembly: GCF_019511445.1. Lineage (GTDB taxonomy): Bacteria > Pseudomonadota > Alphaproteobacteria > Rhizobiales > Rhizobiaceae > Neorhizobium > Neorhizobium wenxiniae_A. The sequence continues at coordinate 71,218 of NZ_JAEUAN010000026.1, forward strand.
GCCGGCGATCCAGAGCCAAAGGGTGACGAACAGCCCGCTGCCGATTTCCGGCAGTTTTTCGATAATGACCTGCGGATCGAACATCATGCCGAGGCTCCCTTCAGGGAACGTTCGGCATAGCGGCCGAGCAGTGCAATTGCGGAGTTGATGACGAAATAAATGAGCGCTGCCGACGCGAAGATCGGGATCGGCTGATAGGTGCTGGAGGCGAGATCCTGCGCCATCTTGGTGATTTCGATGATCCCCACGACAGAGACGAGCGAGGAGGATTTGAGTATCATGATCGCCTCGTTCACCAGCGCCGGGAAGGTAAGCCGCAGCGCAATCGGCGCGCGGATGCGGATGAAGGTATGGACGCCGGTAAAGCCTGCCACATCGGCCGCTTCGATGAGACCGCGCGGGACGCTGGCGAAACCGCCCCGCAGGTTTTCAGCCTGATAGGCTGCCGTGCAGAGCGATAGGCCGACGATCGCGGCGACGATGCCTGGGACATTTATGCCGATCACCGGCAACAGGGTGTAGATAAGCAGCAGCTGGACCAGCAGCGGCACGCCGCGGAAAAAGCTGATGAACAGCCTTGCCGGCAGGATGTAGATCGACTTGCGCGACAGGAGCGCGGCGGAAAGCAGCATGGCGATCACGAACCCGATCGCGATCGACACCAGGCTGATGCCAAGGGTCGAGAGAGCCGCCTCCAGAAGCAGCGTGAAAAGTTTTGGCGTCATCGGCTACGCTTCGTTGGTCGCCGGCGCGATGCGCAGGGCGAAACGGAGGGAACGAGGGATCAGGGGATGCGCCAGGCGCATCCCCGCAATCGACTGAGGCTCAAAATGCCGGATCAGGCACAGAGTCCGGCGTATCGAAAGTCGTGCCGAACCACTTTTCCTGCAGCTTGGCCAGACGTCCGTCCTTTTTCATCGCCAGGATTTCGGTGTCGATATAATCGAGCAGCGACTTGTGACCGTCGTCCTTCGTGCCGATGAAGCCGAAATAGGTCTTCTTGCCGAAAGCCGGGGTCACGACTTCGAATGCGCCATTGCGCTGCTTGGCGACGAAGGCGATGTTCGGAAGAGAGTTCGCGACAGCGACGACGCGGCCGGTCGCAAGGTCCGCATAGGCATCGTTGAACGAGACATATTCGCGAACGTTGACCTTCTCGGCAAGCGTTGCTGAATATTCCTGCAGCTGTGCCAGCTGTGCGGTTGCCTTGCCGACGCCGACGGCCTTGCCTGCGATGTCTTCCGGCTTGGTGATCGAAGTGTCGCCGGCCTTTTTCAGGATTGCGACGGAAGCTTCGGCGACCGGGGCGCTCATGCGATAACGCGAGATGCGGGCCTTGGTGATGGTGGCCGGGCCGGCAACGACATCGAACTTGCCGGCTTCAAGGCTTGGCAGAACGCTATCCCACGGCAGTTCGACCCATTCGATCTTGACGCCGAGATCCTTGCCGAGCGCTTCGAAAAAGTCGACGTTCAGGCCCTTGTGTTCGCCGGCATCGATGAAGTCGAAAGGGGCGAATGCCGTTTCCGTGCCGACTTTCAGAACGCCTGCAGCCTTGGCCTTGGCCAGCACGTCTTCAGCGTGGACCGAAAACGACGTGGCAAGCAGAAGGGCGCCAGCGGCGACAGCCTTCATCATTTGTCTTTTGAGCATTGGTGATTTCTCCGCGTTGTTCTACCTTAAGGACCGCAGTTCGGCTGTTCCCACCGTATGACAGCGAATTTTATCGCTGCTCTTTTTATTGCCTATACAAATGACCGATGTTTTCAGAGCCGTCAACGGCTTCGCTCGTGGCTTTGCGGCGTGTCGCGTCAGAGCGAATGATCGCCGCAATCGGTGGGCCACGGCCTGATCAAATCAGCTTGCCTTAACGGGTTTAGCGAACCTATCTTCTCTCAATACTCGTTGATGAAAGAGCGAAGCCTGATGCCGAGCCGGCCCGGATGCTTCGCCCGATCTACTGCCAGCATTTCATTTCAGGATCTTGCCATATGACTTCCAATCTCGTCGTCAATGCCGGCCGTATCGCGGCAGATATCGACGCCCTTGCCAATATCACCGAACCCGACAGACCATGGACGCGTCGCGCATTCACGCCGATGTTTCTCAAGGGACGCGCCTATGTGAAGAAGGCGTTTCAAGATGCAGGGCTTGAAACGCGTATCGATGCAGCAGGTAACCTGATCGGGCGTCGAAAGGGAAAGACGGGCGGCGGTACACTGATGCTCGGCTCGCATACCGACACGGTGCCGAATGGCGGTCGTTTCGATGGGATCGCCGGTGTGATTGCCGCGCTCGAAGTGGCGCGCGCGCTGAGCGATGCGGGGATTGAACTGGAACAAGATCTGGAAATCGTCGATTTTCTGGCGGAAGAAGTCTCGATTTTCGGGGTGTCCTGTATCGGCAGCCGGGGAATGACCGGAGTGCGTCCCGGCGAGTGGCTGGAGCGCACGGCTGATACGGATGGGAGACATATCGATCTCGCCGAAGGAATTCGCGAGGTCGGTGGTGATCCTTCGCAAATCGGTGGCCGTGACGACATCAAGGCCTTTCTGGAGTTGCATATCGAGCAAGGAACCGTGCTTGAGCGGGAGGGGATCGATATCGGCATCGTGGGAGCGATCACCGGGATTTCCCGCTTCGAGATTCTGGTCGAAGGTCGTGCCGATCATGCCGGCACGACGCCGATGAATGCGCGTTATGACGCCCTGGGGGCCGCGTGTTGCCTAGTGCTCGGTATCGAGCGTGTCGCCAAGGAACTGGCGCTCGGATCGAGCTATTTTGCGGGCACCGTAGGCGAATTTTCGATGGAGCCGAATGCTGCCAATGTCATTCCATCTCATGTCCGGATGCTGATCGATGCCCGGGCCGTCGATCCCGCTCTCATGGATGAATTCGTTGCGGCCCTCTCTGCACTTTGTGCGCAGACGGCTGCAAAACGGAGCGTGACGATTGCGGAACCACGCAGGGTTTCCAATGCGGCTCCGACGCCTATGTCCGAAATGGTGACGGATGTTCTGGCGTCGAGCGCTGCTCGGATCGGCGCAACCAGCAGGCCGATGGTCTCTGGCGCCGGACATGATGCGGCCTTTCTTTCCAAGGTGGCGCCGGCTGCGATGATCTTCATCGCCAGCAAGGACGGGCGCAGCCATGCTGCGGAAGAATGGTCGGAAAATGATGCGATCACGCTCGGCGCGGCCGTTCTTTACGAGGCAATTCTGGATCTGGACAAAAGATAGGGAGACCGCATGGGACGCATACTGACGGAGAAGGATGTGGAAGCCGCCGTGCGCGGAGGTTCCGTCTATGCGGCCGGTGGTGGCGGTTGGTCCGATCATGGCCGAATGCTGGGTTATGCCGCAGTCTCGATCGGCAGACCGGAGCTGATCACGATCGACGAACTGGAGGATGACGACTGGGTGGCAACCGCGGCGGCCATCGGCGCACCCGCCTCCACCACCGCCTGGGAAATGCAGGGAGTCGATTACGTCAAGGCCGTTCAGCTTCTGCAGGATGCGCTGGGTGAGAAGGTCTCGGCCCTGATGATCGGCCAGAACGGCAAATCATCGACGCTGAACGGCTGGCTGCCTTCCGCCATTCTCGGCACCAAGGTGCTGGATGCCGTTGGCGATGTGCGAGCGCATCCGACAGGAGACATGGGCTCGATCGGCATGGCCAATTCGCCGGAACAAATGATCCAGACGGCTGTCGGCGGCAATCGCGCCGAAAACCGCTATATCGAACTGGTTATTCGCGGCGCGACCGCCAAGGTCTCGCCGGTGCTTCGCACCGCTTCCGACATGTCGGGCGGTTTCATCGCCTCCTGCCGCAATCCGCTGCGGGCCTCCTATGTGCGCCGGAATGCGGCGCTCGGCGGTATCAGCCTCGCGTTGAAGCTCGGCGAAGCGATCATCGAGGCGGATGCCAGGGGAGGGCATGCGATCATCGATGCGATCGTCAAGACGACCGGGGGTGCGATCATCGCGGAAGGCGAGGTTAGCGCTAAATCGGTTGTCTATACGAACGAGGCTTTCGACGTCGGCACGATCACGGTCGGCCGCGGTGACAGAGCGGTGACGCTGCATGTGATGAACGAATACATGGCGGTTGATGATGCCGGCGGAAACCGGCTCGCGACTTTTCCTGACATCATCTCGACCCTTTCTTCGGAAGGCGAGCCGATGAGTGTCGGGCAATTGCAGGTGGGCATGCCGGTGTTTCTTCTGCATGTGCCGAAGACGATCATTCCGCTGTCGTCTAGCGTCAAGGATCCGTCGGTCTACCCGATCGTCGAGAAGGCGCTCGGGATCAGCATTGCCGACTACGCTTTGGGGTGAGGAGAAAGCCATGCCGAAATCCAATCCGCGTCATCCGAAATTCCCGATCCCCAGCGGGCCGGAGTTGCGTGCCAAGGGCTGGCGGCAGGAAGCGTTGCTGAGACTTCTCGAAAACGTTCTCTCGGTCGGCGAGGATCCCGACAATCTCATCGTTTATGCGGCGCTCGGGAAGGCTGCGCGCAACTGGGCGGCGCATGATGCGATTGTCAGGGCCTTGAAGGAGATGGACGAGGATCAGACGCTGGTCATCCAGTCCGGCAAGCCGGTCGGGTTGCTGAAGACACATGCCAAGGCACCGCTGGTGATCATGGCGAATTGCAATATCGTCGGCCAATGGGCGAAGGCCGAGTATTTCTACCAGTTGCAGGAAAAGGGGCTGATCTGCTGGGGTGGACTAACGGCCGGGGCCTGGCAGTATATCGGCAGCCAGGGCGTGATCCAGGGTACCTACGAGATCTTCATGCGGATCGCCGAAAAGCGCTTTAGCGGCACGCTTGCCGGGCGGTTCGTGCTGACTGCCGGGCTCGGCGGCATGGGTGGTGCGCAACCGCTCGCCGGCCGCATGGCGGGGGCTGCGATCCTTGTGGTCGATATCGATCCCGAACGCGTCGCCAAGCGCAAGGCTATCGGCTTTCTCGATGAAGTCGCGCCCGATCTCGATACGGCGCTCACGATGATCGATGCGGCAGTGAAGGAAAAGCGGGCGGTCTCGATCGGTCTCGTCGGCAATGCGGCGGACATCTATCCCCAGATCGTCAAGCGCGGCATCGTGCCGGACGTCGTTTCCGACCAGACCTCGGCGCATGATCTCGTCTACGGCTATGTTCCGAAAGGTATGAGCCTTGAAGAAGTGCGCCGGCTTCGAACGGAAGGGCAGGGGCAGTTGATGGCGGCAAGCCGCGCCTCGATCGCCGATCATGTCCGCGCAATGCTGACCCTGCAGGAAAGAGGGGCCGAGGTTTTCGACAATGGCAACCTTATCCGTACTCAAGCTAGAGAGGGCAGCGTCGAAAACGCTTTCGACATCCCAATCTTTACCGAGGCCTATCTGAGGTCGCTTTTCTGCCAGGCGATCGGCCCCTTCCGCTGGATGGCGCTATCCGGCGAGGAAAGCGATATCGGCCGTATCGACGATCTCGTTCTTGCGCTTTTCCCGGACAATCACATCGTCACCAACTGGATCAGGCTGGCGCGGGAGAATGTGCCGTTCGAGGGGCTTCCGGCACGGATTGCCTGGCTTGGCCATGGCGAGCGCACGAAGCTGGCGCTTGCGGTTAACGAACTGGTGGCAAAGGGCGAGCTAAAAGGGCCGATTGCCTTCTCTCGTGACCATCTGGATGCCGGCGCGATGGCACATCCGAACATCATGACCGAGAATATGAAGGATGGCTCGGATGCCATTGCCGACTGGCCGCTGATCAACGCCATGGCGCTTTGCTCGTCGATGGCCGATCTTGTCGTCATTCATTCGGGAGGTGGCGGTTATGCCGGTTACATGACCAGCGCCGGGGTAACGATCGTGGCCGATGGGACGGAAGCTGCGGCAGAGCGGCTCGATATGTCGATTACCAACGATACGTCGCTCGGCATCATCCGTTATGCCGATGCGGGTTATGAGGATGCGGTCGAGGCTGCTGAACAGGGCAAAGTCCCGCATATACGGCTGGGTTGAGACCCAGCCGTATAGATCGTGCGATCAGCCTTTCTTGAAGGCCGAATAGGCGACGGCCATCTTGGCGGCGAGCGTCGCATTGTTCTTCACCAGTTCGATATTGGCCTTCAGGCTTTCGCCCTTGGAAAGTTCGTTGATGCGGGCAAGCAGGAAGGGCGTCAGCTCCTTGCGGCCGATGCCGCGTTCATCGGCCTCGCGAACCGCATCGGCAATCGTCCCGTCGATGAATTTCGGCGTCAGAGCTGCCGCTTCCGGGATCGGGTTGGCGATCAGAAGACCGGTGCCGGTGCCGAGCTGGTGATGCAGCCACATCGCCTTGGCGATCTCGGCGGCGCTGTCCAGCTTGTGATCGGCCTTGTAACCGCTCTTGCGGGTGAAAAAGGCCGGGAACTCGTCGGTTCCGTAGGCGATGACCGGGACGCGCTGGGTTTCCAGATATTCGAGCGTCTTGGCGATATCGAGGATCGACTTGACGCCGGCGCAGACGACGGCGGTTTTCGTGCGGCCGAGCTCGGTCAGGTCGGCGGAAATGTCAAAGGTCTGCTCGGCACCGCGGTGAACGCCGCCGACACCGCCGGTGGCGAAAATCTCGATGCCGGCGAGGTCAGCCAGCAGCATGGTTGCGGAAACGGTCGTGCCGGCCGTCTGCTTGCGCACCATGGCAACGGCGAGGTCGCGGCCGGAGGCCTTTACAACGTCCTTGGCCTGGGCAAGTTTTTCCAGCTCGTCGGCGTCGATGCCGGCGCGCAGTTCGCCATCGATGACGGCGATCGTTGCCGGGACGGCGCCGTTGGCACGCACAACATCCTCGACCGCCTTGGCGGTTTCGAGATTGGCGGGGTAAGGCATGCCATGGGTGATGATGGTGGATTCGAGCGCCACGACCGGTCCGCCCTTCGCAATCGCGTCGGCGACTTCCTTGTTGAGCTTAGGCTTCAGCAATTGCATGTCGTTAAGTCCTTTCAGTTCGTCAGCCTGTGCCGATTGGCTTCGATAAGCTCGGCAGACAGGTCGGGGTGCACGCTGGCATTACATTCAGTGGTGAGTGTGGCGGCAAGCGCGCCGGTGCGGGCCGCCTCGAAAATCTCGTCGCCTTCGAGCAGTCGATGAAGCGTCGCGGCAATCATCGCATCGCCGGCGCCGGTCATGTCGATGGGGGCAGCCCTGACGGCATTGACGAAGTCCACGGCTTGCCGTCCGGCAACCGCCATGCCTTGCGCCCCGGCGCTGACCACAGCCATGCCGGCGCCTGCCTTCTGCAGCGCCAATGCAGCCTGTTTGGCACCTTCTGGTGTGTGCGGGTGGGTCTGGCCGAGAATGGCGTTCGCCTCGTCGATATTCATGAACAGGAGGTCGATCCCGTTCAGGTCCTTCGGCAGGCGCATGGCCTTGTGGGTGGATACGGCATCGATCGCCAGATGGCAGGCCGCATTCTTGCAACGGTCGATCAGCGCGATTAGCGCTTCCGCAGGAAGATTGCAGTCGGCAAAGGCCCAGTTCGAAGCGGCGAGATGTGGCCAGGCACGCTCGATATGATCCGGCTGGAACAGGTCGAAAATGTTCATGTCGGCAATGCCGAGAACGAGATCGCCGGCCGCATCGAGAATTGCCGCATATTCGGCCGTCGGGCGTTCGCTGGTCGTCACGACTTGGCTGACGTCGATCCCGATTTCGCGCATGTATTTGAGCAATGCCTGCCCGCCGTCATCATCGCCGACGATCGATATGAAGCCGGTCGCAGAGCCGAGCCGGGCAAGATTTTCAGCCACATTGCGGGCGACGCCGCCGAGGCTGCGGGTGCTCTCGACGGGATTGGACGTCTCGAGTACGATCTTGGTGCGGGCGTGATATTTGCGGTCTAGCACCGCGCCGCCGATGCAGAATGCGCGGACTTCGGACGAGAGTACGTAACCCCGGCCGAGGATATATCCCTTGTTCATCAACTGAACGATATGAGCGGCTACCGTCGAGCGGGCCAGCCCCAGGGCTGTGGCGATTTCCTGCTGACCGACGAATGGGTTTTCGCGGATCAAGGCCAGAACGGCGCTTTCCTGTGGTGCAAGCGGCTGGGTCATTGCATGGGCTCCTTGCGAAACCCATGCAGACAATTGTTTATCGTGTCAACAAATGTTTTGAGGTCTATTTGTTGGAAGTGCTACTTGCCATGCGGCTTTTCGACATGGCCACCGAAAGACTTGCGCATCAGCGACAGCATCTTGTTGGCGTATTCTGCATTGCCCTGGCTGTCGAAACGGCTGAACACGGCGGCAGACAGAACCGGCACGGGAACGCCCATGTCGATCGCGGCCTTCATCGTCCAGCGGCCTTCGCCTGAATCCGAAACGCGGCCGCCGAAGTTGCGGAGTGACGGGTCGACCTTCAGAGCGTCCGCCGTAAGATCGAGCAACCACGAGCCGATGACGCTGCCGTGGCGCCAGACTTCGCTGATCGCCTCGATATCCATGTCGAACTGGTAATACTGCTTGTCCGGGAGTGGCGTCGTTTCCGCATCCGCCTCGCGATGGGCATGGCCGACATTTGCCTGTTTCAGCACGTTGAAACCTTCGGCATAGGCCTGCATCATTCCGTATTCGATGCCGTTATGCACCATCTTGACGAAATGGCCGGCACCGCTCGGGCCGCAATGCAGATAGCCGCGCTCGGCGGGGCGAAGCGACGGATCAAGATCCGCTCCCGGCGCCAGTGTCGCGAAGATCGGATCGAGATGTTTGACCGCTTCGTCGGGGCCGCCGATCATCAGGCAAAAACCGCGCTCAAGGCCCCAGACGCCGCCGCTCGTGCCGACGTCGATGTAGGAAATGCCTTTCCCGGCCAGCTTGGCGCTTTGGTCTACCGCGTCACGGTAGTTGGAATTGCCACCGTCGATAATCATGTCGCCGGGCTGCAGGAGGGCAGCCAGCTTTTCGACGATGCCGGGTGTGATTGCTGCCGGCAGCATGATCCACACGGCGCGCGGGGGCGTCAGTTTTTCGATGAACTGTTCGATGGACGAAATGCCGATGGCGCCTTCGCCGGCCAGTGCCTCGACGGCTGCCGGGTTGACGTCGTAGGCGACGCATTCATGGCCCGCACGCATCAGGCGCCGCGCCATGTTGCCGCCCATGCGGCCCAGTCCCATCATTCCGATCTGCATGTGTAAGCCTCTCGATGCAGGTTTAGAATCGACTGGATAACTAGGACGATGTGTCGCGGGCCTCAAGTTTTTTAAATCGATTTATTTCTGGCGATGGTCACGTTTTCGGCAGGATCGGAAAAACTGGTGTAAAATATTCAAGGATTAGCGAGCTTGCCGCCCGTCTTTTCCTTCGGAACGCCGGTTGTTGTCGGGAAGCTGATCGGCAGGCCGCGCAACCTGCGTACCGCGAGGAATGCAAAACACTCGGCTTCCACGGCATCGCCGCGCCAGCCGAAGCCATCGGCTGAAACGGCGTGAACCTTCGCCCTCTCTTCGATCATCGACATGATCGTGGGGTTGCGTCGCCCGCCGCCGCTGACGATCAGGCGCTTGGGCCTTTGCGGCAGAAGGTCGAGCGCCTTGCCGACGGCGGATGCGGTGAAGGCGGAAAGAGTGGCCGCGCCATCGGCAGGGTTCAAGCCATCCGCCATGGCTGCGGTGAAATCGAACCGGTCGAGTGATTTCGGATAGGCTGCGGTCAGATATGGATGTTGCAAAAGACGTTCGAGCCGCGCTTCGTCCACCCTGCCTGATGCGCCGAGCGCGCCGTCGCGATCCATCTCGCCGAGACCAAGCCCTTTGATGAAATCGTTGAGCGGCGCATTGGCCGGTCCGGTGTCGAAGGCAACCACAAGTTCCTCGCCATCCCACCATGTAATATTGCCGACGCCGCCGAGATTGAGGATGGCGGTATCACCGCTTCGATCGACCTCGCGCAGGAGAGCGGTGTGATAGATGGCGGCTAGTGGTGCGCCTTGACCGCCTGCGCGCACATCGGCCGTGCGGAAATCATAGACAACCTTGGTTCCAAGAATGCCGGCCATCAACTGCCCGTCGCCAAGCTGTCGGGTATCGCCCAGGCGTTCTCTTGTGGGTGCGCGGTGCAGCACAGTCTGCCCGTGGAAACCAACGACGCCGATCTGATCCATGGATAGTCCGGCGCTTTCGACAAGTGTCCGAACGGCACTGGACTGGGCGCGGGTCAGCGCCTCTTCCGCTTCTTTGAAAATCAAAGGCTCCGGACCTTCGAAATTCCAGCTGCGAGCCTGACGTAGAGTCTCCTCCAGAAGAAAACGGGTATTCTCGGAATAAGGGGCAAGCGTATATGCGCCGAAAGTTTCGACACTCTCTCCGTCCGTCTTGATAAGCGCGACGTCTATATTTCCATCGAGCACCGTTCCGGTCATCAATCCGACCGCCCAGATAGGCTCCATTGCTTGTCCCCAATCGCGATTGACCGAATCATATCGCTTTATAGTGCTTCTCTGCGCGAAGGCGGCAACCGCGAGAGCCCAATTTTGCCAACGGCTCCATGAAGATTCAATTTTCTGCGCCAGCGACCGCTTCTCCCGATCATAGAAATCCCTTGACGCGAATCACTCATGCAAGCACTCTGTAACGGCTTGCGGTGATTTTTCGGAATTTTGGCGTAACTGTCGGCGTCCGGTGTAATTTTTATTGCGGGGCGTAGTGAGCCGCCGCGTCGCCTTCCATCCGCGGTCGATCATGACGGTAAACGTGGATCGTGTAGCGAGGCATCAGGGAGAGTTTGGGAATGGCCGGGTCGGCTGAGAATATGAGAGCCTCTAGAGGCGAGGTTGCGCCGGAAACGCGGCAACTTGCCGACGAAGCCATCGCCAGTGATGCGCGTGCCCTTTCCGAGCAGCTCAAGGCGATGCGCGAGCGTCTTTTCCCGCCGCTTGCGAGCAAGACGCTGCGCAGCTTTTCTTCCGGCGAGGCTGCCAAGCTTATCGGTGTATCCGATGGTTACCTTCGCCAGTTGTCTCTCGCCGGAGAAGGCCCGCAGCCGGAGACCGGTGCGGGTGGGCGCCGGTTCTATTCGCTCTCCGATATCAAAGCGCTGCGCAGCCATCTTGCAGAACAGGCCGCAGCCAAGGGCAATACGGCCAAGGCGAAATCCTATCTTCCTCGCCGGGACGCCGCGCAGAACGAGCATCTTCAGGTCATCTCGGTGACGAATTTCAAGGGCGGCTCGGGCAAGACGACATCGGCGGCGCATCTGGCCCAATATCTTGCCCTGACAGGTCATCGGGTACTCGCCATCGATCTCGACCCGCAGGCATCGCTTTCAGCTCTGTTCGGTTATCAGCCGGAACTTGATCTGACCGGCAATGACACGCTTTACGGCGCCATCCGCTATGACGATGAGCAGCGCGCGCTTTCCGAGGTCATTCGCAGCACCTACTTCCCGGGCTTGGATCTCGTTCCCGGCAATATCGAACTGCAGGAATTCGAGCATGTCACGCCTCAGGCGCTGGCGAACCGGCAGAGCGGCAAGGATAGCGGGCCGCTGTTCTTCGCGCGGATCCAGGCAGTTCTGGCGACGGTCGAGCAGGATTACGACGTGGTCGTCATCGACTGCCCGCCACAGCTCGGCTACCTGACCCTGTCGGCACTCTGCGCGTCCACGTCGGTTGTCGTGACTGTGCACCCGCAGATGCTGGATGTCGCGTCGATGAACCAGTTCCTGTTCATGACATCCGACCTTCTCTCCGTTGTCCGCGAGGCGGGGGGCACGCTGAATTTCGACTTCCTGCGGTATCTTGTTACCCGTTTTGAACCGAATGATGGACCTCAGGCGCAGATCGTCGGTTTCATGCGCTCACTGTTTGGGGATCGTGTCCTTACGGCCCCTATGCTGAAGTCGACAGCGGTTTCGGATGCCGGTTTGACGAAGCAGACACTGTACGAGGTCGGGCGCGAGAATTTTACCCGCTCAACCTATGACCGCGCACTCGAGGCGATGAACGCCGTCAACAGCGAGGTAGAGACTCTGATCCATGCGGCCTGGGGTCGATAGGACAGAAGGAAAGGTTTTTGATCATGGCAGCTAGCCGGAAAAACGAGTTGAGAGCGCTGTTCGGAGGCGGGCTTGCGCCCGGTGCCGCACCTGCGGCCGAGGCGCAATCGGTTCCGAAGCCGGAAATTGAAGTGCCTGCCCCCACGGGCAATCCGGCAGGACGTAGTGCTGCCGGCGCGGTAAAGGCCATGGGCCTTTCGCTCAACGCCATGACCCGTGAAGCGGAAGAGGCGCGCTTGTTGCGCCAGGCGCTCAGCGAAGGCGAGCGGGTCGTCTCGATCCATCCCGAAAAGATCGATTCCTCCTTCGTCGAAGACCGGTTGCGGCTGGACGATCAAGACGACGAGGATCTCGCGACACTCATCGACAGCATGCGTGAAAGCGGACAGCAGGTGCCCGTTCTGTTGCGCAATCATCCGGAAAAGCCGGGTCGATACCAGACAGCCTATGGCCATCGCCGCATTCGGGCAGCCTCGCGTCTAGGGATCGAGGTCAAGGCAATTGTCCGTTCGTTGTCTGACGACGAACTGGTTCTGGCGCAGGGCAAGGAAAATGCCGAACGTCGCAATCTCTCATTTATCGAGCGGGCGGTTTTCGCAAAAAACCTTCTCGCAGGTGGTTTCGACCGCAAGGTGATCGGGGAGGCGCTGTCGGTTCAGAAAAGCGAGCTGTCTCGGTTGCTGCAGGTAGTCGAGGCAGTTCCGGTTGCACTTATTCGGGCGATCGGCGCAGCGCCTAAGGCTGGTCGTGATCGGTGGATGAAGCTCAGTGAATTGCTCGCATCGAAAGCAGCGCAGGCCGCAGCGATGGCTGAAGTGTCCAATGCCGATTTCCGGTCGTCGGCAAGCGATGACCGGTTCCAGCTGATATTCAATCATCTCTCCAAGCCGGAAAAGCGCCAGCCTGCAGAGCCCGTGCTGTTGAAGGACAACAAGGGTAAGGTCTTTGCGCAGCTACATACCGACGGCAAGAAAAGCCGGATCGAGTTTGCCACGGGGATCGACCGCCGGTTCGTCGATGAAGCCATGAAGACGCTCGTTCAGCAGTATGACGCGTTTGTCTCCGCTCAGTCTTCAAAGGGATGAGGCTCTGACGGGTTGGCCGAACGTCAGTGGGAACAAGAAGCCGGGCAGTTAAGCTGGCCTTGTTCCTGACGGAAAGTTCGGTGAAGGAAGACCGACATTGCAGCTAACCCTTTAATCATCCGGATTTTCATCATGAGCCCCAATCCTCTGGTCAAAGGTTTCTACCACGAGCGCACGGGCAGCATCCAGTATGTGGTGAGTGATCCGGAAACGAGGGATTGCGCGATCATCGACCCGGTGCTCGATTACGATGAGAAATCGGGAAGCACGAAGACATCAAGTGCCGATGCCATTCTCGCTTATGTCGAAAGCGAACGGCTTATGGTGCAATGGATTCTGGATACGCACCCGCATGCGGACCATTTTTCCGCAGCGGCCTACCTGAAGGGAAAGACAGGAGCGCCGACGGCGATCGGCGCGAAAGTGGTCGATATCCAGAAGCTCTGGCAGAAAATCTACAACATGCCGGAGATGAAAACGGACGGATCACAGTGGGATCGCCTGTTCGCTGATGGCGAAAGTTTCCAGATCGGTAACATGACCTGCAAGGTTATCCATTCGCCGGGTCACACTTTGGCATCGATCACCTACGTGGTCGGTGATGCTGCGTTCATTCACGACACATTATTCATGCCGGATAGCGGCAGTGCCCGTGCCGATTTTCCTGGTGGTAGTGCCGCAAGCCTGTGGTCTTCGATCGGGGCGATCCTCGCTCTTCCCGATGATACGCGGCTATTCACCGGTCACGATTATCGTCCCGGCGGACGCGAGGCTGTTTGGGAAAGCACGGTCGGACAGCAAAAGACGGAAAACGCGCATGTCGCCCAAGGGCGTGAAGCTTTCATCCGTCAGCGTGAGGAGCGGGATGCGACATTGCCGTTTCCGCGCCTGATGCTTCACGCGTTGCAGATCAACCTCAATGCAGGGCGGATGCCGGTTCCGGAAGCCAATGGGACCAGTTATCTGAAAATCCCGATTGATGCCTTCGCCATAAACGCTTGGTAAGGCGGGACTTTTTTCGCCATCGTGAGATACGGGATCGTATGTATCGCGTGATGGCTATTCTAGCGATATCGGGAGTTCGCGATCCCAGCGTGGTGTGGGAGAAAATTTGTGCGCCAGGAAGTCTATGAATGCCCGGACCTTGGCAGGTGGGCGGCGATTGCTTGCATAGATCGCAAAGACGCCGGGCAGTTCCATCAGTGGGTGGTCGAGCGTGAGGGATACCAACCGCCCGGCGCGGATTTCATCACCGACCAGGAAGGTCGGCTGGTAGATCATGCCCTGACCTGCCAAGGCCGCTGCCACGAGCGCATCACCGTTATTGGCGTGGAGATTGCCCGTAACGGGCACGATGATCGAACCATCCAGGCCAAAGCGCCATCGATCAGGACCAACCGAACTCGATAGCGTGTAGCCCAGGCAATTATGCACGCTCAGATCCGCTACGGATGTCGGCATCGTTCGGTTCACGAGATAGGCGGGAGACGCGGTGACAAGCATGCGACAGCGCGCAATCCTTCGTGCCATCAGGCTCTGGTCTTCGATTTGGCCGATGCGAATGGCGACATCCCATCCTTCTTCGACAAGATCGACGGTCCGATCACTCAGGCCCAGATCGACGCTCAACGCCGGATGCAGTTCGGACAATTCGGCCAAAAGCGGCACGATTTCCCTGACACCGAAGGAAACCGGAGCATTGACACGAAGTGTGCCACTGACCTCCATTCGTTCGGCGGCGGCCATGGCGTCAGCTTCCGAAAGCTCGGAGAGAATGCGTTCGACGCTTTCCAGATAGCGGCGGCCTGCTTCGTTCAGGGTAATCTTGCGGGTGGTACGGTGCAGAAGCTTCACGCCGAGCCGCTCTTCAAGCGCGCCCATGTGCTTTGTCGCCATGGTCTGGGACATGCCAAGCGCACGGGCCGCTCCTGATAGGCTGCCGATCGCAGCGACCTTGGCGAAAACCTCCATCCCGGCGATGCGATCCAACATGATAAGCTCACTCTCTTGGTGTGATCTGTAATGCTCGGATGGTTGATTATCATGTTGCCGGAGTGAATGCATAGTGTCGGCAATGACGGCCTTGCGCTGTCTGATCAACCATGTTGGGAAGACGACCGTGCTTGTAGACGGCAAATGGACAGCTGACTGGCAACCAGTACAGGCTAAGGATGCCAAAGGTGGCTTCGTACGCCAGACATCCAGCTTTCGGAACTGGATCACGCCCGACGGGTCTGCGGGACCAACGGGAGTGGGCGGATTTGCAGCGGAAGCTGACCGCTATCATCTTTATGTCGCACTGATCTGCCCCTGGGCTTCGCGAACACTGATTGCCCGCAAGCTCAAGAAGCTGGACGAGCTCATCTCTGTTTCGGTGGTTGAGCCAGCGCTGACAAAAGAAGGCTGGCGGTTCGGTACCCATCCCGGCGCCAACGAAGATATGGTCAATGGCGCGCGTTATATGCACGAGCTCTATACCCGCGTCGATCCGCAGATTACCGGCCGCGCAACGGTTCCTGTCCTGTGGGATAAAAAGACCGGCACGATCGTCAACAACGAATCGGCCGATATCCTGCGCATGTTCAACAGCGGCTTCGGTGCTTTGGCGGATGAGAGCGTCGATCTCTATCCCGAAGCTCTTCGTTCCGAAATCGATGCGCTGAACGATCGTATCTATCCGCGGTTGAACAACGGCGTTTACCGCTCCGGATTCGCCACGACGCAGCAAGCCTATGAAGAGGCCTTCCACGACGTATTCTTAATGCTGGACGAATTGGAGGATTTGCTGGCGGAGAGGGCTTTCCTTGTCGGAGAGCGCCTGACGGAAGCCGATATTCGCCTCTTCGTCACGCTCGTGCGGTTTGATGCCGCCTATCACGGTCTGTTCAAATGCAATCTGCGGCGTATCGCTGACTATCCTGGTCTAAGCCGATATCTGCGCCGGATACTGTCAGTTCCGGGCATTGCAGAGACTGTCAGCATCGATCACATCAAGCGTGGCTATTATTCGATCGAGAGTCTCAACCCGACAAAGATCATTCCCGTTGGCCCGGCTTTGGACTTCGAGGATCTGTTGCTGCCTACAGCCTCCATCGCGATTTAAGCCGCGAAAAGCTGCCGTTTCGACACTCTCCCGCAATCAGCGAACTTTCCGGATTGATCGCATGCTGACCCAGATACTCCTGACTTCTGTCCTGTTGCCGCTTGTTCTCGGTATTGTCATTGCGTTGGCCGGTAAGGGAGCCTCGTCCCCGGGCATTCTTTTAACGACGCTTCTGATCCCGGTCGCCGGTGCCATCGCGAGCGTATCGATCGAAGGCTTTCCGCCATTCCCGCCGATTGCGGCGAAACAGAAACTTCCCTTGCTGTTGCTCATCGGCGGTGTTGCTTTCGGCATCCTCGGCGTTCTCTTGCGGCAGTTTCTAAACCGGTGGACTATCGCGCTGGTCGGTGTGGTGTCGCTCGCAGCACCAGCCTGGTGGCTGGGTAAAAACGTTCTTGCCGCCAATGCGACGAAAGCAACGACGCTTGCCGTCGTGCTCGTCATCGTCGCTGTGGAAATCGCCGCCGTTTCTGGTCGGCTTTCTCAAAAGCAATCTCCGGCTGCCTTGCCGGCAGCCCTGCTCGCTACCGCCATCGGAACGGCGCTGAGCGCGATCATGGGCGGCTATATCGGGATGGCGCAGATGAATGGTGCATTGGCTGCCTTGTTCGGCGGCTGGCTGCTGGTTCGTTACGTCGCTTATATCAGGGGCGATGATGCGGCCTTTGATCTCCAGGGACTTGCCGCGCTTTCCTTCATCTGGACTGCTGCGATGGGCGTCATGATGACTGTGCTACTCTCGCCGAGCGCCACACCGATCGCTCTTGTTCTTTCGGTTCTGCCCGTCGCTGTCTTCGCCGTTCTTAAAGGGCGCAGTATCGATTTCATCAAACAACCGCGCTTTCTGCGACCGCTGATTATCGGGGCGCTAACGGCGATCCCGGCGATCGCAGCCATCGCTATTGCCGTCCTTGCGGGCGGTTGAATTGAAAGTGTCATCAATCCGGCTCGCCGGACACTATCGCCCACCACGGGCAATCTCAAAAGGAGAAACCATGAAACGCCTGATTTTCGCTACTGCCATTGCCGGTATGTTCATGACCGGAGCTGCGCTCGCAGCTGACAGCTACGAAATCGATCCGACGCATGCATGGGTCGGCTTCAAGACGAGCCATGCGGGCTGGGCCAAGGCCCATGGCGCATTCAAGGCGGTGTCCGGCACAATTTCCTTCGACAAGGAAGACGTAACCAAGAGCACGGTGGAAATCGCGCTCGAAGCTGCAAGCATCGACACCAATGACGAGAAGCGCAACACCCACCTGAAGAGCCCGGACTTCCTCAACGCCGAGGAGTTCCCGCAGATTACCTTCAAGAGCACTTCGATCGAAAAGACCGGTGACAAGACTGCCAAGGTGACCGGTGATCTGACGCTGCTCGGCATGTCCAAGCCGGTCGTTCTCGACGTCACCTGGAATGCGGAATCCGCGCTTCCCTGGGATGCCAACACGATCAAGACCGGTTTTTCGGCAACCGGTTCGTTTAACGGCGTAGACTTCGGCATCGCCAAGATGGCCGCCTTCGGCATCGGTCCGGAAATCGCGCTCGACATCGACGTTGAAGCCGTCAAGAAGTGAATTCAGTCTCACCGCAGTGAGATGAAAAACAGCGCGATCGGCTCAGTGGCCGGTCGCGTTTCGCCATTTTACGGTAGAATTATCCTGGCTTCGAAGCCGTCGTCCCTGCCGCTTGCGGGTGATAGAAGCACAAGACGGCCGTTCATCTGACCGAGCAATCTGTCGACGATAGACAGGCCCAATCCGGAGCCCGCAGCTTCGGTCTTCCCGCGACTGAAGCGTTTGCGGATCGAAGCAAGCTCGGCTTCGTTCATCGCCGGCGCGCCGTTGACGATACGGATAAGCCCGCCGTCGTCGAGAAACACCTCGACCGGCGTCTCCGGCGTGCCGTGCACGAGCGCGTTTTCAATGAGATTGCGTAGAACAATGGCAAAAGCATCTTCGCTGAACGGACCGATCAACTGCGCGCCGGGCGCGCGATGCAGGATCAGACGTGCCGGGTTTGCCATGCTGCGCCAGAAATCGGTCAATACCATATCCAGTACCCGGCCCAGGTCGGCCTGTTTGTCGCTGATACCAATACCGGCTTCGGCGCGGGAGAGCTGCAAGAGCTTTTCCGCAAGGTGGCTGAGACGTGTCAGCGACGCCTCGATCTGACCGGCACGGTGACGACTGGAGCTCTCTGTCAGCTCGGCGATCAGCATCTGCGTTTGGGCCAAGGCGCCGGCGATCGGCGTGCGCAGTTCATGAGCGCTGTTGGAGGTGAATTCCCGCTCGGCGTCGAGTGCAGTCCTTAGCCGTGACATCAGCAGGTTGACGGAAACTGCGATCGGCTGCAGTTCCTGTGGCAGCATGGACGCATCGATAGGCTCCATGTTGCCGCCATCCTTGGTCTCGATCTCTCGACGCAGTTCGCCGACCGGCCGCACGGCACGGCGCACCACCATCCAGATCACGATACCACTGACCGGGATCAGCAATATCAGCGGCAAAAACAGCGCGATTGCGCCTTCGCGAACGGCCTCTTCGCGGTTCTCGAAGGCATCAGCGACCTGGATGAAGACTTGGGTGTCATCACTAGTGGCGGTGTAGAACTGATAAACCGTGTCCTTCCAGAACCCAGCCTTCAAAGGCGTTCCAAAGGCCTGTTCCGGCGCATCATGGGAGCGGATCAACACGCGGCCGGAACGATCACGCACCTGATAGATGAGATATTCATGATCTCCGCTGGAACTTGCCGTCTGCAGTTGCTGGGGTGCTGCGCTCGCTATGGGGGCGGATGTCGAGCCCAGCATTCCCCGGTGTTCGAGATCATCGACAACCAGCGGCACGAGCCGTTCGGCCGTATCCTGAAGCGTGCCGTCGAATATTTCGGCAAGCTCCTCTTCCATCACCACCAGGCCAAGCCCGACTGCCAGCAACCAGAGGAAGGTCATGGCAAAGGTCAGGGACAGGATCAGTCGCCGGGTCATCGACGGGCCGGTCGTCCGGCGAAAAAAGCTCATTGTTCACGCCCAAGCCTGTAGCCGATACCGCGTAGCGTGGTGATGTGTTCGCGGCCGAGTTTCTTGCGCAGTCGGCTTACATAGACCTCGACAGTATTGCTCTCGATCTCGGAGCCAAAGGCGTAAAGAGCTTCTTCGATCTGGGATTTCGAAACGACTGCTCCCGTACGGCTCGATAGCGCGTCGAGTACGGCCCATTCCCGGCTGGACAGATCAATTGTCTCGTCGTTGACCGTCACCCGGCGGGCTGCTGCGTCAATCTCCATATCGCCGATCCGCACGAGTGAAACCGGTCGGCCGCTGTAACGGCGGCTGACCGCCAGCATGCGTGCCGTGAGTTCACCGAGATTGAACGGCTTCACCAGATAGTCATCGGCGCCGCTATTCAGGCCTTCGATACGATCGGATATCTGATCATGCGCCGTGAGAATGATCACCGGTGCCGCGATGCCACGGGTGCGAAACTCCTTCAGGAGAGCGATACCGCTGCCATCGGGAAGGCGAAGATCGAGCAGGACGAGGCCATAACTGGTGGTCGCAAGCGCGCTTCTTGCCGTGTCGATCGTTTTCATCCAATCGACCGCATGATCGCCACTTGCCACATGATCGCGCACCGCTTCACCGAGCGTTGCATCATCCTCAACCAGAAGAACCCTCAAACTATCCGCTCCGTCCCATCGCGACGTTATCCTATACCCATCGTTTAGCAGACTGGGTGGATAAAATTCGAGAGGGGAGGGGGCTACCGTGGGGATCATGGCGAGATGAGTTTCGGAATGATGACGAAGGCGGCTGTCAGCCCGTTCGCCAGCAGCATGCAGAATACGGCGAAAGAGCCGAGATCCTTGGCATGCCTGCCGGTGTCGGACCATTCCGGCGAAATGCGGTCGATGATCTCTTCTATGGCGGTGTTGAGAGCTTCCGCAGAGAAGAGGCCGAGCATGACGACCGCCATCATGATGTAATCGAAGAAACTGGCGCCGACTGCGGCAAAGGCTGCGAATATCGCAAGTCCGGTGATGATTTCATGGCGGAATGCGGTTTCGCGCAGCAGCCTCAAGGCACCGTTCAGCGAATAGCCGAACGCTGCCTTGAGGTGCCGGCTGCCGGTCACTTTCTCGATGTGGGACGAGGGGCTGATGGAGACTTGCGGCGGTTCCTCAGTCTTTTTTGTGACCGGCCTTGCTACCGTTCCGATGGGGGCATAATCGGGAACGGTCATGAGTTTGCACTGCCTTTCGTTTTGCGGCACGTCGCAAGGACGTCGAGATCCGGTTTGTAGACCGAGGTCTTCACCGCCATGATGCCGAGTGCCGTATGGAAAAGGTTGTCGTGCGAGGCCTCTTCGCCGGCGCGTTTGGAGAGGCAGGACGCATCGACGGAAGCTTTCATTTCGCTTCCCTGCCAAAGCACGAAGGGGACATGTGTCTGCTGCGATGGAGCGATGATGTAAGGCGCACCGTGCAGATAGAGGCCGTTTTCGCCCAAGGACTCACCATGGTCCGACATGTAGATCATCGTCGGTGCGATCTTGTCCTGGCGGGCTTTCAGGATGTCGATCACCGAGGCGAGGATGTGGTCGGTGTAAAGGATGCTGTTGTCGTAGGCGTTGACGACTGCCTGACGATCGCAGGTTCCCAGTTCGCCGGTACGGCATTCCGGTGTGAAGCGCGCGAATTCCGCAATGTATCGCTGGTAATATGCCGGACCATGGCTGCCGAGCTGATGCAGAACCAGAACGCTGTCGCCCCTGACGCTTGAGAGCCATCCATCGAGTTCAGCAACCATGCCGTCATCGAGGCATTCGTGATCTTCGCAATAACGCGGATCGTTGGCGTCGGAGAAGGAACGGTAGGTGGTGCGGTCGGCGACGGCTTTGCTGCCGGTATTATTGTCCCACCACTCGGTCTTGATGCCGGCATGGCCGAACACGTCCAGCAGGTTTTGATTGGCAAGGCCGGCACGATGAGAATAGCCGTGCCGTGTGAGGTTGGAAAACATGCAAGGGACGGAAACCGCTGTGGCCGTGCCGCAGCTTGAAGTTTGCGAGAAATAGGTGATGTCGCGCTTGCCGAGTTCCGGGTTCGTGTCGCGACCATAGCCGCCGAGCGAGAAGTTTTCTGCCCGCGCGGTCTCTCCGGTTACGATAACCAGTACGCGCGGCTTGGCCGAGGCAAGGGGGGAGGCCGCTTGTGCGTCGGTTCCGAGCGGTTGAGCCACGATGTTCTTGTCTGCCTCGCTCGCCAGAGTGAAAGCCACGGCGCTGCCCACCGGTACAAAAGGATTGAGTGTGAGAATCAGATCCTTGTGCAACCGGGTCACGGAAGCGATGCTGCGCGCGCTGCTGACGCCGCAGGCGAGCGCCACAAGGATGAGCGGAACGATGGCGGTGAGGTTCCACCTGACTTTCGAGAGGAAATTGCGGTGCTCGACGCGCACCCAGCAGACCAGAAGTGCAGGGATCAGCCCGAATATCGTCATGTGTAGCAGATAGGCGGGTGTAACGAGATGCCCCGCTTCCGAGGGCGTCGTCTGCGCCGCATTGCGGATCATATCGACATCGATGACCGTGCCAAAGCGGTCCATGAACCATGAAGCCGAGGCGGCGCTGAATATCATCAGGATCAGAACTGGCTTCAGAAGATATTTGACCGAGACCGCGATCGTAAAGGCAGCAAACAGGCAGGCCAGACCCAATGCAAAGGCGGCCAGCGCCAGGTGATTGTCGAAATAGCCATAGGCGCGTGTGAAGAACGTGCGGTTGGTAAAGGCGATCAGATAAAGTGCCCCGAGGACGGCGAGAGTAACGCTGCCAATCTGCGGCCGGACGAAGGGCCGGGC
>NZ_JAEUAN010000027.1 GCF_019511445.1 Aliirhizobium wenxiniae
GTTAAGCCCTCCCCCTTGTGGGGAGGGTTGGGAGGGGACTTGCTTCAACTCGGCGCGGCCGTGTTTCGACCGCGCCGAACGGGATCATTGGATGGCGCGGATCGCTTCCCAGTCGGACTTCTCGTAGCCGAAGTCCTCGAACTTGACCTTTTCGAGCACGTTCTTCTCGAAGTCGGCCTTGTCGACTTCAACGACGTTGAGGCCGCGCTTCTTGAAGTCGTCGACAAGCGCTTTTTCACGCTCCTCGATGATCTTCGTGGTCTTGGCGGCAGCTTCCTGCATCACGTCGCGGAAAATCTGCTTGTCTTCGTCAGACAGGCTCGCCCAGCGGCTCTTGGAGATGACCGTATTGAGGTGATCGACGATGTGGCCGGAGAGAACGATGTTCTTCTGCACTTCAAAGAATTTCTTCGCTTCGATCGTCGTCAGCGGGTTTTCCTGGGCATCGACCGTGCCGTTCTGCAGTGCCAGATAGACTTCCGCAAAGGCGATCGGTGTCGTGTTGGCACCGCAGGCGCGCGGCATGGCAAGGTAGGCCGGCACGTCCGGCACGCGCATCTTCACGCCCTTCAGGTCGGCGCATTTGGTGATCGCGGTATTCGAGGTCGTGTGGCGGGTGCCGTAATAGCTGACGGCAGTGATGACGTTGCCGGTCTTGTCCTCGTAGCCTTTGGCGA
This sequence comes from Aliirhizobium wenxiniae, assembly GCF_019511445.1. GTDB lineage: Bacteria > Pseudomonadota > Alphaproteobacteria > Rhizobiales > Rhizobiaceae > Neorhizobium > Neorhizobium wenxiniae_A. The sequence goes on from NZ_JAEUAN010000027.1 coordinate 678, forward strand.
GACGCTTGAAGACGTCGCTCTTGGTATAGGCGATCAGGTGGCTCGGATCGCGGAAGATATAGGGGAAATAGGTGACGCCGATCGGCTTGAAATCGCGGGCGGCAAAGCTCGATCCCGAGATGATCATATCGACGGTGCCGAGCTTGAGGCCCTGGTTGATATCGGCTTCCTTGCCAAGCTGAGAAGCCGGGTAGACGTCGATCTTGTAACGTCCGTTGGTACGCTTGGCGATTTCCTGCGCGGCCCAGACGGATTCCGTGTGGAACGGTTCGGATGTCTCGTAGACATGCGCCCATTTCAGCGTTTCTTCCGCATGGGCGGTGATTGCCGACGCGACGACGATTGCCGCTGCACTGAGCAGCGCCTTGAATCTTGAACTCATTCTGTCCTCCCGAATTGCGTTCAGATTGCTCCCTTGATCGGCCGCCTCCTCGCGGTCTCGATCACTCCTCTCTCGTCGGCTCCTCTCCGAAGCTCTCCGAGAATCTCTTCTGCGACAAGGTCAGATGCATCCGCATTGCTTCGCGTGATGCCGCCGGGTCTCCTGCCGCCAGCGCATTGCGTATCGCCGTGTGTTCCTCAAGTGCCGCCCGCCAGGTATGCGGACCTTCGAAATAGCTGGCGAGCTTTTCGAAAAAAGGCGACGAGCGCCGTTTATCGTAGATAAGCCCGGTAAATACGTTGAGCGCCGAATTGCCGATGATGTCGGCGATCGCGGTATGGAATGCACGATCGAGCGTCAGCGCCCGTTCCGGATCCTCCAGCGCGCCTGCCATTTCCCGAAGGATCAGGTCGAGCTTTTCGATACCGGCATTGTCCACACGTCTTGCAGCCTCTTCCGCAATCGCACTTTCGATCAGGCAGCGCGCCTGCAGGATTTCGAACGGCCCGTCGCTGTCATCCGCGGGAAGAACCGCGACATTGCTCTGAGAGTTGCGATTGACGTAAACGCCGGAGCCCATGCGGATCTGCACAAGACCTTCGACTTCAAGAACGATCAGAGCTTCCCGCACGGTCGGACGGGATACGCCCAGTCGTTCGGCCAGTTCGCGTTCAGCAGGCAGTCGCTCGCCGACGAGAATTTCCCCCGACTGGATGAGCATACGAAGCTGTTCCGCGGCCTGGCGATAAAGCCGGCGTGGTTCAAGCGCGACAAACATGAAAACCTCCTGACGCGTCTCTCCTCTCGCGTCATGTGGTCAGATTGTCTTACCAATTGTCATTCGTCAAGTGGTGTCCTCACAGAAACTTGTTCAGACCGGCATCGGGACGCCGTAGGTGCCGGACAGTTCGAGAAATGCGTCGCGTGTGACGGGGTCGAGTTCGACACCTTGAGCATCGCGCTGGCGTGCGACCTTCCATTCGCGATCACCCGGCGCCATGACCGATGCGCCGGAACGGGCGGGTGATGTCCGCAATGTCTCGACATAGCGTTTCATGCCGGCTTCGAACGTTGCCCTGTCGACAAAGGCTTCCGGCTGGATCGCCATGACGAAAGCGCCGAGCAGGCGCGGTGTCTGCATGTCCTCGCCCATCATCGATGGGATGTCGAAGCTGAGGCGCATGCCGGTGAGCACGGCGCTGAAGATTTCCGCGATACCGGCAAGGCCGGCACCCTTGAAGCCGAAGGCATCACCCAGCGGGGCGAGCATTTCGGTCAGATGCGGGTCCGTCGTGTTGATACCTGCCTCGTCGGAGGAAACCCCCTCGGGCAGCTTCGTCCCGGTGCTGCGGTAGAGCAGAACGCGGTTGAAGGGGACGGCGCTGGTTGCCATGTCGAGGAACCACGGATCTTCGCCGGCGATCGGGACGGCCATCGAAATCGGGTTGGTGCCGTGGAAGCGCGAGGCGCCGTCGTGAAGGCGAACAAAACTGTCGGAATTGCAGAAGGACAGGCCGATCATTCCATGTCTGGCAGCCTCGACCGAATAGGCACCTGCCGCGCCGAAATGCGAATTGTTGCGGACGCCGACGGCGCCGATGCCAAATTTTCCGGCGAGATCGATCGCCCGAGCCATCGCGGCATAGGCCGGGACCGCGCCCTGTGCGTGGTCGCCGTCGAGTGTTTCCACCGCACCGAAACCGGCGACCTTCTTGATGTCCGGGTTCTTGTTGAGGCGGCCGCCTTCAAGGGCCTTGATGTAGTGCGCCAGCAGGCGAACGCCGTGGCTATCCACGCCGCAGCGCGTGGCGTGCATCAGGGCGCGTGTGGTCGCGTCAGCCGTCGCATCGTTGGCACCACAAGCCTTTAGAACCTGACGGCAAAAGCGGTCGAGATCCGAAAGCGAGACTTTGTGTTGAGCGGCGTCCATGGCGTTTCCTCTGAATTATTGTCTTTTGTGTACACTAGACATTCTTTGCCGCGAATGTAAATGAATGAAAGACGGTCGATTGCGATTTTCGCCGGTGCGATACCAGAGAGGCAGGGACATGACGGAGGAGCCGAGTGATGCCGTACCGGGGCGTTCGCCCAAGCTTTACCAGCGCGCTCTTGCGGTGGTCGCGTCGGAAATCCGCTCCGGCGGGTGGCATGACGCCGCAAGGCTGAACGAGACCGCGATTGCCAAGCGCTTCGGCATCAGCCGGGCACCGGCAAGACAGGCCTTGGCCGAACTGGAGGCGCTGGGGCTTGTGCGCAAATCCGAGGGGCGCGGGTACCAGGTCGTTGCGGGGGCAGGATCTACTCGCCCGGACGTCCCCGACGCTGCCGGTCCGTCCGGCCCGGATGACGTTCAGCTTCACTTTCTGGCGAGCTGGGAGCTGATCTACCGGCAGGTGGAGCTGGAGATCGTCTCCCGCACATCGATCGCCAGCTGGCGCATCAACGAGGTGGCGCTGGCGAAATCCTTCGGCGTGAGCCGCACGGTTGCCCGCGAAGTGGTGGCGAGACTGCAGCAGCGCGGCATCGTCAGCAAGGATGATGCCGGCCGCTGGCATGCGCCGGCACTGACGGCAAGGCATGTGAACCAGCTTTACGAATTGCGATGGACGCTTGAGCCGCTGGCGCTGCAGCAGGCCTATCCGCATTTGCCGGATGATCTGCTGCCGGCCTTGTTTATCGATCTGCGGCAGGCGATCGAGGCGGGAGATGCAGCCGACGGCGCGATGCTGGACGCAGTGGAGCAGCAGCTTCATGGCCAATTGCTCGGCTATTGCGACAATGCTCCGCTGATGCAGGCAATCAGCCTGCCGCAAGCCATCTTGGTCGCGCATCACCGGCTCTACCAGCCGAAGACGCCGCCGATCATCGACGAGCCGTTTTTGCTGGAGCATGTTGAGGTTTTCGATCGGCTGATGGCTGGCCGGGTCGCGGAGGCCGGCGCGGCGCTTGCCAATCATCTGAAAATCTCGCGGGAGCGCGCCATGCTGCGCATCGGCAATGCCGCACGCGGCCTGTCATTGCCGGATGTGGCCTATCTGGAGCGCCTGCGCGACGTCGAATTCAGTTTGTGATCATGATCATCGGGAGGAGCCGACATTGAAGATCAAGTCCCTGGAACCATTCATCCTTCATCTGCCGCTGACATCGGCGTCGATCTCGGATTCCACCCACAGCATCACCCATTGGGGCGTAGTCGGGGTGGCGATCACCACGACGGACGGGCTGACCGGCTACGGTTTTACCGGCACGCATGCGCATCTGGCATCCGACCGGCTGATCACGGCCTGCATTCGCGATTGCTATGCGCCGCTTCTGATCGGTGAAGATGCCAATGACCATCAGCGGCTCTGGACCAAGCTTGCGCGTTATCCGTCGCTGCAATGGGTCGGCCGGGCGGGGATCACGCATCTGGCGCTCGCTGCCGTTGATGTCGCGATCTGGGACCTGAAGGCGAAGAAGGCGGGGCTGCCGCTCTGGGCTTATCTCGGTGGCGCAAGGACCGACAGGCTGGAGGCCTATAATACCGATATCGGCTGGCTGTCCTTCTCGCTCGACGATCTTCTGTCCGGCTCTGCGCGCGCGGTCGAAGAGGATGGATTTACCCGGATCAAGCTTAAGGTCGGCCACGACGATCCGAATGTGGATGTCCGCAGGCTTGCGGCTGTGCGCAAGCGGCTGGGGCCGGATATCCGCATCGCCATCGACGGCAACGGCAAATGGGATCTGCCGACCTGCCTGCGGTTCTGCGAGCGGGCGCGAGATCTCGATATCTACTGGTTCGAAGAGCCGATGTGGTATGACGATGTCGAGAGCCACCGCCTGCTGGCGCGCTCCTCCACCATTCCGGTGGCGCTCGGCGAGCAGCTTTATACGGTCGATGCATTCCGCAGCTTCATCAATGCCGGGGCGGTCGCCTATGTGCAGCCGGACGTGACGCGACTTGGCGGGATTACCGAATATATCCAGGTTGCGGATCTGGCGCTGGCGAACCGGCTTCCGGTGGTGCCGCATGCGGGTGAGATGAGCCAGGTGCATGTGCATCTGAGCTACTGGCATCCCGCCTCGACGATCCTCGAATACATCCCCTGGATAAAGGATCATTTCGAAGAGCCGGCGGATGTCGTGGGTGGCGTCTACAAGCGGCCCGAAAAGCCGGGTGCCGGAACGACGGTGCTGGCCGACAGCTTTGCGCGGTTCGGCAAAGGCCTTGGCTGATTGCCGGTGATAAAAACAGATCTGCCGCCCGGAGGCGGCAGATTGGGGTGGGACTCGCGTCCCATCCAAGCCTTGGGAGGCTTATTCGGCCGGCTGCAGCTGCGCCGTCTTGATATCGTCGCCACGCGACGACAGGGCGGCGTCCAGCATGTCCTTGTCGAGTTCGCCTTCCCAGCGTGCAACGACGATGGTGGCGACGGCATTGCCGACGAGGTTGGTCAACGCGCGGCATTCCGACATGAAGCGGTCGATGCCGAGGATGAGCGCCATGCCGGCGACCGGAACGGACGGAACGACCGAGAGCGTTGCAGCGAGCGTGATGAAGCCTGCGCCGGTAATGCCAGCGGCACCCTTCGACGACAGCATTGCCACGAGCAGAAGCAGGATCTGGTCCATCAGCGACAGCTCGATGCCGGTTGCCTGGGCAATGAACAGCGCCGCCATCGTCATGTAGATGTTGGTGCCGTCGAGGTTGAAGGAGTAGCCGGTCGGGATGACCAGGCCGACAACCGAGCGCTTGCAGCCGGCGCGTTCCATCTTCTGCATCAGGTTCGGCAGGGCAGCTTCCGAAGAGGAGGTGCCGAGCACGAGAAGCAGTTCTTCCTTGATGTAACGCAGCAGGGCGAAGATCGAGAAGCCGTTATATTTCGCAACCGCACCAAGGATCACGATCACGAAAAGAAGCGCCGTGATGTAGAAAGACAGGATGAGGAAGGCGAGGTTGGCGACAGAGCCGATGCCGTATTTGCCGATGGTAAAGGCCATCGCGCCGAAGGCGCCGATCGGAGCGGCCTTCATGAGGATCGCGACGAGCTTGAACATCGGTGCGGTGAGCGCGGTCAGGAAGTCGTAGACCGGCTTGCCCTTCTCGCCGACCATGCCGAGCGCGATGCCGAACAGGACGGAGAAGAACAGGACCTGGAGAATGTCACCCTGCGAGAAGGCGCCGACGATGGTTTCCGGAATGATGTTCATCAGGAAGCCGGTGATTGTCGTCTCATGCGCCTTGGTGGCGTAGGTGGCGACTGCCTTGCCGTCGAGCGTGGCCGGATCGATGTTCATGCCGGCGCCCGGCTGAAGCAGGTTGCCGACGATGAGGCCGACGATGAGAGCCAAGGTCGAGAAGGTGAGGAAGTAAAGCATCGCCTTGCCGGCGACGCGACCGACCTTCTTCAGGTCCGACATGCCAGCAATGCCGGTGGCGACCGTCAGGAAGATCACCGGTGCGATGATCATTTTCACCAGGCGGATAAAGGCATCGCCGAGCGGCTTCAGGCTGGCGCCGAAATCAGGCCAGAAATGGCCGATCAGCATGCCGATGACGATAGCGGTCAGAACCTGGACGTAAAGCTGGCGGTAGAGCGGCAGGCGTGCAGGCGGCTGGGTGGATTCGGGTATTGCAATCATTTTGTCCTCCATCGCGCCGCAACCAAACTATCTGGCTCTTCCCGGGCGCATTGATGTCGGAAGCGAGGCAGCAAGCGGTGTGCCAGTTTGTCGCCTGCGGCATAAAGTCTTGATTACAATCGATTAAATTGCGCTTCGTCATTTGTGTGTCGATATTTGAGCGGATTTTCGCACGGCTGTATTTGCGTGATGTGCGGATTTGTGCTCAATTGTCTGTATGTCGATACGTCAATCAGCCGAGCGCCTGCCGGCAATGCGCCGCACCTGGATTGTTTTCTGCCTATTGGCCCTCGTTGCCTGTGCCGCAGTTTTTTACGTCGCGGGTGTTTATGGACGTTCGACGGCACTTGCCGGCCTGTCTTTGCAGGGGCGCACCGAGGCGAGCCTTAAAGTGGCGCTGTTGCAGGCCGTGCTCGAGCGGCCGCGCGCGCTGCCACTGCTCCTGGCGCAGGATCGCGATGTCGTCGACACGCTGTCTTCCAGCGATCCTGCTGCAAGGATTGCCCTCAGCCGCAAGCTCGAGGAGCTGATTGCACCCACCAAGGCGGCGGTGATCTATGTCGTCGCAGCGGACGGCATTGCGGTTTCGGCCAGCAACTGGCGCGAGGAAAAAAGCTTTGTCGGCAACGACTATACATTCCGCAGCTATTTTTCCCGCGGCATGAAAGAGGGGGGCGCCGAGCATTTTGCGCTGGGTTCCGTCAGCAACCGGCCGGGGCTTTATATTTCCTACAGGGTGGGTTCAGCGGAAAAGCCGCTTGGCGTCGTCGTCGCCAAGATGGAGTTCGACCAGCTGGAGGCCGATTGGGGTGATACGCAGCGACCGTCTTTTGTCACCGACAACAATCATGTCGTTCTGATCACGACCATACCTTCGTGGCGGTTCATGACTACGCAGCCGCTGCCGCAATCGAGCCTGTCGGCCATTCGCGAGAGCCTGCAGTTCGGTGACGCGCCGCTTCTCCCCTTGCCGATGACGCGGCTGGAAAATCTGGGGCCGGATGCGGATATCATTCGGGTTCTTCTGCCGGGAGGCGGGCAGATCCGTTACCTGCAGATCTCTGTCCCCGTCGCCTCGACCAGCTGGCATTTCCAGTATCTTCTGCCGATCGACGGAGCCGTCGCCTCGGATATGCGCGAGTTTCGCCTGATTGGCGCGCTCGCGCTTCTTGCGCTGCTGGCCTTGGCGGCGGTCTGGATCCGCCGCCGGCAGCTGGCGCAGGTCCAGATCATCGACGCATTGGCGGCGCGTGAAGAGCTCGAACGGCGGGTCGATGAGCGAACGCGTGATTTGAGCCTGACGCGGGACAACCTGCAGGCGGAAATTTCCAATCGCAAATCGACAGAGGTAAAGCTGCAGGCGGTGCAGCAGGATCTGGTGCAGGCCAACCGCCTCGCCATCCTCGGACAGGTTGCCGCCGGCGTCGCGCATGAAATCAACCAGCCGGTTGCCACCATCCGCGCCTATGCCGACAATTCCAAGATCTTTCTCGAACGGCAGCAGATACAGCCGGTGAAGGAAAATCTCGATCTGATCGCCTCGCTTACTGAGCGGATCGGCGCGATTACCGACGACCTCAAGGCGCTTTCGCGGCGCGGCCGCACGGCAGCCGAGCCGGTGTCACTTGCGGAAGTGCTCGAAGGTGCGGTCCTTCTGCTGCAGAGCCGGTTCACCGGGTCGCTGGACATGCTGGTTATCGAGCCGATTGCTGACGATCTGGAAGTCATGGGAAGCCGGCTTAGGCTGGAGCAGATTTTCATCAACCTCCTGCAGAACGCGCTCGAAGCGGTCGAGGGGCGCGAGACGGGGCAGGTCATCGTTTCGGCAGAGGCGACGAATGAGAAGGTTTCGATTTTCGTGACGGATAATGGTCCGGGCATCGCTTCCGACATTCTCGCCGAACTGTTCCAGCCGTTCAATTCCTCCAAGGAAAAGGGGCTGGGGCTTGGGCTGGTTATCTGCAAGGACATTGTGGCGGACTATGGCGGCCAGCTCGATGTCGAAACGGGTGATGCCGGCACCCGATTTACCGTTCATCTGAAGAGAGCCTGAGCATGATCGAAGCCGTTCCCGTTTTTCTCATCGATGACGACAAGGATCTGTTGAAGGCGACCGCTCAGACGCTGAACCTTGCCGGTTTCGACGTCCGTTCGTTTTCGACCGGCAGCGAGGCTCTGTCGCAACTCGACGACAGGTTTCCGGGCGTGGTCGTCTCGGATATCCGCATGCCGGGTCTGGACGGGTTGCAGCTTTTCGACCGGATCTCGGGCTTCGATCGTGAACTGCCGGTCATTCTGATGACCGGTCACGGCGACATACCGATGGCGGTAAAGGCCATCCAGAGCGGTGTCTACGACTTCATTGCAAAACCGTTTGCGACCGAGCGGTTGATCCAGTGTGTCAGGCATGCCGCGGAAAAGCGCAGTCTCGTGATGGAGAACCGGCGGCTGCGGACTGCCGGAGCAGAGGCCGACGACGGTTTGCCGCTGATCGGCCAGACGCCGGTGATGGAGCGCCTTCGCCATATGCTGCGCCAGATCGCCGATACCGATGTCGACGTGCTGGTGACGGGCGAAACGGGCAGCGGCAAGGAAGTGGTTGCCAGCATTCTCCATTCATGGAGCAGGCGATCGGCCGGCAATTTCGTCGCGTTGAACTGCGGCGCGCTTCCCGAACAGGTGATCGAGAGCGAGCTTTTCGGCCACGAGGCCGGGGCCTTTACCGGTGCCCAGAAGAAACGCGTCGGCCGGATCGAGCATTCGAGCGGCGGCACGCTGTTTCTCGACGAGATCGAGAGCATGCCGCTTTCCACCCAGGTGCAGATGTTGCGGGTTCTGGAAATGCGTGAGGTCACGCCACTTGGCACCAACGATATACGCCCTGTCGATCTGCGAGTCGTGGCGGCCTCCAAGGTCGATCTCGGCCATTCCGATCAGCGGGCGGTCTTTCGCGAGGACCTTTATTACCGGCTGAACGTGGTAACGTTGACAATCCCGCCGCTGAGGGAGCGACGGGACGACATTCCGCTCCTGTTCAATTATTTCACTAGAAAGGCCGGGCAGCGGTTTGGCCGTGAGGTTTCGGACCTGCCGCGTCAGGTGGTCGATCATCTGCGCGACCACGCGTGGCCCGGCAATGTCCGGGAGCTTTCCCATTATGCGGAGCGATTCGTACTCGGCCTCGAACCGTCCGCGCCGCTATCGGCGCAATTGGCCAAGGTTGCCGATGGCGCAGGCCTGCCGGAGCGGCTGGAGCGTTTCGAAGCCGATATCATTCGCGAAACGCTGACCGAGTTCGGCGGTGACGTGCAACAGACGATCACGGCACTCGGCATCCCGCGCAAGACATTTTATGACAAGCTTCAACGTCATGGAATTGTGCGAAGCGACTACGCGGAACGCCGCTGAAACCTCTGTGGAATAAGCATTTTTAACGCCTTTGTCTGTTGCCTGACTGAGCGGGTGCATCTTCGCTCGCTCTAAAATGATGCGGAAAAGACCGGTCTCGGAAACACCTGGTTAAGGTTTTCTTTTTATTAACAGAGGCCGGTGTGATCACGTTATTTGATGGTTTCGCGTACATGCATTTTCCGCCTTCCCGCAAAGACATTTCCCCAATCGAAGACGCCAATTGGAGTGACGAACAGGAGTTCGTGGCGGCCAATGATGCTGAGCAGCCTCTTCCCCTGCCGGAGCCGATACCGGCGGTCGAGCTGGATCCGGAAAAGCTTCCGACATGGCAGCGCGCCTTCATTCTGGCGCCGAATGTGCGCTTTACCCGCACGCCCGGCCGCGGCCCTGCCAAGCAGGACGTCGTTATCGTCGAGGAGGTCGGTCATGCCGGGGGGCTGGCTCCAGCGCTGACGCCGCAACCGATCGCCATCCCGATGTCCGCGAGCCATCAGGCTCCACTTCATGCAAATACAGGTTCCCAAGTGACTAATCTTCAGCGCCGCATCGGCCAGGCATTCGCACCGTCCGCGCCTGCCGCTCCCGTCTCTCAGCCGATCGAGGCGGCCATGCAGCGCGTCGTCGAGCAGCCGATCTACCGCCAACCCGCGGCGGTCGCTCCGGTGCCTGCCCCGGCAGGGCCGGAAATCACACAGGCTCAGAGCGTGCCGACACGCCGCGTGACGTCTATCCCGGATCATCTGATCTGGGAGATGATGAGCCTCGGCGCTTCGGAAAATATCGAGCAGAAGGCCTCGCCGCGCGTATTGGCAGCCCCTCAGGTTGCGCCGAAGCCGGTTCCCGCGGCGCTGAAGCCGACCGTTACCCGTTTCGTGCCGCCAAGCCCCGTTCATGCGCCTGCTCCGGCTGTTGTTGTGGCTGCGGCGGTCACTGCTCCTACCGTTCACGAAGCGCCGTCCGCGATCGATCTCTATCGCCAGATCGCAATCAGGCAGGCCGCGCCTGTTTCCTTCGCTGTAGAGCCGCAGCCTGTGCCGTTCATCGAGCCCGCCGCCTATGCCGCGCCGGTCGAAGCGGTGGTTGAACAGCCCGTGCAGATGGCAGAGCCAGTCGAGATCCAGCCCGCCGCACCGGTGGCAGTCCGCAAGCCGCGTATACTGCAATTTGCCGAAGACTACACCTTCCCGGATATCGATCTCCTGCAGGTCGCCGAACCGCGCGAAGAGCAGACGATGAGCCAGGAAGCGCTGGAACAGAGCGCCGGGCTTCTCGAAAGCATTCTCGAAGATTTCGGCGTCAAGGGCGAGATCATCGACGTTCGTCCCGGCCCGGTCGTAACGCTCTACGAATTCGCCCCGGCTCCGGGCGTGAAATCGTCTCGCGTCATGAACCTGTCGGACGATATCGCCCGTTCGATGTCGGCTCTGTCGGCGCGCGTTGCCGTGATACCCGGCCGCAATGTCATCGGCATCGAGTTGCCGAATGTCGAGCGCGAGACCGTCTATCTGCGCGAACTGGTCGAGAGCAATTCCTATATCGGCACCGACTACCGCCTGCCGCTCTGCCTCGGCAAGACGATCGGCGGTGAGCCGGTCATCGCCGAGCTCGCCAAGATGCCCCATCTTCTCGTGGCCGGCACGACCGGTTCGGGCAAGTCGGTCGCCATCAACACGATGATCCTGTCGCTGCTCTACCATCTTCGCCCGGAAGAATGCCGGTTGATCATGGTCGACCCGAAGATGCTGGAACTCTCTGTCTATGACGGCATCCCGCATCTGCTCACCCCCGTCGTTACCGACCCGAAGAAGGCCGTTCTGGCGCTGAAATGGGCCGTGCGCGAAATGGAAGAGCGCTATCGCAAGATGTCGCGCCTCAACGTCCGTAATATTGACGGTTTCAACGCCCGCGTTGCCGAAGCCCGCAATAAGGGCGAGACGATCATGATCAGCGTGCCGGTCGGTTTCGACCGCTCGACCGGCGAGCAGGTGTTCGAGGAACAGGCTCTCGACTTGACGGCGCTGCCTTACATCGTCGTCATCGTTGACGAAATGGCCGACCTGATGATGGTCGCCGGCAAGGAGATCGAAGGCGCGATCCAGCGTCTGGCGCAGATGGCGCGTGCTGCAGGTATCCACCTGATCATGGCGACCCAGCGTCCGTCCGTCGATGTCATCACCGGCACGATCAAGGCGAATTTTCCGACCCGCATCTCCTTCCAGGTCACGTCGAAGATCGACAGCCGCACGATTCTGGGCGAACAGGGGGCCGAACATCTTCTCGGCCAGGGGGACATGCTGCACATGAAGGGTGGCGGGCGGATTGCCCGTGTCCACGGCCCGTTCGTCTCGGATTACGAAGTCGAAAAGGTCGTTGCGCATCTGAAGACGCAAGGCCAGCCGTCCTATCTCGGCAGCGTGACCGAGGATGAGGAAGAGGACGGCGTCGAGGAAGAAGAGGACGCAGCCGTCTTCGACCAGACCTCGATGGGTGCGGAAGACAATGGCGACGATCTCTACGAGCGCGCCGTCAAGATCGTCCAGCGCGACAAGAAATGCTCGACCTCCTACATCCAGCGTCGCCTGTCGATCGGCTACAACCGCGCTGCTTCGCTAGTAGAGCGTATGGAAAAGGAAGGTCTGGTAGGCGCGCCGAACCATGTCGGCAAGCGCGAGATTCTCGGCCCGCAGCAGGTGCAGCCGCGCACCGGCGAAGAGTGATCGGCGCCGGCCTTGGTCAAGCTGGCTGCCTCTTGTCTGCAGCACTTCCTTATCCGCCGTCATGATCGCCCTCGGGTTAAACCCGAGGGTGTCCCGAGCATCTGCTACCCTTTCGGCTTTGGCGACGTGGTTAGGTCCTCGGGACAAGCCCGAGGATGACGCCAAGTGTTGGGCTTAGCCGGAAAAACTAAGCGGCTTTCCATTTCGTCAACGATCGTTCGACCATCGACAGAAAGTCGAAGACGAGGATCGCAAGGGCGGCGACGAGGAGCGCGCCCTGAAGGATGAAGGCGAGATTGTTCGACTGCAGCCCGGCGATAATGACTTCGCCGAGCGTTTTTGCGGCCACCGTCGAGCCGATCGTGGCGGTGCCGAAGCCGATAACGGTCGAGATCTTGATGCCGCCGACGATCATCGGCAGGCTGAGCGGCAGTTCGATCTGCCTGAAAATCTGGAACGGCGTCATGCCATTGCCCTTGGCGGCATCGGTTATGTTATGCGGCACGGTCGTCAGCGCCGTCATCGTATTCTCGAAAATCGGCAGAAGCGCATAGAGAAACAGCGCGACCAGCGTCGGGCCGTTGCCGAAACCCATGGCGGGCACCGCGAGTGCCAGCACGGCGACGGGCGGAAATGTCTGGCCGATATTCACTATCGTTCGGGCAAGCGGCAGGAATTCCGCGCCGAAGGGGCGGGTGACGACGACTGCCAGCGCGACTGCGATGATGGTTGCGAGAAGTGTAGCGATGAAGACCATGCGCACATGCTGCAGCGTCAGAGCGGCGAGATCGCCCTGGTTGTAGATCGCCGGTGCATTAGCCTGCACCAATGGCCTGAAGGCGAAGTCGAAACTCTCCGGCGAGGCGAGAAAGCCCGCCAGCAGGATCAGAAGAACGATACGGGGCGCGAAGCGAGAAAGGCTCATTGCGGCCTGACCGCCTGACGCAGCAATGTTTGCAGCCGCACACGGCCGAGCGGCTTTCCATCGTCCGAGACGACCGGAAGCAGGTCGGCGCCGTTCCACATCAGTGCGGCCAAGGCGTCCTGTCGGGTTCTGTTCTCCTCGATCGGCTCACCGTCTGCTTCTCCAGGCTCGATCACTCCAGCGACGGTGTCGAGTGATAAAAGCCGGAAGGGACGGTCGAATGTACCGACCAGCCCTTCGACGAAGGGTGTTGCGGGTGCCTTCAGAAGATCGATGGGCCGGCCGTATTGCAGGAGTTTTCCCTTGTCCATCACCGCGATCGTGTCGCCGAGATGGAAAGCCTCGTTGATATCGTGAGTGACGATGACGATCGTCGTTCCGAACCGTTGCTGGATCGCCAGAAGCTCGTCCTGCGCCTTGCCGCGCAAAACCGGATCCAGCGCGCCGAAGGGCTCGTCCATCAAGAGGATCTTCGGTTCTGCGGCAAGCGCGCGGGCGACGCCGACGCGTTGCTGTTGGCCGCCGGAAAGCTGGTGCGGATAACGGTTTGCGAAAGCGGCCGGATCTAGCTGGAAGAGATCGAGCAATTCGGCGACCCGCGCGTCGATCCGTGTCTTCTGCCATTTGAGCAGTCGCGGCACGGTCGCGATGTTTTCGGCCACCGTGCGATGTGGAAACAGGCCGTGGCCCTGGATGGCATAACCGATCCGCCGCCGCAATTCGTGGCCGGGGATGTTTCGCGTATCTTCCCCGCCGATCAGGATCGTGCCGTCGTCCTGCGAGACGAGCTGGTTGATCATCCGCAGAAGCGTCGTCTTGCCCGAGCCGGATGTCCCGACCAGAACGGCGATCGTGCCAGCGGCGACTGTGAAGGATACGCTGTCGACCACGGCCTTTTCGCCATACCGCTTGGTGACGGACTGGATATCGATCATGTGGAGTGAACCTCGCTGCCGGGTGCTTCGCTGAAATCCACCAGCGCATCGAGCAGGATGGCGGCGATAAAGGACATGGCGACGGTCGGCAATGCGCCGAGCAGGACAAGGTCCATTGCTGACTGGCCGAGCCCCTGGAAAACGAAGACGCCCATGCCGCCACCGCCGATCAGTGCCGCGATCGTTGCCATGCCGATATTCTGGATGAGGACGATGCGGATTGCGGCAAGCAGGCTCGGGAAGGTCAGGGGGAACTCGATCGAAACGAGCCGCTGCAGATCGGTCATGCCGGCGCCGCGAGCTGCATCATTGGCCTCGCGCGGCACGTTTTCGAGACCGCCGACCGTGTTGGCGACGACTGGAAGGAGCGAATAAAGCACCAGCGCGACGAAGGCCGGAGCGGTGCCGATGCCGGAAATGCCGATTGCCGCAGCACCCGGAATATGTGTTGCGACCCAGCCAAGTGGCAGGATCAGCAGGCCGAACAGTGCGATCGAGGGGATGGTCTGCAGGATGTTGAGCGTATTGAGCGCCGCCGCACGCAGCCATGATATGCGATGACAGATGACGCCGAGTGGCAGGCCGATCAGGAAGGCAACCAGCATGGAGCCGAGCGCCAGCATCGCATGACGCGACATCTCCGCCCAGAACGCATCAGAGCGGTTCACATATTCCTTCATCACGGAGATATCGGCGAGGACGCCCGATGCGAATATCCCGCTGATCACAGCCGTCGCGACGACTAGCAAAACCAGCCGGAAAGCCGGCGAGAGCCTGAGTTTGGCAATCATATCGCAAAAGGCGAGGGAGAGGCTGAAGAGCAGCAGCCAGAAACCCGAGCCGGGCGAGACGCGCGCATAGGAGTTGCCCGGCGGAAGCCCGGCATTGGCGGCAGCGCCGAGGGCCAAGATCACGATAAGCAGCGCGGCCGACGAGATCACAAGCCGTGTCGATAGTGGAAGGCGGAAAAGCAGGCAGAGTGCAACGAAGACCATCGCACCCGCCAGAGCGATGCCGCCACCGGAGGGGAGGGCGTCGATCAGCGAAACTCCCTGTCCTTGCAGGATGCGGTTCGGTTTGACCACGATGAAGGGCAGTGCAAAGGTGGAAGTCACTATGAGGGCGGCCATCAGCACGCCCGTCTTTTCCAGCCCTCTGAGCAAGCCGCTGCCCCTTTTCTCGGTGTTAGAGTTTTGTCGGGCTTACTTGAGGAAGCCGTTTTTCTTCAGAAAATCTTCGGCGACGGTCTTGGCCGGTTCGCCGCCGACCTGAACGCGGCCGTTCAAATCCTGAAGGGTGACGAGATCGAGTTTTTCGAAAACCGGTTTCAGCAACTCGGCGATCTTCGGGTTCTTTTCGAGCGTTGCCTGCCGGATGATAGGTGCCGGCTGATAGACAGGCTGCACCTTCTTGTCGTCATCGAGCACGACGAGGCCGGAAGGAGCGATGCCGCCATCCGTGCCGTAGACCATCGCCGCATTGGCGCCGTTCGTCTGGTTGGCGGCCGCCGCGATCGTCGCAGCAGTGTCGCCGCCCGAAAGCGTGATCAGTTGTTCCGGCTTGAGCTTGAAGCCGTAGGTCGTCTGGAAGGCGGGGAGGGCTGCTGCCGAATTGACGAATTCGGATGATGCGGCAAGCACGATCTTGCCACCCCCGGCTATGAATTTGCCGAAATCGGAGAGTGTCTTCAGCTTATTCTCTTCCGCAACATCCTGGCGGACGGCGATGCCCCAGGTATTGTTGGCGGGAGAAGGCGTCAGCCAGACGATCTTGTTGGCGTCGAGATCGAGTTTCCTGACGGTCTCATAGGCCTGCGCCGGATCTTTCCAGGCAGGATCGTCTGCCTTTTCGAAGAAGAAGGCACCGTTGCCGGTATATTCCGGATAGATATCGATCTCGCCGGCCGTGATCGCTTTGCGCAGCACCGGTGTCGCACCGAGCTGGATGCGATCGGTCGCGTCGACATTATTAGCCTTCAGGACCGAGAGGATGATGTTGCCGAGGACGCCGCCCTCGGTGTCGATTTTCGACGAGACGACGACCTGTGCCGACGCAGCCGTAGCGGTGAGCGACAAGGCGAGCAGAAGGCCTGCAAATTTTCCGGTGAGCGACATCCGAGCTTCCCTGGTTTTCTGGAACCGGCGGCAATGCCGGTGCGTTTGTTTGAGTGGTTCGCAAGAAAGCTAGAGCACGGCTCAAAAGTGTCGAGGAAGTTTCGACTGCAGAAAACGAAAAACGGAAAACCTTCGTCTTTTTATCGAGTTAAGGTGAAAATCGTTTTCCTGAAAGTTGTTTGTCGAAATCCGTCACAATGTCGGCACCCGGGGCCGCCGTTGCCTTGACATGAGGTCGCTCAGGCATAATGTCGCACCCGGTTCGTTCTATTAGAATGGAGAAAAGTTCACGATGAATATGGACCTCTCAAGGCGCAGCTTTATGAAGCTGGCCGGGGCAGGGGTTGCGGCGACTTCCATTGGTGCGTTGGGTTTTGGCGAAGCTGAAGCCGCTGAAATCGCTCATGTGCGGCCATTCAAGCTGGCCACGACCACGGAAACCCGCCAAACCTGTCCTTACTGTTCCGTCGCCTGCGGCATCATCATCTACTCCAAGGGTGACGTGCGCAAGGGCGACAAGGCGGAAGTCGTCCACATCGAAGGCGATGTCGACCATCCGACCAATCGCGGGACGCTCTGTCCCAAGGGGGCGGCCCTCAAGGACTTCGTGAAGTCCCCCACCCGCCTCCTTTACCCGATGCACCGCAAGCCTGGCTCGGACAAGTTCGAGCGCATGTCCTGGGACGAGGCTCTCGATCGCATTGCGCGGCTGATGAAGGACGACCGCGACGCCAACCTTCTCCTGAAGAACGAGAAGGGTCTGGACGTGAACCGCTGGACGACGACGGGCATGCTCGCAGCGTCGGCGACTTCCAATGAAACGGCATGGGCGACCTTCAAGTTCGCCAAGTCGATAGGAATGGTCGGTTTCGACAATCAGGCACGCGTCTGACACGGCCCAACGGTGGCGAGTCTCGCCCCAACATTCGGCCGTGGCGCAATGACCAACGCCTGGACTGACATCAAGAATACCGACCTCGTCGTCGTCATGGGCGGCAACGCGGCGGAAGCACACCCCTGTGGTTTCAAGTGGGTGACGGAAGCAAAGGCCCATCGCGGTGCCAAGCTGATCGTCGTTGACCCGCGTTACACCCGCACGGCCTCCGTATCAGACTTCTATGCTCCGATCCGTCAGGGTTCGGACATCGCTTTCCTCAACGGCGTGATGAAGTACTGTATCGATAACGGCAAGGTGCAGTGGGACTACATGAAGGCGTTCACCAACGCGGCCTTCATCGTCAAGGACGGCTTTGGTTACAAGGACGGCCTGTTCACCGGCTACAACGAGGAAAAACGCGATTACGACCGCTCGACGTGGGATTACGTGATCGGCGAGGACGGCTTTGCCGTGACCGACCCGACGCTCGAACACCCGCGTTGCGTCTGGAACCTCTTGAAGGAGCATCTGGCTCCGTACACACCGGAACTGGTCGAACAGGTCTGCGGCACCCCGAAGGAAAAATTCCTGAAGGTGGCCGAAATGATCGCCGAATGCTCGTCGCCGACCAAGACGATGACGTCCATGTACGCGCTCGGCTGGACCCAGCATTCCAAGGGTTCGCAGAACATCCGCGCCATGGCGATGCTGCAGCTGATCCTTGGCAATATGGGTGTACGCGGTGGCGGCATGAATGCCCTTCGCGGTCACTCGAACATTCAAGGATTGACCGACCTTGGCCTGATGTCGCACCTCCTCACCGGCTATCTGACGATGCCGAGCGAGAAGGACACCGACTTCGAGACCTATATGTCGACGCGTCAGTTCAAGCCGCTTCGTCCGGGTCAGACCAGCTACTGGCAGAACTACAGGAAGTTCATGGTCTCCTTCCAGAAGGCCATGTGGGGCGACGCCGCGACAGCCGAAAATGGCTGGGCGTTCAACTACCTGCCCAAGCTCGACGTTCCGGCATACGATATCCTTCGCATGTTCGAACTGATGAACAACGGCAAGGTCAACGGCTATCTCTGTCAGGGTTTCAACCCGATCCTCGCCTTCCCCAACAGGGCCAAGATCACGTCTTCGCTTTCCAAGCTGAAGTTCATGGTCACCATGGACCCACTGGAAACGGAAACCTCGCGTTTCTGGGAAAACCACGGCGACTTCAACGATGTGGATACGGCGTCGATCAAGACCGAAGTGTTCCAGCTGCCGACGACCTGCTTTGCAGAGGAAGACGGCTCGCTGACCAATTCGGGCCGCTGGCTGCAGTGGCACTGGCAGGCAAGTTCGCCTCCGGGCGAAGCCAAGCATGACAGCTGGATCGTTGCGCAGATCTTCCTGCGCATGCGTGAACTCTATCGCAAGGAAGGCGGCGCCTTCCCCGATCCGATCCTCAACCTTACGTGGGATTACGAGGACGAGAACGAACCAACGGCAGAAGAGCTGGCGAAGGAGATCAACGGCCGCGCGCTTTCCGATCTCATGGACCCGACCGATCCGACCAAGGTTCTCGTTGCCGCCGGCAAGCAGGTGGTCAACTTCTCGCAGCTCAAGGACGATGGCTCCACCATGTCCGGCTGCTGGATCTATTCCGGCTGCTGGAACGAGCAGGGCAACAATATGGGCCGTCGTGACAACCACGATCCGGACGAAACCGGCGCCTATCTGGGCTGGACCTTCGCCTGGCCGCTGAACCGCCGCACGCTCTACAACCGTGCGTCTGCGGACATCAACGGCAAGCCCTGGGATCCCTCGCGCAAGCTGCTGGAATGGGATGGTGCCAAGTGGACCGGTTATGACATTCCCGACATTTCGCCGACGGCGAAACCACAGGATGTCGGCCCGTTCATCATGAACCAGGAAGGCGTGTCACGTCTGTTCGCGCGCGGCATGATGCGTGACGGTCCGTTCCCGGCTCATATGGAGCCGTTCGAAAGTCCGGTCGAGAACGTCTTCAACCGCAAAATGCGCGGCAACCCGGTTGCCCGCGTGTTCGCATCGGACGCAGCCCAGCTCGGCACATCGGCGGAGTTCCCCTATGCGGCGACCTCCTACCGTCTGACCGAACATTTCCATTACTGGACGAAGCACAACCGGGTGAACTCGGCGCTTCAGCCGGAATTCTTCGTGGAAATTTCGGAAGAGCTAGCAGCGGAAAAAAAGATCGAACATGGCGGCTGGGTCCGCGTGTGGTCGAAACGTGGTTCGGTAAAGGCCAAGGCCGTGGTGACGAAGCGCATCCGGCCCCTCATCTGTGACGGAAAGCCGGTTCATATCGTCGGCATCCCGCTGCACTGGGGCTTTACCGGCTCGGCGAAAAAGGGCTTTGGCCCCAACTCGCTCGCAGCCTTTGTCGGTGACGCCAATATCGAGACCCCGGAATCGAAGGCGTTCCTCGTCAATATCGAACCCTCGACCGCACCCAAGGACAAGGAGGTGAACGTCTGATGGCCAATACCATGGACAGCCCACGCACCGCCGTCAGCAATCCGCCGGTGCAGCCGATGGAAACCAACCTGACGCAGCGCGACCTCATCCGTCGCTCCGCAACATCCGAGCTGCCGAACCCTGAGCGGCAGCTCACCCCCGTCGCAAAGCTCATCGACGTGTCGAAATGCATCGGCTGCAAGGCCTGCCAGTCGGCCTGTGTGGAGTGGAACGACACCAATCCTGCCGTCGGCGAAAATGTCGGGGTCTACACGAACCCACACGACCTGACCGCCGACATGTTCACGCTCATGCGGTTTACCGAATGGGTGAACCCGGAGACCGACAATCTGGAATGGCTGATCCGCAAGGACGGCTGCATGCATTGTGCCGATCCGGGCTGTCTGAAGGCCTGCCCGGCGCCGGGTGCGATCGTGCAGTATTCCAACGGCATCGTCGACTTCGTCCACGACAACTGCATCGGCTGCGGCTATTGCGTGAAGGGCTGTCCCTTCAACATTCCCCGCATCTCGAAGGCGGATCACAAGGCGTATAAATGCACGCTCTGTTCCGACCGTGTTGCCGTCGGTCAGGGCCCGGCCTGCGCAAAAGCCTGTCCCACCCAGGCGATTGTCTTCGGCACCAAGGAAGACATGAAGAAACATGCGGAAGGCCGCATCGCTGACCTGAAGTCACGCGGTTACGCCAATGCCGGTCTTTATGATCCGCCGGGTGTCGGCGGCACGCATGTCATGTACGTGCTGCACCACAACGACAAGCCGCATATCTATGCCGACCTGCCGGATAATCCGGCCATTTCCGCCGTCGTGCAGACGTGGAAGGGCGCGACCAAATATGCCGGCCTTGCTGTCATGGGTCTGGCCGCTGCCGGCACCATCCTGCATGGCCTGTTCGCCAAGGCCAACCGCGTGTCCAAGCACGAGGAGGAAGAGGCGAAGGAACTGGTCGACGAAAGCGTCGAGCATGCTGAAAAGCGCGAGGAGGATGCCTGATGAGCACGCCTGCCAACACCGCACAGCCAAAAACCAGCCCCGTCAAAACCGGGGCTGAGGACTCGATCCGTCGCGGCCCGCCTGTCGAGGTGGTCCGTTACGGACCCGGCAAACGCATCAACCACTGGGTGACGGCGATCAGCCTGATCCTGTTGCTGCTCTCCGGCCTTGCCATGTTCCACCCATCCCTGTTCTTCCTCACCGAACTTTTCGGCGGCGGGCAGATGACACGCTGGATTCATCCGTGGATCGGCGTCGTTCTGTTCATCTCCTTCTTCATCCTGTTCGCACAGTTGTGGAAGCTGAACCTGCCGAACAGGGACGACGTGCAGTGGGCCTCGCAGATCTCCGACGTGATCAGTGGCCATGAGGAAAACCTGCCGGAACTCGGCAAATATAATGCCGGCCAAAAATTCATCTTCTGGGGCATGGCGGCCCTCATCATCGTGCTGATCGTTACCGGCATCATGGCGTGGGAACAGTATTTTGGTCACCTGACGAGCATTCCGGCGCAGCGTATCGCGTTGCTTCTGCATTCGCTCGCAGCCGTCGCCATCATTCTGGTCTTCATCCTGCACGTCTATGCGGCCATCTGGACGCGCGGCACCATCAGGGCGATGACCCGGGGCACCGTGACCGGCGGCTGGGCATGGCGTCACCACCGCAAGTGGCTGAAGGACATGGCTGGACGCGGCCGGATTGATTCGACAAAATAACGTCGATGACGACAGAACCGCGCGCCCGCTTTTCGGCGCGCGGTTTTAAAAAAGTAATCCCGAATTGCATATCGCGTGCCATCAAGGCCGATATGTTTGATGAGAGAAAGCTGTGGCCGGTCGGCCCTGCGAGGTTTTATGTCCGCATCTTCCATTCAGCCCGATCCCTCGATGATCGGCGGCATTGCCAAGGCACCCTTTGCCCTGATGCCGAACCCGGCACGCTTCTTCTCTGAACGCGCCACCCGTTTCCAGATCCTCGCCGAGACAAGCAATCTTGGCCCCTATCTGAAATTCCTGAGCGCCATCGCCGCCCTGCAGGCAGAGCTGATTGCCGAGCTTCCACCGGTCGTCCCGGTCGATGCCGATCAGGTGTCGCGTGCCCGCGAAAACACCATGCCGCCGATCGATCGCGCCGCCATGGTGAAAAGCGACGACTACCGCCAGACGCTCGCCCTCTTCCTGGAGCGCGCCGAAACCATCGAAAAACCGGCAGCCGCGCAACAGGCACTCGAAGCCGTCGCCGCCGCCGGTGAAGACACGCTCGACTGGATGATCGGCAATGTGATCGCCGACACGATGCCGGTCGAGGGCTTGGCTCACCACCTTTATATCGCCGCCGCCACGCAGGTTCACGCGGCACGCCTCGCAGCCGGTCTGGACGCCTTGAAGCTCGTGCCCGTCGCTCCCGGTGTCTGCCCCTCCTGCGGCGGCAAGCCGGTCGGCTCGATGGTGATCGGCGTTCAGGGTGCGGAAGGGGCGCGTTATGCCTGCTGCGCCGGTTGCGCCACGATGTGGAACGAGGTGCGTGTAAAATGCATCGCCTGCGGCACCACCAAGGGCGTCGGTTACCGCGCCGTCGAGATCGAAGGTGATCCCGAAGGCAAGACCGCCGTCATCAAGGCCGAAGTCTGCGACGAGTGCAAAAGCTGGACAAAGATCCTCTACCAGAACAAGAACCCGTCGCTGGAAATCATCGCCGATGATGTCGCAAGCCTCGGCCTCGACCTTCTGATGAAGGACAGCGAATATAGACGTGCCGGTTTCGATCCCTTCCTCGTGGGGTACTGAGATCATGGCGGACCTCTCGAGCTTGCGCCACCTCCCCTCGGTGGACCAGATTTTGAAAGCACCGGAAACGGCGCCGCTTCTGGACACCTATGGACGCGCCAGTGTCACGGAAGAACTGCGCGCACTGCTCGACGAGATCCGCACCGCCATGCGCGGCGGCGCGCTTCTGCCGGATATGGCTGCCATCCTCGCCTCGCTCACCAGCAAACTGGATTATGCTAACCGCTCCAACCTGCGCCCGCTGATCAACCTCACCGGCACCGTGCTGCACACCAATCTCGGTCGCGCACTACTGGCTGAGGAAGCGGTGAAGGCCGCCGTTGACGCCATGCGCGAGGCGGCAGCGCTTGAATTCGACCTCGACACCGGCAAGCGCGGCGAACGCGACAGCCATCTGCGCGAGCTTCTTTGCGATCTGACCGGCGCGGAAGACGCCACCATCGTCAACAACAATGCCGCCGCCGTGCTGATTGCGCTGAACGCCGTGGGTGCGGGCCGTCAGGTGATCGTGTCGCGCGGCGAACTGATCGAGATCGGCGGCGCTTTCCGCATGCCCGACATCATGGAACGCGCCGGTGTAAAACTGGTCGAAGTCGGCACCACCAACCGCACACACCCGAAGGACTACCGCAACGCCATAAGCGAAGAGACCGCGCTGATCTTGAAGGTGCACACCTCCAACTACCGCATCGAAGGTTTTACCGCCGAAGTGCCGGGTGCCGAGCTGGCAAAAATCGCCAAGGATGCGGATGTGGCACTGCTGAACGATCTCGGTTCCGGCACGCTGGTGGACCTCTCCCAATACGGACTTGCCCGCGAACCGACCGTGCGCGAAGCGGTCGCCGAGGGTGCGGACCTGGTCACTTTCTCCGGCGACAAGCTATTGGGTGGCCCGCAGGCCGGTTTCATCGTCGGCCGCAAGAATCTGATCGCCGAAATCAACCGCAACCCGCTAAAACGAGCTTTGCGCGTCGACAAGATCCGCATCGCCGCCCTTGCCGCGACCTTAAAACTCTATCGCGACCCGGATCGTCTGGGCGAACGCCTGCCGACCCTGCGCATGCTCTCACGCCGCCAGAGCGACATCGCCGAACAGGCAGAACGCCTCCTGCCGCATGTCTCCGAAACGCTGACGAAATTCGGCTACATGGTGGAAACCTGCCGCTGCTCCAGCCAGATCGGCTCCGGCGCACTGCCGGTCGATACCATCCCCAGCGCCGGGCTTAGCATCAGCCACGCCAGCGGCAGTGCGCTCGAAAAACTGAGCGCCGCCTTCCGCGCCCTGCCACGCCCGATCCTCGGGCATATCCGCGATGGCGCGCTCACCCTCGACCTGCGCTGCCTGAATGACGAAACCGCCCTGCTTTCCAGCCTTTCGCATGTGAAATCCGATGCGCTGGCTTGATCGTTTTCGTCGCAGCACCACTGAGCCCACACCGATCGCCGACCCGACGACAGAGCAGATGGACGCCGCCCTGACTGCCGCCAAGGCCGGTGATTACGACGCAGCCCTTGCCCTGTGGGAACCGCTCGCCCGCGCCGGAAATGCGCGTGCGCAAAACAATATCGGCGCCTGTTTCGCCGAAGGTCTTGGTGTGCCCTCCGACCGGCCACTGGCGCTGAAATGGCTGACACTCTCCGCTGACGCCGGCGATCCTGTCGGCCAGCGCAATTGCGCAGCCTTCCACATGCAGGGGTCAGATGCCACAGGCTCCGACGCGGACCCGACCAAGGCGGCAAAACTCTATCGTCTCGCCGCCGAACAGGGAGATGCCCCCTCACAGGACATGCTGAGTTGGTTGCTGCTCGAAGGCGAGATCATCCCCGCCGTTCCGGCCGAAGCGAAACTCTGGGCAGAACGGGCAGCCGAAGGTGGCGTTGCCGCTTCAATGACCCGTCTCGGCATGCTCTACCACAATGCCCTAGGCGTTGATCGCGATCCGGCCAAGGCCGTCTTCTGGTGGCGCAAGGGCGCGGAAGACGGGGACGCGGATGCGCAGGCCATGCTCGGCGCCGCGTGTCATATGGGCGCCGGCATGCCGGTCGATCGCGTCGCTGCTCTCGCATGGCTGATCCGCGCCATGAACGGCGGCAGCGCACTCGCCCAACCCTTTCTGGCACCCGTGCGTGAAAACCTTTCGCCTGCGGAAACAACCGAAGCCGAACGCCGTGCAAAACTGCCGCTGGCAGACATGATCGCGGAGGCAAAACCATGATCATCGGCACAGCCGGCCATATCGACCACGGCAAGACGACGCTGGTGAAGGCGCTCACCGGAACGGACGCCGACCGCCTGAAGGAAGAAAAGGCGCGTGGCATCACCATCGATCTCGGTTTTGCCTATGCCAAATTTGCCGGCGACGCCGTCACCGGTTTCATCGACGTGCCCGGCCATGAAAAATTCATCCACACCATGCTCGCCGGTGCCGGTGGCATCGATTACGCGCTGCTGGTGATTGCCGCCGATGACAGCATCAAGCCGCAGACCCGCGAACATCTCGCCATCCTCGACCTGCTCTGTATTTTTCGGGGCATCGTCGCGCTCACCAAGGTCGACCTTGTCGACGCCGAGCGCATAACAACCGTCACCAATGACATCCGCGCACTGCTCGCCCCGACACGGCTGAGGGATATCGATATCCTGCCGGTCTCGGCCTCATCCGGCCAGGGCATCGAAGAGCTGAAATCCATCCTCGCCGAAGCAGAGCGCGCCACGGTCGAAACCGCCACCGAAGGCCGTTTCCGTCTCGCCGTCGATCGTTCTTTCACGCTGTCGGGCGCGGGCACCGTCGTTACCGGCACGGTGCTCTCCGGTTCGGTCGCGATCGGGGATACCGTCATCATCTCGCCCAGCGGCCTCATCGCCCGCGTGCGCTCCATCCATGCGCAGAACATGGCCGTCGAGCGCGGTTTCGCCGGCCAACGCTGTGCGCTCAATCTCGCCGGCGAAGCAATTGCCAAGGACGCCATCCATCGCGGCGACATGGTGGTCGATCCCACACTGCACGCCCCGACCGATCGCATCGACGCCGAGCTTTCCGTTTTGGCCGGTGAGCCCAAAGCCATCGGCCAATGGTTCTCCGCCCGCTTCCACCACGAAAGCGTCGAGGCCGGCGTGCGCATCGTGCCGCTCGAAGGTCCGGTCGCCCCCGGTGCCACCGCCCGCGTACAGCTCGTGCTCGACCGCCCGATCGCAGCCGCCGTCGGCGACCGTTTTATCCTGCGCGACGTTTCGGCCCAGCGCACCATCGGCGGCGGCGCCTTGATCGACCTTCGCCCGCCCGCCCGCAAACGCCGCACACCCGAACGCCTCGAACAGCTGACGGCCGCCACCAAAGCAACGCCTGCCGAACAGCTGGCCGCCCTCATCGACACAGCACCCTATCTGGTGGATCTCAATGCCTTTGGCCGTGATCGCGCCATGTCGCCACAGCAACTGAATGCAGCAGCGGATGCCGCCGCCATCGTTCTGGTCGAGGCTTCCGGCATCGCCTACGCGATGTCTGCCAAACACCGCGCCGCTTTCACGGCACAACTCACCGAGCTGCTGACGGCCTTCCACGCGGAAAACCCCGAACTTCAGGGCCAGGGCCGCGAGCGGCTGCGCATGGCGATGACACCACGCCTGCCTTCCCCCGCCTTTCTCGCCGTCATGCGTACCGAGGCGGCAGCAGAAAACATCGTGCTCGAAGGCGCTTTCGTACGCCTGCCCGGCCACATCGCCCAGTTGGGTGAGACGGAAGAAGCGCTTTTCGCCGAAATCCTGCCGCATCTGACCGGAGAAAACCGCTTTCGCCCACCGCGCGTGCGCGATTTTGTGGAACTGATCGGCACAGATGAGCGCGAGGTCCGGCGTGTCTTGAAACTCTGCGCCCGGCTCGGGCGTGTCGACCAGATCCGCAACGATCACTTTTTCACCCGCGCCACCACCGCCGAGATGGTGGAAATCATCGTTCAGGTCGCGAAGGAAGCGGAGCATGGCGAATTCACCGCCTCCGCCTTCCGCGACCGTGTCACGAGCGGTCGAAAAGTTGCGATCGAAATCCTCGACTTTTTCGACCGACATGGTGTAACGCTTCGGCGCGGCGATCTTCGCCGCATCAATCCGCATCGGCTCGATCTGTTCGGCCCGTCCGTTCCTGATGCTGATAATGGAAGAGATTCGTCCCCGGTGGGGCGTCCGGACTTCAAATCCGGGTGGGGCAGCGACGCTGTCTTGGGTGGGTTCGACTCCCATTCTCTTCCGCCATCAGGAGAAAAATCGTGAGCAATCCCGCAGCAGAGACCGATTTCGACGACTGGGTGATCGACACCTATTCGGATGCCGGTTCCTTCACCATGCTGTTCATTCTGGTGTCGATCAGCGAGACCAAGGTGGAGCTTTTGCGCTCAGCCTATCTGCATGTGGTGGGTGACGAGTTGCGCTGGCCGGACATGACAAAACTGTTTGCCGGTGCCGGTGTCAACTGGTCGGGTGTGGTGTTTTATCGCGCCGGACGCGAGGGACTTGTCGAGGACAGCCAAGCCAAGGCTCGTCTCGCATCTCTCGTGCGCAAGCTCGACGAGGATCGCTCACTGATCCGCGATGGCGAGTTTTTCAACAAAGACGGGCTGCGGTTGATGATCGAGGAAATCAAGCCGCATTGATGGGCGGTTGGGACATCTCACAAAAAAAAGCCGCCCCGAAAGGCGGCTTTTCCATTCGCTCAAAGACCTGAAAGTCGGGCCGTGATTTCCTTCGAGGAAATCGAATAGGCAAACGTCTTCGGGCTCAGGCAATCCACTTCGCCGCGCGATGTCAGCGCCGCCGGATACATGAAGAAGTTCTGGCGCTCGCTATTGCCCGGAAGCGTGATGTCACGCGCCGTGTTGTAACCGATCCAGTTCATTTCCCAGTTGCCAAACGCCTTCTGGCGGAAAGCCTGGACGGCATCGTTGTCCAGCGGCAGCTTCTCTTCCAGCACGACCTTGCGCACATCGGCCGGATCGACCGGAACCCAGCCCTGACCCTCGAGGTAGACTTCGGCGCGACAGTGCTGTGCACCGGTAATGTCGCCGGCGCGGCCGAGCGTCTTGAACTGCTCCGACGTGGCAACACGCACGCCAAAAACGTCGCGGGCCGGCAGGCCGGCGGCGCGGGCAAGTGCGGTGTAGAGACTGTTGATATCGGCACATTTGCCGCCGAAATAGCCGGTTTCCAGCATGTCCTTGACGTTGCCGACGCCGCAGCCGGCCACGTTGGCATCACGAAAGGTGTTTTCGACGACCCAATCGTAAATCGCGCGGGCCTTGTCCTCGTCCTTTTCGCGGGTGCCGATGATGTTCATCGCCGTGTCCTTGACGATACCGTCGATCGGCGCGCTCGGCGTGCCGACAAGCGCGGCGTCGAGTTCGGCCTTCTCAACGGCAACGCCATCGGCGGTGCGGTTGCGGGTCTGGATCTTCTGGGTGAATTCGATCGTGCGCTTGCCGTCCGTCTGCCATTCGACCGAGAGAATATCGGCGCCGGACGTCGCGTCCTTCTTCATCTCGACCTGCTTTGAATCCGACGTCCAGTGCGGAGCGGAAGCCTTCTGGTATTCGCCGGCCGACTGGGCGACCGGCAGCCAGAGTTTTGCCGGGCCGGTCACGTCGGTGAGGTCCACCTTGGTGGTGACCTCGAACGTGCGCCATGCGGCCGTATCGGCCACCTTGTCGGCAGCGAAAACCGGGCTTGCACCGCGGGAAAGGAAGGCGGCAGCAACGGATGCCGTTGCGGCATGGCTAAGAAATCGGCGGCGGTTCAACATGATTGTCCAACTCCTGTCGGTGTCGCATCGGTACGAAAACCATGGCGGCTTTCGGAAACACGATGCGCAGCTCAAATTGCGATAGTATGTCGCCTTGACTTACTCCCTTTGCCAAGAACGAGGAAACAGGAATTGTCGGTTTCAAGCTTTTTTGAGCAGTTTTGTACTGGCTTCAGCAGCCTTGAGCGGCTTCGGTCTTGCTCGCCGCGGGTGGATCGCTTGGCATTGCCATAGCGAGATCGAGGCCACGCGCTGTCGGTGGTTGCCATGTTTTGGATTCAGGCAGCGCGCCCTGCGGGCTGGTACCCGTATGGACGCCGCCGGTGCCGCCGGTCCAGCCAGTCGAGCCGGTATTGCCGGGTGCGGTGCCATCGGCGCTTTGACGGTCCGGTGGGGTTGCTGCCTCTGCCTTGTTCACAGTGCCACAGCCGCCGTCACCTTCAAGGCTTTGGATCGATGGCGGTGTCTCTGAATTCTGAACCTGCGCACTTGCTGGTGCGGCGACTATCAGTGTGGCCGCGGCGATATATGAAAGAAATGAGGAAGGATAGAGAGGCATCGGGGGAGCTCCTTTTCTTCTCCCACAACGCTCGTATGCGATGGCAAGTTCCTTGAAGGACGGGATCGGGTAGTGCGATCAGGAACCGATAATAATACCGGGTGTGCCGTCTTCGACCGTACCGACTATGCGCGCCAGCGGATAACCCGCTTCAACCACCTGTTTTACCAGCGCGTCAGCCTCATTTGACGCAACGGCTACCAGCAGACCGCCGGAGGTCTGCGGGTCTGCGAGCAGCATACGCTGCCATTCCGGCATGTCGGTCGGTAGCGCGATTGCCTCACCGTAACTGGCCCAGTTGCGGACTGAAGCACCGGTGATGAAACCCTGTTGAGCCAGTTTTTCGGCTTCGGACAGAAATGGAATGTCGGCAAGGTTCAGCCGCAGAGTCAAATTGGATGCACGGGCCATTTCCAACCCATGGCCCAAAATGCCGAATCCGGTAACATCGGTAATCGCATGGACACTCGGATCGGCCGCAAGCGTGGTGCCGACCTTGTTGAGCAGGGTGGTGGAGGCGATCATCTCGTCATAGGCTTGGCCCGGCAGGGCATTCTTCTTGATCGCAGAGGAATAGATGCCGATGCCTATACCCTTGGTCAGGATGAGCTTGTCGCCAGCCTTTGCGCCGCCGTTGCGACGGACCTGTGATGGATGACAGATGCCGATGACGGCGAGACCATAGATCGGCTCGACGCTATCGATGGAGTGACCACCGGCAACGGGGATCCCTGCTTCTCCGCAGATCGAAGCGCCGCCTTCCAGAATCCTGGAGATCTTCTCAGGCTCAAGTTTATTGATCGGCATGCCAAGGATGGCAAGCGCCATGATCGGTTTGCCGCCCATGGCATAGACATCGGATATCGCGTTGGCGGCGGCGATGCGGCCGAAATCATAAGGGTCATCCACCATCGGCATGAAGAAATCGGTGGTGGCGATGACGCAGGTATTGTCGTCGATCTGCCAGACGGCGGCGTCATCAGCCATCTCGTTGCCGACCAGAAGCTGGGCGAACGGTTGTGCGGCAGGCTGGCCTGCCAGCAATTTCTGCAGGACGGCGGGGGCAAGCTTGCAGCCGCAGCCGCCGCCATGGGCAAGCTCGGTCAGGCGGGGAGAAGACATGTCCATGGTGAATTCCTCCTTCGGAGCGTGCCGCAGATCGCGGTTCTTGGCAGATAGAGTAATGCGTTGATAACGCCTCGTTTCCTGCGCGTCTATCACGTTCCATTGTCGACGGAATGCATTTGCGTGGGTATCGAGGTCACTAAAGCGTGCGGTTATGCTGATTGAAATCCATTGGCGATGGTCGAGCGAAAGCCGTGTTTTTCCCTCAGCCTTCTATTCGCTATCATGGCCGCAACGATTCTCAGATCGGTTGAGTGTATGCGCTACAATTTCGCGGATTTGCCGCTGCTGCGCCTGATGGAGCCGGTTTGCCGGGCGACGGCTGCAATTACCCGGCTGGACGAGCGCGTTTCCCGATCCGCGATCGGAGCGGGATGGGTGGAGCGTTCTCACTTCATCGATGCGGTTGCTTCTTTGTGGATCGATGGCGAGCTCGTTCATCTGGAAGATCTGGTTCTGCATGATGCCGCAATGGGTATTCGCGCGCCGACACATGAGCTGACGATTGCCTATGATATCTTGCGTACGCGTCGCCGTATCGTTGAACATGAGCCGGACTGGGCTTTGAGCCGGGAAGGGCTTAGCCAGTTGCGCGGCAAGGCGGCAGAACAGCACCCCGCCGCGATGAGTGAAGCACCGTTGGAGATCAATTCGGCTGAGCCGGAGGACGATGAGGATCCTTTGGCCCGCTATCTGGCGGAAATCGATGCGGCAGTTGCCAGAAGCGAGATTGCCATCTCGAAAGCATTCGATCTCTCCACGCCGTCCTATCCAAAGGAAAAGGCATCGATCCTCTATGAACCGGATTGGGACGAGGACGAGCGGCTTGCAGAATGGCAGGAGGTGCTTGATGAAAGCGCAGGCCTGCCGCCGGTTCTGCGGGCCGTGCTGCTGCTGGATGCCTGGCACCAGTTGCAAGTGTTGCAACATGCTCCGTGGCTGGGTCGCTTGCTTTCGGCGTCGCTTCTAAGGAGAGAGCGCGTCACGCTCTCTCATCTTGCCGCATTCAATCTGGGGCTGAAGCAGGTCGGGCGGGAACGCCGGACAAGCCGGGAGCGGGATACCCGGTTGATTGCCATGCTTGAAGCGATGACCGAAGCTGGCGAGATGGGACTGAAGGAACATGATCGCCTTGCGCTCGCACGCCAGCAGATGGAGCATCGGATCGCCGGGCGGCGTCAGTCGTCAAAACTGCCGCAGCTTGTCGAGTTGGTCTTGTCCCGCCCGATGGTCTCGTCGGGCATGATTGCAAAGTCTCTTTCAATCACCCCGCAGGGTGCTTTGAAAATTGCTTCGGAACTGCATCTGAGAGAGCTGACGGGGCGAGGCCGTTTTCGCGCCTGGGGAATTATCTAACTGTCTTTTGCGGGGGGATCGACCGGTTTCGTTTTGCCCAGAACCAATTTTGGATAATCCGATCGCATAAGCTTACAAGTCGCGCGTCCTCTGCTTATCGCGCCTGGCGGCCGTTGGAATATACAATAATCACCGCAGCCCTATTCCTAGTTTCCGTTCGACCGATACGGGTGAGTTCGTCTCCCGATCGATAGCAGGACGGAGCCCTCTCATGAGCAACGAGCACCCTTTCGAATTATCCCGCAGGCAGACGCTGCTTGCCGGGGCCACTTTGTCGCTCGCGATGGCCACACCGGTCTTCGCAGCACAGAAATCGTCACCCCAAGCACAAAAAGGCAGTGATCTCATGACTGAAACATTCATAAAAACCAAAGACGGCGTCGACATCTTCTTCAAGGACTGGGGTCCGAAGGACGCGCAGCCGATCGTCTTCCACCATGGATGGCCGCTGTCTTCCGACGACTGGGACGCCCAGATGCTGTTCTTCCTTGAACATGGCTATCGTGTCGTTGCCCATGACCGGCGTGGGCATGGTCGTTCGCAGCAGGTAGGCAGTGGGCATGATATGGATCATTATGCAGCAGATGCCTTTGCCGTGGTTGAACACCTCAATCTGAAGAACGCCGTCCATATCGGACATTCCACCGGCGGCGGCGAAGTTGCGCGTTATGTCGCCAAGTATGGTCAGCCGAGCGGTCGTGTTGCGAAGGCCGTTCTGGTGAGCGCCATCCCGCCGCTGATGCTCAAGACCGCATCCAATCCGGGCGGCACGCCGATCGAGGTTTTCGACGGTTTCCGCAAGGGCGTTGCCGAGAACCGCGCGCAATTCTATCTCGATGTCGCCTCCGGCCCGTTCTACGGTTTCAACCGGCCGAATGCCAAGGTCTATCCGGGCGTGATCCAGAATTGGTGGCGTCAGGGCATGATCGGCGGCGCCAAGGCTCACTACGACGGTATCAAGGCTTTTTCCGAGACCGACCAGACTGAGGATCTGAAGAAAATCACGGTCCCCACGCTCGTGCTGCATGGTGACGATGACCAGGTTGTTCCGATCGATGACGCAGCGCGTCTGTCGATAAAACTGGTGAAGAACGGCACGCTGAAGGTCTATCCGGGTTATCCGCACGGCATGTTGACCACCCACGCGGATGTCATCAACCCCGATCTCCTCGCTTTCATCAAGGGCTGACGACTGAATAAATAGGCGCCAGCTTAAGGCTGGCGCCTTTTCCGATCGAACCGGGAATAAATGTAAGAAAATCTTCCGTGAAACCTACACGATAAAGCCTGCACCAAGCCCAGCCAGGGTGTTTCGGGGAGGGGCTCCTTCCATCTTCGATGGCGCAACCGTACGGCGATTGTTCATCTCTTGTACACGGCTATCAAAGCTGACAAAATTCATCACGTTCAATCTTTTCCCTCGCCAAGCCCGGAATTGCGATCGAGACGGGAGGAGATTGTAAGGTCTTTGTTGCATACGCGGATGTTCTTTTGAGTTTTTGGCACTCCATGGTCTGGCGCACCGAAGGGATCAGGGTTGTCGCTCCTGCGAAATGGCGCCAGCTCGACGGTCTTGTCAGTGTCTATTGGGAAGCGGAAAGCCAGTCCGGTGCGAAAGGCTATTATCTCGCTGAAGATCCCCGCATCATGATCTTTTTCGACGACGTGTCGTCTCGCGTCCGGATTTCCAACAAGGATGGCAGCTTTTCGCAAAATCATCGTCCGATGACACGCGCGATCTATATCCCGGCCGGCGTTCCGATGTGGACAAACAGCAGGTCGTCACATCGCTTTTCCCACCTCAATCTGCATATGCACAAGCATCGTGTCATGCGATACTTGGCGCCATCCGTCGGCAGATCAGTCGCATTGACAGCATTGCGGAGACCGGTCGAAATCCAGGATATCGGGGCCATCGAGACATTGGCGGGCCTGCTGGTGGATGAGATATCAAGTCCCTCACGCCATGCCGTTTATGCCGAAAGTCTGGTGGGAAGCATTGTGACGGGTCTGCTCGACCTGCCGGAATGCAGTGGCGGCGACTTGGATGGCCGATTGACGGAAGCCCAGATAGAGACCCTGATCGACCGGATGGACACACGTATCGGTCATCGTCTGACCATTGCCGAAATGGCCGAGACGGTTGGATTGTCGGAGAGTTGGTTTGCCAATGTCTTCAAGCAGACGACGGGCAGGACACCCCTGCAATGGCAGCTATCGCGACGCATTGAACTCGCCAAGAAGCTCTTGCTCGAAAGCGATCTGGCTGTCGCAGATATCGCGGCCCAGCTCGGTTTTACCGATCAAGCGCATCTGACAAGGACATTCCGGCAGTTTGTCGGAGACACACCCGCTGCATGGCGGCGGACACGATAGGCTTTGCCGAAGCTTCATAGGAGCCGCCGGTAGGCGGCCCCCGGTTTGTTTTTAGATTTCCGCGGTCAGAACCGGTAACGAACCGATCCCATGACGGTGCGGCCTTCTTCGACATAGCACCATGAACCAGCGCATGTCGTTTCGCGATTGTCGAAGACATTGTTGACGCTGACCTTGGCCGAAAGACCCTTCAGGTCGGGATTGGCTGCGCCGAAATCGTATCCGAGCGAGGCATCGACCAGAACGCGAGATGCGTTCTTGCCCGTGTCGTTCCCGTCGGTCTTCCAGGTCTTGGCGTAATATCTGGCGCCGGCACCGAGGCTCAGGCCTTCCAGCGGACCGGAGGGCATTTCGTAGTTTGCCCAGAGGGTGAACTGGTTTGCCGGAATGCCGGATGGAGCCTTGCCGGGGTTGTCGCCCGCAAGAATTTCCAGGTCGAGATAGGTGTAGGATGCAAGAAGATCGAGACCGTCGAACAGGCTCGTCTTGGCTTCGATTTCAAAGCCGCGCGAACGAACCTTTCCTCGGGAAACCTGGAAACCGATATTGTCGGGATCGGAAGCCAGCGTGTTGCTCTGTTCGATGTTGAAGATCGCGGCATTGATAGCGAGGTTTAGGTCCGTCGGGCGATATTTCACGCCGACTTCGAACTGTTCGCCTTCTGACGGAGCGAAATATGCACCGGAGACGCTGGTGCCGGAATTGGGTGCGAAAGACGTCGAATAGCTGACATAGGGCGAAAGGCCGTTGTCGAAGAGATAGGCCAGACCGATACGCTTGGAGAAATGCGTGACCTGCTCGGCCTGATTGCTATCCAGCCAATCATAACGTCCGCCAAGCGTCAGGACAAAATTGTTGAACTCGATCTGATCCTGCAGGTAGATCCCGTATTGGTTCTGCCGGGTGATCGATGCCGGTCCCATATCCGCACTTGTCGGGCCGGAGATCGGCTGCGCACCGTAATTCCAGTCGTCATAGTCGAAAGCTGGCGCTGCGATGCTGCCGTAGGCGTAGCTGCTTTCGATATAGCTGTAATCCATGCCGGCAAGTACGGTATGCTGCAGGGCACCGGTTGCGACATTCCACTCAAGCTGATTGTCGATGGCGAATGTGGTGGCGGAATCCTGGATGCGATCCGCGGTCCGGCTTCCGTCCGGCAGAAGAATGCCGTCAGCATCGGTTTTGAAGCTGACATATTTCATGTCCACATCGACTTCCTGATAACGCAGGTTCTGGCGGAACTCGAGATTATCTGAAAAACGGTGCTGGAATTCGTAGCCGATCCGCTTCTGATGCTGATCGAGGTCGGCCCAGGCTGGATCGCCGGATTCAAGGTCGGTTTTGGCGCCGTTCTGGCTGACATAACCGGCTGCGCCGCCGCTGGTGATATCGGAATACTCTCCCAGAATGGTCAGCTGTGTATCGCGGTCATCCGAGCGGAAGGTCAGTGCCGGGGCGATATAGATGCGGTCGTTCTTGGCGGCGATGAACTGTGTGTCTGCGCCACGGGCCAGGCCGGTGATCCGGTAGAGGACATTTTCATTGTCGCCGACGGGACCGGAAGAATCGAAGGTGACCTGGCGGCGATCGAAATTACCGACCTGAGCCTCGACCTCGTTGAACGACTCATCTGTCGGGCGTTTGGAGATGACGTTGATGAGACCGCCCGGAGAACCGCCACCATAAAGAACCGAACTCGGCCCTTTCAGGATGCTGACCGCCTCAAAGCCGTAGGGCTCCTTGCGGGCGACTGAGAAATTGCCGCCGATGTCACGCAGGCCGTCACGGTAATAACCGTTGCTGGTGACGTTGAAGCCGCGAATGAAGACTGTGTCGAAGCGCGGGTCGAAGCCGTAAACGCCAGTGCGCACACCCGAACTGTAATTGGCTGCCTGAACCAGGCTCTGGACGTTACGGTCTTCCAGCTCCTTACGGGAGATGATCGAAACCGACTGGGGAACCTTGGAAAGATCGGTATCGGTCTTCGTGCCGAGAGTTGCCGAGGTGCCGACATAACGATCCGCCTTGGCCGCGCTGGTCGAGCTGCTGCCCGGTGTCGTATTTCCGCTGCTCAAGATGATGGGAGCAAGTGTCGTCGACGGGGCTGAACCCGCTGCATCCTGGCTCATTGCGAAGGTCGGGGCCAGGGTGAAAAGCGCTGTACACCCGAGAAGAGTTGCGTTTCTGAAGTGCGGCGCTGACTGCCTCGAATTATTGCGCTTCCGTTTCATGTCCATCATCATCTTCCAACATTGATCTGACGGTTGTGGATCTTTGAAAAATGATCGCCGCAACCGATGTCTTCCGGGGACGGCGGCCTGAACATGATCAAGACAGGCCGCGAGATCGCGTTCCCCAGCCCGTTCGAAGCGAAGTTTGGATCGTCCCGGAGTCGCCATAACTTGAGGATGGATATCCAGTATTGTAACTTTTCCGATTTTTGTAAGAAACGACGGCGTATGGGCATGGGGCTCTGCCGACGCTGCCATTTTGCGTCCTGCGCGGGTGTTGTTTCAGTCGATATCCTTGAACCAAGCAAGCCACGGAACGGACCTAAAAGAAATCGGTCTACTACGCCTTTCGCATATCATTTGCGAATGAAACTAGGTGCGATCCTGATTAATGTAGATTGAGCATTGTCATAACAGGTTGGCATTTTCTAAATGCACATATGTGCAAGACTGTCATGTGACTGTCACTCTGCCTGACTATGTTCCGCCGCGCTGGACGAGAAAGGGCGGCGATAGGATGGCAATTGGGAAACAAGTGGCAGGGCTTGGTGTCGGCACGCGGATGGATGTGCTTCGGCATCATTTGGCAGTGGCGCAGCGTGAGCCGGTTATTGCCATTGGCGTTATTCTGGCCGTCATTTTCTCGCTGCTCATTCTTGCGCCCGTCATTTCTATCCTCGTCAATGCCGCGATCGTACAGATTGGCGATGCGGCCCGTACGAGAGCGCCAGAGGGCGCTTTCACGCTCTATTATCTGACGCGTGCCTTCGCCTCGCGCATGTCGAGCATTCTTCTCTGGCAGCCGCTCTTGAATACGGCGTCGATCGCAATCGGCGCAATTGGGATCTCCATGACGGTTGGCGGCATCCTCGCCTGGCTCGTCAACCGTACGGATCTCGCCGGCCGCCGCTGGCTGGCAACGGGGCTGATCATCCCCTTCATGCTGCCGACATGGACGCTGGCGCTGGCCTGGACGACGATCTTCAAAAACCGCACGGTCGGCGGCCAGCCAGGCTGGCTGGAGACGCTCGGTTTCGCGACGCCCGACTGGCTGGCCTATGGCCGCTTTCCGATCATCATCATCCTGTCGCTGCACTATGCGCCATTCGTCATCCTCATTCTGGGGGCAGCGCTGCAGAGGCTCGACGCGCAGCTGGAGGATTCTGCCCGCATTCTCGGGGCAAGCCGCCGCCGCGTCGCCTTCCAGATCGTGTTACCGTTGATGCGGCCGGCGCTTCTGTCCTGCGGCCTGCTGATCCTGGCCGATTGCATCGGCGAATTCGCCGTTCCCTACGTGCTCGGCCTGCCGGTCCAGTTCGACACGCTGTCGACCTCGCTCTATCGGGCGATCTCCACCCGCCAGAGCGGAATGGCGGCCGTCATGGCGGCGGTAATCATGGTGATCGGCGTCATTACGCTTTACATCGACACCCGCATGATGCGCGAGGCGCGTCGCTTCGCCATCGTCGGCGGCAAGGGCGCCATGGATCGCCGCCGCCCGCTCGGGCGTTGGCAAATTCCGGCAGCCGGTTTTGCGCTCGCCTTCTTCACGCTTGGCGTCGTCATTCCGCTTCTGACCCTGTTTCTCTCGACGATCATGCGCGTGCCGGGCCGTTTCTCGCTGGAAAACTTCACCTTCGACTTCTGGATCGGCACCAATCTCGATACGGTCGCGCTGAGAAGTGGCATCCTGCTGACCCCGGAATTCTGGAGCGCCGGCCTCAATACGGTGGTCATCATCGGCGCTGCCTCGCTTGCCTCGGGAATTATGGGCCTGCTCGTCGGTTATGTGGTGATCCGCACTCCGTTTGCGGCGCTCGGTGCCTTCCTGCGCCAGATCACCTTCATGCCGTATCTCGTTCCGGGCATCGCCTTTGCGGCTGCGATCCTCACGCTTTTCGCCGTGCCGCGCGGCCCCATTCCCGCCCTTTACGGCACGTCGATCATCCTCATCCTGGCGCTGATTGCCGACCAGATGCCATTCGCCTCCCGATCCGGCATTGCCGCCATGGCGCAGCTCGGCAAGGAGCCGGAAGAAGCCGCACGGATCGCCGGTGCCGGCTGGTTACGACGGATGACGAGCATCGTCATGCCGATCCAGAAACGAGCCCTGGCAAGCGCGATCCTGCTGCCGTTCATCTCGGGCATCAAGGGTGTCAGCCTGTTCATCATCCTCGCGGTCCCCGCCACGGATGTGCTGACCACCTATTCGCTGCGCCTCGTCGATTACAACTACACCCAGGCAGCTAATGCCGTCGTGCTGATGATCGCGCTTTTGGCGCTCTTCGGCACAATCCTCATCAACCGCCTGACCGGCAATGGCATTGCCAAGGGACTGGAGAGCTGACATGCCCGATATCAACCTTACCCATGTAAGCAAGAATTATGCGGGCAGCGATCACCCGGCCGTCGATGACCTGAACCTTACAATCGCCGATGGCGAGTTCATGTGCCTGCTCGGTCCGTCCGGCTGCGGCAAGACGACGACGCTTCGAATGATTGCCGGGCTGGAGCATCTGAGCGGCGGCGAAATCTCGATCGGCGAGCGGGTGGTCGACAGCATTCCGGCCGGCGCATTCGTGCCACCGGAGCAGCGCCGGCTCGGCCTCGTCTTTCAATCCTATGCCCTGTGGCCGCACATGACGGTGGAGCGCAACATCGATTTCGGCCTGCGTCTGCGGAAGCTGCCGGAGGCGGAACGCCGCGCCAAGGTGGCGGATGTGATGGAGAAGCTGCGGATCCGCGATTATGCCAAGCGTTATCCGTCGCAGCTTTCCGGTGGCCAGCAGCAGCGCGTGGCGCTTGCCCGCATGCTGGCGGTCAATCCGGATATCCTTCTGCTCGACGAACCGCTCTCCAATCTCGATGCCGCCCTGCGGCTGGAGATGCGCGCCGAACTGCGCCGCCTGCATGAGGAATTCCGCACCACGATCGTTTTCGTCACTCATGACCAATGGGAGGCGATGACGCTTGCAACCACGATTGCGGTCATGAATGGCGGGAGACTGCAACAGGTGGGCGCGCCGGATGATATCTATTCGCGGCCGGTCAACCGTTTCGTCGCTGAATTCATCGGCAATCCGCCGATCAACATGATCGCGCTCGATGCGGCACAGCCTGCGGGCCTTGCCACACGGCTGTCCGGTACGCTCTCACTCACCGGCGCGGCGTCGCTCGGCATCCGGCCTGAAGAAATCACGCTTTCCCCGGTGGATAATGCGGTGCCGCTCGGCGCGCTGCGGCTGGAAAGCATCATGCCGACCGGCGGCAGCTGGATACTCGAACTGTCGCTGGGCGGCGAGCGCTTGTTCCACGCCACCCATATCCGGCCTTCGGCAAAACCCAGCCAGATGGTCGACTGTTTCGCGTGGGCTGAAGGCTTGCATCTTTTCGACGCGCGGGGACAGCGCATCGAGACAAACGAAATCCGCGTGCGACACGCGGCGCAGCCGGTCGGCCTCGGCCGTCCGGCACCCGTACCTGCATAAGCTCCCAAAACCTCTTTGCTAAATCACTCAAAGGAATATCGATGAGACTTTCCCACACTCTGATTTCTTCGCTGATGCTTTCCGCAGCCGTTTCGCTCAGTGCCGCAACCGCCAGCGCCGAGGAAGCCTTCAATCTCGACGCACTGATCGAGGCCGCCAAAAAGGAAGCGCCGATCACCGTCTACAACTCCAGCGGCAAGATCGTCGCCCAGGCGAAGTCGTTTACTGAAAAGTATGGTATACAGGCGACCGGCATCAAGGCCAACGCACCGACGACCCTGGAGATCGTCATTCGTGAAGCGCAGGCCAACAACATCAAGGCCGACGCCATGATCCTGCTCGATGCCCCGGCCGGCATTTCGCAGTTGATCGAGACCGGTTACGTCGAAAGCTGGCTGCCTGCCGATCTCGCCAAGGATATTCCGGAAATCTTCCAGAACCCGCTCGTCGTCTATCAGGAGCCGAATGTCTGGAGCTACAACACCGCCCTCAACGAGAGCTGCCCGATCACCAACATCTGGCAGCTGACGGAGCCGCAGTGGAAAGGCAAGGTGGCGATGCAGGATCCGCTCGGCAAACCTTCCTACACCGACTGGTTCAACCAGCTGGAAGCCCATGCCGACAAGAAGATCGCAGACGCCTATCAGGCGCAGTACGGCAAGCCGCTCGAAACCAGCGAAGACAGCGCTACCGCAGCCTGGGTCAAGGCGTTTGCGGCGAACGGCCCGCTTCTGACCGACAGCGATGGCGCAGCCGCCGAATCCGTCGGCGCGCCGGACGCCAAGGAGAATTTCGTCGGTCTTCTGTCGACCGCGAAGTTTCGTGACAACAAGGATGGCATGAAGCTCGGCCTCTGCGCCGGCATCAACCCCTATTCGGGCTGGAGCTACCCTTCGCTCGGTCTGATCGCCAAGGGCACCAAGAGCCCGAATGCCGCAAAGCTGTTCATCCATTACATGATGACCGAGGAAGGCATGGCAGCCCAAGCTATTGACGGCAAGATGTCGACCAACAAGACCGTCGGCCTGCCGTCGGAAGAGCCGTCGGGCGTCGGCAAAATCGTCGAGCAGATCCAGTCTTACGACGCCTCGACCGGCAAGCAGGACTGGGAAGCCCGCCAGGACTGGCAGGATTTCTGGGCCTTGAACTACAAGAAGTAAACGCCGCATATTTCTAATCGAGTCAGGACGGGGTTCAACACAGTGAAGCCCCGTGCATTTACCGAAAGACACCATGCTGACTGTCGAAGAACTGAACCAACGTGAAATTCTGCTGCGCGCGGTAGCGGCATCCGCCGGTGCGCTTGCACTTGAAGCCTTCCGCGCCCGCAAGCCCGGCGACTTTACCCTCAAGGGCCATCAGGATTTCCTGACCGAAGCGGATGGTGCCGTGGAAAGTCATGTTCGCAGCGAGATCGCCGCCATGTTTCCGCAGGACGGAATTCTGGGAGAGGAGGCCGGCGGCAAGCCAGCGGAACGCCTGTGGGTGATCGACCCGATCGACGGTACGGCCAATTTCGCCCGGGGCATCCCGCATTTCTGCATCTCCATCGCCTTCTGGGAAAAAGGTGAGACGCTGCTTGGCGCGATCTTCAATCCGGCCTCCGGCGAGTTCTATTTCGCCCGCAAAGGGCAGGGGGCAACAAAGAATGGCGAAGCCATCGCCGTTGCATCCACCGGCGCCATCGCCACCGCATCGGTCGAGATCGGCTGGTCGCCACGCGTCGAGGCATCGGAGTATCTTGGCGCTCAGCAGCGCGTGCTAGACCGCGGCGCCAACATCCGTCGCGGCGCTTCCGGCGCACTCGCCATCGCCTGGGTTGCGGAAGGTCGCACCGATGGCTATGCCGAATGCTACATGAACGCCTGGGATTGCCTTGCAGGTCTCCTGATGGTTCGCGAGGCTGGCGGTATTACCGGAGCTTATCCGGAAAGCGAGAACGAGTTGCTGACGGGCGGCGAGATCTTTGCGGCAGCTCCCGGTATCGCTGCCGAATTTTCTGCCGCGATGAAGATCGCCATTATGGCCGCAGACGAAAAGGGAGAGGCCGCATGACATCCTCTCCTCGCCATGAGCGCCCGCATCTGAGCCTGATCCAGAAGAACCTCCCCGGCCATGATATCGACCTCTATATCGGCGGCCGCGAGGCGGCCAGCAGTCCCGCACTTCTGGAGCGCCACGGGATCAAGGTCGTCGTTAATTGCGCCGTCAATCTCGACATCAATCTTGTCGATTCTGGTAAGGCGGCGGAAGACGAGCAGGTCGTTTCCGGCTCCGGCTTCCTGCGCTATTACAAGCTCGGTCTTGTCGACGATGCAGGAAATGCGGATACGATGCTGCTTGCCGGCTACTATCTGTTGCGTGGCGCGCTGGACCAATCTTTTCCGCAGCGGCCATCCTATCCTAACCGGGACAAGGGCAATGTGCTCGTGAACTGCCGTGCCGGCCGCAGCCGCTCGGTGGCGATCGTTTCGCTGTTTCTGCATATCGAAATGCCGGACGTCTATCCGACGCTGGCATCTGCCATCGATCATGTGCGTGAACGGCGCCAACTGCACCCGGACGAGTGGTTCGAGACGCC
The DNA here is from genome assembly GCF_019511445.1 of Aliirhizobium wenxiniae. Lineage (GTDB taxonomy): Bacteria > Pseudomonadota > Alphaproteobacteria > Rhizobiales > Rhizobiaceae > Neorhizobium > Neorhizobium wenxiniae_A. The sequence goes on from NZ_JAEUAN010000027.1 coordinate 42,456, forward strand.
GAAACCGGCATTGATCCATGCGGTCGAGCGTGCGGCGGAGATGATCCGGCTGATCGAGACGGCAAACAGGCGAGCCGTCGCATGACAAACCGGCCGCCGCAGAATTTTGCCAGTGCCAGCGAGGTCGCAAGACGGGCAGGGGTCTCCCGCTCCGCCGTCTCGCGCACCTTCACGGAAGGCGCAAGCGTGTCGGAAGAGACGCGCCGCAAGGTTCTCGCTGCCGCCGAAGAACTGAACTACCACGTCAACCATCTGGCGCGGGGTCTCTTGCAGGAGAAAAGCCGGCCAATCTGCATCCTCGGCGGCGATCTGCATGCGCCCTATCAGTCGGCGCTTCTGGAGGCGCTGACACGGCGTATCCAGTCCGCGGGGCGGGCGGCCATGGTCATCAACACGGCCGGCAGCGAAGCGGATTCGCGCGCCGCGCTGCACCAGACGCTGAACTACCGGGCCTCGGCAACCATCGTCCTTTCCGGCGCGCCGCCGGTCTCGCTGGTGCGCACCTGTATCGAGAGCGGCCAGCATGTGATCCTTATCAATCGGCAGGGCCAGATTGAGGAGGCTGACCATATCAGCCTTGATCACAAGAGCGCCATGGATGATGCCTTTCATATGCTGGTTCGCGCCGGTTGCCGTTCTTTTGCGGTCGTGTCGTCGACGAACGAATCTCCCAGTCTCGTCGCCCGCGAAAAACTGTTCTGCGAGAGAGTGGTTGCTGCCGGCTTCGAGTTGCCTCGTATCGTAAAGGTCGGGCCGACGAGCTATCGTAGCGGGGCAGAGGCTGCCCGTCGGCTACTGCCGGGATCTGCGAGGCCGGATGGGGTGTTCTGTGTCACGGATCTGCTTGCCTGCGGTTTCCTCGATGTGGCGCGTAATGATTTCAGGCTCGATATTCCGAGAGATATCTGTGTCGTCGGGTTCGATGATATCGAGCAGGCGGGCTGGGAAGGCTATGCTCTCACGACGTTTCGCCAGCCGATCGAGGAAATGGCTGATGCGATCGTCAAGCGTCTGACGGAGACGCGGCTGACGACCGACCTTCCGCAATCTCTGACGTTCCATGCATTCCCGATCTGGCGAAAGACTGTTCGACCCGACAGTTAACCGGCGTGCCATCGACGTGAGCAATCCAACGTTACTGCCGCAAACGCGGCAATAGCTTCAACGTGATCAGGCCAAAAACGCTGGCCGATGCGAAGCAGAATGCGTATCCGAGACTTTCACCGGCGACAGCCGCCAATTGCCAACCGATCAGGCTTATGATTGCGTCCGCACTCTGGAAGATCGTGAAATCAACACCTGCCTGATCGAGCGAGGCTCTACCCATGAGCTCCGAGTATAGCGCGACAAAGCCGAGGGCGAACATCAGTGCCGATACGAGCAAGGTCAGCAGCAGCAATGGAAGCGATTGCATGTCCCAGTACGCAATCGAAGCCAGCGAAAACATTGCAACTGCCTGCGCTGGAAGCGTCCAGAACATCACCCGGTAGGCGCCGTAGTGGCGCACAAGATAACCTCCGCCGAGCGCTCCAGCGACGCCGAGAACTGTGATCCCCGCTCCGTTGAGCACCCCAAGAAGCGTGAGGCTCATACCCATGTCGATGAGAAAAGGCCCGATCATGGTCATCGCCCACTTTTGGCCGAAGACATAGACCGCGACGAGTATGAGGCCGGATCGTATCTCCGGTCGTTTGAAAGCATTCTTCAGCGAAGGGAGCGGCCGATCGGGACGCGACGCGGGTGCGCCATCTGGCGTCAGCAGGAATGGAAGAGCCAGAACGACGAGCAAGCCTGCCATGAAAAGGCGTGAGGTACGCCAGCTCCAGTGATCCAGCATGATCAGGAAGGCGCCACCACCCAGCGCGGTGCCAAGGTAGGCCCCACCGATCTGTGCCGCGTTCCCCCAGCCCCGATTTTCCTCAGAGAAGCTTTCCACGGCGTGGCCATCGCAGGCAATGTCGATAGTCGCCGAGGCGGTTGATGCGATCATCATCGCAACCGCAAGTGCGCCGACGGTGGTGGGGCCAGTCAGTGCGAGAGCCACAACAGCACCAACGGAAAAAGCACCGACGATGCCGACCGTTAGTCTGGAACGGCGGACGCCGACATGTGGCGACCGGAACCGTTCGACGGTCGGGGCCCAAAGAAACTTCAACGACCACGGCAGAACCGCGAGCAGCGTGAAAGCAATCTCGTTGAGCGATGCGCCACCCTGACGCATGACGGCCGGCAGACCGGCAAAGATCATCGAGCCGATGACACTTTGAGCGACGTAAAGTCCACCGAGCCCAACGATCAGACGTCCATTGGAGTTTTTTGCCTTGTCATGGCTGCAATAACACAGCCTTCTTGAAAGGGGAGAACGTCGGATTTTTCCACGGCAACGACGCGTCGGGGGGCTTCAACAGTGCGCGATGCTAACACGGTCAAGGATCTGTCCAAGTGTTTCCCTGAAACCGGCTTCGGTCTCGGAACTTAGCCAATGTTCCATGGCGACATGAACGGTTGCGATCATCGTCGCGGCGGCTAGGCGTGGATAAATGTCGCGCTTCTCATCCATGCCTTCCCGAAGCGCGATCGCTTTGGCCGCCATGATTTCGATCTGCCCGTCAATCCGGCGACGTTCCAGAACAAGGTCGGGATCGTTATACATCAAGATAACCTGAGTGAGCCAATCTTTGCGGGGGACCTCCGGAAATCCTGAAATAATCGCGGTGCGTAGCGCGGCATCCGTGCTCAGATCCGGCGAGATGTCGCTGATGGAATTGCTGATAAGCCTGCCTGCCTGCAACAGGATATCCAGCATCGCAGCTTCCTTCGAGGGGAAGTAATTATTGAAGGTTCGCGGAGATACATTTGCAGCGGCTGCGATATCTTCGACGCGCACCTTGGCGGCTCCATGCTCCACGGCCAAGCTGACCGCGGCCTTGATGAGCTTCTCCCGTGTTTCGTGTTTTTTACGTTCACGCAATGAGATTTGGTTCACTGCAACTTGCCTTCCTGCTTTTGCGTCGCCTGGCGAAAATCGGAAACATGCTTACAAGAGGTGCACAGAATATATCTACCACATTTTGAAACGCGGCTTGGGATGTGCTGGACTGACGGCGTGGCGCGCCGCGAGCGCAAGTTATTCGGCAAGTGTGGCGTATGGGTTCCGCAAAAGCCGAAACGGCTCTAGCAGCCCTGTATCAGCATGACTTTGGTTCGATTGCGGCCCGCAAGCTTGGCGTCGTAAAGCAGCCGGTCTGCTTGTCTGTAAAGCTCCGCAAACTCCGCATCTATGTCTGGAGCCGAATTCGTCATACCCATGCTGGCGGTCACTGTTCGCTCAAGGTTTGGCAGCGCATTTGCAACTGCAATGGTGATCGCCTGGCGCCGGCGTTCTGCCCGCAACTGTGCATCTTCTCCGCGCACAAGCAGCACGAACTCCTCACCACCGAGGCGGAAGGCATGAACCCCAGGATCCGCCCGGAGGGCTTCCGCCACGGCTTTCAGGACTTCATCGCCGATTTCGTGACCATAAATGTCATTGATCGACTTGAAGTGGTCGAGGTCGAGCACGGCAAATGCCCGATAGCCGTCAGCGCGATATTTCTCGAAATTCTGCTCGATTGCGCGTCGATTGAGCAGTCCCGTCAAAGCATCGTGTTCTGACAGGCGCTCGAAAACATCCGCCTCGAAGCGCGCGCTGTCTCTCTGCCGCTTGAGCGTCATGAAGCGATCTGCAACGCCGAGCGTTGTAAACAAGACCTCGCAGACGCACCCCACGTAAAAGAGCAGCATGGCATCGGTGCTCTCCAGCCAGGGGAGTACACCCGTCACCAGACGCACCGCTCCGACCATGATCACAGGTACATAACCGATCGCCTGGAACTTGGCTGCACGGCTTCCGCGCCGCAACGCATCGGCGACCGACAGTATGAAGATGGCGAGAACCGGTGCGAAGGCCGCCGTATATACTGTTGATTGAACCGGCCGCGCGACGAAGGGAAAGGCCGCGTGAAAGATACTGAGAAGCATCGCCCATGCCGCGCAACCTAGCAGTGCGCGACGAAGGATGGGATGAAGGCGACCCGGCTCGATGAAACTGTAGGTGAACATCGCGCCCGAAGCGACTGTAATCCCGAAAATAATCGTCGTCATCCAGCTCAATGTCATGGCCGGCGGATCAAAGAGTACGACGGCTAATCCGGAGGAGACAACAATCGTCAGCAACAACGAGATCGTTAGCGTGGCATGCCACAGCACAAATGGCTCGCGCAGGACCCGATAAAACGCCGCATTGAAAAGCAGTGGCATCATAAGCATGCCGGCAAGCATCGCCAACAATACGAATGAGCCCAGCAGCTTGTAGTCGAGGGTAAGATCGGACGGTGCCAGATAGGCTCTTTCCAGCGTCATGCGATGGCTTGGCAGATCGAATGCGACAACAACCTGCTGCGTCTCGCGCGTTACGTCCGGAAGACCCGCCTTGAAATAACCGCCGCGCAGAGAGCTTTTCAGCTCACTCGCGGCAAATGAGTTCTGGCGTATCGCACCATCCCGATCAATGGCCAGAAGATGCACCGCCTCAAGCGCGCTTCGCCTGGAAAAAAAGTATTGGGGAAGTGCATCTCCCGGGCCGAGATCAAACCGCAGAAGGACACGTTCACCCTCCAGCGAATAGGTTGCATCCCCGCAAACCCAACGCTCGGGGGATCGGGCAGTAGTGGTCAGGTCATCTGATAAGTTGCTCGAAGCCCAACAGGAGCTCGAAATTTCGTGCGTTTCATCCGCGTGCAGGGGATCGGCTGCCAGAGATGCCAGCATCACTAGGCCCATCACGGCGATCAGAAGCGTTTTTCGCAGGCAATCCCACACCATGGGTCGACGCTACACGCCAAAGATTGCAATGAGGTTACACGAAAAGGGTTACTCTTTACGCTTGACCTTGCTTCCACTGCTCGGCCAAAAGGAACCGACGCAAGGCTGGAGGTTTTATGGTCGAGCCCGTTCTGAAAGCCGCGCTGCATGGCTCGAACTGCAGGCTTGAGGCTCGAGATCTCACTCTGATCTACGGTGAGCGAACCATCTCGCGCGATCTGAGCTTCAGGGTGCCGGATGGGCTTTTCACCGTCATCGTCGGCCCAAATGCCTGTGGCAAGTCCACGCTTTTAAGGGCGCTCGCGCGGATCATTCGGCCAGGTGCCGGCCATGTCGTGCTTGACGGCAAGGAGATCGATCGCATTCCGGCCCGCGAAGTCGCCCGTACACTCGGTCTTTTGCCGCAAAGTTCGGTCGCGCCCGATGGGATCACTGTCGCCGATCTCGTTGCTCGTGGCCGCTATCCGCACCAGTCTTTCCTGCAGCGCTGGAGCCAGGCGGACGAGGATGCGGTCTCATGGGCGATGCGGACTGCCCGAGTGGAAGAGCTTGCCGAGCGAGCCGTCGATGAACTTTCCGGCGGTCAGCGCCAGCGTGTATGGATTGCGATGGTTTTGGCGCAGGAAACGCCGCTTCTTCTACTCGACGAGCCGACGACCTTTCTCGACATCGCGCACCAGATTGAGCTTCTCAATCTCCTGCGCGATCTGAACCGCCGTCAGGGCAATACGGTCGTCGCGGTGCTGCACGATCTCAATCAGGCTTGCCGTTACGCGGATCATATCGTCGCCATGCGCGACGGCACCATTGTTGCGGAAGGAGATCCGCGCAGCGTCATGACCGCGGAGCTTGTGAAGACGGTTTTCGGGCTTGCGGCGATCGTTATCGACGATCCGGTGACCGGCGATCCGATGGTCGTGCCGCTCGATGAGATGGCCCCATCGCCTTGACCTTGTGGTCAGCGCTGTTTCGATCGTGTGAGCAGCCAGAGCAGATAGAGGCCGCCAACCAGGCCGGTCGTCCGCCCGATGGGCAGAACGAAGTCGGTTGCGATGTACTGGGTCACGAGATCGGCGATGACCAGCAGGAAAGCGCCCATGGCTGCAGCGCTCACAACAGGCATTCCGCGCGAGGCGGTCAAACGTGCGGCAAGCTGCGGTGCCGCTAGCGCCAGAAAGGCGATTGGTCCCGCCGCACCGGTGGCGACGCCGGCGAGAAGAACGGCGCAGGCAATCATGGCGAACCGAGTCCGCTCGACATTCACACCGAGTTGCCGGGCCAGGTCGTCGCCCATCTCGATCATCCGCAGCCGTGTCGCTGTAAGGCCGACCAACGGGATGAGCAGAAGTGCGCCGCCGATCACGGTCGATGCGTGATCCCAGTTGCGGGCATCGAGCGAACCGGAAAGCCAGAGATTGGCGGCGATTGCATTATCGAGGTCGCCCTTCACCAGCATCAGGCCGTTGAGGGCGTTGAGCGTTGCACCTGCTCCGATACCGATCAGCACCAGACGATAGCCGCCAGTCACCCCCTGGCGGAAAGATAGGAGATAGACGAAGGTTGCTGTCGCCAACCCGCCGAGCATGGCCGACAGAGCCACGGCGAGCGGGCCGCCACCGAAGATGACGATCTGTATCAACGCGCCTGTTGCGGCCCCGGTGGTGAAGCCGATCACATCCGGCGAGCCAAGCGCATTGCGAGATACGGACTGAAAGACGGCGCCCGAAACGCCAAGAGATGCACCGGCAAAGATCGCGACGAGCAAGCGAGGCAGGCGCAGGTTCATGACGACCTGTTCGCGCATGCCGCCCTGACCATATCCGAGGAGCGTTGCGACGACATCCGTGAACGGCACCGAGACACGCCCGAGCGTGATGGCAAAGAGCGCCGCGAGGAATGTGAGAACTGCCAGGCAGAGTGTTATTGCGACAGGACGAATGGTGATCGAAAAGGACATGCGTCGGCTGCGCCAGACAAGCCGGCGAGCGGTGCCGGTGGAATTGGGGGCGGATGCGCGGCTCATGGTTTCGATATCCGATGGCGACGAACGAGCGCGATGAAGAAAGGTCCACCCATCAGCGCCACCATGATGCCGACCCCGACCTCACCGGGTGGCGCGATCACCCGTCCAAGCGCGTCGGCGCTGACCGTCAGGAGTGCCGCAATCGTCATGGCGTAAGGCAGCAGCCAGCGATGGCCGGGCCCGGTGATAAGCCGGGCGATATGCGGCGCGGTCAGGCCGATGAAGCCGATCGGGCCTGCAGCGGCCGTCGCGGCGCCCGAAAGAATGATCACGGCAAGCGCCGAAAGGCTCCAGATATGCATCGGATTGCCGCCGAGCGCCTTGGCGAGGTCTGCTCCGAGGGCCGCCGTGTCCAATGCCTTGGTCAAGGTGAGGGCGATCAGGATTCCGACCGATGAAAGGGCGAGGGCCGGCACGAGAACCGCATAACCACGTCCCTGCAGCGAGCCGACCGACCAGTTGCGAAACTGATCAAAAACCTGTTCGTCGCTGTTGACCAGAACGATCTGCGTCAGCGACAGAAGGACGACAGAGAGGGCCGCTCCGGCCAGGACGACACGCACCGGATCACCGTTTTGCCCCAAGTTGCCAAGCAGATAGACGGCGGCTCCGGCCAAGGCGGCCCCCAACATGCCGAAGGCCATGTAGGCGCTCACATCGGTGATGCCGAATAGGACAATCGCGCCGGTGACCGCCATGGCCGCCCCGGCATTGATGCCAAGGATGCCGGGATCCGATAGGGGATTGCGGGTGAGCGCCTGCATGATCGTGCCGGCTGCCCCAAGTGAAGCGCCAACTACGATGGCAAGCAGGGTGCGGGGAATGCGCAGCAGCCGAACCAGGAGATGATCGCTGTCGGCGGGATCGAAATGAATGATCGCGTTCCAGGTCGTGGCCAGGGGGATGGGACGGGCGCCAGCGACTATGCCGAAGACGACTGCGGCGAGAAGCAGCACGAAGAGCGCGCAGAGCCCTGCCGTCAGGCGGCTGTCACGTGTCCGGATCGGCGCAGCCGTGCGTCTCGATAGCGTGCGCAAGACCTCAGTTTCCGAACCTTGAGACGATGCCGTCGACGATTTCCTTGCCGCTGTAATAGTCGATGCGGAAGGAATGGATGCCAAGGCCGAATACCTGGCCGTTCTTTACCGACGGCAGGTTGGCGAGCACGGGATCATTGCGGAACGCGGCTGCCTTGCTGTCGTCTACCCGAAGGAGAAACGTTGTCTCGGCCTTGAGATCCACCAGGCGCTCGTAGTCCGCCCAGACGAAATCGTCGCGGCTTGCCGCCTGCGTGTGCCATGCCGGATCCGGAGCCTCGATGTCGAAGCCGAGAGCTGCGAGAAGGGCCGCATGCGGACCGCCCGGTCGCCCGATAGGGTTGCTCTGGCCGGCTCCGTTGAAGCTGATGATATTGGCCTTGCCGGCAGGGATTTTGATCTTGGCTTTGGCTGCTGCGACATAAGCGTCGAAATCCGCGATCGAAGCGGCGGCCTCCTTCTCCAGTCCCGTCGCGCTGCCCAGTTCGGTCGCAAGCTCCTGCCACGAAAGGGCGCCATCATCGACGAGAATGGTCGGCGCGACCTGCCGGAATGCGGCAAGCTGGTCCTTCGTCGAGCCTGCGCCGCTTGCCGTCACGATGATGAGATCGGGTTCGGTGGCGTAGACGGCTTCCAAATCGACCTTACCGGCCGGCCAGGCATTTTCGATCTTTTGCTCCTTAGCCACCTTTTCCCACTGGGCGAAGAACTGGCCGTTGGCGGCCGAGCCACTTGCAATTACCGGAGCCCTGATCGCCAGAAGCGTGCCCGTCAGCGTCACCGAGGTCGAGAGAATGCGTTTCGGCTTGGCCGGTATTTCCGTTTGGCTGCCATCGACATTGGTAAAGTTGCGCGGCCACGGCTCTGCCGCGGAGGCCTGCGACCAGAATAGAAGCGAAGCAATCACCGCTATAGTGATTCGCCTCGCGAATCGGCCGATCGCCGCATTCCTCATGGCTGCATTCTCCGCTGACGGCGTGGGAAGGGCAGGGGCCGTGCCGTCTGCTCGCAGCCCGTGCGGGCGGGAGCATTATCATCGCAGGCGAGCGCTCGCCACCGAAACATGAGCGCATCGCGCAGGATTGTTCGGGCTGCGTCGTTCAGCCCTCGGCCGGACCTGTCTGACGCCGCAACGACGAAGGCGGATAGCCGAAATGCTTGCGAAAGGCGGTCGTGAAATTCGACAGATGCACGTAGCCCGCCTCATAGGCGATATCGGAAATGCTGCGATTGCTGAAGAGAAGCGCCTGGCGCGCCTCGGTCAGCCAGCGATTTCGGATGAATTCGTTGAGCGAGCAATGATGCGCCTTGCGCACCAGTCGCTGCAGCGTCGCCTGGCTGGCGCCGAGTTCACTCGCCATCTCGCTGACGGCAAGTTCCTGGGCTGAATGACGATCGATATACTGCACAAGGGCATAGATGCGCTGCTGTTCGGCGGCCGTCAGGTTCGTTGGGGGCATGACCGCATCGGGATTGGAGCCGAAGGCTGCCGTCAGTGCTTCATAGACGATCGCCAGTGTGTGGCTTTCCAGAAGCACGGCAGAAAACGGCGGCTTGCGGGCGGCGATATCGAACATCTGGCGGGCGAGGAATTCCACCTTGCGATTTGGCTGCCATTGCCAGAAACCCGGATTTCCACCCAGAAGTGTCTGGAACTTGTCGGGAGCCTCGCTTGCCTCGGAAAAGCGCTGCAGCCATTCGCGCGACATGCCGATGACCATCTTGTCGAGATACTGGCCCTTGCGTGCCCGTCGACGAAGGCGCGCGCCGTTTTCGTGGGCGACGATGATCGCCGAGGATTGCCAGCGCCCCTGCGCTGTGCGTTGAGGCATTGGCATCGGCACGCCGTTTAGCGAAGCCTCGACAAAGCCCTCTAGGAAAATCTTGATGCAGATCTGTGCGTCGAGCGCCACTTCCATCTCGAGATCGTCCACCTGCATGCGGCGGCCGAAATTGACGTGGATGCCATCCATCCGCACCTGCCCGACAATACCGCATGCGACAACCGCATCTCCTTGATCGCCGCCATCGAGCACGCGCACGCCGTTTTTGCGCAGCTCGCGTCGTGTCAGGACGGGGTTGGGATTGGCAACGACGGGCGGAAGGGGATCGACGGCGCTGTTCACACAGGTCTCCTGCATAAGTTTATGCGTGATTAACGAAAGCGGAGGTTTGCAAGACCACGTATACGAATACATGAAATATGCACTCAAGAATAGCCGCGACGGGGGATGTCCGGCACTGTTTGCCGTGTGGGGCGCGACAATCGTGCGGACAAGAACTGGTTGCCCAGGGGTATGGGAATGAACGGAAATAAGACAATCATCCAGCGGCAGGCAATCGGGCGGCTGACGCGGATCCTGCTGGCGACCACTGTGTTGACAGGTCTGGCGACCGCAGCACAGGCGCAGGATACCGGCAATAGCCAGGCCAGCACGGAACTGGCGCCGATCGTGCTCGAAGGCGCGACTTACGAGACAGAAGGCACGAACAGCTATACGACGAGGGAAATCAGCGTCGGCGACAAGGACACGCGCACCCTGCGCGAAGTGCCGCAATCGACCACGGTCATGACGCGCGAACGTCTCGACGACGGTAATTTCTCCTCACTCGATACCGTCATGCGTAAGACGCCGGGCGTCGTGGTCCTGACCAATGATGATGGCCGCTCCAGCCTCTATTCACGCGGTTTCGAATACGACACGCTTTACATGAACGGCCTTTCGACGCCGGTCTCCTCCATCTACGGCACGCAGCCGGACATGGTCGCGGTCGACCATATCGAAATCCTGCGCGGCCCTTCAGGCCTCTTTGGCGGAGCAGGTGAGCCGGCAGGTGCCGTCAACATGCGCCTCAAACAGGCTTCCGACGAATACAAGGCCAGCATCAACACGATCATGAGTTCGTGGGACGGCAAGCGTATCGAAGGCGATGTGACCGGACCGCTGACCAAATCCGGTCGGGTGCGCGGCCGCCTGGTCGGCGCGCTTTCTACCAAGGACAGCTTCATCGATACCGTCGACAACAAAGTCGGCACCATCTACGGCACGATCCAGGCCGACATCACCGACAACACGACGGCAACGCTGAGCGTCAATCACACCCGCCGCAACATCACGCCGTTCAACGGCCTGCCGACATTCGAAGACGGCACGCTGATCGATCTGCCGCGATCGACCTATACCGGCGCCGACTGGAACAATTTCGAAAACAACGTCACGCAGTATATCGCCGAACTCGAACACCGTTTCGATGACGGCGGCCATGCGAAGATTTCGGCGCTTTATTCGCGGGTGGACGTCGATTTCCTTTATGCATTTGCGGCTGGCCCAGCGGATGCGTCAGGTAATATTGCGAGGGGAACCAGCTGGCTTGCCCGTTCCTATGAGCAGGATTCGATTTCGCTCGACGCGCATGTCAGCAAACCTTTCGAGATTTATGGGCTGGAGAATAATATCATCGCCGGCGTCGACTATCGCGGAAGCGATGACAGTCTATGGAACCAGAGAGGCACGATTGCCGGCACGCAGAACATTTACGATTGGACCAATGTCGCTAAGCCGACCGTTACCTATGGTAGCCCGGAAGAAAGAGAAACCGATCAATACGGTATCTATGGCCAGTGGCGCATCAAGCCAATCGACAAGCTGACCTTGATCGGTGGTGGCCGCTTCAGCTGGTATGACGCTCAGTCAGGCGACAGCGAAGTCAAGGTCAAGGGCGAGTTCACCCCCTATGCGGGCATCATCTATGATTTGACGGACCGTGTCTCGGCCTATGCCAGCTACACGGAAATCTTCCAGCCCCAGTCGGTTAAGGATGCTTCGGGCGACATCCTCGATCCACGGACCGGCGAGCAATATGAGATCGGCCTCAAGGCGGAACTGACTGATGATCTCAATGCCTCGCTTGCATGGTTTGATCTGACTGACAAAAATCGCGCGGTCTCCAACCCGAGCAGCCTCGGTGACTATCTCGCAGGTGGCGAAGCGCATATGCGCGGCATCGAGTTCGAAATCAACGGCGAGATCCTGCCAAATTGGGAGGCGATGGCCGGTTACACCTATACCGACACAAAGTTCAAGAATACCGTCGGTGCAGCTGGTTCCGAGTTTTATACGCCGGAGCATATGCTTCAGCTCTTCACCAAATACACCTTCGACGGTTCAGGCACTTGGACCGACGGCCTCTTCGTTGGCGGCGGGGTGAAGTTGTTCTCGTCGTTCAAGAACATATCGCGATCTGTCAATGCAACGACCGGCGCGACGTCAGCCACAGCGATCGAAGCCCCCGGTTACGGTGTGGTCGATCTGCAGGCAGGCTACAAGTTCAACGAGAACCTGACGGCCAGCCTGACGGTCAACAACGTGTTCGACAAGAAATACTACGAACGCGTCGGTGGCACCTCGGTGTTCAATTTCTACGGCGAACCGCGCAATGTCGTCTTCAAGCTGAACGCGACCTTCTGATCACGATATAGACGAAAACCAAAGAAACGGCCCGGAGCGAATGTTCCGGGCCGTTTTCGTTGTAGAAACACGTCGAATTGGAAAGGCTATGGCTGGCTGAAAGCCATGGCCTGCGCGCGCCGGACACCGTGAAGAAGCATGTCGAAATGATCGTGATCGGCGGCGACAACCAGATCCACCTTAGTTGCCGGATTCGCGCGCGCAATCAGGCTGGCGGCTTCGGTGATATTGTCGACCATGGCGCGGCGAGACAGATGTTCCTGCCGTCCAGCCGGCAAGGCATGCGTCGCATATTGTTCGTCCTTGCCGACGGTGATGACAAGTCGTTCTGCTTTGCCTGTCGCCGCATTTTCGCGCATGCGGCGCATCATCAAGGCGTCGCTAAACCAGAGTGACGGACTTGCAGCCCAATATCGCTGAAAATGGCCGGGACAGTGCAACAACGTGTGGACGGTGAAAAGCCCGCCATAGGAAAAACCGAACAATGTGTTGCGGGCTGGATCGAGCGGGTAAAGCTCGGAAAGAACCGGCCGCAGCTCTTCGACGAGGAAGTGCAGAAAGTGCTTGGCACCGCCGAAGACACTTGAGACGACATCTCCAGTCTCGTGATCCGGTTCAGGTGTGTAATTCCTGGATCTGGCAGGTGCATCAAAGGGGGCGCCGCCCGGAAATCCGATTGCAACGATGAGACCGGCAGCGTGATCTGATGGCTTTGACGCCGGCGGAAACAAGCCGTTTGCAGGCTGGGTGAAAACAAGCGGAAAGCTTGCATCTCCATCCAGCATCCAAAGCACGGGATAGCCGGTTTGGGGCGGCGGGCCTGCGGGAATGCGGACAAGAATCCGGTAGCTTTCACCGGTCCGTTTCGAGCAAATTTCAAATGTTTTTGCCGCCGGCAGCTGAACCGATTGCCATTCACTCATGCCTTGCTTCATGGCGGTCATTGTCGTCCGATAGGGTGTTGCGGAGCCGCTCGGCAAAACAGGAATTGGCCGAGATGGAATTTGGTCGAAAACTATCAGAGATCAGTGAGTTATGGTACCGCCTGATTTATGGGAAACAGGCGTTTTGGGGCATGCCGTTTCAAGATTTTATCCGAATGCGGTACGGCCCGATCCTATGCTTTTGCGAACCGTCCGATCCCGAAATCATGCAAGGGTGTTTCCGTTCCGCCGGTTACGATCAACTCGGCCATGACATCGCCCACACCGGGGCCGAGCTGGAACCCGTGTCCGCAAAAGCCGAAGGCGTGGTAAAGTCCTTCGGTCGTGGCGGATGGTCCCATGACAGGAAGGCCGTCGGCGACATACCCTTCACAGCCCGACCATGTGCGGATCACCGATGCGTTGGCAAGTGCCGGCAAGAGCGGGAGAAGCGCCTTGAGCTGCGCCGGAAGGCGGGCGGGATCGGCTTTCGCGTGGCCGCTGTCGAGCGAGACATCAGTGCGTTCTGCACCGCCGCCAAAGACGATGTTGCCGCGTTCTACCTGTCGAAGATACCCGCCGCCGTGATCATGCCCCCAGACGCCGACGACCGGAAGAACCCGATGGGGTAGCGGTTCGGTCACGCCCATCTGCGGCCCCTTGGCAATGATTGGCACCGGTTCGGAAAATTGCGTGGCAATTCGGGCGCCCCAGGCACCCGCCGTGTTGAGCAGGATCGGAGAGGAGCAGACGCCCTTTGAGGTTCTGACTTCGAAACCGGAGGCTGTTTTTGTAATGCCGTCGACGACGGCATCCTCGACGATGTCTGCGCCCAGCCGACGGGCGGCATCCGCGAAGGCAGGTGCGATGAACCGGGGATTGCCGCTCCCGTCCTGCGGCGAGAAGGATGCTCCGATCGCTGTTGGGCCAAGGCCCGGAAATCGGGCTTGGACATCCTTCGGGCCGAGTTCCTCCAGGTCCAACCCCCAGGGCCGCGCCGCCTCGGAGAAGCTCCGCATCTCATTGAGCCCCTTCTCGGTGAAGATCAGGCGTAGATGGCCGGTGGCGCGAAACTCGACATCGCGGCCAAGCAGCTTTTCCGCCTCTCTCCACAGTGCGAGTGACCTATGGGCGAGCGGGAGTTGCGGCAGGTATCTGCCACTTCGACGGATGTTTCCGAATGACGCGACCGTCGCGCCGCTGCCGATGCGGTTTCGCTCGATCAGCGTCACGCGCAGCCCGCGGCGTGCCAGGAAATAGGTCGAGGCGGCACCCATCAGGCCGCCACCGACAACAATCACATCCATCCGGTTTCCTCGTCAATTGCCTGAATACGCATGCAGAGTGGCCGAGCCGGTGAGGGGAAGTCAAAGTCGGGCTTTTGGCTGTCCCATAAGCTCAGCTTATGGGATGCGGGTCTTTCCGTCTTGGACCTCTCCCTTTCCGTCATGTCACCTTTGCGCAACCAGACGGAAAGGGACCCAATATGGACAATGCGGCAGCGCCCGGTAAAAGCCATCCCAAGCAACAGGACTGGAAGGTCGGTGTCGATATCGGCGGAACCTTCATCGATTTCTGCGCGCTCGAAACGCGCTCTGGCAGGGTCGCGTCTCTGAAGGTTCTGACGACGCCGGACGATCCGGGGGCGGAATTGATGACCGGTCTTTCTCTGCTTGCCGAACGTGAGGGACTTGATCCGGCCGCGATCAGCCGCTTCGTCCACGGCACGACGGTCGGGATCAACACCGTCATCCAGAGGCGCGGCGTGTCGCTGGCGCTGATGACCAATGCCGGGTTCGAGGACGTGATCGAACTGGCGCGGCTGAGAATGCCCGATGTCTATTCGCTCTTCTGTTCACGTCCCGATCAACTGATCTCCCGTGACATGGTGTTCGGCATTCCGGCGCGACTGAGAGCCGATGGCAGCGAAGCGCAGGCGCCGGATATGCAGGCCGTCGATGAAGCTGTCGCCACCGCGAAGGCAAAAGGTGCATCGGGCATCATCATCTCTTTTCTCCATTCCTGGCGCAACGACGCCCAGGAAGCGGCGGTCAAGGCGCAGATCGCAAAATCGGCGCCTGATCTGTTTGTCTTCACCTCCTCGGAGGTCTGGCCGGTCATTCGCGAATACGAGCGGACAACGACCGCAATCCTCAACGGCTATGTTCATCCGCGCGTCTCGGGATATCTCACGGCGCTGGAGGACAAGCTCGTCTCCCGTGGCGTGACGGCTCCGGCACTGCTGACCAAGTCGAATGGCGGAGTGATGAACGCGGCGGAGGGCAAGCGCGCCTGCGTGCAGATGCTGCTGTCAGGTACGGCATCCGGTGTCATCGGCGCGGCCTGGCTTGCGCGCCGTGCCGGCGAAAAACATATCCTGACGCTTGATATCGGCGGGACATCGGCCGACTTCGCGCTCATCATCGACGGCGAGCCGCAATTCGGCACGGGGGGACTGATCGGCGAGTTTCCGCTGCATATCCCGTCGGTTTCGGTCAGCTCCATCGGTATCGGCGGTGGGTCGATTGCGAGCGTCGATGCGCAGGGCGTGTTGCGCATAGGGCCTGAATCGGCCGGGTCGACGCCTGGACCTGCATGTTACGGGCGTGGCGGCACGCAGGCGACGGTCACGGATGCAATGGCGGTCTGTGGCTGGCTCGGACACAGCCAGATGGCATATGGTCAGCTACAGATCGATGTAGCTCTGGCACGGGCGGCGGTCTCGAAATTAGCCGACCAGATCGGCCGCACGGCTGAAGAAGCGGCGCAGGCCATTCTCGATATCGCCATTTCCGAAATGTTCGTCGAAGTGGAAAAGCTTGCTTCACGTGCTGCCGTGGATCTTCGGGAATTCACCCTGATGCCGTTCGGCGGTGGCGGGCCGATGCTCGGTGCATTCCTTGCACGTGAGTTCAAGATGGCGAAGGTGATAGGACCGCCGCGTCCGGGCGTCGTTTCGGCGCTCGGTGGTCTGGTCGCTGATCTTCGCGGCGATTTCATCCGCACCGTCTTCACGCATCTTGCCGCCGAGGCGACACCGCTGTTGCGTAAGGCGCTGGATCAACTCTCTGCCGAGGGGTTGGCATGGCTTTCGAAACAGGGGCATGAGGGGCCGGCGACACTGAATGTTTCCGCCGACATGCGCTATGTCGGCCAGAGTTTCGAGATCGAAGTGCCGGTTCAGGCGGCCTGGATCGCCAAAGGCGAACTTGACCCGATCGAGGAAGCTTTTCACGCAATGCATTTGAAACTCTACGATTTCGACGATCCGGATGGTGAGATCGAGATCGTCAACCTGCGGCTTTCGGCAATTGGTGCCGGGCCGGCTCTGGAGTTTCCGATCGAGGCCGAAGACAGGGGCATCGCGGTCGAGCCCGAACGGGAGATCCCCGTCTTCACCGGCAAGGAATTCGAGTGGATCGGCCTTTATCGGCGAGACCTTTTGCGTCCTGGCGGACGTTTCTCCGGACCTGCCGTCGTCGCGCAGGAGGATACGACCTTTGCCATTCCGGCCGGTGCTACCGTCGATGTCGACCGCCACCTGAACCTGCATCTGACCTTTTCGGAGTAACCGTCCATGTTCGATCCATTGAACCTTCAGGTCTTTGCCAATCACACCCGCGCGGCGGCCGAAAACATGGCCTATACGCTACAGCGCACCGCCCATTCCGCCTTCGTCAAGGAGACGGAGGATTTTACGGTGATGCTGATCAACCGTAACGGCGATACGTTCGGCGTGCCGATGGGGCTCGGCGCCACATGGTATCCGGGGCTCACCTATACGCGGGCGATCGATATGGTCGCCGATTACAAGCCCGGCGATGTGGCCTTCACCAACGATCCCTATTCCTGCTTCGTCGCCACTCACGCGCCCGATACGCATCTCTGGAAGCCGGTCTTTTACGAAGGCGAAATCATCGCCTGGACTGGCGGCCATATCCACAATACCGACATGGGCGGGGCCGTGCCGGCATCGCTCTCTCGCGCGCTCACCGAAATCCATCAGGAGGGCATCCGATTTCCGCCGATGAAACTGGTCAATGAAGGGGTGTTCGACGAAGACATCCTGAAGATCATGACCACAAATGTGCGCAAGCCTGATCTTAATATCGGGGACATCAAGGCGCTGGTGGGGGCGCTCAATACGGGCGAGCGCAAAATCCTCGCCATGGTCGAAAAATTCGGCAAGGAGGCGTTTCTCGAAGGTGCGGAGGTCTTGCTCGACCATGCCGAGGCGCAGGCGCGAGATATTTTGCGCTCCATGCCAGATGGCACCTATGTGTTCGTCGACTATGCCGACGAGGATTCCGTCGAGGCCAATCCATGTCGGCTGAAGCTGACGTTGACGATCAAAGACGATGAGGCGATCCTCGATTTCACCGGTTCCGATCCGCAGCTCGGGTCTTCGCTCAACGTTCCTTCCGGCGGCGATCCGCGGCACACGATGCTGCTCGTCGGCGTCTATTATGTGCTCTACACGATCAATCCGAAGATCCTCTTGAATACCGGCATCACCCGTCCGTTCACCTGCATTGCGCCTGAGGGCAGCGTGTTGAACCCGATCTCGCCGGCGGCCGTCGGCATGCGGTCTCTCACTTGCGCCCGTTTGCGCTCGGTCATCTTCGGCGCTTTCTGCCAGGCAGTACCCGAGAGACTTCCTGCCGCGCCCGCGGGCAATAATTGCATCGTCAACGTGATGACGACGGACGAGCGAACGGGGCGTACGGTTATCGCGGCTGTCAACCCGGTTGTCGGCGGTGGTGGCGGCATGCCGCATCGTGACGGCACCAATGGCTCCGGTGCCGATGCGGCTTACCTCAAGAACACGCCGATCGAGATTACCGAGACTGAAGTGCCGATCGAGTTCGTCAAGTATGGACTGGCCAAGGACAGTGGCGGCGCTGGCCGCTGGCGCGGAGGGTTGGCGACCGAGATGGCGTTCCGGGTGTTCAGTCCGGGCAGCCGCATCACCGCGCGCAATCGCGACCGCAGCTTTTTCCGCCCCTGGGGGCTGCTCGGCGGCAAGGCTGCCGGCCTGTCGGACATGGTGTTGAACCCCGGCCGGGATGACTATCGCCGGCTCGGCAATATCGATACCGCCATCCTGCAGCCCGGTGACGTGCTGGAAATCCGATCGGCAGGCGGCGGCGGGCGCGGCAACCCGCTGGAACGTGAGGTCTGGCGTGTGGTGCGCGATGTCGACCGCGGATATGTTTCTGCAGAGGCCGCAGAACGCGACTATGGGGTCGTCATTCGTGATGCCGTTCTGGATGAGGCCGCGACGGAGAGCCTGAGGGCGTCGCGCTCCACACCCGTCGGTCATTTCCACTACGGCCCGGAGCGTGATGGCTATGAAGCGCAGTGGACGCCGGCCGCCTATGATCTCCTGACCGACATTCTTGCCGGATTGCCGATCCACTGGCGTTTTTTCACCAAAACGGAAATCTTCCGCCGGATGAAGGGGCGTGTCGGACCGGAAGGTGTGTCTGCTGCGCTTTCCGATGTGCGTGCGCGCTTCAAGGAAATGCCGGAGCCGTTGACCGCGACTAAGGAGGCTGCGGAATGAAACCGCACCCGCGAACCGGGCGAATTGTCCGATTGTCGGAAACGGCAAGACCGCGGGTGCATTTTCATCTCGACGGATCGCCTTGCGAAGCTCTGGCAGGGGACACGGTTCTCACTGCGATCCTGTCCTGCGCCGATAATCTACGGCAATCCGAATTCGGGCCGGAGAGGCGGGCAGGGTTCTGCCTGATGGGCGCCTGCCAGGATTGCTGGGTATGGCAGGCGGATGGGGGGCGTCTCCGTGCCTGTTCGACGCTTGTCACGGACGGCATGCGACTGCTGACCGAAGCGCCTGGAGGATGGCCGCTATGACTTCGGTTGCGGAAAAGGTCGTCATCGTTGGTGCGGGACCGGCGGGCATTCGAGCGGCTGAAATGCTGGTGTCAGCGGGCATAAA
This sequence comes from Aliirhizobium wenxiniae, assembly GCF_019511445.1. Classification (GTDB taxonomy): domain Bacteria; phylum Pseudomonadota; class Alphaproteobacteria; order Rhizobiales; family Rhizobiaceae; genus Neorhizobium; species Neorhizobium wenxiniae_A. The sequence goes on from NZ_JAEUAN010000027.1 coordinate 61,733, forward strand.
ACCTGTGATCATCGACGAGGGGATAAGGGCAGGTGGACAGATCTATCGCCGGCCGCCGGATGGTTTTATCCGCTCGCCGCGCGAACTCTACGGCACCGAGGCCGAAAAGGCCGTTGCGCTGCATACGCTATTTGATCGTATGGTTGCTGACGAACAGGTCGAATACTATCCGCAGAGCTCGGTTCTGGCATGTGCGAACCGGACTCTGCATGCGTTGACGCCGTCCGGACGGCGCGAGTTCGGCTATAACAGGCTGATTCTTGCGACGGGTGCCACAGATCGCCTTGCACCCGTTTCGGGCTGGCAGTCGCCCGGCGTCTATAGTCTCGGCGCGACCCAGATCGCCTTGAAGGCTCAAGGGGTAGCGCTCGGGCGAAAAATCGTTCTCGCCGGATCGGGGCCGCTTCTGACACTCGTCGCAACGCAATTGCTGAAGGCCGGCGCAGAGATCGCGGCGGTTCTCGATACATCGTCAATGGCTACACAGATGACGGGCTTGCCGGGCATGCTGGCGCGACCGGGGCTCGTGCTGCGCGGGCTTCTGATGCGCGCGAAACTTGGCCGGCTCTATCATGCGGGGGTGAGAAGTCTCGGGATCTATGCCGACGAGCAAGGTCCCGTCCGTATTCGCTGGCGGAACGCGTGGGGTGCAGAGCGGGTAACCGATTGCGACATGGTGGGGATCGGATGGCATTTGCGGGCCGAGACGCAGCTTGCAGGTCTTGCCGGCTGCCAGTTCGACTACGATGCCGACTGGGCGCAATGGCTTCCGCGCACCGACCGAATGGGACGCGCTGCGGAAGGAGTTTATCTCGCCGGCGAAGGTCTGAGGATACTCGGGGCGGATGGGGCCGAGGTTGCCGGTCGACTTGCTGCCCATGCCTGTCTTTACGATATGAGATTACCGGTGCCGGACAGTTCTGCGGATCTGCGCCGGATGGCGCGGTATGAGCGTTTTGCACGCGGCATGGCGCGGGCCTTTCCCTGGCCGGCGGAGATGGTTCGCAAGACGTCTGACGACACCGTGGTCTGTCGCTGTGAGGGCATTACCGCAGGGCAGTTGCGAGATGGTGTCGATTACGGCGGCGCCGAGGCCAACCGGGTCAAGTCGCTTGCGCGGGTCGGTATGGGGCGCTGTCAGGGGCGCTACTGCCAGTTGGCCGGTGCCGAACTGATTGCCGACAGAGCAGGGATTTCCGTCTGTGAAGCTGGGCGATTGCGGGAACAGGCTCCGGTACGGCCTGCCCCGATTGGAGCCTGGGTTCGTGATGCCTGACCGCGTGGATCAGTGACCGAGATTTCCGGCCTTGGCGAGGACCGAGGCACAGGCCTCGCGAATATTGTCGCGCATGGCGAGATGACTTCCGGTGAGCGGTCTGTCGCGGCTCGTCAGCAGCGCGATCGGGACCATGGTCTTATGGGACATCGGCTTGCGGACAAGGCCGGGAAACTGGTCCCATGGAAGCAGCCCGTCAACCACGGCGACACCATAGCCATCGCGCACGAATGGCAGTGCGGTCAGCGAGATGTCGATTTCGATCGCGGGGTTGAACATCTGCTTTTCGGCTGCGGCAGCACTGAGCAGCATACGGCCGGGATAGGTGCCGGCCCGGTAGGAGATCAGCGTTTCCTTCTGCAGGTCGGAGAACGTGATTTGGTCACGTTCGGCCAGGCGATGACCTTCCGGCAGGATACAGATCAGTTCCGTATGGCCGAGCGTCTCGACGTCGATGCCCGGTCTTGGGGTGTTGTTCATGACGATCCCGAGTGCGGCATCGCCGTTGCGGATCATGTCGACGACATTGACCAGCGGTGCGATGAGAGAGCGGATCACGACATCCGGATGGGCCTCGCGGAAGGATGCAAGGGCTTTCGGCACGATCGACATTGCAGGCGGCGCGGAGGCTGCAACGCGAATGATGCCGGTGCGGCCGTAACGCATGTCGGTCGTGTGCCGCCTCAATGCGCCCAGTTCGGAGAAGATCCGCTCGCATTCGGGATAGATTTCCTCCGCCTCACGGGTCGGTACAAGCTTGCCGCGGACGCGATTGAAAAGCTTGAAGCCCAGCTGGTCTTCGGCATGAAGCAGGATCTGGCTCAGCGCCGGCTGGGATATGTTCAGCATGGCAGCCGCGCCGGTCACGGTGCCGCTGCGCATCAGCATGCAGAAAACTTCCAGTTGACGTGCCTGCATACGCTTTCCGTGTTCTCCGGTTCGGGCTCAATCTACATCAAAGGGTGATCGCTCAGAAGTCTGCCACCTTGCCCCATGAAGACCGCTCGAAGCGTTCGGGGCGGTAGGGAACCGGATCGACGATGGGCTCGGCTCCGGTGATGATATCGGCGATCAGGTGGCCGGCACCCGGACCGATACCGAAACCATGACCGCTGAAGCCTGCCGCGAGCACGAGGCCGGGAACCGCCATGGTCTCGCCGATCGCGGGTACGCCGTCCGGCGTTGAATCGATATATCCCGCCCAGGCCGCCGTAACCGGGCGTCCCTTCAGATCGGGCAGGAGTTCCATGGCGCGCTCGTAGGTGAGTTTGATGGTGTTGCGGTCCACTGTGGGGTCGAGAATGCGCATCTCTTCCATCGGCGTACGCCGGTCCAAACGCCATTTCTTCAGGCTCTCGTGGCCGCTACGGATGCCCTCCATGCCGCCGCGCGAAAGGCTGCGCCAGCGACGTATGAACATGGGAAGGAATTGTGCTGCGAAACGCAGGTTCTGCGCCGTCGGATCGACGCGACCGCGACCGCTGATCGCCAGCGTGTGACCGCCATCGCCGCGCCTTGTGATGGATACGTGCGCCGTGTGGAGCGCGTCTGGAAGGTTGTCCTGACCTTGGTCTTGGTTCGGGCCGACCGACAGGATGGACGAGCGGATGGAGGCCTGCGGGAAACGAATGCCGAGCTGGCGGCAAAAGGAGGAGGCCCAAGCGCCGCCGGACAGGATCGCGACCTTGGTTCTGATTGTTCCATGTTCGGTGACGACGGCCGACAATCTTCCGCCTTCCATCTCGATGCCGCGGGCCGCGCAGTTCTGGTGCACGGTGCTGCCCAGTTTCATGATCGCGCGGGCAACGGCGGGGGCGGCATTGGCGGGATCGGCCGTTCCATCTGTCGGCGAGAATACGCCGCCCTTCCATGCGCGTCCGGTCGCCTTGCCGCGTTCGGCGGCCTCGGCGCTGTCCAACATATGGGTGGTGACGCCGACGGTTTTGGCGAAATCGCGCCATCTGGCCCAACCGGCAATTTCGTCTTCGCTATTGCTCAGATAAAGAAGGCCGCAACGGCGAAAGCCGGTGTCTTCTCCCGTTTCCGCCGCGAAACGTTCCCACAGATCAAGGCTCTTTGTTGCCATCGGGAGTTCACGGGCATCACGGTTCTGCTGCCGGCACCAGCCCCAATTGCGGCTCGATTGTTCAGCGCCGACATGGCCTTTTTCAACCAGAGCAACCTTCAGTCCGCGCTTTGCCAGATAATAGGCGGTGAAGACGCCGACGATGCCGGCACCGATAACGACCGCATCGGCGGATTGCGGGAGGTCCTTGGATGACGGGACGAGCGTGAGCGGGGCTGGCATGGCATTTCTCCTTGTCGATGCCAGCATAGCGAGACGGGCATGCCGCTGGTTGCCGGACAGATGGCATGGACGGCATTAAATGCTGCATCGATGGCGACAAGCGGATTTTTCTGCCGGTCTGCCTGCTGCACAATGGAATAGACAAGCATCTTCATGGTGTTAAGCTGATTTTCGAAAACAGGCAGAATAAAATGCTGCCACATGCCGATCACAAGGGGAGATCGCAAATGAAGCTCGACCGCATTGATATCAAGATTCTCTACGAACTGCAGAAAAACGGCCGCATAACCAATGTCGAGCTTGCCGAACTGGTCAATCTCTCCCCCAGCCCATGCCTGATGCGGGTGAAGAAGCTGCAGCAGGAGGGCTATATCGAAGGATATTCGGCCCAGATCAATATCGGCAAGCTGGGGCAGACCCTGACCGTGTTTACCGAGATTACGCTCAAGAACCATCGCCAGATCGATTTTGCCCGCTTTCTTGCGGCTGTCGAGAAAGTCGATCAGGTGATCGAATGTCATCTGGTTTCAGGTGGTTACGACTATCTGCTAAAATTCGTCACCGCCGGCATCGGCGAATACCAGACGATCATGGAACGGCTGACGGACATGGATATCGGTATCGACAAATATTTCAGTTTCGTTGTGCTGAAATCGCCGATCGTGAAGGCGCATATGCCGCTGACCAGCCTGTTTCTGGTGTAACACGATCTGCTTTTCGAAAATGATCGTTGGCTTTTGCAATCCGGCGGTTTTGGCGTTCACGCGTGTGCGTAGGCCTTCACCAATTCCGGGTCGCGTTCCAGACTGTCGAGCCAGGTGGGGTCCAGCTTGGGCACCGAGGAAAACAGCAGTTGCGAATAGGGATGCTGCGGAATTTTGGAGATAGCCGGGGTGATCTGCTCGACCTTCTTTCCATGGTACATGACGACGATCTCGTCGCAGATGGCCTCCACCACAGACAGGTCGTGGCTGATGAAGATGTAGGACAGCGAAAGCTCCCGCTGCAATTCCTTCAAAAGATCGATGACGGCAGCGGCTACCACCGTATCGAGGGCCGAGGTGATTTCATCGCAGAGGATGATCTTCGGCTCGGCGGCGAGCGCGCGGGCAAAGTTGACGCGCTGTTTCTGGCCACCCGAAAGCTCGGCCGGCGTCCTGCTGCGCAGCGCCTTCGGCAGATGCACCATGTCGAGCAGCTGATCGATACGGGCGCTGCGCTCTCTGCCTTTCATGCCGTGATAGAAGGTGAGGGGGCGACCAAGAATATCCTCGATCGATTTTGCCGGATTGAGGGACGTATCCGCATGCTGAAAGACGATTTGCAATTCGCGAAGCTGCTCATGGCTTCTCTGTCTGGCCGAGGGGGCCAGTTGCTGGCCATCGAGGGTCAGCTTGCCGGATGAGGCTGGAAGGATGCCGGCGATCGAGCGGGCAAGGGTGGATTTTCCGCAGCCGGATTCACCGATAATGCCGAGGTTGCGACCCTTCTGCACCGTGATGCTGGCCTCCTGGACGGCACGCACCAGAGGCAGACCATCATCCTGAAGAGGGCCATAGCCTGCAGTCAGGGCATCGATCTCAAGCAATGGCTTTGCTTCCTGCGCGAGATCCGCGTGATCGCCGCGCGGCTTGGGTTCGAAGGCCGACAAAAGTTCGCGCGTGTAGGGGTGCTTGGCGTCGTTGAGGATGGTCTCGGTGGAGCCGACTTCCTGTACTTCGCCGTTGCGCAGCACGAGAATGCGGTCGGCGATCTGCGCAACGACAGCCAGATCGTGCGACACATAGACCCCGGCAATGCCGCTTTTCTTCATCACGGACTTGAAGGCGCGCAGGACCTCGATCTGTGTGGTCACATCGAGTGCGGTCGTAGGCTCATCGAAAATCACCAGTTTCGGATCGCTGATCAGCGCCATGGCGGCGGCAAGGCGCTGCAACTGGCCGCCCGAGACCTGATGGGGATAACGCTCACCGATCTGTTCGGGGTTAGGGAGGGAAAGTGCCTTGAACAGGGATATGGCCTTCTGCCGTGCTTCCGTCGGCGGCATCAGCTTGTGGATATGGGTGACCTCGACAACCTGATCGATGATGCGCTTGGTCGGATTGAAGGCGGCGGCAGCCGATTGCGGCACGTAGGATATGTCACGTCCCCGGATCGTGGCTCGCTGGCGCTCGCTCAAGGTCACCATTTCCTTGCCGGCAACATGGATGCTGCCACCGGAAATCCGGCAGCCGGTGCGGGTGTAGCCCATAAGGGTCAACGCGATCGTAGTCTTGCCCGAGCCGCTCTCGCCGATCAGTGCGACGATTTCTCCAGGCGCTATATCGAGATCGACGCCCTTGATGATCTCCAGGCGGCGGCCGGAATCGGTGGTTGCTTCAACTTTCAATCCGCGGATTTCGACGAGGTTTTCCATTCACACACTCCGGTCGCGGATCTTCGTGGGCAGGTTGTCGATCAAAAGATTGACGCTGATGGTGAGGCTGGCGATGGCAAGCGAAGGCACGATGACTGCCGGCGCACCGAAGGGCAGGCCGCTGATGTTCTCATGGACCAGCGCACCCCAATCGGCATAGGGCGGCTGCACGCCGAGACCGAGGAAGGAAAGGCCGGAGAGAAGCAGCGTGATGAAGACGAAACGAATGCCGAAATCTGCAAGCAGGGGGCCGATGATGTTCGGCAGGATTTCGGAAAAGATGATGTAGAGGATGCTCTCGCCACGGGTGCGGGCGACGGTGATATAGTCCATCGTGTTGACATTGACCGCAAGCGCTCGGGCAAAACGGTAGGCGCCGGGCGTATAGATCACTGCCAGCATGACAATCAGCACGTTGATCGAGGAGCCGATCGCGGCGGCGACCACCAGACCTGAAAGCTTGCTTGGGATGGAGTTGAGCGCATCGAGAAAACGGCTGAGAACCGTATCGAACCAGCCACCGATGACGGCTGCCGCCATGCCCAGCGCCGTGCCGGTGAAACAGGCGATGCAGACCGCGGCAAGCGAGATGCCGACCGTATAGCGCGCTCCCATCATTAGTCGCGAGAGCATGTCGCGGCCGAGATAATCGGAGCCGAGCAGCAGCTTGCCGCTCATCGGGCCGAAATAATCCTCATCGACGATTTCGCCGATCGGGTAGGGGATGATGTGCGGGGCAGCGAGCGCGATGACCGCCCAGAAGAGGATGATCGCAAGCCCGATCATTCCGACCCAACTGAAGCTGTAGCTGAACTTGCTCGACAGGGGCGTGGATAGGGTCATGTCAGCGCAGCCTCGGGTTGGCAAGAATGGCAACGATATCCGCAAGCGTGATCAGTGCGAGATAGCCGATGCAGAAGATGATGGCGCAGGACTGGATGAGTGGCAGGTCACGCGTCGACACGCCATCGACCATCAGCTTGGCAACGCCCGGATAGTTGAAGATGGTCTCGACGATGATGACGCCGCCGACGAGATAGGACAGCGACAACGCGATCGCATTGGCGATCGGGCCAACGGCGTTCGGCAGCGCGTGATAGAGCACGGCGCGCGGACGTGAAGCGCCTTTGAGAAGTGCCGCTTCAACGTAAGGCGTGTTGATCGTGTCGATGACTGCGGCGCGGGTCATACGGATCATCTGTGCCGATACGACAAAGGCGAGGGTGATGACCGGCATGGCATAGACTTTCAGCACCTGCCAGAAGGAGGTTACCTCGTTGGCGAAGGAAAGTGCAGGCAGCCACTTGAGATAGACGGAAAAGACGAGGACCGCGGAGGTGGCGATCATGAATTCGGGCACGGAGATCACGCCGATCGTCATGATCGTGACGAACCGGTCATAGAACGAGCCGCGAAACATGGCGGCCGTAATGCCGAGCGTCAGTGCGAGGGGGACGGAAATCAGTGTGGTGATGCCGGCAAGGCGCATCGTGTTGACGAAACGGCCGCCGATCAGGTCCGCGACCGCGACATTGTTGACGTAGGACGTGCCGAGATCGCCCTGCGCCAGACCGGTGAGCCAGCGGAAAAAGCGAAATACGGCAGGCTCATCGAGATGCATGGCGGCGCGAAGACCTGCCACGGCTTCTGGTGTGGCGGCCTGCCCGAGAAGGATCGTTGCGGTATCGCCGGGCAACATGGCCGTTGCGAAGAAGACTGCGAACGAGACGATCAGCAGCGTCAGACCTGCGATGAGAAGCCGGTGCACAATGAGATTGAGTACGAATGTCCTCAAGATCGGCTCCCTGATTTTGAGAGTTTCCAATCCCCGGCATAATTCCGCCTGAAGCTGACTGATGCCGGAAAGCGTGGCACGAATGGCAGGAGACTTGTGTCTCCCGCCATCATGCATGAAGGTCAGGCGTCGAGCCAGACGTATTCGGCAAAGGCATAGCCCATCATGCCGCCAAGCGGGTTGGCCTGAAGGCCTTTCAGCTTTTCGGTAATGGCATCGACATTCGAGATGTAGACGGGAATGATCGTGCCTGCCTCTTCCGCGATCATGACCTGCATCTGGCCGTAGATTTCCTTGCGCTTGGCTTCATCGAGAAGGCCGCGCGCTTCGACCAGCATGCTGTCGAATTTTTCCGACTTGTACTGGCTTTCGTTCCACGGAGCGTTCGATGCATAGAGGAGCGAGAAGAGGATATCGGGCGTCGGGCGCGGGTTAATATTGCCGAAATGGATCGGCGCCTTCAGCCAGTAGTTCGACCAGTAACCGTCATTCGGCACACGCTGGACATCGAGGTTCATACCGATTTCAGCGGCCGACTGCTGCACGATGGTCGCCATTTCGACGGCCGAGGTGGCGGCGTCGGAGGTGATGACCGGGATCTTCTGGCCCAGAACGCCGGCCTTTTCGAAATGGAACTTTGCCTTGTCCGGATCGAACGCCTTCGGCTTGAGTTCCGCATTGTGATAGATGCTGGCCGGCGACACCGGCTGGTCGTTGGCGACCTCTGCCAGACCGCGCAGGACCGATTTCTGGATCTGCTCGCGGTTGGTGATGTATTTCATGCCGGTGATGAAGTCGCCCTTGTCGCCCGGCGTCATGTCGAGGCGGATATTGAGGTCGGTATAGTTGCCTGATGTCGTCTTCGAGAGCACGAAGCCGGGCTGGCTTTCGACAAGGCGCATCGAGCGCGGCTTGATCGAAGCGGCAAGATGGATGTCGCCGGAAAGAAGTGCGTTAACGCGGGCATTATCGTCCGAAATAGCGAAGAATTCGAACGAGTCCACATGGGCGCCGCCGGATTTGAAGTAGTTCGGGTTCTTGGCGAAGATCGACTTCACGCCCGGCTCGAAGGTTTCGAGCTTGAAGGCGCCTGTGCCGATACCTTTGGAGAAATCGGTCGTGCCGTCCTGGACGATCATGAAATGGTGCTGGGACAGGATGGTCGGAAGGTCGGCGTTCGGATTGGCGAGGACGATTTCAACCGTCAACGGATCGACCGCCTTGACGTCGGTGATCTGTTTGGCAATCGCGTTGACCTTGGAACCGACGGCCGGATCGAGGTGACGCTTCAATGAGAAGACAACGTCAGCGGAGGTCAGCGATTTGCCGTCATGGAAGGTGACGCCCGAGCGCAGCTTGACGGTCCAGGTTTTGGCGTCCGTGCTTTCGACCTTTTCGGCAAGTTCCATCTGCGCAACACCCGCCTGGTCGAGGAAAGTGAGGCGATTATAAAGGGCGCAGCAACGAACGTAGTCGGTGGAAAGGGAGGCTTTTGCCGGATCGAGCGTATCCGCGGTGGAGGAGGACCAGCCGGCCGCCTTGAGGTTGCCGCCGCTCTTCGGGGTAGCCGCGATGGCATCCGATGCCCGGCCGAGGATAAAGCCGCCGGCGGACATGGCGACGCCGCCCGCAAGCATCATGCTCAAAAGTTCGCGCCGGGTGGCTCCGCGGCGAATGGCATTCTCGACCATTGCATCGTCCGATGCGGTCCAGTTGGTGATCTTGTTATGCATGTCATTCCCCTTTTCACCGTTGGCGGGCGGCCGGTCTTCAGCCGGCTTGGCCCGATGTTATGGATATCGTCGATTGTCAGCTTTCGTTGGCAACCCTCACGGCTTCGGCCAGTTCGGCCATCGAAGTGAAGTGGTAGTCGGGCTTGGTGAATTCGGCAGGCTCGATCGTGCCGCCATAACCCTTCTGCGCATGCCGGCGCTGTATCCAGCAATTCGTCATGCCAAGCTGCCGCGAGATGCCGATGTCATGATACTGGCTCTGGGCAACGTGAAGGATATCATCCTTGCTGGCGCCCTCGCTGGACACGAAATCGAAGACCTGATGGAAGAAGGCCGGATCGGGTTTCTCGGTGCCGGTATCATCCGCGGTGAAGGCGGCGTGAAACGGATTGCCGATTTCCTTGGAAAAGAACTCGAAGGCCCAGCGGCGCGCATTGGTCATCGCGATCAGGTGATAATGCTGTTTCAGGTCAGCCAGCGCCTTGACGCTGTCCGGGAATGCCTTCCAGGTCTTTGCGGAATCGCGCAGGCGTTCGCCGTAGGCCTTTTCGGCAGGCAGGCCGAGTTTAGGCGCGATCAGCAGATAGACGCGAACCAGATCATCAGGGAAGAGATCGGTGGCGTCCGAATAACGTGCGGCACGGTAGAGCGCGAGCGCCTCTTCGCCATCGACGTCAACTCCATTTTCCGCGCCGATCTCCTTGAGGCAGGACGTCAGCCCACCTTCGAAATCGATCAGTGTACCCACGACGTCGAAGGACAGATATTTGAATGTTGTCAGAGGTCTCGTCACGTTAGCATCCCGGTTTTCAGGGCAGATGGCAGATCGTTTCGCCAAGCGCCGTAGATTATGCTGTTCCGCGCCCTTCTTATTTCCCCCTCCCTTTGCGGGATTTATGGGGTTTTGGGCCTTTGTGAGATTGAAGTGTGACAGTTTGGCCCCGCCATTTTCTCCGAATTGGCGGGGCAGTGCGGCAGAAAATTCCGAAAATCGCCCGTTGGCAGTATAAGGGCTGCGGCGAAATCGCGGCTCAGTCCTTCACAGCCTTTCGGACATCCGGATCCTCCAATGTCTGATTGAGGGTCTTCTCCGTCCGCTCGATGATCGCATCGATCTCGTCATCCGTGCAGCAGAGCGGCGGCGCATAACCGAGAACGCCATTGGCAAAGGCGCGGATCACCAAGCCATTGTCCCAGGCGCGGTCGAAGACCCGCCGCGCGGGGGCTGCTTCGGCGGGAAGCGGGGTCTTGGCGACCTTGTCGGTCACGAGTTCGACGGCTGCCAGCATGCCGCGACCGCGGACATCTCCGACCAGAGGATGCTCTCTCAAACCTTCGAGACCGGCCATAAGCCGTGCGCCTGCCTTGATGCCGTTTTCGAGCAGGCCGCCTTCTTCATAGAGTTTCAGGACTTCGAGGCCGACTGCGGCACTGACCGGATGGGCGGAATAGGTATAGCCGTGACCTACTGCTGAAGCACCGGCGCCATCGGCGATCACCTGATAGACGTGGTCGGCCATAAACACGGCGCCCATCGGGACATAGCCGGATGTCAGGCCCTTGGCGGTCGTCATGAAATCGGGAACGATTTCATCCTCGGTGCAGGCGAATAACGGACCCGTGCGACCGAAACCGGTGATGACCTCGTCGGCGACGAACAGGATGCCGTATTCCTTGCATAGATTGCGCATTGCCTTCAACCAGCCCTTGGGCGGAACGATGACGCCGCCGGAGCCCTGGATCGGTTCGGCATAGAATGCTGCTACCCTGTCGGCTCCGATCGTCTCGATCTTGCTTTTCAGCTGGGCAAGCGAGGAGTCGATGATCGCCAGCGGATCCTGACCGACCGGATTACGATAAGGGTAGGGCGACGGAATCTTGTGCTGCCATTCGAAGGGGATGTCGAAGCCCGTGTGGAAGTTGGCAAGTGCCGTCAGGCCCGCACCAACCGTCGAGGAGCCGTGATAGCCCTGCTCGATGGAGATGAACTGGTCACGCTGCGGCTGACCCTTGGCAATCCAGTAGTAGCGGATGAAGCGGACCGTGCTGTCGACTGCATCCGAACCGCCGAGCGTGAAATAGATATGCTTGAGATCGCCCGGCGCGCGATCGGCCAGTTCCGCGGCGAGGCGGATGGCAGATTCGGAACCCAGTCCAAAATAGGCTGTCGCATAGGGCAGTTCACGCATCTGCCGTGCGGCGGCCTCCACGATCGAGTCATGACCGTAACCGGCATTGACGCACCAGAGGCCGGCAAAGCCGTCGATCAGTTGATGGCCGCGGGCATCGGTGACGGTTGCGCCCTTGGCGGATGCGAGGACCCGCACACCCTGCTGTTCATGGCCGCGATAGGAGGCGACCGGATGGACCAGATGGGCGCGATCGAGTTCGATGAGAGAATTTCTGAGCATGATGTTCTCCGGATCAGCCGAGGGCCTGGTTGGCGAGGGCAAAGGTTTTCGCCGTCAAGGCGGCGGATGGAACGGGAAGAGGGCGCGACATGGCGATGCCGCCGCCGACATGGGCAAGGGCGTGTTCCGAAAGCCAGGAGGAGAGGCCGGCCGCGGCAGTGGTATCTACCCGAACGAAGCTGCCTGTCCGTTTCGCCAGGAAATGAGACACGAGTGACTTGGCGTCCTCGATATTGCCGGCGACCACGGGGCCAATGACCTCGCCGCGACCGAACGCGCGGATGCAGGCGAAACCGGTAATGGTATCGCCCGAGCGAATGACAGCGAACTCGCCGATCTCGAAGAGCTTGGTCATGAGTGCTGTGCGGTCGGCGCCAAAAGCCTGGCGGTCGAGTGCTGTTATCGCGGGCAAGTCGTCAGCCGTTGCGGCTTGCGTATTACCGCGAGATTGTGCGGATGCGACAGTTCCCTGGTGTTGGAGAATCGTGCCGGTTTCGCGAAATCCGAGCTTTTCATAAAGGGGAAGCCCGTCGCTTGTGGCGATCAGGCGAAGAGGCCGTGTACCGCCGATCGCCAGCGCCGCATCCATCAACCGACGGCCAAGTCCACGGCCACGCATGGTGGAATCGACGATGACCATGTTGATCGTCGCGCAGTCCAAACCATAAGGCGTGAGGAGAGCGGTACCGACCACGTTGCCGTTCTCCTCAACGGCAACCACGCCCTCGCTCAATTGCAGGGCGACTTGCCAGTCTTCCGGACGGTGCGGCCAGCCGGCCTCCTTTGAGAGACGAACGGCTGCCGCCAGATGTTCGGCGGCAAAGGCCTTGATCTCGATGTCACCCATCTGCATGGACGATGCTCCCTTTTCTATCCTCGAGTTTCGGGGGGATGAGGCCGGACGATTATCCGAAGGCAGTGGCTGTCACGATATCTTCCGCCAAAGCCGCGGCGTGTCGCCGCATGTTATGCTGTGTCCGGATTTTTCCGGTGCAGTTCGGGTGATCCTGACCTCGCACTCACGGGCAGTTCTGCAACCAAATGCCAAAGCGGTGGCCGCATACGGAACTTTCTGCTTCGAATAGCGGGAAATCAGTCGGCAGACGCGCGAGAAGCGGCTCTATTATCGGTTATCACCCGAAAGGCCAGCCAGGCCCTCAAAGGCCCCGACGCAAGGATGAAGCGCATGACAACCTTCCGCCCGAAATACATCACCTTCGATTGCCATGGTACTTTGATCAACTTCCAGATGGCGGAAGCGGCGCGCGACCTTTATGGCGACCGCCTGGACGAACCGGCCATGCTGGAATTCATCAAGAATTTTTCAGGCTACCGGTTCGACGAGATCATGGGTGCATGGAAGCCCTATGCGGATGTCGTCTACAACTCGCTGGAACGGACCTGCAAGCGCAATGGCGTCACCTTCAAGGACGAAGATGCCAAGATGGTCTATGAGCGCGTCCCGACCTGGGGGCCGCATGCGGATGTGCCGGCAGGGCTTGCGAAGGTTGCCAAGGAAATTCCGCTGGTCATTCTCTCCAACGCCATGAACGACCAGATCCCTTCCAACGTCGCCAAGCTCGGCGCTCCATTCCATGCCGTTTATACGGCCGAGCAGGCCAATGCCTACAAGCCGCGCTTCCAGGCCTTCGAATACATGTTCGACATGCTTGGCTGCGGCCCGGAAGACATTCTTCATTGCTCCTCGTCCTTCCGCTACGACCTGATGTCGGCGCATGATCTCGGCATCAAGAACAAGGTCTGGGTCAACCGCGGCCATGAGCCGGCAAACCCCTATTACGGCTATACGGAAATCGCCGACATTTCCGGCCTGGCCGGCGTCGTCGGGCTCTAGGAGGGGCCGAGGCTGATGAAATACGTCTCTTATTGGCATGATACGGCATCCCGCTTTGCGGGAGCCGTTCAGGGACAAGTCGAGGGTCATTACGATGTGGCCGTCATTGGCGCCGGATTTACCGGACTTGGCGCGGCACGGCAGCTGGCAATGGGGGGCGCCAGGGTCATCGTGCTTGAGGCAGATACCGTCGGCTTCGGTGCTTCGGGTCGCAATGGCGGCCATCTGAACAACGGCCTTGCCCACAGTTACCTTGCGGCCAAGCAGGAACTGGGCAAAGAGCGGGCGATCGCGCTTTACAAGGCGCTCGACGATTCGATCGATACGCTCGAGGCGATAATTGCCGAGGAAGGCATCGACTGCAATTTCCGCCGCGCTGGCAAGCTGAAGCTCGCCTCCAAGCCGCAACATTTCGCAGGGCTGGCGAAGAATTTCGAGGCGGTTCATGCGGAAGTGGATCCGGATACGGCGTTGCTTTCGCCCGCGGATCTGAAGAGCGAGATCGGCTCTCCTTTCCACGGCGCCATGCTGTCGAAGAAAAGCGCGATGATGCATATGGGACGTTATGCCGTTGGCCTTGCGGAGGCTGCGGCGCGACGTGGTGCGGTGATTGTCGAGAATGCGATGGTGACGGAACATTCGCAGGCCGGTGGCCGGCACCGCCTGAAAACCGCCAAGGGTGTCGTGACTGCCGACAACGTGTTGATGGCGACCGGCGCCTATACGACGCCGAATTTCGGCTATTTCCGCCGGCGCATCATGGCCGTCGGCAGTTTCATCATTGCGACCCGGCCGCTGACGGATGCGGAAGTGGCCGCCACCATGCCGGGTAACCGCACCTGCGTGAACACGATGAATATCGGCAATTACTGGCGCTTGTCGCCGGACAACCGGCTGATCTTTGGCGGCAGGGCGCGGTTTTCCGCCACATCCGACCAGCGCTCGGATGCCAAGAGTGGGGAAATCCTGCGCGAGAGTCTCGCCCGGATCTTTCCGCAGCTCGCCAAGGTCGAAATCGACTATTGCTGGGGTGGTCTCGTCGATATCACCAAGGACCGTTATCCGCGTGCCGGTTATCATGACGGGCTGTGGTACGCGATGGGCTATTCCGGCCATGGGGCGCAGCTTTCGACCCATCTCGGCATGACGATGGCTGATGCGATCCTCGGCAAGGCGGACAGAAATCCGGTGAAGGATCTCGACTGGCCGGCAGTGCCGGGGCATTTCGGCAAGCCATGGTTCCTGCCGTTTGTCGGTCTCTATTTCAAGATGCTCGACAAGATCCAGTAAGCCGAGTTCAGTCCGGCAATCGATGGCTTAAACAAAAGGGTGGAGTTGCATGCGCTCCACCCTTTCTGCTGTGCGTTCGACTCAGCTCAGACCACCCATGTGAAATGTCTTCACTTCCAGATATTCGTCGATGCCGAGCTGCGAGCCTTCGCGGCCGAGGCCGGATTGCTTGACCCCGCCAAACGGTGCGACCTCGGTGGAGATCAGGCCCGTATTGAGCCCGACCATGCCGAATTCGAGCGCCTCGCCGACACGCCATGCCCGCTTGAGGCTTTCCGTGTAGAAATAGGCGGCGAGCCCGAAGGGCGTGCCGTTGGCGATCGCGATCGCTTCGTCTTCCGTCTCAAAACGGAAAAGGGGGGCGACAGGGCCGAAGGTTTCCTCACTGGCAAGTTGCATGTCGACGGTTGCGCCGGTCAGCACGATCGGAGCCGTATACTGCCCGCCGGCTGGAAGCTCCGGCTTGGCGGAGATGATCGTCGCACCCTTGGCGAGTGCGTCCTCGACGTGGCGGTTGATCTTGGCGATTGCAGCACTGTTGATCATCGGGCCGATCGAGACGCCTTTCTCCGTGCCGGGACCGACCTTCATGGCATTGACCCGTGCCGTCAGCTTTTCGGCAAACCGATCGTAGACGCCGGACTGCACCAGGATCCTGTTGGCGCAGACGCAGGTCTGGCCGCCATTGCGGAACTTGGAGATGATCGCGCCTTCGACGGCCAGATCGAGGTCGGCATCGTCGAACACGATGAAGGGCGCGTTGCCGCCGAGCTCCAGAGACAGGCGTTTGACGCTGTCGGCCGCACCGCGCATCAGCAGCGAGCCGACCGGTGTGGAGCCGGTAAACGAGATCTTGCGCACCGTTGCATTGGCCATGATCTCGTTGCCGATCTCCTTCGGCATGCCGGTGACGATATTGACCACACCGGCCGGAATTCCCGCCATTTCGGCAAGTACACCGAGTGCCAGCGCGGAATAGGGAGTGAATTCGGATGGCTTTACGACGACGGTGCAGCCGGCGGCGAGCGCCGGGGCGATCTTGCGGGTGATCATCGCATTCGGAAAATTCCACGGGGTGATGATGCCGCAGACGCCGACAGGTTCCTTCAGGACGATGATGCGGCGATCGGGCGTCGGCGACGGGATGGTCTGGCCACCGATACGGCGGGCCTCCTCGGCAAACCATTTGACGAAGGAGGCGCCGTAGCGGATCTCGCCGCGCGCTTCATCAAGGGGCTTTCCCTGTTCGGTCGTGAGGATCAGCGCGAGATCCTCGATATGCTCGATCATCAGGCCATACCAGGTTTCGAGCAGTGCTGCGCGTTCCGCATGGGTTTTCTTTTTCCATGCCGGATAGGCCTTGTCGGCGGCCTCGATCGCTGCGCGGGTCTCCTCACCGCCCATATCTGGAACGGTGCCGATGACCTTCTGGCTTGCGGGATCGGTGACATCGACCGTCTTGCCGGAATGGGCGGCGCGCCATGTTCCGCTGATCAGGCCTTGCTGACGGAACAGGGATGGAAGGTTCAAATTCTGCATGGGTCCTGTCCTTGGTCCTGTCAGATTGCCGCAAGCAGCGCGGTGGTAATGGCGTCCGTCCGGTCCTTGCCGGGGACAGTGCCGATACCGCTCGCTGTGGTGGTTTCGATCGCCTTCATCACCGTGGCGGCGGCTTGCCTCTCTCCCAGATGGTCGAGCATCATGGCGCCGGACCAGACGGTGGCGATCGGGTTTGCTATACCGAGATGGGCGATATCGGGCGCTGACCCATGCACCGGCTCGAACATCGAGGGAGCGTTGCGCTCGGGATTGATGTTGGCAGAGGCGGCAAAGCCGAGGCCGCCCTGGATGGCGGCGCCGAGATCGGTCAGGATATCGCCGAATAGGTTCGAGGCGACCACGACATCGAGACTTTCGGGTGACATCACCATGCGCGCCGCCATGGCGTCGATGTGATAGCTGGCTACCTCGACATCAGGATATTCAGCCGAAAGCTCTCGGGTGACGTCATCCCAGAACACCATCGAATATTTCTGGGCGTTGGACTTGGTGACCGAGGCGAGCTTGCCGCGACGGCTCCGCGCCTGTTCGAAGGCGAATCGCAGGATGCGCTCTACGCCCGTGCGGGTGAAGATCGAGGTCTCGACGGCGACTTCATCGGCACTGCCCTGATGAATGCGGCCGCCGGCACCTGAATATTCGCCCTCGGTATTTTCGCGGATGCAGAGAATGTCGAATTCGGTTGCCTTGAGCGGACCTTCCACGCCCGGCAGCAGCCGGTGAGGGCGGATATTGGCATATTGCACAAAACTCTTGCGGATCGGCAGAAGCAGGCCGTGCAGGGATACGGAATCCGGGACTTCCGCCGGCCAGCCGACGGCTCCGAGCAGGATGGCGTCGAAGCCGCGCAGGGTCTCGATGCCGTCCGCCGGCATCATCGCGCCGGTTTCCTTGTAGAAGGCGCAGGACCACGGGAATTCCGTGCCCTTCAGCTCAAACCCGTGCTTGCCGGCGGCCTTCTGCAGCACCGTCCATGAGGCCGAAGTCATGTCGCGGCCGATGCCGTCGCCGGGGATCAGGGCTATCCTATGTGTCTTCATGTTCTTCATCCTCAGAGACTGATCAAGACGCTCTTGCTTTTACGGTTGGCCTGGAACGCTTCGCGGCCGAGATCCTTGCCGATACCCGACTGCTTGTAGCCGCCGGTCGGCAGGATATGGTCGCGCGAGCGGCCGTAGCGGTTTACCCAGATGGTGCCGGCCTGCAGGCGCCGGGTCAGCCGGATTGCGCGCGAAAGATCACTGGTGAAGAGGCCGGCGGCGAGGCCGTAGCTGGGATGGTCAGCCAGCGCCATGGCTTCCTCCTCGTCCTCGAATGTCTGTAACGTGAGGACGGGTCCGAAAATTTCCTCGATCACGGCAGGAGAGGCCTGGTCGATGCCGGCAAGCAGCGTGGGTGCATAGAAATAGCCAGGAACATCCATGGTGCCACCGCCCGTCAGGCATTCCGCACCTGCTGCGACCGAGGCCGTGACGATCTCATCAATGCGCTGGCGTTGCCTATCGGAGATGATAGGGGAATACTGGCTTGCCGCATCCCATGTGGGACCCGGCACGATGGTCTTCATCTTCTTCAGGATAGCGTCAATCAGTGTGGCCGCGGCGCTTTTCTCGACGATCAGGCGGGAACCCGCGACACAGGCCTGTCCGGCATTGCTGGTGATGCTTGCCGTCACTGCCGCTGCCGTCTTTTGTATATCGGCGTCGGCGAAGACGATCTGCGGGCTTTTGCCGCCAAGTTCCAGTGTCATCGGCTTGACGCCGGTGCGGGCAATATTTTCCATGATCGCCGATCCGGCGCGTGTCGATCCGGTAAAACTCACCTTGGCGATGTCGGGGTGCCCGGTAATGGTATTGCCGGTGGTCATTCCGTCGCCGAGCACGATGTTGATCAGGCCTGCCGGTATGCCGGCCCGCACCGCCAGTTCCGCCAGGTAGAGCGTGGAGAATGGGGTCATCTCGGACGGCTTGAGCACGACGGCATTGCCCGCGGCGAGTGCGGGGCCGAGTTTCCATGCAGCCATGTTGATCGGAAAATTCCACGGGGTGATCGCACCGACCACACCATAGGGTTCCGTCATGATCATGCCGAGATTGCCGTCATCGGTCGGCACCAGATCGCTTCCCTCCTTGTCGGCGAACTCGGCGAAGAAGCGGATCTGTTCGGCGGAAACGGCGATATCGCCTGCGACCAGCTGGCCGACCGGACGGGTCGAAGATATGGCCTCCAGCCGAGCCAGCGTTTCCGCCTCGTCTTCGATAAGATCGGCCCAGCGGTGCAGGAGGTTCAGGCGCTCACGCGGACGGATGCCGCCCCAGTTGCTGCTCTTAAGCGCCGATTTTGCCGTCTGCACGGCCTGATCGACGAGATCGGGGTCGGCAATCGGGCAGCCGGCATAGGCCTTGCCGTCGGAGGGGCGGTGCATGGGAATGACACCCTCGGCAGCGACAAGCCGATCGCCGATGAAATGCCCCACAGGCAAGGTCAGGCTGTCGGGATCGAAACTCAGGCTCATTGCCATGCCTCCGGTTACGTGACGACACTACCGTAGTGCGCGCGTTACTTGTCGATGGACTTTCGGCAAATGGCCGAAAGTGGCGCGGCTTGATGATGAGGCCGCGCCGGATGTCACTTCAGGGCGTGACGGTGATGTAGATCTTGCGAACGGTCTCGATGGTCTTCCAGACGCCGACGAAACCGGGCTTCATGACAAAGCTGTCGCCGGCCTTGTAGACGACCGGCTCGCCATCCTTGGGGGTGATTTCGACGACGCCGGAAATGATGTGGCAGAACTCGAAGGTCTCGCCCTTGATCGAATGGGTCAGGCCGGGGGTGGCTTCCCAGACACCGGTATGGATCAGCTCGCCATGCGCCTCATCCTGAGCCCAGGTCTTAAACTGCGGATTGCCGGAGATCAGCCGCTCGGGCGTCGGCGTGTTTTCACGCGGTGGGAAAGATGGGTTCGTTTCAATGGTCTTCAGGAGCGACATGGGTGTCCTTTCGAGGTTGACGGTTCAATAGCCGCGACGTCTGTCGACAAGGCCGATCGGATCCTGCCCGGCGCGGAGCCTCTTGACATTGTCGATCACGGCGCGCGCGGCCGTATGCGGTTGGGTAATGCTGGCGATGTGCGGTGTGAGCAGGATTTTCTCATGCCGCCAGAAAGGATGGCCGGCGGGGAGCGGCTCCGGGTCGGTCACGTCGATCACGGCTGCGGAAAGCTGACCGCTATCCAGCGAGGCGAGCAAGGCGTCGTGATCGAGTTGTGGGCCGCGCCCGACATGAACCAGGCCTGCACCCTTGGGCATCGCGCTAAAGAGGTCGGCGTTGAGGAAGCCGCGTGTCTCCTCCGTCAGGGGAAGCAGGCAGATCAGGATATCTGTTTCGGCCAGCATGGCCTTGAGGCCATCCGCGCCGCTGTGGCAGCGGACGCCGTCGATGCTGCGCTCCGACCGGTTCCAGCCGGAGAGGGGGAAGCCGAAGGGTTTCAAACGCTCCAGCACGGCCTGTCCGAGATTACCGAGGCCAAGCACGCCGATGCGGCGATCGGCGGCCTGGGGTTGCGGCAAGACCCTCCACGTTTCGGCCTTTTGCTGCTGCAGATAGGCGGGCAGGTTGCGGTGAAGGGACAGAACGCCGAGCACCACATATTCCTGCATCATCCGCGCGATGCCTTCTTCGATCATGCGGACGATCTTCACATGTTCCGGAACCCGGTCGGTACTGAACTGGTCAATACCGGCGCCGGTGGAAAACAGCACTTCGAGATTGCGATAGCGCGAAAGATTGTCCGGAACGGTCCAGGTGATGAGGTAGCGAACGGCATCGGGATCGACGGTCGCCGGATCCATCGAATAGGGCAGGTCGGGAAGTTCACGGGCAAAAGCCTCCCGGAAAATCTGGCCGCGCGCCGCATCGGAATGGAAGAGGAAGGTCATGGCATTGTTCCCATCTCAGGTCTCGCGGCGGCATGTCTGGCCGAGTGCTTCGATCATCGCCTGGCAGGCAGCCAGTTCGCTTATCAGGATGAATTCGTTGGGTTTATGTGCACGGGCAATATCGCCCGGCCCGCAGATGATCGCGTCGATGCCTGCCTGCTGGTAGAGGCCGGCCTCTGTGCCATAGCTGACGGCAGCAAGCGGCGTGATGCCAGTAAGGCTTTCGAGAAGTGCAGCGAGCGGAGATTCTGAAGCAAGCAGCAGGGCAGGGTAGGTGCTGAGCAATTGCCAGTCGATTTCGAAGCTTCTGGTAGTGAGCGCTTCAGCTGCTGCTTTGACCGGAGCAAGCAGCGCCTGCGGGTCGGCAGACGAAATGGCTCGCGCCTCTATCTCCAGCGCGCAGAGGTCCGGAATGACATTGACCGCCTGTCCACCGTTTATGGTGCCGACGGAAATGGAGGAGTAGGGGGGCTCGAATTCCCTCTCGAACGGGCCGTTCGTCAGCTCTTCTGCGGCAGCGACTGCGGCCTGTAAAATGTCAGTTATCGCATGAATTGCGTTCAGGCCGAGATCGGGACGAGAGGAGTGTCCTGATCGCCCTTTGATCGCGACCCTCGCTGCAGCCTTTCCTTTATGCGCGAGAATGGCGCGCATGCCGCTCGGTTCTCCGATGATCGCGCCGAGTGGTGGCGCGCAGAACTCGGGCAAGCGGGCAAGCAAATGCGGTACGCCACGGCAGCCTGCCTCTTCGTCATAGGAGAAGGCAAGGTGGATCGGTCGGGAGAGAGGAGCGGTGACGAGTGCTGGAACCGCTGCGAGAGCTGCCGCCAGAAAACCCTTCATGTCGCTGGTCCCGCGACCGTAGAGTTTTTCGTCATCGGCTCTCAGCGTAAAAGGGTCGCTCTCCCAGCCGGCTTCGCTAGCCGGCACCACATCCATATGGCCTGACAGAATGTATCCGGACCTGTCTGCGGGACCTATGGTGGCGAAAAGATTGGCGCGGTCACCCTCGGGGCCGGCAAGCACATGCGCCTTGATGCCGAAGGAAGAAAGATAAGCCGATATCCAGTCGATGATATCGCCGTTGGGCGTGCCGACGACGGAGGGAAATCCAACCAGCTTTTCCAGGATGTCGTTTGTGCGCATCGCTCTCGCCGTCATACTCAGTTGTTATGTGCCGCAGAGACGGCATCTCCCCTTTTATGGAGACCAAGGTTAGTTGCCGGGAACAGGAATGGCTGCCGAAAGTCGGCGTCATACGGTGCAATCTTGTGCCGGAACTCGCCTTCGCAGTGAAATGTTTCGCCGGGTGCGGGTTAACATGGCTGTCGGGAGAGAAGGCTTTCCATTGGCCTTTGGGAGAGTCCTATCGCGGCTGGGTGAAGGATGAATACGAAGATACCACAGACATTGCATGTCGATGCATTCGAGATGCGGACCACCGACATTGCGGATGTAGAGCTTTCACAGCTTCAGGCATTGTCGATTTCCGTCGGATGGCCGCATCGGGCACCAGACTGGCAGCACGCACGCGATGTCGGCCACGGCTTTGTCGCGCTGGACGAGATCGGTCGGATATCCGCCTCTACCATGTGGTTTCCCCATGGAGAGCAATTTGCCACTTTCGGCATGCTGATCACCTCTCCCAGGCTGCAGGCAAATGGAGCGGCGAAATGGCTGATGGAGCGCGTGCTGGCGGAATGTTCCGGCCGGCACATTCGCCTCAACTCGACCCGGGCAGCCCGTCGCCTTTACACCTCTTTTGGTTTTCGACCGCAGCGGACCGTGTTTCAATGTCAAGGGGAGGCAGTGACACCACTGGTAGTTCCATCACTCACTGATGGGATGACACTTAAACGCCTGGACCGCACCGATCTCGAAGCCGTAATTGCGCTCGACACTCCAGCCTTTGGCGCAGAGCGGCGTATTCATCTCACTCGCCTGTTCGATAGTTCGATCTGTTACGGTCTATATGATGGTGACCGGCTGCTGGCCTATTCGATGAGACGCAGGTTCGGGCGCGGGCATGTGATTGGTCCCGTTGTTGCGTCCTGCGACGCAGACGCCATTGTCGTGACACATCCCCATATCGTTGCGCATGTCGGTAATTTTCTGCGGATAGACCTCCGTTTCGACACTGGTGATTTCGCCAGTTTCGTTCAACAGTCGGGAATGGCCGTCTACGATACGGTCAAGACGATGGTGACATCCGAGGCTGCCAGTTATGGCGAAAGCGATGGCGGCCGGCCGATCGTCTATGGGCTGGCTTCACAATCCTTCGGCTGAACAGATGTATTGGCTCACGCTGGCAGAGGCTTTGGCCCTGCCAGCGTGAGGTCAACGCTGGTCCCAGCGATCGCGCATCTCGTAGAAAAGGACGGCGAGGGGCAGGAACCACGGCTTGCCGTAGTAAAGAGGGCGGCTGCGGAACGGCAGATCCTCATATGCGCTCGGCTGACGTTCGATCCCCAGCATGCGCTCGGCGATCTTGTGGCCGAACCAGCTCGCGCGGGCGATGCCGGTTCCGTTGTAACCACATGCATAATGAACGCCTTCGTGTTGGCCCATATGTGGCAGCTTGTCGAAGGTGAAACCGGTCTGGCCATGCCAGTAATGGGAGATCCGCGTTTCCGACAGTTCCGGAAAAATCTGCAACATCTGCTTGCGGAGATGGGCGGCATTCGCTTGCGCCACGTTTTCACCGCTTACCTTGAGCACACGACCGCCGAAAAGGATGCGTGTGCCGTCCGGTGACGGCCGATAATAGGTGACGACGCGCTGGCTTCCGGCCAGCATGCGGCGCTTTGGCATAAGCCGATCCATTGTGGCAGCCGGCAGTGGTTCGGTTGCGATGATCGCGCTGCGGATGGGAATGATGCGGCGCTGCAGGAAAGGATAAAGCGGGCCGCTATAGCCGTTGGTGGCGATCAGTACCTGTTTTGCCTCGATCTGTTGTTTGCCTACTGCTACTCGAAAAGTCGCCACTTGGCGTTCGATTGCCGTGACGCGCACGCCGCCAATGACGTTTGCGCCCGCTCGCTCGGCGGCCTTTGCCAAACCGGCGACGTAACGTGCCGGATGAAGGCCGGCATATCTCGGTATGGCAAGGCCTCCATGGTAGAAGTCTGTTCCGATTTCGCCATGTTGCTCCACTCGCGGCACGAGATAGGCATCGCAAGGCATGACCTTGCGGATGCGATCCAGCTGCGCCCCCATGGCATCATAGGCGCGGGGCGTCATGGCGCCTCGAAAATATCCGACCACCGAAAGATCGCAGTCGATTCTCTCCCGATCGACGACATCCTTTACATGCTGCAGGGCGTGAAAGCTCTCCGTGACGATCGCCCGCGCTTTCTCCGGGCCATAGGCCATTGCCGTATCGAATGTCGCCCAGCCCGGACCCAACATGCCGCCGTTTCGGGAAGACGCACCCCAACCGGGTGCTTCCGCATCCAGCACGGTGACCTCCCGCCCGGCCTTGGCAAGTGTCAGGGCCGCGTTGAGGCCGGTGAAGCCGCCACCGACAATAACCACCTCGCTGCGAGAAGGTAGAACTGCCTCCGCGCTCGTTGCCGGTTTTGCCGCCTCCCACCAGTAGGGTGCGTTGACGGCGTCGTCGGTGAAAAATGGTCCCTTCAACGTTGTCATTGCGGTCACGCCTCCAGAACACGTCTGAGAAAATCCTGCGTACGCGGATTTTGCGGGCGGCTCAGGACTTCTTCGGGCGGCCCTTGTTCGACGAGGACGCCGCCATCAAGAAAGAGCACGCGATCGGCAACCTCGCGTGCAAATCCCATCTCGTGCGTGACGACAACCATGGTCATGCCTTCTGCCGCAAGCGATCGCATGACGGCCAGCACTTCGCCGACAAGTTCCGGATCGAGCGCCGAGGTCGGCTCGTCGAACAGGATGGCATCGGGCTGCATGCCGAGCGCTCTGGCGATCGCGACACGCTGCTGTTGGCCGCCCGAGAGTTGCGGCGGATAGCTGTCCGCCTTGGCGGCAAGCCCGACGCGCGTCAGAAGTTCTCGGGCGTGTTCGATCGCTTTCTCGCGAGGTTCCTTCTTAACGTAGATCGGTCCTTCCGCGACATTCTCCAGCGCCGTCATATGCGGGAAAAGGTTGAAGCGCTGGAACACCATGGCGACCCGTGTGCGGATGCGCCTGATAGTTTTACTTGTGGTGTCGACACGATCCCCATGCACCCTGATCTCGCCGCCCTGATAGGTCTCGAGCCCGTTGATGCAGCGAAGCAAGGTCGATTTGCCTGAGCCGGAAGGGCCGATGATGCAGACAACCTCGCCCTTTTTTACGGAGAAGGAGATGTCGTGGATGACTTCGATCGTGCCGAAACTCTTTCGGATATTCTTCAGCTCGATGATGCTCATCGCGATTTCCCCAGACGCCGTTCAAGCCAGGAATTGAAAGCCGTCAGCGGCAGGCTCATGGCAAGATAGATGAGAGCAACAAGCGTGAAGATGATGGTGTTCTCGAAAGTGGAGGACGCAAGCAGTTTTCCCTGTAGAGAAAGCTCCGCTACGGTGATGGTCGAGGCAAGCGAGGAGTCCTTCAGCAGCATGATCATGGTGCTGCCGTAAGGCGGAAGCGCGACACGGATCGCCTGCGGCAGGATGATGCGGCGCATCAGCAGCCCCCAGCCCATGCCGATCGATAGCGCCGCTTCCGTCTGTCCCCGATCGATGGCCTCGATGCCAGAGCGAAAAACCTCAGCCATATAGGGAGAGTAGGCGATACCCAGCCCGATTATGGCCGCCTGAACGGCGCTCAGCGAAAGGCCGAGATCCGGCATGACGAAATAGATGTAGAACAGGATCACCATGCCGGGAATACCACGGACGACGATGATGATCGTGCTGGCGGTCCAGGCAAGCGGCCCTATGCCGCTCACCCTCATCGAAGCCCAGACCAGACCGAGCACCGTCGCAAGGACGAATGCTCCAAAGGTCACGAGCAAGGTCATATAGACGCCCTGCATCAGGATCGGCAGATAGCCGGGCGCCTGCTCGAAAAAGTGAGACATGATCGTCAGTGCCGGCCCTTAGAGGCCCCACTTCTTCTTGATCGCGTCGAAGCGTCCATCCTTCTTCATGTTGGCGAGCCCGGTGTTGATCTTTTCCAGAAGCTCTGCATTGCCCTTGGTGACCGCGATATTGATCGGCCCAACGACAGCAGGCTTATAGGATTGAACCAGGCGGAGGCCCGGGAAGCGCCCTTGCGCGATGTTGTAGGCAAGGATCGGATAGTCGCCAACGCCGCCATCCAGACGGCCATTGGTAACGTCGCGTAGGATATCGGGCAGGGATTCATAGGCGTTGACTTCAGACGGCGCGCCGGAGGACTTCATGTAATCGATATAGCGGGTCCCGACCTGAGCCCCCAGCTTCTTGCCCTTCAGGTCTTCCACACCGGTGTAATCGGTGGCGTCCTTGTCGGATACGACCAGTCCCTCACCATAGGTATATACGTCCTGGCTGAAGTCGACGATCTTGGCGCGCTCCGGAGAGCCATACATGGCGGCGGAAATGATATCGATCTTGCCGGAGGTCAATGCGGCAATCAGCGCCGAGAACTGCATCGGCTGGATTTCGATCTTGAACCCGCCCTCCTTGGCAATCTCCTCGATGACATCCACCATCACGCCCTGAATGGTGTTGGTCTTGGCGTCAAGGAAGGTGAAGGGGGTGCCAGTCGGGGTTGAACCGACCTTATAGACCGTCGTCTGTGCCTGGGCGGCGTGAGCGGCGACTGCGAATGATATGGCAACCAGAGTTCTCTTGAACCACATTTTACCTGTTCCCTTTTATATTTTTGGAGAAAACGCACGGCGATTGTCTCGCCGAGAAATGCTTGGAATTTCTCGCGAATTTCTTGGCTTATGTAGAATTTTTGCCGACCGGTGAGGCGCTGCTGAAATCAACCGGTGAGCAACAGTGTCGCATCTGGCCATCGCACGATGTTTCGAATGGCAAAGGGCACGCGGCAGATAATGCTGAATCCGGATCTATTTCGAAATCTGATCTGATCAGGTAGCGTAGAACGTCTGCCTTGGTGGTCTTCGAGTTTACGTGCGCCGCTCTCTGGAAAGCACGGGGATCTCACGGTTCAGCCCCACAGGCCGAACGATCTCGCCATCTTGAACAGGCGAGAGGCGAGGGCGGTTGATTTCTACCCGCTCGCGGTAAACCAGGCCACGAGTTCGGCGGAATTCCTTATGCCAATAGCCCTCATCAGCCTTGCCCGATGTGACTCAACAGTCCTTACAGACAGGTCGAGCTCAGTTGCAATTTGCGCACTGGTCTTGCCTTGAACAACAAGTGTTATGATCTGGCTTTGCCTGTCTGTGAGGGATATGCCCCGCGAGGCAACAGGCCGTGCCAGGGGCTGAAAGCAGTATATTGCCTGGGCGAATGGATCCGTTGCGTGCCGCGTCCTGCCATGGACCTGGCACCAGAATTTTTGGCCATCTCCAGCCGTCATAATTCGCTCGTCGTAATAGACTTGACCATTTGGGAGATTGGCCTGCCACGTCCGACCGGTCCGGACAAAATCGGAATGTTTCGGGTAGAGCTGCGCAAAGCTGTGATCGATGAGATCCGATCGCGCATATTTAAACAGGCTGGCGAATTGCTCGTTGCAATCCCGGATAATTCTATGTGTCGCAAAGACCATGGGGACGGGGATCTCGTCCAACCCGAAATTCCAGCTTTCTGCACTCTCTGCCACGACAATTCTCTCGCGAAAGGCGGTATAAATACTGCTATCCTTCGCATTCCATCAAGGCTTATCTTGCTTTTTGTCATCCCCGATTTTCGGGCGACAGGAGGAACCGGGTGGAGGAACTATGAGGAAAGTTGTCGCTACGGCCAGCGAGGCCATGGCGGGATTGCTTCGCGATGGCATGACGCTCATGTCCGGTGGCTTCGGGCTTTGTGGTATTCCGTCGACCTTGATCGAAGCAATCCGCCTGTCGGGTGTCAAAGACCTGACTGTCATTTCGAACAATGCCGGCGTCGATGGTTTCGGCCTTGGTGTGCTTCTGGAGACGCGCCAGATACGCAAGATGATCTCGTCCTATGTTGGCGAGAATAAACTGTTTGCGGAGCAGTATCTTTCGGGCGCTCTTGAGCTCGAATTCAACCCGCAGGGAACGCTAGCCGAGCGTATCCGAGCCGGCGGGGCGGGTATTCCTGCATTTTTCACCAAAACCGGTGTCGGCACGCTGGTTGCCGAAGGCAAGGAGATCCGCCGTTTTGGTGAAGACGATTACGTCATGGAAACCGGACTTTTCGCCGATCTCTCCCTCATTCATGCCTGGAAAGGCGATACGGAAGGTAATCTCGTCTATCGGAAAACGGCGCGGAACTTCAATCCTGTCATGGCAACGGCGGCCCATGTGACGATTGCCGAGGTTGAGCATCTTGTACCGGCCGGGGAAATCGATCCGGACGCGATCCATACGCCCGGCATTTTCGTCAACAAGATCCTGCATGTTCCCAACGGCGAAAAACGCATCGAGCAAAGAACCGTACGCAAGCTGGGGGAGGAGGTCTGACATGGCCTGGACGCGTGAACAGATGGCGGCTCGGGCTGCTCGCGAACTGCAGGACGGCTTTTACGTCAATCTCGGCATCGGTATTCCAACCCTGGTGGCCAATTTCATTCCGGACGGAATGGAAGTAACGCTTCAGAGCGAAAACGGCATGCTTGGCATGGGGCCTTTTCCATTCGAGGGCGAAGAAGATGCCGACCTCATCAATGCCGGCAAGCAGACGATAACGCAGCTTCCCAAAACCAGCTATTTCTCGTCGGCGGACAGCTTTGGAATGATCCGCGGCGGGCATATAGACCTATCGATCCTGGGTGCCATGCAGGTTTCCCAGAGCGGTGATCTGGCCAATTGGATGATCCCGGGCAAGATGGTCAAGGGCATGGGAGGCGCCATGGACCTCGTCGCAGGAGTGAAGCGGGTTGTTGTCGTCATGGAACACGAAGCAAAGGGCGAACCGAAGCTTCTGAAGGAATGTACGCTGCCGCTGACCGGACGGCGTGTTGCCGATATGGTGATCACTGATCTCGGCGTTTTCCGTGTCGCTCGCAATGGCCCACCGAAATTGACGCTGATTGGCCTGGCGGATGGAGTTGGCGTCGAAGAAATAAGAGCGAAGACAGACGCCGCTTTCGATATCGATCCTAGTCATATGTGAGATAGACAGACGCTCCATTCCGGCCGGCATGCTCCGGCCGGAAAATATCGACCAGCACAAAGTTCCATAATGTAGATTATGCGATCTTCGTGTGTAAGGGCTATTTAGTAATGCGACAGTTGGGCCAGTTAGAGATGCGACAGTCTCGCCTCTCGACGCACTGGTCAAAACCAACGTTGGGAGCAAGGATGACGGTCTTCAGCCTGGTCGAGACCATGAGCATTCGGAGTCGTCATGTCCTTTTTGATCACCATGTCGCAGAAAGAATTGCATCGCCTCGAACTCATCCAGAAGATCCGTGACGAACGCCTGAGCGTCGTCCAGGTGGCCAAACGTCTCGACCTCAGTCGAAGTCAGGTCCATCGGCTGCTGCAGGCCTATGACCGGGATGGTCCGGCCGGGCTCGTTTCGAAGAAGCGATCACGGCCGAGCAATCGGCGCCACAGCGAGGAGTTCCG
>NZ_JAEUAN010000028.1 GCF_019511445.1 Aliirhizobium wenxiniae
CCCCACCCTCCCAAAAGGGGGAGGGCTTAACCCAGCCAATCCGTCGAAACTCAATCGAGGCAGGCGTTTGCGGCTGGCTTTCTCCCCCCTTGTGGGGGAGATGGCCGGCAG
This sequence comes from Aliirhizobium wenxiniae, assembly GCF_019511445.1. Taxonomy (GTDB): domain Bacteria; phylum Pseudomonadota; class Alphaproteobacteria; order Rhizobiales; family Rhizobiaceae; genus Neorhizobium; species Neorhizobium wenxiniae_A. Next base: position 112 of record NZ_JAEUAN010000028.1, read on the forward strand.
GCCAGAGGGGGACTTGCTTCATCTGCGATAGCGATGGCCTTGACCCGAGCACTTACCAGCAGACCTCAGCCACCGCCCTCACCCGCACATCACCATATCCCCCGGCCGCAATACCGCTGCAAAGTTCCGACCACTCGCATCCACGACAGGCTTTTCGCGTCACACCCTCTGCAAAAGCCTTGCGCATCCGCGCCAACAGCCCGGGATGCAATTCGATCCGCACACCTGCCGATATTTCCATACCCAGCAGATCACCGACATCGTAGGCCGCCTGCGCATCGCGCCTCCGCACACTGTCGCGAAAGCAATGCGCGTCGGGTTCGCAGAGCAGCGCCGCACAGATATCGTCCAGGCCGTCGACGACAAGGACATCCTCACCCTTCGAAAGCCTGAGAGCGATGCGATCGTAATTGGCGACGAAACCGGGCGTGTATCCCTTGCCCACATAGGTGAGCAGGCAAAGGAGATGATGCGGCCTCAGCCGAACCGTCATGCGGCAGGCCGAACCTTGCCACGCGTCAGCAGACGAAGAAGAGCCGCACCAAGCGCGGATTTCAGTGCAGCCCCGACGAGGAAGGGCAGCACGCCGAGCAGAAATGCCTTCTCCACACCGATCATGAAGCCCAGCACGACGCCCCCGATGACAAGGCATAGAAGATTGGCGAGCATCATCGCCACGAACGCCAGAACCGGGCGATGCCCATTCCAGCCCTTCTCCGCCAGAAAGCCCGTGACGGCTGCGATGATCGGGAAGGAGAAGAGATACCCGGATGTCGGGCCTGCAAAAGCATGAAGCCCGCCAGCTCCGTTGGTCAGAACCGGCATACCCATGGCAGCCTCTGCAAGCCATGCGACAACCGTCGCTGCCCCCAGACGCCAACCGTAAAGCGCACCGATCAGCGTCACAGCCAGTGTCTGCATGGTGATCGGCACGGGTATCATCGGCACCGAAACGTATGAAGACGCGGCCAGAATACCGGTGCCGAGCACGATGGCTAGGCCACGCAGCACCAGCGAGGCATTCTGCAGATCAAGCGGGCTGAAGGCAGGCTTGGCAGAGCGAGTAGAAGCGTAGTTCATATGGATCTCCAAATTATAGATAATTTCAGTAATCTATAGCTAATGAGTCCACAGAGCAGCAGGATTGGCAAGCCATGAAATTCACGGCCAGCAAAACGCCTTGAAATCGCAAAGAAATTTTAGCTTTTGCGGGGGCTTGGCCCGACCCACTGCACATGTCGCGCAAGAACCGAGGCGGCCTGATCCACATCTCCGGCCCTGAGCGCGGAGAGAATGGCGCGATGATCCCGATCCGTCGGCGCCTCCCACTCGGCCCGCCATCCGGAAAACAGCAATCGGGCACCGACAACCTGCAGGTCGTCGATGGATTTGAGCAGGCGCGGCATGCCGCAAGGACTGAGGATCAGGCGATGAAAACTCCGGTTTGCCTCATCCCACGCCTGCACATCGACAGCCTTTTCGCCGGCATGGTTGGCCGCCTCGGCCGCATCAAGAATGGCCCTTGTCAGATGCGGCGCGGCATGGCGCAAAGCCAACACTTCCAGCGCAGCGCGCATTTCAGCCACTTCCTTCACCTCGTCGAGACTGAAGCCCGCGACCCTCACCCCCCGGCGCGGCTCGCTGACAACCAACCCCTGCGCCTCCAGCCGCCGAAACGCCTCACGCACCGGCACATGGCTTGCCCCGAACTCCTCGGCAATATGATCCTGCCTGAGCCTCGCCCCGGCGGCGATCACGCCGGTCACGATACGCTCGGCAAGCTCTCGGCTGATACGGGAGGCAATCGTGTCTGATTTGGCTGTCGTCATGAATTATAGATAATTGATGGCGAAGCAGCCGTCGAGCGCCCAAGTCGAAGATGAAAGATCGATTACGGCCAATCCAGCCTCTGCTACTCTGCGCAACCGAACTCCGCGTCCGATCCGGCCGCCTCCACGGCCGGATCTCAGTTCATCTGCCGCCAATCAAGCGGACGTCATATCCACGGCATAAGTGTGGATCGGTCCATGCATGTTCGACCGGAACACCAGCCAGCGATTGTCCGGCGAGAACTGGATGTTCGGCTCCACGCGGTAATCATGCTTGCGCAGATCGGCTATACGCTTGGGATGCAGCACGGCGGGGCGGACCAGATCCTTGGCATCGGGCGCTGACACACCCAGATCCTCGATGATCTCCTCCTCATAGAGATAGAGCCATTTACCGTCCTTTGCGCGGGCGACCATCGTCTCGTCGCCGCCGTCACCGGCGAGCAGCTTGCCGTCACGCGAGACCTGGAAATGCACCGACCATGCATCGCGCTCCATATGCCGCCAGATTCGGCTTCCGGTCGCCATGTCGTAGCTGGCAAGCCAAAAGTCCTCCCCGCGCGGCGTCTGCAGATCGTACCAGATCGTACCCCCGTCATAGGAGAAGAACTCGTGTCCGGCGATTTCCATGTTCATCGAGCGCTTGTGGACACGCTGCGGCTCACCGCCATCCGTTCTCGCAGACCAAATGCGGTCGACGCCATGCCACGGGCCTTCATGGCAGTACATGATCTGCTTTGGATCCGCCGGCGAGAATTGCACATGGTTGAGCCAGTCCGTCGAGCCTGTGACAACCTTGCGATCTCTCCCTTCCATGTTGAGCGTGAAAATCTCCATCGGGATGCGCTGGTTCAGCCGTTCGGCAAGACGCACTTCCTTGGCCGCCTGGAAAGAGAGCGGCTTTCCATCAGGACCGACAGCATTGTAACCGCCATCCGTGTTGGCGACCTTGGGGCCAGGCTGCAGCTCGTATTCTCGCTCCACCCATGTGCCGAGCAGCAGCGTGTCGTCGGAATTCACCGAATAGATCTGGCCGTTCACGCCGGTGGCGATCTCGGCAATCTTGCCATCGGGAATGGTCACGGAAATATAGTCGCGACCACTCTTATCTCCCTTGGGCTTCAGGCGCTCGGCATAGAGGATCGGCTTCGTTCGCGAAACCATCAACACCTTGAACTGACCGGCGACAAGGGGCTGGACCGCCATACTGGTGAAGTCCACGAGCGAGAGGCCTTCCGGCCGCTCGAAAACCATCCATCGCCCGTCGGCGGTGAACGCATTGTCATGGAAATAGAGCGAGCGGGAATTGTCCTCACGTGACAGGCGCACGATGCGATAACCGGTTTCGGGATCTTTCCATTCGGTCGGAATACCCGACGCTTCTGCATGCGCCTGCCGCAGCACGGCGGGTGCTGCCATTGCGCCAATCGCGGTTACAGCCCCTAGCCCGATCAATTGCCGTTTGTTCAATTCGATAAAATGACGTCTGGTCACACTAATCCTCCAATCAATGTTTTGCTGCCTCCGCAGCAAACTGGAAAGTAGGGCACCAGTTTTTGAATGTCCTTGGAATCCGTCAAGCAGGTATGTTTGCGGACGGAAAGCCCCTTTCGACACGGCACCGTTCCATTGCCACGGCACTAAGAAAACGGGCACGCTCGCGCGAAAAAATGCGCAGTTGCGCCCATCATCCCCACCCCATTCTTTCATGCATACAATTCCCCCGCTTCCGTCGCCGGAGTGTTTCGCGAGACGTTCGCGGGCAGGCGGGAGCCGGCGCTTTCGTTTGAACCGTAACGTGCGGCAAGAGCGGAAGGGGTGAAACGCATGGAGGGTGCGGCGTAAAAACCGGCTCTCCTATCAAGCCTCCCCCCGGCAGCCATGCCGGGTTCGGTTGAGCCGTCCAAGCCCAAGAGCGATCCTGCGTGCAGCGAGGCGAGAAGATCACCCGCAGAGACCGGAAGTCCCGAGAAAACGCCGAAGGCCACGCGAATGCGGAGCCGCCTTATCCACCCAATCGCGGTTCCGCATTCGTGTGGGCTCTCCGTTCTTTGAGAAGCTGAAGGCACCAAGGAGTAAGACCGTCTTTTTTCCGCCCTGCCCTTCTCTTGCCGGATTCATTCCTGCCTAATTGCACACCGTAACGATTCGCTCCGGCATGCGCCGGATCTGCCCCCGCTTCGACACACGACCCGCGGCTCCATCACGGCTCCGCGACCACCACGTGCTGCCTGATCCGAGAGCATGGCGGCAAACAAAGAGGTCGGGGCCGTTGGAGGCTTTTTATATCGTCTTGTTGATCGGCACCCTTCTGGTGCTCGTATCGGCCTTCTCAAGCCTTCTCGCCTTCCGCTTCGGCGCACCGCTTCTTCTCGTCTTTCTATCGATCGGCCTTCTCGCTGGTGTTGACGGCCTCGGAATACAATTCTCCAACTATCCCTTCACCTTCATGCTGGGGTCTCTGGCGCTCGCCGTCATCCTGTTCGATTCCGGCTTCATCACCCCGATCCATTCCTTCAAGATCGCGGCCGTTCCGGCAATCACGCTGGCAACGGTCGGCGTCCTGCTGACCGCCAGCATTTTCGCCTTTGCCGCAGCGTTTTTTCTGAACCTCGGCTGGCTGGAAGGACTGCTGCTCGGCTCTATCGTCGCGTCCACCGATGCGGCCGCCGTCTTCTTCCTGCTTCGAATCGGCGGCATCAACATCCGCGACAAGGTGCGCTCGACGCTCGAAGTCGAATCCGGCACCAACGATCCGATGGCGATCTTCCTGACCATCGCGATTGCAGAGCTGATCGGCACCGGTCAGCGCCTTTCCGGCATCGACCTGCATTTCTTCCTCACCTTCTTCGAGGAAATGGGGCTTGGCCTCGTCTTCGGCCTGCTCGGCGGCATGATGATCGTCGCGATCCTCAACCGCTTTACCTCCGACCGTGGCCTCGCGCCGATCTTTGTCCTGACACTCGCTCTGCTCGTTTTCGCCTTCACCGGCGCCATGGGCGGCAGCGGCTTTCTCGCGGTCTATGTCGCAGGCATGTATGCCGGAAATCGCAAAATGTACGCCAAGCAGCAGATCATGCGCTTCAACGAGGGGCTGACCTGGCTTGCCCAGATCATCATGTTCCTCGTCCTCGGCCTGCTCGCCACCCCATCGCAGTTTCCGGCGATCCTCCTGCCGGCGATCGGCCTTGCACTGTTCCTCATCTTCGTCGCCCGGCCCATCGCGGTCTGGCTGAGCCTGTTGCCCTTCGATTTCACCCAGCAGGAAATCGGTTTCGTCGCCTGGGTCGGCCTGCGCGGTGCGGTCTCGATCCTGCTCGCGATCATGCCGCTCTTGAGCGGCGTTGAGAACGGCGAACTCTTCTTCAATACCGCCTTCATCATCGTCCTCGTATCGCTTTGCCTGCAGGGCTGGACGATCAAGCCGGTGGCGACAAAACTGGGCCTCATCATTCCGCCTCGCATGGGCGCAGTCGATAAGATCGAATTGGATCTGCCGGGCGCCGCCCAGCACGAACTGATCTCCTACAAGGTCATCAAGGACAGCCCGATCATGCGCGGCGAGCGCATCCCCCGCTGGGCCATGCCTTCGCTCGTCATCCGCGATGCAAAGAGCATGCGTTATCAATATGCCGGACGATTGAGGGAAGGCGATCAGGTCTATCTCTTCGTCGCCCCGACCTACACAAAACTGCTCGACCGCCTGTTTGCAGCGCGCGCGCCGGTGGATGATAATGACGAGGAATTCTTCGGCGCTTTCGCCATCTCCCCCGCCCGCCCGGCAAAGGAACTCGACGCCGCCTACGGTCCCGGCCTTCTCTCCACGGCCGAACAGAGCATGACGGTTGGCGAACTCATCATCGCCCGCCTTGGTGGCAAGGCGGAATATGCCGACCGCATGCGCTTCGGCTCGATCGTTCTGATCGTCCGTGAAGTCGATGAGTTGAACCATATCCGCTCCATCGGCGTGTCGCTGGAACCGGTCGAGCCGACTACTAACCTGCCGATCTTCATCAACATGCGCGAGATCGCCCACCGCGTGCGCGACCTCATCCGCAAATACCGCGGAAAGCCGGTGCCCACCCAAAGGCAATAGGCTATATTTGAGGGACCGCTGCGGCTCTTGGCGCCCTTGCGTCGGGCTGCAACCATAGTATGGTCCGCCCAGTTTCAGCGGCCGGGCGCTCAAGGGCGCTCGGTCCTATTTCAGCACTCAAGGAGTGGATTAGCCCATGCCGGCATTCAAGACTATTGACGACATCAGCAACCCTGCAGGCAAGCGCGTTCTCGTACGCGTCGATCTCAATGTACCGGTTGCCGACGGTAAGGTAACGGACAAGACCCGCATCGAGCGTGTTGCCCCGACCATTCTTGAACTGTCGAAAAAGGGCGCCAAGGTCATCCTGCTTGCCCATTTCGGCCGCCCCAAGGGTGAGCCTGTCGCCGACATGTCTCTCTCGCTGATCGTACCGGCCATCAACGAAGTGCTCGGCACCAAAATCCTCTTCGCCGCCGATTGCATCGGCCCCGACGCCGAAAAGGCCGTCGCCTCGATGAAGGACGGCGACATCCTGCTTCTGGAAAACACCCGCTTCCACAAGAGCGAGGAAAAGAACGAAGCAGGCTTCACTGAAGCGCTTGCCGTAAACGGCGATATCTACGTCAACGACGCCTTCTCCGCCGCTCACCGCGCCCACGCATCGACCGAAGGCCTTGCCCATCACCTTCCGGCTTACGCCGGCCGCACCATGCAGGCAGAGCTTGAAGCGCTGGAAAAGGGTCTTGGCGCACCGGTTCGCCCGACGGTCGCCATCGTTGGCGGCGCAAAGGTCTCGACCAAGATCGACTTGCTGCAGAACCTCGTAAAGAAGGTTGATGCGCTGGTCATCGGCGGCGGCATGGCCAACACCTTCATCGCTGCCAAGGGCATCAATGTCGGCAAGTCGCTCTGCGAACACGACCTTGGCGACCTCGCCCGGACGATCATGACCGAAGCTGAAAGCGCCGGTTGCTCCATCGTTCTTCCGATCGACGCCGTCGTTGCTCGTGAGTTCAAGGCCAATGCCGCAAACGAGACCGTTGCCATCGACGCCATCCCGGCCGATGCCATGGCCCTCGACGTCGGCCCGAAGTCGGTCGAAGCCATCAACGAATGGATCGGCAAGGCTTCCACGCTGGTTTGGAACGGCCCGCTCGGCGCCTTCGAAATCACACCCTTCGACGCAGCGACCGTTGCAGCCGCAAAGTTTGCCGCAGCACAGACCAAAGCCGGTAAGTTGACCTCGGTCGCCGGTGGCGGTGATACGGTCGCAGCCTTGAACCATGCAGGCGTCGCTGACGACTTCACCTACATCTCGACAGCAGGCGGCGCTTTCCTTGAATGGATGGAAGGCAAGGAACTGCCAGGCGTGGCAGTTCTGTCCAAGACGGCCTGATCGCTGTTTATCCACAGCTCGACTACAACCAGAGTGCGCGGACATAGCTCCGCGCATTCGCGTTTCAAGACCCCTTTAAATTTTTTAGATGTTTTAAACGATTGAATTGAATTCAATCGTTTCAAATATTTAGCCGTGGATTTACTTCCGCCCTACATCTGTTATCGCCTCAGATATCAAGTGTTGGAGATCGACAAATGACCGAACGTCTGGAAGATATTGCACTCAAAATGGTATCGAACGGCAAGGGCCTCCTGGCCGCCGACGAGTCCACCGGGACGATCAAAAAGCGCTTCGATAGCATCGGGATCGAGTCTACCGAAGAGAGCCGCCGTGACTACCGCGAGATGCTCTTCCGCACCGAATCCGCAATGAAGAACTGCATTTCCGGTGTCATCCTTTATGAGGAAACCCTCTACCAGAAAGCAGCCGACGGCACGCCGTTCGTCGACATCATCAATGCCGCCGGCTCCATCCCCGGCATCAAGGTCGATATCGGCGCAAAGCCGATGGCGCTCCACCCGCACGAATTCATCACAGAAGGTCTCGATGGCCTCTATGAGCGCCTGCGCAAATATCGCGAAGCCGGTGCCCGTTTCGCCAAGTGGCGCGGCGTCATCACCATCGGCGACCAGCGCCCGAGCTGGGGTTCGATCAAGGCCAACTCGCAGTCGCTCGCCCGTTATGCAGCACTCTGCCAGCAGGCTGACATCGTGCCGATCGTCGAGCCGGAAGTCATGATGGACGGCACGCCCGGCGACCACAACATCGAGCGTTGCGCCGAAGTGACCCAGCACGTGCTGCAGACCGTTTTTGCCGACCTGTTCGACGCCCGCGTCGATCTCGAAGGCATGGTGCTGAAGCCGAACATGGTCATTGACGGCATCAAGGCCCGCAAGGCGTCCGTCGAGGAAGTTGCCGAGCGCACCGTCAAGGTTCTCAAGGCAACCGTTCCTGCCGCAGTACCCGGCATCGCCTTCCTCTCCGGCGGCCAGACATCGGAAGAAGCAACTGCTCACCTATCGACCATGGTTGCCGGTTACGACCTGCCCTGGAAGCTGACCTATTCCTACGGCCGCGCGCTGCAGGAAACCGCCCTCAAGGCATGGGGCGGCAAGTCCGAGAATGTTGCAGCCGGCCAGCGCGCCTTCCAGCACCGCGCCGAGATGAACACGCTCGCCGCCAAGGGCACCTGGAAGAAGGATCTCGAAAAGGCTGCATGATCCAAGCCTTTTCGCCGAAATCGTTGCAGCCGGTCCGCAGCCTTAATTGAGCGCGGATGCTGCAGGGAGGGAGAAAACCGCGTCGGCAACGGCGCGGTTTTTCCGTTGATTGACACCATCACAAAGTTTGACTGGTGAGCCGCATCGCAGCCGCTTAAGCATCGTCCCTCACCCTTGGAGGATACCATGCCCAAAGTCGAATTCGTCACTGTCGATGTTTTTACTGCCGAACGCTTCACCGGCAATCCGCTTGCCGTCATCACTGACACGCGCGGCCTGACGACGGAGCAGATGCAACAGATCGCCACCGAATTCGGCTATTCCGAAAGCACGTTCGTGCTGCCGCCCGAAGATCCGGCCAACAGCGCCCATGTCCGCATCTTCACGCCGACGCTGGAAGTGCCGTTCGCCGGCCATCCGAATGTCGGCACGGCCTACGTTCTAGGTCAGGAGGCAAACCTGTTCGGCAAGCCCGTCGGCGACAGCCTTCGTTTCGAGGAAAAGGCAGGTCTCGTCGAGGTGGAGTTGAAGCGCGAAGCCGGCAAGGTCGCCGCTGCCTCGATCCGCGCCCCGAGATCGCTCGAAATCGGAGAGACGGTGGCCGCAGAGCTGGTGGCCCGCTGCGTTGCGATCGATACGAAGAATGTCCGCATCGATCGGCACCCTCCGGTCTTCGCCTCTGTCGGCCTCGGCTTCGTCCTTGCCGAACTGGATGGCCTCGACGCCCTTGGCCGCGCTCTACCGGATCTTGCGGCCTTCCGCGAGGCAGTCGCCCGTCATCCCGGCGATGGCCTGGGCTTCTCCGTTTTTCTTTACGTCCGCGACCCATCGCGACCGGATCATATCCGAGCGCGCATGTTCGCTCCGCTCGACGATGTTCCGGAAGATCCCGCGACGGGAAGCGCATCCGGTGCGCTCGGCGCCTATCTGGTCGCCAGCATGCCCGAGGCGGATATCCGCACCAACCTCACCATCGAACAGGGCGTGGAAATGGGCCGCCGGAGCATTATCGAACTCGATGTCATCAAACAGCAGGGCAAGGTGACCGATGTCCGCATCAGCGGCCGATCGGTCTTCGTTATGCGCGGCAGTGTCGAATGCTGATCAGAAGAACTCGCGGCCTAGAAGCGCAATGGTCCAGATGACGAAAGCAAGCACGGCGAGCTTCCAGAAGTCCATGCGGCGCTTGAGGCCCGGAAAGCCCAGTGGCCTTATGATCTGAACGACCATGCCGAGCATGAGCAGGATGGAGATTGCTTTTGTCATTGTTCGCCCTGCTGCGATCTTTTCGCTTTCCGCCACAGGGTAGACATTTTTAAACTCCACCACAGATAGGCTTTGGGAGGGGCAAACAAATCAACAGCGAGCCCCGTCCCTCGTTACCGTTCCCTGCGGCAAGGCGCAACACGCCTGACGGCAGGCAACGGCGCTATTGATTGTTTGACACGAACCCATTTGTGAGACGATGAGACGAAACCTGCTTCCCGTCCTCGCCCTTTTATCCGGAACCCTTTTTCTCTTCCTTGGCAATGGCCTCCAGGGCCTGCTCCTGCCGCTCAGAGGCTCTCTCGAAGGCTATTCCAACGAGACGCTCGGCCTGCTTGGCACCACCTGGGCTGCAGGCTTTGTCATCGGCTGTTTCGTTGCCCCGAACGTGGTCCGACGGATCGGCCATGTCCGCGCCTTTTCCGGCTTTCTCGCACTGATCTGCCTGAACGTACTGCTGACCGGCCTGCTGGTCGACCAGACGGCATGGCTGACGCTGAGAGCCATCACCGGCTTCTGCACCGCCGGCACATCGATGATTATCGAAAGTTGGCTGAACGAGCGGGCGACGCCGGAAAGCCGTGGCACGATTTTTTCCTTCTACATTTCCATCACGCTCTTCGGCGTCGTCGGCGGCCAGATGCTGGTTCCCTTCGCCGACGTGACGACGACGACGCTGTTCATGATCTGCGGCATTCTCTACAGCATCGCCGCACTGCCCACGACGCTCTCGAAGGCCGCGTCCCCCCAGCCGCTCAAACGCGCCAAGCTGGACTTAAGGGGGCTGTTTAAAAACTCGCCGATCTCCTTCGTCGGCATTCTCCTGATCGGCATCGCCAATGGCGCCTACGGCACTCTGGCCGCGGTCTTCGCAAACCGCGCCGGCCTCTCTCAGGGGGCGGTGGCGGCTATGGTGACGATCACCATCTTTGCCGGCGCGATCATGCAGTTTCCGGCGGGCCGCCTCTCCGATCGCATGGACCGTCGCTACGTACTGGCGGGCCTTTCCGCCGCCGCAGCGCTCGCGGGACTGGTCGTCGCCATGGTGCGGCCGACCGATGCCTACGGGATCATCGTGCTGGTCGCGATCTATGGTGCGGCGGCAAACGCGCTTTATCCGATCGCGGTTGCCCATGCCAACGACTTCGCCTCGCCGGAGGACTTCGTCAAGGTTTCGGGCGGACTGCTGCTGCTCTACGGCATCGGCACCATTATCGGCCCGACGCTCGGCGGCCCGGTCATGACCTGGGCCGGACCTTATGCGCTCTTTCTCGTCACCGCGATCGCGCATATCCTGATCACGGCCTATGCCATCATCCGCAGCCGCCAGCGGGCACCGGTACCGGCGGAGCATCGTGATGCCTACACGGTCGCCCCGGCCGCGACATCGCCGATGACGACACCGGAGAGCCTGGCACTCGACCCGCGTGCAGCACAGGCTGAAGGCACGACAGAAGACCGGAGGAACTGAGGATGACATTTTTCGACGACGACCGACCGGTAAAGAAGCTCGCCCATGAGATCGGCTCGGATCTTTCCATGCTCTCGGTGGGCGATCTCGACGCTCGAATCGATCTTCTGAAGGAAGAAATCGCGCGGCTGGAAGCCGACAAGCAGAAGAAACAGGCGGGCCGAATGGCGGCCGACAACTTCTTCAAGAAGTGAGGCGATCCGAAAATGCCCAAGTAAAGCCTGGGGATTTTAAGTGGATATTAATCATTAACAGACATTATCGGACCGTCCAGGCTTCCTGGACTCAGACAGTTTCACCACCCGGCGAATGGTCTGATTTCTCCCTGTTTTACCTTGAGAGCCGCCTTTCCGCGGCTCTTCTTTTTTCAGGCCGCCACAAAACTGCTTTACTCGGCCGTGTGCGGACCCTTCGCAGCCTCTCTTGCGATTTCCGGAAATCTGTTCCAAAACAAGAACATCCGCATCGGTTTACCGCTTCTTGTGGGTATTAACCTTTCCTTAATAAACGCCTTGCGGATTTCAATTATAAAGATCATGTTCAAGTCAATGAGGGCGGCGATGGAACCTTTCGCTACATCCCGCCATTGCCTCATCGTGGTTGCGTTAGCAGGATGACATTCATGCAAGAACAGGGTCTGAATACCGTCAATTTCGCCGGTCGCGCAGCGAATTCTTCGCAGTTCAAGACACTTTACTCCGAGGGCATGTCCCTGGTGGAAGAGACCGCGACCTATCTCGACGGAACGGGTCGCGCCGCATCGAAGGTCCTGCCACGTATCGCCTCGGTTCTCTACGCCGCTGAATCCATGCGCCTGACGACTCGCCTCATGCAGATGGCATCGTGGCTGCTTTTGCAGCGCGCCGTCAACAATGGCGAAATGTCGAAGGATCAGGTTCTGGCAGAGAAGAACAAGGTTCGCCTCGACGGTTTCAACGTCGACCGCAATGCGCCGGGCTGGAACGAACTTCCGGAAGGTTTTCGCGATCTCGTCGAGCGTTCGCTGCGCCTCCAGAACCGCGTCGCACTTCTCGACCGCGAAATCTATCGCCCGTCCGACGCCGTTACCGTTCCGGACAATGAAAACAGCGTCCGCTCGCAGCTCAACCTGCTGCAGACGGCCTTCGGCAGCTGATCAGCGACCAGCCAGCCGGTCCAGATATTCGAGAATTTCGGTGCGGCCTCTGAGCCGCACTTTTTCGTTCGGGAATTCCTCGAACATCCGCAGATGGCTTTCGAACGAATTCCAGTTGTTTTTCCGCTCGCGATATTTCGATACCCAGTCGAGCAGTTCCTCGAAGCTCTCGTCGCTTTCTCCACGCTGCTTGCCCCTCGCCCTGATATTGGCGATGCATTCGTCTTCCGGCAGGTCGAGAAACACCAGTGTCGTCGCCCGCGGCAGGATGACATTGATCAGCCAGCCATAGACACCTTCGATCAGCCACCGCGACGTCATCGAAAGTTCCCGCATCTCCTCGATTACGATCGCCTTGTCGCGGGCGATGCCATGCGGACCGGGTTGCCAATAAACATCATCGAGATGAACGGGAGCGCGATCGAGATATAGGGATAGCTTGCGGGCGAGCCATGTCTTGCCCGAGCCGCCATTGCCCATGATCGCCACCCGGCGAAGATCTTCAAATTCCTTGTCTTTTGTCATGACACCCCCCTTTAGCCCGCCACGACACAAAACGAAAAAAGCCCGGCTTTCGCCAGGCTTTTTTTAGATCTGCAACCGTTAAGGCTATTAGAGGCCGAGGCCGCCGAAACGCTTGTTGAACTTGGAAACGCGGCCGCCGCGGTCCATCAGCTGCTGGTTGCCGCCGGTCCAGGCCGGATGGGACTTCGGGTCGATTTCGAGGTTCATGGTGTCACCGGCAGAACCCCAAGTCGAAAAGGTTTCGTACTCGGTGCCATCGGTCATGACGACCTTGATCTTGTGGTATTCAGGATGAATGTCAGCCTTCATGTCGCTATTCCTGCTCTGCGGGGTCTCCATGCCGCTTTTGCGATCACCGACCCTCTTTAATCAATGAAGCCGTAGACCAGCACGGTCACGGCTTCCCAATTCGATGCGGAGCCTATACAGGAAGGTCGCGACTAGCACAAGTACCCGCAAGGCCAAGTTAAGAAGGCCTCTACAGCGTTCTTTGCCCCACATCAATGGCGGCCGATGGACGGTGAAATATTGAAGTTCGCGTGTTGTGAAAATGACGATGCGCAAACAGGAGATCCCGTGGCAGACATGTCTGAGACCGAAAAGAAGAATCGCAGCCTCAAGCCCCTCGCCCGCCTGATCCCCTATCTCTCACGCTACCGACGGCTGGTCGCCTCGGCGCTTTTCTTCCTCGTGCTGGCGGCCGCCACGACCCTTGCACTTCCGCTTGCCGTTCGCCGCATGGTCGACCACGGCTTTGCCGCCGCCGACGGCAGCTTCATCAACAACTATTTCGGCATGCTGCTGCTGCTCGCAGTGCTTCTCGCGCTCGCAAGCGCCATGCGCTACTACTACGTCATCACCATCGGCGAGCGGGTGGTGGCCGACCTGAGGCGCGAAGTTTTCGCCCATGTAACCCGCCTCTCCGCTTCCTTTTTCGACGTCAACCAGTCTGGCGAGATCGTCTCGCGCCTGACCGCTGACACGACCCAAATCAAGTCCGCCTTCGGTTCCGCCGCTTCCCAGGCGCTGCGCAACACCATCCTCTGTCTCGGTGCGATGGGCATGATGATCTATACCAGCCCTTGGCTCTCCGTCATGGTGCTCGGTGCCATTCCGGTCATCGTTTTCCCGATCGTCGGTTTCGGCCGCAATGTCCGCCGCCGCTCGCGCGCCGCACAGGACACGCTGGCGGAAAGCTCGGCTTTCGCATCGGAAACCGTGGCCGCCACTCGCACGGTTCAGGCCTTCGGCGGCGAGCAGATGGCAAGCGACCGTTATGCCTCCGCAGTCGAGAACGCCTATGACGCCGCTCGCGTCGCGATCCGCTCGCGCGCACTTCTGACCGGCTTTGCCATTCTCCTCGTTTTCGGCTCCATCGTCGGCGTGTTGTGGTATGGCGCGCAGAGCGTGCTTGCCGGTGAAATGAGCGCCGGGACGCTTGGACAGTTTGTGCTCTATTCAGTCATCGCAGCCAGCTCTCTCGGCCAGCTCTCGGAAGTCTGGGGCGAGCTTTCCGCCGCCGGTGGCGCTGCCGAACGGCTGACCGAACTCTTGCACGAAATTCCAGCCGTACAGGACCCGGAACAGCCGGTTGCCCTGCCAGCACCGGCTCGCGGCGAAGTCGAGTTCGATCAGGTGTCCTTTGCCTATCCGGCCCGCGTCAGCGCAATTACGCTCAACAGCCTGTCCTTCAACGTCAAGGCCGGGGAGACGATCGCGATCGTCGGCCCGTCGGGTGCAGGCAAAAGCACGATCTTCTCGCTTCTGATGCGGTTCTACGACCCGCAGACCGGATCGGTGAAACTGGACGGCATCGATCTTCGCAATGCCCGTATCGAAGACATCCGCTCGCGCCTGGCAATCGTGCCGCAGGACGTGACGATCTTTGCCGCTTCGATCCACGACAACATCGCCTTCGGCATGCCGGGCGCAAGCCGCGAGGCAGTCCGCGCCGCCGCCATTTCCGCCCAGGCCGACGAGTTCATCTCAAAGCTCGATCAAGGGTATGACACCATGGCCGGCGAACGCGGTATCACCCTTTCCGGCGGTCAGCGGCAGCGGATTGCGATCGCCCGGGCGATCCTGAAAAATGCGCCGGTCCTGCTTCTGGATGAGGCGACCTCGGCGCTCGATGCCGAGAGCGAAACGCTGGTTCAGCGCGCGCTCGACGGGCTGATGGAAAACCGCACGACGCTCGTCATCGCCCATCGCCTGGCAACCGTCCTTAAGGCTGACAGAATTCTGGTATTGGAAGATGGCCGCGTCGTCGAAGAAGGCACCCATCAAAGCCTCGTTGCCAAAGGTGGACTTTACGCCAAGCTGGCGCGCCTGCAGTTTCATGATCTGGAACAGCGCAGCGCAAGCGCTATCTGAACAGTAAACAGGATTGAGACTGCATGATTGTCGAGCCACTGGACCCGAATGCCCCGCTCGACACATTGCTGGACAGTGTCCAGTACCAGACCTTCCTGTATTTCTGGGAAGGCGCGCATACCGACAGCAAGCTGGTCTACGACAAGCGCTGGGTAAACGGCGCGATTGCCACCAACATGATCTCCATCAGCGGCACCGGCTTCGGGCTGATGGCGATCTTAGTCGCGGCAGAACGGCAATGGGTCAGCCGCGCGGAGGCGCTGGAGCGGATCAACCTCATTCTCGACCGGCTGAACCTCGCAACCCGCTATCACGGCGCGTTCCCTCACATGGTCGATGGCGCCACCAGCGAGACCGTCCAGTTCTCGCAATATGACGATGCCGGCGACCTCGTGGAAACCACCCTCCTGCTTCAGGGCCTGATCTGCGCGCGGGAATATTTTACCGGCACATCCGAGGCTGAGCAGGCATTGAGAGCCACCGTCACGCGGCTGTTTGACGAGGTCGAATGGGACTGGTTCACCCGCGGCAAGGACGATGGTCCGCTTTACTGGCACTGGAGCCCGATCCACAACTGGACCATGAACCTGCCGATCAAGGGCTGGAACGAGGCACTTTCGGCCTATGTGCTGGCAGCTGGCTCGGACACGCATCCGATAAAGCCGGAAAGCTATCATGCCGGCTGGGCGCGCTCCGGCGAGATGAAGAACGGCGAGAGCTATTTCGGCACAGAGCTTCCGCTTGGCGAACCTCTCGGCGGCCCGCTATTCCTCTCCCAATATTCCTTCTGCGCTCTCGATCCGCGCGGCCTGTCCGATCGCTATGCCGACTACTGGCAGCAGGCCGTGGCGCATACGAAGATCAATCGGGATTACTGCCTGAGCATCCCCGCCTACAAGCAATATGACGTCTGGGGCCTGACGGCTTCGGAAGCACCGAACGGCTACAACGCCAACTCCCCGACATCGGACATGGGAGCGATTGCTCCGACAGCCGCGCTGTCGAGCTTCCCCTTCCTGCCCAAGGAGGCGGAAGAGGCGCTGCGCGCCATGATCCGTTACGAGGATGGCAAGCTGTTCGGTTCGTTCGGCTTCGTAGACGCCTTCGCTCCGGCGATAGATTGGCTCGCACCGACCTATATCGCCATCGACCAGGGGCCGCTGATCGCAATGATCGAAAACCATCGCTCCGGCCTTTTGTGGAGCCTGTTCATGAAGGCACCGGAAGTGCGGCGTGGACTGGAGCGCCTTGGCTTCACCTCGGGCCACTATACGGCCTGAGGACAGAGCCTCACTCGGCCCGCTCGAAAACCCACTTCACCACATATTTGCCGTTCGGCTTCAGTTTTGTCTTGGTCTTCATCTTCACCGGACCGCCGAGTGCGGCTTCCGCCTGATCGAACATCTCGCGCGCCTCGGCAAGCGCCTGATGATAGGCGCTGTTGTCGCGGCGTGGCGTGTCTGCCACCGCCTTGATCAGGGCGTTGATATCCCGTTTTCCAGACATCATCGATCAGCGTTCCGTCAGTTTCAGCTCGATACGGCGGTTCTGCGACCTGGCTTCCGGCGTATCCCCCGGAGCAATAGGCTGGAACTCGCCGAAGCCGGCGGCAACAAGCCGATTGGCAGAAACACCCTTGGAGATCAGATACTTCACGACCGATGTTGCGCGGGCGGATGAAAGCTCCCAGTTGTCGCGATAACGGCCCGTGCCGGAGAGCGGAGAATTATCCGTGTGGCCATCGACCCTGAGCACCCAGTTGATCTCGGCCGGAATTTCCTTGGCAAGTTCGAGCAGGGCCATTGCCAGCTTGTCCATTTCGCCACGCCCGGCATCGTCCAGCTCGCTGCCGCCGACAGGGAACAGCACCTCCGACTGGAAGACGAAGCGGTCCCCGACGATCCGGATGTTTTCGCGATCAGACAGGATCTCGCGCAACCGCCCGAAGAAGTCGGAACGGTAACGGTTGAGTTCCTGCACGCGGGCGGCAAGGGCGACATTGAGGCGGCGACCAAGATCGGCAATCTGCGCCTGCGAGGTGGAATCCTTCGCCTCCGACGCCTGCAGCGCCTGCTCCACCGCTGCGATCTGCGCGCGCAGTGCTGCGATCTGTTGGTTCAGAAGCTCGATCTGGCTTGCCGCGCGCTGGCTGATCTGCTGCTGGTTATTCAACTCGCTGGTCAGTTCGCCGACCTCCGCGTTGGCAGCGGCGCTGCTGCCGACGCCGTCATTCAGCAGCTGCTGCAGACGCGAACGATCGCTCTCTACCGCAGCCAGCGAGGACTGCAGGTTGGCAAGCTGATCTTCCAGATCCTGGCTGCCGCTCTTTTCCAGCGCCAGCAATTCCGTCAGTTCGGCAATCTGGCTGTTGAGGCGGTTGAGCACTTCGTCGCGGCCGGTGATCTCCCGGCTGAGCAGGAACTGCGCCAGCACGAAGACCGTCAGCAGGAACATGATGGCGAGAAGAAGCGTGGACAGCGCGTCCACGAAACCCGGCCAGAAATCGACTGTGCGTTCGCGACGGCGGTTCTTGGCAAGCGCCATCGCTTATTTCCCCCCGATCTTGTCGGAAAGTCGGTCGAGCGTACGGCGCATGGCCTTTGATTCTTCCTGCTGCGCCTCGATCCAGTCACGCAGCATCTGCTGCTCGTTGCGCATGTTCTTGACTAGGCCCTGGATACCTTCTGCAAGGTTCGCTATGGCAGCCATCGAGCGTTCGGTCTCCGCACCGTCACGGCCGGCTTTCGCCTGCACGGCGGCAAGCTTGCGCAATTCGGTGGTCAAGGCCTTTAGCTCGTCTGCCGCGCCATTGTCGCCATTGGCGATCGGCCCATCGTAACCGACATCAGTCACGGAGGAGAGCCAGTTCTCAAGCTCGGTATAGAAGCGGTTCTGCGCGCGACCTGCCTGCAGGTCGAGAAAACCGAGGATCAGCGAACCCGAAAGGCCAAGCAGCGAGGACGAGAACGCCGTGCCCATGCCGGCAAGCGGCTGGGCGAGGCCGCTCTTGATGGCGCTTAGAATATCGTTTGAGCCGCTCGAAGACGGGTCGAGCGCACCGATAACGTCGCTGATCGAGCCGATCGTCTCGATAAGCCCCCAGAACGTGCCGAGCAGGCCGAGGAAAACAAGAAGGCCGATGAGATAGCGCGACGTATCACGCGTCTCGTCCAGTCGCGTGCCGATCGAATCGAGAATGGAGCGATAGGCGACTGTCGACAGCGCCACCTTGCGGCGGCGGCCTATCAGTGCGCGCATCGGCGCAAGCAGCCGTGGCTCGCGACCCACCTTGTCGGCATTGCCGCCGGCAGCACGATAGGAATTGAACCAGCCGACTTCGCGGGCAAGGCTGATGACCTGGACAAAGACGAGCAGGATGCCGATCGCCAGAACGCCAAGGATCAGCCCGTTCAGCCCCGGATTGGTCTGGAACGCGTGTGCCGCCTGCCGGTAGAGGATGGAGGCAACGAAGCCGACAAGGATGAGGAAGATAAGCATCGTCCAGAGGAACGACGCCGGATTGGAGAGTTTGTGTTTATAGCCACCGCGGCCGGTTTCCGACTCGTCCAGATCATCCACTGTCGCATTCGCCATAATACGCCTCGACTCCGCTAAATTGAGCGGAGGCTAGTGTAAAATTGCGACGAATTGAAGTGCGCAAGCATTGGAAAACAGTGCGCTATTGATTAGCGGGCACTGATTTTCATCATTGCCTTAGCGCTGCGGCACCGGACGGTTGACGACTTCGACCAGCGCATTGCGGATCAACTCGTTGCCGGCAATCACATTGCGGGCCTCGAACATGTTCTGCGCGCCCTTCATGTCAGACACGAAGCCGCCGGCTTCGCGGATCAGCAGCAGGCCGGCTGCCATGTCCCAGGGCGAGAGCTCGGCTTCCCAGAAACCGTCCAAACGGCCGGCAGCGACATAGGCCAGATCGAGAGCAGCAGCACCGGCGCGGCGAACACCTGCAACTTCGCCCATGACGTGACGCAGTTCGACGAGGAACTTGCCGTGATTGCCACGGCCGAGATGCGGAACGCCGCAGCCGATAACGCAGTCGGAAAGAACGCGACGAGCTGCGACACGGATACGACGGTCGTTGAGGAAGGCGCCGCCGCCCTTTTCGGCCGTGTAGAGTTCATCGGTCGCAGGGTTGAAGATCACGCCGCCGACGATCTCGCCATTGCGCTCGAGCGCGATCGAAGTGGCAAACTGTGGAATGCCGTGCAGGAAGTTGGTCGTGCCATCGAGCGGATCGACGATCCAGCGATGCGCGCCGTCGGTACCCTTCTCTTCGCCGCCCTCTTCACCGAGGAAGCCATAGGTCGGGCGAGCCTTCATCAGCTCGTCACGAACGATCTTCTCAGCCTTCAGGTCAGCCTGGGAGACGAAATCGCTCGGTCCCTTGACCGAAACCTGCAGGTTCTGCACCTCACCAAAATCTCTGGTAAGCGATTTGCCTGCCTTCAAGGCAGCCTGCACCATGACATTGAGAAGCGCTGAACGGGCCATTTCGGAATCCTTAAGCCCTGGAATCCGGAAGACCGGGAGAGCGGGCGATGCTGATTTTGTTGATTGGGCGGCTTCAAGACCACAAATTGCCGGTAAATTCAAGTCATGCGCTTACACGGCAGTGTTGTCATTCATGACGTAGCCTGCGAAAGGAGTGCCAGCCACATTCAGGAGACAGCCCATGCGCATGCCTATCCCCCTCTTTATCAGCCTCGGCATGCTCATCACCATGACCTTTTTGTCGCTGGGCCTGTGGGCGGCCATACCGGCCGATACCATGCTGCCGATCCACTTCGACTTCTCCGGCAATCCGGACAATTTCGCGCGCCCGGCAATCGCGCTTTTCCTGCTGCCGGGAGCTATGCTGTTCGCAACCTGCGTCTTTGCCGTGTCGCCGTATATCAATCCGAAGGCGCTTGATCGGCAGGGCTTCTATACCGCCGTCTGGCTGTTTGTCATTCTGGCACTGGCCGTCGGCCACGGCTTTATCATCCGCGGCGCGCTCTTTGCACTGCAGGCGCTACAGTCCTAATTCTGCCGGAACTTGTTGGCCGCGTCGATCGCCTGTTTCTGCTGGTCTTCGTTGATGCCGAGATAGAAATCCTCAAGTCCGGCATCCTGAAGGCCCGCCCGCCGGGAGAGCACATACCACTTGGCGGCTTCCACGGGATTGGGCCGGGTGCCGAGCGCGTTGATGTAGAGATAGGCAAGCTTGTTCTGAGCGACCACATTGCCGCGCATGGCGGCAATCCGGAGCCATTCGAACCCCTTGTCGTAATCCCGCTCGCCGCCGACGCCGTTCACATACCAGACACCCATATCCAGCTGGGCAGTATCATAGCCGGCCTTGGCGGCACGCAACATCCAGTCACGCGCCTGCGCCTTTTTGGTCGGCGCAACTTCGCGAAGCGACATGTAGAGCTGGGCAACGGCATATTGCGCATCGGCCACACCCTGGCTGGCGGATCTCTCATAGAATGGCAGGGCCAGTTCCATGCCTTTTTCGCCGGGATTGTCTGAAATCAGGATCTGCCCCCAGTTGAACTGGGCAGCCGAATTTCCTGCTTCCGCCGCGCGGCGCATGTAGTCATCCGCCTTCTGCTTGTCTGCCGTAACATCACGCCCCCTCATCAGCAGGAGCGCATATTCGAACATGGCGGCAGCATCACCTCCTTCTGCGGCCTGGCCGTACCAGAACGCCGCGCCCTTGGGATCGCGAGCGATCCCATAGCCCTTAGTCATCATTTCAGCGACCAATGTCTGCGCAGCCGCATCCCCTTGCTGCGCCCGCTCGAGAGCAAGCTTCATCGCCGTCACATACATGCCGCGCTGGTAAGCGCCGTAAGCCTCGTCGACCTTGCCGTCATATTGCTTTTCCTCCGGCGGCGCAGGCAATGCAGCCCCCATTCGCCGGTAAAGCTCAACACCGCCTGACGGCACGATGCCATCCGGCTGCTGCTGCCGCTCCATCTTGCCGGCATCAGGTCCGACCGGACGGGTCACGACCCGGTTGGACTGGGCATGCACGGAGGTTACTGCAACCGCTGATATCAGCATGGCAGTGACGACTTTGAGCGGATTGCGATACAGACGTGTCGTTGATGGCATGCGACCATCAACCCCCAAACCGTGGCGCTTTTTCGTCGAGCAGCGCATTGGCCTTTGCGACGGCTTCAGCCGGCCCCACAGCAACGGCAAACACGGCATCACGCAGGGCGACGAACTCTGCGCCGCTCTCGGCAACGACAACGACCGATTCGACATCACTGCCGCCCATGACGATGCAGGGAATCTCGATCATCGACGCCCACCATTCGGCCAGCGCCACATTCTTCGGATGCGCCTCCGGCTTGATGTCACCATCGAAACGACCGAAGAAAATATAGTCCGGCCGCAGTTCACCGATCTCAAGCGCCGCGTGCCGTTCCGTTGCACCGCCGGCGCCAACGATCAGCTTCGGCGTGAATTTCTCGATCGCTTCACCCAGTTCCTCAAGCGAGCCCGACAGGTGAAGACCATCTGCCTTGGCGCGGCCTGCAACACGACTGTCGCCGGAGATGATCGCGGCAGCGCCGGCATCCTGGATAATCTGCACCAGCACTTCGGCCCGCTTCTGGAACGCCTGGTCGTCCAGCCCGTATTGCGGCAGGATGACGGATGCGACATCGCCGCCCGACATGGCCTCGGCAAGGAGTTTTGCCTGGCGATCGGCATCGGCATCATCCGGTACGATCAGCACGATGCGGCAGCGGTTATCCGGTTCTGTCATGTTCTTATCCGATCATTCTCGCCTTGAAGCGAAGACGTACCGCTTCAGCACGTTCCGCTCTGGTTTTATTCAACCAATTCGATAGACCGGACGGATTGCAGGATCAACACCCCCGACAGTAACCGCAGATGATAGATATCCCCAACCTGTCGTTCTTTCTCGCCGCAATTCCGGCAGTCATGCTTGTCGGCCTGTCGAAAGGCGGCATCGGCGGCGCGATCGGCCTGATGGGCGTGCCGATCATGTCGCTTGCGGTTGAACCGGTGCAGGCGGCGGCGATTTTCCTGCCGATCCTTATTCTGATGGATGCGGTCGCGCTCTGGTCCTGGCGCAAGTACAACGATCCGAAGACGCTGCTGATGATCATGCCCGGCGGCGTGATCGGCATTGCGCTCGGCTGGGCGACGTCGGCCTATGTCTCCGATGATGCGCTGAAAGTGGTGATCGCATCTGCGACCATCCTCTTCGCTGCGCGCTATTTCTGGCAGGTCTATGGACGCCGGGGGGAAATCCAGGCCCCTCTCCCGCACCGCCCGGTCGCCGCAACATTCTGGGGATCTCTTTCGGGCTATGCGAGCTTCGTTGCCCATGCCGGCGGCCCGCCATTCCAGATCTATGTCCTGCCGATGCAGCTTGACCCGAAAAACTACACCGGCGCGAGCATTCGCTTCTTCGCCATCGTCAATGCGGTAAAGGTCATTCCCTATTTCTTCCTCGGCGCGCTGGATACGCATAACCTGACCGTGTCGGCAACGCTTCTGCCCGTGGCACTCGTCTCGACCATAATGGGAGCGGCCATCGTCAAGCATCTGAAGGCGGAAACCTTTTACCCGATGACCTACGGTCTTGCCTTTCTGGCCGGCCTCAAACTGCTCTGGGACGGCCTGCCGTTCTGAGCGGGCACGAATTGGGAATAAGCAGGGCCCCTAAAAACAATTCTGGCCGTAGCCCGCATGAACCACGACCAGAACAGAAAGATTGGGTTTTGTGCCGCTATCGGATCATTTCCAAATCAAGATCCGCGGCGATGGCTCTTTTAGCTGACCTTAATGGCGGGTTGACGCCTTGAGGCGCTGCACTTGGTCTTTGAGACGCAGCTTACGACGCTTCAGATCGGCAATCTCGCGATCGTCTGATGAAGGAGACGAAAGAATCGCCTGGAGCTCCTCCTCGAGATCACCGTGCTTCTTTTCAAGCGATGCTATATGAGCCTGGATGGTCATGTGGCATGTCCTTCCCTATTGCCTGCTCCGGCCACTCCATCGGCCGAAGCTTCAGGTTTACGACGGAAGTGTGACACGATCTGCTCGGTTTGTCGAAGGTGTTTTCATGACAAGAGCGCGGCAAATTCGTGACCTCAGCTAACTTCCAGTTAATGTGGTTTGATGATAGGAGCTTGCGCATTAAGCTGGGCCGGGTCACAAGCCCGGATCGATATGGGGACTTGAAGACATGGCCGATCAAGAACAGGCGGACAACCGGCTGGCGCTGGCAAAGCTCCGGCAGGAGCATGAAGACTACGATGCCGCCATCAACGCCATGATCACAGTCGGCTGCGATGCGCTGCGCGTCCAGCGGATGAAGAAGAAAAAGCTCGCGATCAAGGACAAGATGACCCAGATCGAAGACCAGATCCTGCCCGACATCATTGCCTAGGAACGCTCAAATGGCCGAGACACCGCCCGTCGCCATCATCATGGGAAGCCAGTCCGACTGGGAGACCATGAAGAACGCTGCCGAAACCCTCGATGCTCTCGAAATCGACTACGAGGCCCGCATCATTTCGGCACATCGCACACCTGAGCGTCTGTTCAGCTTTGCCAAGGGCGCACGTGAAGAAGGCTTTCAGGTCATCATCGCCGGCGCCGGCGGGGCTGCCCACCTGCCGGGCATGGCCGCCTCGATGACGCCGCTGCCGGTCTTCGGCGTTCCGGTCCAGTCCAAGGCGCTTTCGGGCCAGGACAGCCTTCTGTCGATCGTGCAGATGCCGGCCGGCATTCCGGTCGGCACGCTTGCCATCGGCCGCGCCGGCGCGGTCAACGCCGCCCTGCTCGCAGCAGCCGTTCTGGCTCTCTCCGACGACGACATCGCCTACCGCCTGGACGAATGGCGCGCCCGCCAGAGTGCAGCCGTTGCCGAATACCCGATGGACGAAGCATGAAGGCCCAGACGATCGGCATTATCGGCGGCGGCCAGCTCGGCCGCATGCTCGCAATGGCAGCTGCAAGGCTGAACCTCACCATCATCATCCTGGAACCGCAGGCGGATTGTCCCGCAGCGCAGGTCGCCAACGAGCAGATCATCGCAGCCTACGACGATCCGGCCGCTCTCGCGGAACTGGCCAGTCGCTGCGATATCGTCACCTACGAATTCGAGAACGTGCCGGTTTCAGCCGCCCAGACGCTGGAGCGCTCGGTTCCGGTCTATCCTCCATCCAAGGCTCTTGAGGTTGCGCAGGACCGGCTGACGGAAAAACGCTTCCTCAACGACTGCGGCATCGAGACTGCCCGTTTCCATGCGGTCAACAGCCAGCAGGAGCTTGAGGCAGCGCTGGCCGATTTCGGCGGCAAGGGCGTGCTGAAGACCTGTCGCATGGGTTACGACGGCAAGGGCCAGCGCGTTTTCCGCTCGAGCGACGACTCACCCGCAGGCGCCTATGAGGCACTCGGCGGAGTGCCGCTGATTCTCGAAAGTTTCGTTGCCTTCGAACGCGAGATCTCGATCATCGCGGCCCGCGCCAAGGACGGGACGATCCGCTGCTACGACCCGGCCGAAAACGTCCACCGCAACGGCATCCTGCACACCTCCACCCTGCCGGCAAACATTCCGGCCGAGACCGCGGCAACCGCCCGTGCCGCAGCCGAAAAGCTGCTTGCGGCGCTGGATTACGTCGGCGTCATCGGCATGGAATTCTTCGCAATGGCCGACGGAACGTTGATCGCCAACGAGATCGCTCCGCGCGTCCACAATTCCGGCCACTGGACGGAGGCTGCCTGCGTCATCTCGCAATTCGAGCAGCATATGCGCGCGGTTGCCGGTCTTGCACTCGGCGATCCTGTCCGCCACTCCGATTGCGTAATGACTAACCTGATCGGCGACGACATTATGGCCCTGCCTGAGTGGCTGGCAACCAAGGATGTGCTTGTCCATCTTTACGGCAAGACGGAAGCCCGCCCGGGCCGCAAAATGGGCCATGTCACCGAATTGAAAGGCCGGAAAACCTCGTCACAAGGTTGACATGGACAAAGCCTCGGGTTATCTGCACCCCAACCTGAGGCGCGCCCCTTTTCTTTAGGGACTAGGCGGCGCGCTTTCGATTGTTAGAGACAAGCGGCTCTATGAGCCCACAGACTGCTGGACCAGTACAATGAAGATCAAGAACTCGCTTAAGGCGCTGAAGGCTCGTCACCGCGACAACCGTCTGGTTCGCCGTAAGGGCCGCATTTACATCATCAACAAGCAGAACCCGCGCTTCAAGGCCCGCCAGGGCTGATTGCTCAGGGCGAGTTTCTCGCCTGCAATCAAATTGTCGATAGCGCGACAATTCGGCTTTGACCTTCGGCGCATCCGGATTAATTTATCCGGATGCGCTATTTGCTTTTGAGCACCCCTATTCTGGCCATGGCCGCTTTCGCCCCTGTCGCTCATGCACAGGCGCCTCAAGCCGCCCCACCCTCGCAAGCGGCACCGCAACCGCCCACCGCTGCGATAGAATCAGCGGCACCGACAACCGCAGCGGCAAAGCCGCTCGACACATTGTTCGAGGCGTTGAAGCGCGAACGCGATCCGGAAAAAGCCAAGGGCATCGCCAGCCAGATCATTGCCGAGATGAACGATTCCGGCAGCGCCACGGTCAACCTTCTGATGCAGTGGTCCGAAGACGCCATCAAGGAAAAGAAGAACGCTGCCGCGCTGGATTTCCTCGACCGCGTCACCCTTCTCGACCCCGCCTTCACCGAGGGCTGGAACCGGCGCGCAACACTTCATTACACGATGGGCGATCGGCGCAAGTCGATGTCCGACATAGCAGAAGTTTTAAAACGCGAACCCCGCCACTTCGGTGCGCTTGCAGGCCTTGCCGGTATCTTGATGGAAGCCGAGGACGACGCGTTGGCGCTGAAGGCATGGGAGCGGTATCTGAGCGTCTACCCGGCGGATCGAGACGCACAGGAAGCCGTCTCGAAACTCTCGGAAAAGATAGCCGGAAACCGGACGTGAGCCTTTCCCCGGTCGCCCTGCAATGATTCTGCCGCTTGCCCTCACAGCCATCCTCCTCGCCGCGGCCTTCGGCTTTACCGCCTGGAAGAGCCAACAGATCGCGCGACAGTTTCCGCAACATGGCGAGCTGGCGGATGTCGGCGGCTACAGGATCAACGCGCTGCATGTTCCGGCACCGCCGAATCCCACCCTCCCCCCGATCGTTTTCATCCACGGAGCCAGCGGTAACCTGCGCGACCAGGAAACCGCCTTCCGCAAGCTCCTGGAAGGCCGTGCAGAGCTTCTCTTCATCGACAGACCCGGACATGGCTATTCGGAGCGTGGCGGGCCTGAGAACGACTTTCCGGACGGACAGGCCGCCGCCATCAGCCGCGTCATGGACTGGAAGGGCATAGACCGCGCCATCATCGTCGGCCATTCCTTCGGCGGTGCGATTGCTGCAAGCTTTGCCGTCTTCCATCCCGAAAAAACGGCGGGGCTTCTGTTTCTCGCGCCCGCCACCCATCCTTGGCCAGGCGGCGTGGACTGGTACTACAAGATTGCGGCTGCCCCCTGGCTGGGCTGGTGGTTCACCCGCCTCGTCAGCCTGCCCGCTGGCCTCGTCCTCATGGATGGCGCAACAAAGTCCGTCTTCAGCCCCAACCGCCGTCGCGACCGCTATGTCGAAGAAGGCGCACCGGCACTGGTGCTGCGTCCGGAGAATTTTCGCAACAACGCGATCGACGTCGCCAACCTTCACGACTACGTCACACGGATCTCGCCTCGCTATAAGGAGATCACGGCACCGACCGTCATCATAACCGGCGACAGCGACCCGATCGTGCTTGAAGAGATCCATTCGCAAGGCCTTGCACGCGATATCGTTGGCTCGGAACTGGTGATGATCCACGGCCTTGGCCACAAGCCGGATTATGTGGTCCCCGACGTGGCGATTGCCGCGATCGAAAAGATCGCCGGCATGGATCGCGATCTGCAGGCACTGGCGCGCATGGCGGAGGCCCGGCTGACCCAGTCGGGAGTTTCGGATCAGCCTGCAATAGGAATGACGATCGAAAAGATCTGATCTGGCAGATTACCCCAGCGTAACGACATGCCTGTAGACGACATCGTCCGGATCATGCCGCGCGGCCGTCTCGTCCAGCCGAGCCCCCAGCCTTTCGGCCAGCCGGCGGGATTTGTCGTTACTATGATGAACATAGCTGACCAGCGTCTTCAGGCCGAAGATCTCGAAGCCCCAGTTTCGCAATGCAGTCGCAGCCTCCAGAGCATACCCACGCCCCTCGAAGCCGGGGTAGAGAAGCCAGCCCAATTCGTGCTCGGGAAACAGGGGGCCGGCATTGATGCCGACCTGACCGATGCAGGTGCCGTCGTCCCGCGTCACGATCATCAAAGAACCATGACCCATCAACTGCCATTGCGCCACGTCATGGCAGAACATGCCCCAGGCGGCGGCCTGCGAAAACGGACCGCCCATATGTTCTGCCCGATCCGACGCCATGAACGCCGCATAGATCGGCCAGTCCGCCATGTTCGGCACCCGCAGCCTGAGCCGGTATGTTTCGATCACGGGGATTGCAGGAGATGATTGACTATTGATGGACATGCCCATTCCAAAACGACAAACGGCCGGATTGCTCCGGCCGTCTGGTAATTGCCAATTGTGTCAGCCCGATTATGCGCCGGTCTGGCCGTCAGCGCCGATATAGGCGATGCGCAGCATGTTGGTCGAACCGGGCGTGCCGAGCGGAACGCCGGCCGAGATGATGACCCGGTCGCCGGGCTTGCCGAACTCTTCCGAAACGGTGATGCGCGCAGCACGGTTCACCATGTCTTCCAAGTCGTGTGCATCCTCGGTCACGACGCAGTGCAGGCCCCAGCATACGGCAAGGCGACGAGCCGTCTTGACGCTCGGGGAGAGCGCCAGGATCGGAACATTCGGGCGCTCGCGCGAGGCGCGAAGACCGGTCGTGCCGGACTGCGTGTAGGTGACGATTGCAGCAGCCTTGAGCGTTTCGGCAATCTGGCGTGCAGCGAGCGAGATCGCGTCGGAGCCGGTGGCTTCCGGCGTTGCGCGCTGTGCGTAGATGATGCTCGGATAGAGCGGATCCTGCTCGACCTGACGGGCAATCGACGCCATCATCGAAACGGCTTCGACCGGATACTGGCCGGAAGCGGATTCGGCCGACAGCATGACGGCATCGGCGCCTTCGAAAACGGCGATCGACACGTCGGAGACTTCCGCGCGGGTCGGAACCGGAGCCGTGATCATCGATTCCAGCATCTGGGTGGCAACCACGACCGGCTTGCCGGCACGGCGGCAGGCGCGGGTCAGCTGCTTCTGGATACCGGGAACCATTTCGATCGGCATTTCCACGCCAAGGTCACCACGGGCGACCATGACGGCGTCGGAAAGCTCGATGATTTCGTCGATGCGTTCGATCGCCTGCGGCTTTTCGATCTTCGACATGATGCCGACGCGGCCGCGTGCGATCTTGCGGACTTCCGCCAGATCTTCCGGACGCTGAACGAAGGACAGCGCGACCCAGTCGGCATCGTCGGTTGCGAGAACGGCGTCAAGGTCCGAGCGGTCCTTGTCGGTCAGAACGCCGACGGTCAGGATCGTGTCGGGCAGGCTGACGCCCTTGCGGTCGGAAATGCTGGTGCCGGCAAC
Organism: Aliirhizobium wenxiniae; assembly: GCF_019511445.1. Classification (GTDB taxonomy): domain Bacteria; phylum Pseudomonadota; class Alphaproteobacteria; order Rhizobiales; family Rhizobiaceae; genus Neorhizobium; species Neorhizobium wenxiniae_A. The sequence goes on from NZ_JAEUAN010000028.1 coordinate 29,042, forward strand.
AACGGTGCAGACGATCTTCTTGCCGTCAGCTTCGACAGCCTTCAGCGCCAGCTTGCCGTCGTCGATCAGCAGGCGATCACCGGCCTTTACGGCTTCGAGGATTTCCGGATGCGGAAGGTAGACGCGGTTTTCGTCACCCGGCGCTTCGTTGTTGTCGAGCGTGAATGTCTGACCCGGGGTCAGCGTTACTTTGGTGTTGGCAAATTTGCCGACGCGAAGCTTCGGTCCCTGCAAATCACAGAGAATACCGATCGGGCGACCCGACTTCTTCTCGACCGAGCGAATGCGCTCGATCAGTGTACGCATCATGTCATGGCTGGCATGGCTCATGTTGATACGGAAGAGGTCAGCGCCTGCTTCGTGGAGCTTCTGGATCATTGCCTCTTCCGACGATGCCGGACCGAGCGTGGCAAGGATCTTTACTTTGCGGTTACGCCTCATCAATTCTGGCCTTCTTGCGTACCGGGCGTGTCCGAAAGCTGGACCATCCAGCTTCCCTGACGACCCGTATCATACTCTTTGAAACCCATGCGCTGGTGGCCACGGGTGAAACAATCATTCACGCCGACGATTTTGAATTCATTCTCGGCGACGCACATATTGATATTACCGGTCCACCGCCCTCCTCGGGCGGCATCCTCGGCATAAAGATAATAGTATCGTGACTGCAGTTCCCCTTCGATCAGAGTAGCGCAGGTGGAAGCAGGAACCTGCCACCATCCCTCGGTATTCCAACCATCCTGGGCACGATAACCGATTGCCACCCCGACAAGATTCTGCGTGCCATTACACACACGGAAATCAGCATGAGCCGGAGAAGCCATAAGAAGCGGTGCGCCTGCGCAAACAGCAAAAGCACCCGCCGGAACGGAAAGGAGTGAACGAAGATAGATTTTAATCGATTTTATCGGCACGGTTTCCGTCAGGTCTCCATGGTTATCGTGGAGGCACTTTCTCGCGCGCAACGGGCAGAAAGTCAACGAAGCTGTGGTTGATTGCGTCGCCCTGCCGCTGCGCTTCGTCAAAATTCCATTATCCCTTTGGGCAGACTTGATTTTTGACAAGCCAGCCCTCTCCCCTTGCGCCAAATCGGGCACCATGCGATCACCAAACTCACAACATAATCGTTTGAAATGTATGTGAGCATGCAGAATTTCCAACCGTTCGAAATCATAGACGGCGACTATGACAAAGGCATGGTGCTTCTCGCGGACCACGCCATGAACCGCCTGCCTGGGCAATATGGTAATCTCGGCCTGCCGGAGAGCGCCTTTCTGAGGCATATCGCCTTCGATATCGGCATCGAGGGGCTGACCCGAAGGCTAGCAGCACAGCTGGGCGTTCCGGCCGTACTCGGCTGCTTCTCCCGCCTGCTGATCGATCCGAACCGGGGCGAGGACGATCCGACGCTCATCATGAAGATTTCGGACGGCGCGATCATTCCCGGCAACCACCCGATCACCGACGAGGAATGGCAGAACCGGCTCGACACCTATCATCGGCCCTACCACGAGGCGATCGAGCGCACGATAGCAGCCACCACCTCAGCATCCGGCAAGGCCCCGCTGGTGCTGTCGCTGCATTCCTTCACCCCCTTCTGGAAAGATTTCGCCCGCCCATGGCACGCCGCGGTATTGTGGGATACGGACGACCGGGCAATCATGCCGCTCATCTCCATGCTGAGAGAGCCGGGCGATATCGTTGTCGGCGATAATGAGCCCTATGACGGCGCATTGGAGGGCGACACCATGTATCGTCACTGCATGATCCCCGGAATTGCGCATGCGCTTCTTGAAGTGCGGCAGGATCTTATCGGCGATGACGCCGGTATGGATGCCTGGGCGGCACGGCTGGCGCCGATCTTTACCGCGCTCAATGCGGCCCCCACATTGCACCAGTACAAGATTTTCCCGTCGCGAACCGGCCCTTACCCTGCGTGACGATGATATTCAGGAGAGGTTCCCATGACCGAACTCAGCAAGGAACAGCAAACGGAGCTTGAGGCTGCAGCCTTTCGCCGGCTTGTCCAACACCTGCGTGAGCGAAGCGACGTTCAGAATATCGACATGATGAATCTGGCAGGCTTCTGCCGAAACTGTCTGTCGAACTGGTATCGGGATGCAGCGACGGACGTCGGCATAGACCTATCAAAGGAAGCATCCCGCGAAATCGTCTACGGCATGCCCTATGACGATTGGAAGAACCTTCACCAGAAGGAAGCAAGTGACGCTCAAAAAGCCGCATTCGAGATCAACAAGCCGACGCATGACTGAAATTGCAACCGTGATTGATTGGGCTTGACCTAGCGCCCGCTTTTCGGCACTTCACCACCATCCAACAAAGATTTCCAATATCAGGAGACACCTATGTCTGATGCTCATGGCGTCGCCCGCGACCAGCTCCGCGCTTTTGTAGAGCGCATCGAACGACTTGAAGAAGAAAAAAAGACCATCGCCGACGACATCAAGGACGTCTATGGCGAAGCCAAATCGATGGGCTACGACACCAAGATCATGAAAAAGGTTATCGCCCTTCGCAAGAAGGATGACCAGGAGCGCATGGAAGAGGATCTGATCCTCGACACCTACCTCAGCGCACTCGGCATGATCCCGGGCGCCGGCACCGACGAAGAAGAAGCCGCCTGATCGAATTCATTCCAATTTCCGCATTTGCGGTAACTATCACGGAAAGCCCGCCCTCACGGCGGGCTTTTTTTTCGTGCAGCAAATCGGCATGAAGCGATCCCCTCAAAGAGAAAGCTGATCCCATCAGGAATTAAACAGCCTGTCCCGCCATCAGCGGAGATCGCACCTCAAAAATCTGCGATCTCAGACAGGCAATCAAAGTGAAAAATTTATCGGGACACAGAGGTCAGTTTGAACCGCTGAAACGGCTTGGATCGATAGCCACCGCTGCAGAGACGGGTTTGAAGCCTTCGCTGGCATAGGCCGCCGAATACTCGCTGTTCAAGGTGCGGGTCACAACGCGCGGAGCCTTCATCGACACCACATCGCCTGAGCGCTTGTTGTCGAGCGCCCATTTTTCCAGTGTGCCCTTCGTCAAGCTGGCGGAAGCGGGAGCCATCTCCGGCTTCGTCGAGCGGCCACCCTTGGTCGGCACAGCGGAGGCGGCCGCTGCAACCCACTTGGGCGTATCGAAACCATCACCGAAATGGCCGGAAGCGGAAGGCGACTGGATGACCTTCTTCGGAAGAGCCGCAACTTCAGTCGGTCTGCGCGCCTGCGAAGGGACCGGCACTGGAGCAGCATCGGTGACCGCCCGGATACCGGCTGCGGAGCGGCGATCATCATCGACACTGCGTGAAAGGGCGGCAACGAGTTCAGGCGTCAACGCCTGCTCCTGGGTCTGTTCCTGACGACCCGGCTGCACCGGCTGGGGAACGACAACGGCCGAAGCAACCTGGGCGACTGCGGGACGGTGCGCAGGCAACGGCACGCCGGACATATCCTGCAGAGAGGCCGGAACATCACCAAGCGATGCCATCATGGCCGATGTATCGCTATCAGCCTTCACGCCGCGCGAACCAAGCAGGGTCGGCACAGGAACCGCATATTTGGTCAGGTCCTCGAAAGCCGCCCCCTCAGGACGGCTGTTGGCCGCTGCTGCTGCCTGAAGCGCAAGCGCCTCCTGGGCTGGATTACGCTGCTGCGAATAAAGCGCGGTCGCCAGCGCTCCGGGACCATCCTGACGGAAGGCAGGGCGCGAGGCAGGAATAGGCGCATCGATGGCTTCGGCGGCCTGACGCGGCTCTGATGACTGGCGCGGCTGGGCCGAAGCGACCATCACACCCGGAAGCGGAGCGGCGGGCGCCTCATCCTCTGCCTGGGCGGGCCTGCTTGCCGGCGCGCTTGGCCGTGTGACCGGCGTGCTGATTTCGCCGTTGTCCTCTTCCTCGTCTGCACCACCGCCGAAGAGCGTGGCGAGGAAACCGCGACGCTTACGTTCCGCGGTAGGCGCGCCGCCAGCGGTCGAGGCAATCTCGATAGAGCTCGAACCAACGCGTTTCTTGTAATCGGCCAAGGCCTGATCATACCCCGGCAGCGGCTGGCCGTCGGCGGGAAGATGCAGCGTATTGCCCTTCGGGAAAATCGACACGAGTTCCTGGCGCGACATGCGCGGCCACGCGCGGACACCGCCGACATCGAGATGCACGAAAGGCGAGCCGGACTTCGGATAATAGCCTACGCCGCCAACCTGCATCTGCATGGCAAGCGCACGCAGCGTCGCAAGCTTCACGCCGGGAATATAGAAATCCATCGCCTTGCCGAGCGTATGCTGGCTGTTCTTGGCAACGCCGGTATTGCGCGAACGGCCGCGCAACATGCCGTTGGTTGCCGGAGAACGATAGGCGGAAACGACGTGGATGTAATCCTTGGCGCCACTGCGCCGATAAACTTCCCAGACGAGATCGAAGAGCCGTGGGTCCATCTTGGTCGGCTCGTTCTTGCGCCAGTCGCGCAGGAACTGGTTGATCTGCTGGAGACCTCTGGGGTCGAATCGGCCGTTACGCTTGAACGTAATCTCGGCTTTTTCACCCGTATGGACGAAATAGAGCTTGAGGCTGCGGTTTTCCGCGGCCGCCTGGGTGGCGGGCACGAACCATATGGAAGCAGCAACAACAGCAAGTGCCGCGCCTTGAGCAGCACGCCTGGTCAGCGACTGAAAGGCCTTTTGGACGAGGCGATGAACGCCTGTGCCCGAAGGCATTTCTTTTGCATTCAAATCAGGCAAAGCGATCCCCGTCCTGCAGACAACGTCCCTCGTTGTCCCATTTGGCTGACAATTGCGGTCACACGATGGCAAATCTGCCACACATGTACAAGCATCTCTCGTATAGTCAATGATGTGCTAAAGAGAGATTGACAGAAATTGCCATCGCTTCCTTGCCTGAAAATTAACACTCTCTAATCAAGCGGCTTCCTTGAGCGGATCATCCGGATCGATACCGTAATCCTTCAATTTGCGGTAAAGCGTCGAGCGACCGATGCCGAGCTTGCGGGCAACCTGGCTCATCTGGCCACGGTAGAACTTCAGCGCAAAGCGAATCAGTTCCTCTTCCACATCGGCAAGTTTTCTCACCTCGCCGGTGTCGTCGGTGCTCACGATCACGTTGTCCGACGCCGGATAGGCAGCAGCCAGCAGAGCGCGCGGATCCGGTCGTGTCGAACGCGGCGGCAGCATCGGCTGCGGGAAACCGAGATCTTCCGTGATAGGGCGTACCACCGATGAAGGAGCAGGCGTCGACGCAGTAGCCGTGGCGGCCAACTCGGCCGTGCGGAACTCCGGCACCTGGGCCGCAATCTGCGGGAAATCAAGCTCTGTCAGCTCGTCACCTTCCGCAAGCACGATGGCGCGGAAGATGGCGTTTTCGAGCTGGCGGATATTACCCGGCCAGTCGTAAGCCGTCAGCAGAGCCAATGCACCGGCGCTGACACCAAGGTTCTGCGGCAGCTTCTGCTCCAGCGAAAAACGCTCGGCAAAGACGCGCACGAGGTGCGGAATGTCTTCCTTGCGGCGGCGCAGAGCCGGAATGGTGATCGGGAAAACGTTGAGGCGATAGTAGAGATCTTCGCGGAAACGACCGGCGCGAACCTCTTCGATCAGGTCCTTGTTGGTGGCCGAAATCAGCCGCACATTGACCTTGTGAACCCGGCCGGCACCGACCGTTTCGATCTCGCCCGACTGCACGGCGCGCAAAAGTTTCACCTGAACTTCGAGCGGCAGATCACCGATTTCGTCCAGGAAAAGCGTGCCGCCATCGGCCTCGACGAACTTACCGGTGTGACGCTCTGTCGCTCCGGTAAACGCACCTTTTTCGTGACCGAAGAGAATGCTCTCGACCAGATTGGCCGGGATCGCCCCACAGTTGACGGTGATGAACGGCTTGCCGGCCCGATCGCTGCCCGACTGGATGGCGCGCGCGATCATTTCCTTGCCGACGCCGGATTCACCCTCGAGCACGACCGGGATGTTCGAATGCGCCGCACGCTGCGCCAGATCGATGACCCGCAGCATGTCCGGGCTTGCCGATACGATATCGTTGAAGCCGACGACACCAGCGCGACGACGGCCGACCTTGGCCTTGCCTTCGCGATAATCGAGCTTCAATGCATTGGCGATGGATGTGGCGATCCGCTCGGGCGAGACCGGCTTGACGACGAAATCGAAGGCTCCGGCCCGCATCGCCTGAACGACATATTCGATGCTGCCCTGTCCGGTCTGCACGATGACCGGGGTCTGGACGCCCATCTCGCGCAATGCGGCGAGGAAGGTCAGCCCGTCCATTTCCGGCATCATCAGATCGAGCACGATGACATTCACGTCACCGCTGGTGCGGCTGAGAAAATCGAGTGCGACCTTTCCGTTTTCGGCCAGATGCGCGACATAACCTTGCCGCTCGACTGCATTCTTCAGAAGGCGGCGCTGAATGGGATCGTCATCGACGACAAGGATATGAGCAGACATTTGTGAACTCCCGGCAACGTTCATCGTGCACCCTTTGCGGGCTCTTATGCTGGAAGTTGTGCCAGATAGGCTTGAACATCCCCTTTTGAGAAAAGCTCACATTTTAACAGTCTGAACGGAAAACGGACGGGTGGCGGCAGATGGGTCGAAATGCTACCCATCTGACACCCATTCGAGTACCCGGTTAAGGGAAGGAAAGACCATGAAAAATCGCATCGCGCCGCCTGATATCGCACATGCCGCACCGACTGCTAGCGGCGGCGCAACGGATCCAGCACTTGGTCTCCTGCCCGTCTGGAAGCTCTCCGACCTCTACGCCGCCAAGGATGCGCCGGCTTTCACGGCCGACCTGAAGCAATCCGAGACAGACGCCCTCGCCTTTGAAAAGAAGTGGAAGGGCAAGCTGGCCGAGGCCGCCACGAAGACCGGTGCCGGCGGCATCGGTGAAGCCTTGAAGGAATATGAGGCGCTCGACGACCTTCTCGGCAAGATCGGCTCCTTCGCCGGCCTTACCTACTTTTCCGACACATCGGACCCGGCCAACGGAAAATTTTTCGGCGATGCTCAGGCGAAACTCACCGATATTTCGTCGCACCTTCTGTTCTTCGCGCTGGAACTCAACCGCATCGATGATGCGGTGATGGACGCCTGCATGGATCGCGATCCGGCGGCCGGTCACTATCGCCCCTGGATCGTCGATCTGCGCAAGGACAAACCCTTCCAGCTAGACGACAAGCTGGAACAGCTGTTCCTCGAAAAGTCGATGACATCCGCTTCTGCCTTCAACCGCCTGTTCGATGAGACCATGGCAGAGCTGCGCTTCGACATCGACGGAGAGGAACAGCCGCTCGAAGTAACGCTGAACATGCTGCAGGAGGCCGACCCCGCCATCCGCGCCAAGGCAGCGGCTGCGCTGTCGAAAACATTTGGCGAGAACCTGCGCGTCTTCACGCTGATCACCAACACACTCGCCAAGGACAAGGATATTTCCAACCGCTGGCGCGGCTTCGAGGATATCGCCGACAGCCGGCACCTTGCCAACCGCGTCGAGCGCGAAGTAGTCGACGCACTGGCCGCCGCCGTTCAGGATGCCTATCCGCGCCTGTCGCACCGCTATTATGCGATGAAGGCCAAGTGGCTCGGCATGGACCAGTTGAACTACTGGGACCGCAACGCACCTCTGCCGGAAACCCCGAAAGCCGTCATTCCGTGGGAGATCGCAAAGGAAACCGTGCTTTCGGCCTACGGTGCCTTCGCACCCGAGATGGCGCAGATCGCCGGTCGTTTCTTCGATGAGGAATGGATCGACGCACCGGCACGCGCCGGCAAGGCACCGGGCGCGTTTGCCCATCCGGTCGTTCCGTCCGCGCATCCTTACGTTCTGGTCAACTATCTCGGCAAACCGCGAGACGTGATGACGCTCGCCCACGAACTCGGCCATGGCGTGCATCAGGTTCTCGCTGCCGGACAGGGCGCGCTGATGTGCCAGACGCCGCTGACGCTTGCCGAAACCGCCTCCGTTTTCGGCGAAATGCTGACCTTCCGCACGCTTCTGGAAAAGACGAAGGACAAACGCGAACGCAAGGCGATGCTCGCCCAGAAGGTCGAAGACATGATCAACACGGTCGTGCGCCAGATCGCCTTCTACCAGTTCGAACGAAAGGTCCACACGGCCCGCAAAGAGGGCGAGCTGACATCGGAGCAGATCGGCGAACTGTGGCTGTCGGTGCAAGGCGAAAGCCTCGGCCCGGCGATCAGGATTTCGGAGGGGTATGAAAGCTGGTGGACCTACATCCCCCATTTCATCCACTCGCCCTTCTATGTCTATGCCTATGCCTTCGGCGACTGCCTGGTGAACTCGCTCTACGCGGTCTACCAGAATGCTGCTCCGGGCTTTCAGGACAAGTATTTCGAACTTTTGAAGGCCGGCGGCACCAAGCACCATTCCGAACTGCTGAAACCCTTCGGCCTCGACGCCACCGATCCGACATTCTGGTCCAAGGGCCTGTCGATGATCGAAGGCCTGATCGATGAACTGGAAGCGCTGGATAAGGAACTGGGCTGAGGCTCAAACGACAAACGGCCGGGGAGACCCTCGGCCGCATACGCCCCTCATTCCTGTGCTTGTCACAGGAATCCAGCCACGGCGCGTCTGCGCCGTGAAAGGACTCTTCCGGCCCAAGGACTTGGGCCGCTGGATCCCTGTGACATACCGTGGGCGAAGCCCGAGAGCACAGGGATGAGGGTAGAGAGGAGGCTACCTAACCACCGGCTCCACCGTCAGGTCGCGCCCACTTGAAGCGACGACCCGCACACGTGATCCGACCGACAGGTCCGGCCCCATCACCGACCACATCGTATCATCGAGCCTGATCCGCCCCCGCCCCTCCTGGATGGGTTCGGAAAGCGTCGCCGTGCGCCCGACAAGGCTTTCGCCTCGACGGTTGAGGGTCGGCTCGTCGCTTATCGTGCGCTTGCCGTTATAGATCCGCCGGCCGATGACAGCGAACAGGACCGACAGAACCGCAAACAGCAAAAGCTGAATATGCCAGCCCCAGAAGGCGGCATCCCAGAGTGCCACCGACAGCGCCCCCAGCACCACGGCCGCGGCGCCGATCCAGATCAGAAACACGCCGGGAACCAGCAGTTCCAGCACCAAAAGCACGAGACCGATAATCCACCAGCCCCAAGGGCCAAAACTGTTCCAGAGTTCGACCACCATCACATCACCTCTCGGAGGTCGGCGGGGTGAATGGCGGGACCACGGCGGTCACCGTTGGCGTGCTGCGAGCCGGACGCGGCGGCTGCGGACGCGGGCCGGACGGTGCCGGGCCATTGCCATCGCCGAACACTTCCTTGGCAATCGCCCCGATACCGCCGAGCGAACCGATCAGCGACGTGGCTTCAAGCGGCATCAGCACGATCTTGGAATTGTTGGCCTTGCCGATCTCGACCAGCGCCTCTGTATATTTCTGCGCTACGAAGTAGTTGATCGCCTGCACGTCACCGGCCGCGATGGCCTCCGAGACAAACTGGGTTGCCCTCGCTTCGGCTTCGGCCAGACGTTCGCGTGCTTCTGCCTCGCGGAACGCTGCTTCGCGCTCGCCTTCGGCCTGCAGAACTGCCGCCTGCTTGGCACCCTCGGCACGCAGGATCTGTGCATTACGCGCACCTTCGGCTTCCAGCACCAGCGCACGCTTTTCGCGCTCGGCCTTCATCTGCCGCGCCATGGATTCGACGAGGTCCTTCGGCGGCTGGATATCCTTGATCTCGATACGGGTCACCTTGATGCCCCACGGATGCACGGCTTCGTCAACCACGCGCAGCAGCTTGTCATTGATGACATCACGGTTCGACAGAAGCTCGTCGAGGTCCATCGAGCCCATGACAGAGCGGATATTGGTCATCGTGATGTTCTGGATGGCGTTTTCCAGATTGGCGATCTGATAGGCCGCCTGCGCCGGGTTCAGCACCTGGAAAAACGCGACTGCATCGGCAGCCACGCTGGCATTGTCCTTGGTGATGACTTCCTGGGTCGGAATGTCGAGCACCTGTTCCATCACATTCATCTTCGCGCCGATACGCTCGATGAACGGTGTGAGGATGTTCAGACCCGGCTGAAGCGTGCGCGTGTAACGGCCGAAACGCTCGACCGTGTAGGCATAACCCTGCGGTACCGTCTTCACCAATGCGAAGAGGAGCAGGATCGCCAGGATCACCACAACGATGACGAAAATATCGAAACCACCCAAGCTCATGAGAGCCTCCCTTATGAATTGCTTAAAATCGCGGCAATCCTATTCAACCGCAGCACCATTCACAAGCGCAGGAAGGTAGTCTAGAAGGCACTTCAAGACCGGTCGCAGCCTACCCGGATAAAACAAGGACACCAATTATGAAGACTATCGTCGTCTGCTCCGGCGGACTGGATTCCGTTTCGCTTGCCCATAACATCGCCGCCAAGGGCGAACTCATGGGCCTCATTTCCTTCGACTATGGCCAGCGCCACAGGAAGGAGCTGGAATTTGCCGCCGCGGCAGCGGAACGCCTCGGCGTTTTCCACCAGATCATCGACATGCGTTCGATAGGCAGCCAACTCACCGGCTCGGCGCTGACCGATGATGTCGACGTTCCCGACGGCCATTATGCCGAAGAGACGATGCGCATCACCGTCGTGCCAAACCGCAACGCCATCATGCTGACGATTGCTTTTGGCGTGGCGGCGGCCCGTCAGGCCGATGCGGTAGCGATCGCCGTGCATGGCGGCGACCATTTCATCTATCCCGACTGCCGCCCCGGCTTCATCGACAGCTTTGATACGATGCAGCGCCATGCACTGGACGGCCATGCTTCGGTGAAACTGCTCGCGCCTTATGTTACCGGCTCGAAGGCCGACATCGTCACCGATGGTGCCAAGCACGGCACGCCCTTCGTCGAGACATGGTCCTGCTACAAGGGCGGTGAGCGCCATTGCGGCCGCTGCGGCACCTGTGTCGAACGCCGCGAAGCCTTCCACCTCGCGGGCGTTGCTGACCCGACCGACTACGAAGACCCGGATTTCTGGAAAGCCGCGACCGAGGGTTTTAAGGCAGAAGAGGTCCGCTGATGTATCGCATCACCAAGGAATTCCACTTTTCGGCTTCGCATCAGCTCCTGCATCTTCCGGCAGACCATCAATGCGCACGCCTGCACGGCCACAATTATATCGTCGTGGTCGAACTTGCCTCAGCCGACCTGAACAGTGACGGTTTCGTTCGCGATTATCACGAACTGGCGCCGCTGAAGCGCTATATCGATGAAGAATTCGACCACCGTCACCTGAACGAGGTTCTGGGCCACGACAAGGTGACCTCGGAATATCTGGCGAAGCATTTTTATGACTGGTGCAAACAGCGCCTGCCGGAAACCTCCGCAGTCAAGGTCAGCGAAACGCCCAAGACCTGGGCAGAGTACCGGCCATGACCGCTTCCGCAGAAACAATCCGCATCAGCGAGATCTTCGGTCCGACCATTCAGGGCGAAGGCATGTTGATCGGCCAGCCGACCGTTTTTGTCCGCACCGGCGGCTGCGATTATCGCTGTTCCTGGTGCGATACGCTGCATGCGGTCGACAGCGCCTATCGCCACGACTGGACGCCGATGGATGCCGAGGCAATCTGGCAGGAGGTCCGCGACCTTTCCGGCGGCAGGCCGCTGATGGTCTCGCTGTCAGGCGGCAATCCGGCCATTCAGCCGCTGAAACCTTTGATCCGCCGCGGCAAGAACGATGGCTACCGTTTTGCCATCGAGACCCAGGGCAGCATCGCCCGCGACTGGTTTGCGGATCTTGACGTGCTCGTCCTCTCGCCGAAGCCACCATCGAGCGGCATGGAGACGGATTGGGACGCTTTGGCCGACTGTCTCGAGGCGGCGGGAAAAGCACCGCGCATCGCACTCAAATTCGTCATCTTCGACGATGCCGATTATGCGTTTGCCCGCGAGGCATCGCTGCGCTTTCCGGAACTGCCCGTCTACCTCCAGCCCGGCAACCACACGCCTCCACCGCCGGAAGACGACGATGCCCGCATCGACCTCGACGGCATCATGGACCGCATGCTGTGGCTGGTCGACAAGGTGACGGAAGATCGCTGGTTCTCCGCAACCGTGCTGCCGCAGCTTCACGTCCTGCTCTGGGGCAACAAGCGGGGCGTGTAACGGCTTCACGCCCAGTTCAGCGGGGAAACCCCTCCCCACCCTCCCCACAAGGGGGAGGGCTTAACCCACCTGATCCGCCTAAGCTCAATCGAGGCAGGCGTTTGCGGTTGGTTTTCTCCCCCCTTGTGGGGGAGATGGCCGGCAGGCCAGAGGGGAGCTTGCTTCTTATCCGACAGCCGGCATGCCCCGGCCTCACACCGCCCAGCAGGAGCATCCGAGCGCGCCGAAGAAGCCCTTCATGTCGGCGATCGGCAGTTTCGAGGTCCAGGCGCTGGCGTGGTCGTGGCCGTGGACGCCGCAATCGCTGGCGCAGCCGCATGTCGAGATCGCCGTGCGACGCAGCGAGCGGGCGCCGGCGCCTTCCGGCTCGCCCCAGGCGGCGTAACCGCCGAACTTGCGCACCGGCGACCAGTCCGGCATGGCGGGCGGAATGTTGCTTTCGTCGAGTGCTGCAAAATCACCGGCACCGTAGACGATCTTGCCGCCGACCATGGTGAGGTCAGAGGTCAGGAACGAGATTTCGTCCTCGGCGCAGGCGAAGAAGTCCTTGTCCGGTACGACGAGATCTGCGAACTGGCCCTTTTCGATCCGGCCCTTCTTGCCCTCCTCATTGGAGAACCATGTGACCTTTTCGGTCCACATGCGAAGCGCGGTTTCGCGGTCGAGGCAATTGGCGCGCGGATAAAGCTGCATGCCGCCGACCGTCTTGCCGGTCACCATCCAGGACAGCGACACCCACGGATTGTAAGAGGCAACGCGGGTGGCATCGGTGCCGGCCGAGACGTTGACGCCCTTTTCGAGCATGCGGCGGATCGGTGGCGTGGCTTCAGCAACGCCGTGGCCGTAACGCTCGACGAAATATTCGCCCTGATAGGCCATGCGATGCTGAGTGGCTATACCGCCGCCAAGCGCCGCGATACGGTCGATCGAGCGTTCCGAGATGGTCTCGGCATGGTCGAAAAACCAGTTGAGGCCTTCGAGGGGGATATCCTTGCCGACCTTTTCGAACACATCGAGAGAGCGCGAGATGGTCTCGTCATAGGTGGCGTGCATGCGCCAGGGCCAGCGGTTTTCGGCCAGAACCCGCACGACCTCTTCAAGCTCGCCTTCCATTTCCGGACCCATTTCCGGACGCGGCTGGCGGAAATCCTCGAAATCGGCAGCGGAGAAGACGAGCATTTCGCCGGCGCCGTTGTGGCGGAAATAATCGTTGCCCTGCTTGTATTTGACCGACTGCGTCCAGTTGAGAAAGTCTTCCTTCTCTTCCTTTGGCTTCTGGGTGAAGAGATTGTAGGCAAGCCGGACGGTGAGCTGGTTCTCATCCGAAAGCTTCTGGATGACCTCGTAGTCATCTGGATAATTCTGGTTGCCACCGCCGGCATCGATGACGCCGGTAATGCCGAGGCGATTGAGTTCGCGCATGAAGTGTCGGGTGGAATTGACCTGATAATCGAAGGGCAGTTTCGGACCCTTGGCCAGCGTCGAATAAAGGATGCCGGCATTCGGCTTGGCGAGCAGCATGCCGGTCGGGTTGCCGTTGGCATCGCGGGTGATCTCGCCACCATGCGGGTTCGGCGTATCGCGGGTATAGCCGACGGCGCGGAGAGCAGCGCCATTCAGCAGCGCACGGTCATAGAGATGCAGCAGGAAGACCGGCGTATCGGGGGCGATCGCATTGATTTCCTCGATGGTCGGCAGGCGCTTTTCGGCAAACTGGTGTTCGGTAAAGCCGCCGACGACGCGCACCCATTGCGGTGCCGGCGTGATTGCGACCTGGCGCTTGAGCATGTCCATCGCATCGGCCAGCGAACGGACACCATCCCAGCGCAGTTCCATATTGTAGTTGAGGCCGCCGCGCACGACGTGGGTGTGGTTGTCGATCAGGCCCGGCAGGACCCGCTTGCCCTTGAGGTTGACAATTTTCGTATCCGGTCCGGCAAGCGCCATGATCTCGGCATCGGTGCCGACTTCCTGGAACAGGCCATCCTTGATGGCGATCGCCGTGGCGTTGGGATTGCTGCGGTCGAGCGTGGTGACGCGGCCGTTATGGAGAATGGTGTCGGGATGCATTGAATCGGTTCCGATTTTGACGGGATCGGCAGCGCGGGCCGACGAGAAAAGCGAAGGAAAGGCGAGGCTGGACGCCGCGCCGAGAAGGGTCCGGCGCGTCGGCATCAACCTTGCTCCTTTGTCGAGGAGATCCGGCTATCGGCGAGATCGGCAGTGCGCTCATTGCCCTTGGGCATATGGCCGAACATGTGCGGCTTGATCTGGTGTATCCACGAGATCGCCGCATGCTCCTTGGCCCACAGGGTCTTTGCCAGCGGGATAATCTGTTCGCCGACGAGAATGCCGAGCAGGCCGACCAGAGCGATGACCGGCGGAGCGGGCGAGCGGACATTGAGCAGGCTATAGACGATGCCGACCAGCAGACCGGCGCCGAGAGACAGAAGATAGACTTTCATGGGGAAACCTCCTCGGTGACAGAAAACCGCTCCGATCAGGGGCTATCGGAGCGGTCTCATCAGGCCTTACTTGTTGGCAGGGTTCGGGCCGATGCGCTTGCCGTGGGTGACGCGCTCGGCGGCGTCGTGAACCATGGTGTAGGCGTAATCGATGCCCATGCCGTAGGCGCCGGAATGTTCCTTGGCGAGCGAGGTCACGGCATCATAGGTTTCGCGGTGTGCCCAGTCGCGCTGCCATTCGAGCAGGACCTGCTGCCAGGTGACCGGGATGACGCCCGCCTGAACCATGCGGTCCATCGCGTATTTGTGGGCGTCGGACGTGGTGCCGCCGGAGGCGTCTGCCACCATGTAGATTTCGAAGTTGGAGCGGTCGTTCATTGCAGAGAGCGCGAAGGTCGTGTTGCAGACTTCGGTCCACAGGCCCGAAACGACGATCTTCTTGGCGCCATTCGCTGCATTCTTGTCGAGTGCATCGCGAACGTTCTGGTCGTCCCAGGAGTTCATCGAGGTACGCTCGAGGATATCGTTTTCAGGGAAGACCGACAGCAGTTCCGGGAACGTATGGCCGGAGAAGGAAAGGGTCTCGACCGTGGTGATCGTGGTCGGCACGTTGAAGATTTTTGCCGCCTTGGCGAGGCCGACGACGTTGTTCTTCAGCACCTGGCGGTCCATGGACTGGACGCCGAAAGCCATCTGCGGCTGCTGGTCGATGAAGATAAGCTGGCTGTTCTTCGGGGTCAGGACTTCGAGCTTGGACATTTCAGGTTCCTCTTGGCGTTTGTTGAACCGCTGATGCGGCAGGTTTTGACTTGGCAGCAGCACCCCGCCGGACGCCGGGGTGTCGGCGCTCGTTTCAGGAAGTTCTCAAGTTTTCGGAGCCTTTCAGGCTTTGCCGCTCCGTTCACTCTTTCGTCTTGGCTGCTGACAAGGAACCTAAAGCGATTTTGAAATTCACGGAAGTGCAATATTAATTGCGAATGAATTGCGTTTTTTGAAACAATGTAGTTTTGCCTTCTCTACAGCTCGCATCGTTGGCCTTGGCCAAACACTCATTCGGTCGCACTGCGGAAAATTGCTGAATTACCGCCAGGGGTCTTGTCTTAAAGTCCTGCGGTTTGAACGTAAGGAACGTTAGTTTGGCAAATAGCAAAAATGAATACGGGACCGCGGGCCTTTGGGCCGGCAGATCACGGCGAAGAAACCGGCGGCAATCCGCTCAGGCGTTGCGCCGCCAATGACCCGGCGTGGTTCCCACGACATTGGTGAAAACGCGGGTAAAATGGCTCTGGTCCGCAAAACCGCAGGCAATCGCCACTTCGGAAAGCGGGGCTTCAGAGCCTTTCAGCAGTTCGCGTGCGCGCATTATCCGCTCATTGAGCAGCCATTGATAGGGCGTCACGCCGGTGGTTTCGCGAAAAGCGCGGATAAAATAGCCGCGCGAGAGATTGCAGGCGCGCGAGACATCCAGAATGGATATGTCTCCATCGAGGTTTTCGAGCAGAAGGTTCTTCGCCAGCGCCTCATGTGAGCGCGAGAGTTTCCTCGATCGCAGTGAGGATGCCGGGGTCTTGCTGCCGTAACGCTGGACCAGATGCGTGCCGATCGCCGCTGCCAGTTGATCGACAAACAGCCTGCTTGCCTCTTCGGGACGCTCCAGCGCCGGGATGAGCGCGCGCACGAGATTGGCGAGTACCGGATCGATAGACGCGGTTTCAGCCTCCAGCATCGTGACGCCGGAAAAATCTGTTTCTTGCGCGATCCTGGCCAGCGACGCCGGGGAAATTTCTAGCAGGAGCGTGTCGAATGCCCCGATGAGATCGGCCTTGTAGGGTTCGGCAAGATTGCGGATGTAGAGCGAGTTTTCCTCGAACGCATGGGTTGTCGAATGATGCTCGTGGAAAATCCGGCGCGTGTGGCCGGCAAGCGTGGATATGCCGATGGCAAAGCCGCGATCGCTGGCGGGTGTTACGACCTGCTCGATCCTGTCCTCACGCGTTCCCTTGCGAAAGAACGAGATATCCGCCCCTTGCAGGAACTGGTCCTTGTAGAGTTTGTCGAAAGGGCATCCGAAACTGTCGGTTTTCTGGCCGGCAGAAGATTTCGTCCCGCTAGTGGATTTACGGAGCAAGGCGCACTACTTTCTCTTTCAACCGTTTATGCGTGATATGCAATTTGATGCCATGGCTGCGAGATTGTGTCTATTCTGTTCTATACCGAACATGATTGTCGATTATGATTGATTTCGCCATAGCGCTTAAGTCGAAATGGCGAACAGGGTCCTGCAACTTTTCTCAATACCCGCCGAAAACGGCAATAAGCTGCCGATACGGGAACAAGCGAGACGCATGTGAGTGAGGCATTGCCGGTAGGCGAGAAGATTGCGGACTATTTCGGGACGGACAATGCCCGATTGATGATGACGAGACCGCTGCGGCGGGCGGAACTTTCCATCACCCATCTCTGGCGCAATTACGAGGATGATGACCGGCCGGTCATCCTGCCGGCTGACGATGCATTTCTCGTGGTGCTTTATCTCACCGATGTCGAGCATCGCGATATCTGGCCGGACAGGCCAGCGGCACCGATCAAATCTTATCCGAAAGGCTCCATCTGCCTGATCAGCCTGAAACAGGGGGCAGGTATTGCAATCCGTGGCGGTTTCGAAGCGCTGGTCTTCCATATTCCGTGCCAGCATCTGGCGGAACTTGCCGACGAGGCGGGGGAGCCGCGGGTCGAGGATCTGGTGATCTGTCGCGGGATCGAAGATCGGACGGTGCAGAATATCGGCGCGGCCCTGATGCCGCTTTTCGATATGGCAGACGATGTGCGCGACCGGCTGCTTGTGCATGTGGCGCTGGCGTTCAACGCCCATATCGCCAAGCGCTACGGACGCTCCCGGCACCAACATTGAAACGCCGCGGTCACTGGGACACGCGGCGTTTTGATTTTCTATTCTGCCATCAGGCTGCCAGCGGCTCGAGATTGGCTTCGATCCGGTCGCGGAAGGGCTCGTACTGAGTGGGCAGTTTCAGCACTTCGCCGAGATGCGCGGTATCCTCGTCACGGTTGAAGCCGGGCTCGTTCGTGGCGATTTCGAACAGCACACCGCCCGGCGTGCGGAAGTAGATCGCCCAGAAATAGTCGCGGTTGATGACCGGGGTTACCTGATAGCCGGTATCCATCAGAGCCTTTCTCACCTCGAGCTGCTTTTCGCGGTTATCGACGGCAAAGGCGATGTGATGGACGGAGCCCGCACCCTGACGGGCAAAGGGCGTTTTCGGCAGGGAAACCAGATCGATCGTATCCGCGCCATTGCCGCCGGGGATGATGAAGCGGGTGACATCACCTTCCGTTTCGGCGCGCTGATAGCCCATGAAGCCGATCAGTTCTTCCGTCGCCGCCGTGTCGTGCAGGTTGAAGCGTGCACCGGCAAAACCGCGGATCGCCGCATCGTCGGGTATTCCTTCCGCAAGCCAGGGCTTGCGGCTGTCATCGGCAGATTCGATCAGCGCCAGCGCATCGCCATCCGGCCCCATGAAGCGCAAGCGGTTGGCACCGAAGACGGTATCGGTTTCGAGCCCATCGACGCCCTGTGCCGCAAAGCGATCCTGCCAGAACTTCAATCCGCCCTTGGGGATCGAAAACTGGGTTTCACCGACTTCACCTACGCCCGGGCGGCCGAGCATCATGTGCTGGAAGGGGAAATAGGTCATGACGGTGCCGGCAGAGCCATTTTCGTCACCGTAATAGAGATGGTAGACGCTCGGATCGTCGAAATTGACGGTCTGCTTGACCCGGCGCAGGCCGAGTGTTTCTGTGAAGAAGCGGTTGTTCTGACGGGCATCCGACGCCATAGACGTGACGTGGTGCAGTCCCTTGATATCCTTGATCATCTGAGTGCCTTTCTTTCTCGGCGTTTGTCTGTGTTCGTGGACAGAGATTTAGGCCGATTGATCAGCTTGCGGAATTGCAATATTGTTTTCGATTGAGTTGCAATTTTTGAAATAATCAGATGAACGATTACAAAGCCCTCAGGATCTTTCTGCTTGCCGCCGAAAAGCGCAATTTCGCCCAGGTGGCCCGTGAACTCGACATGACGCCGGCGGCGGTGACGCGCGCCATCGCGGCCTTGGAGACCGATCTCGGCGTCCAGCTTTCGTCCGCACCACGCGGCAGGTTTCGCTGACCACCGACGGCGCGATCTTTGCGGCACAGGTGCAGCTGGCGATCGAAGCGCTGGAGGGTGCGCGCCGCGATGTGATGAACGCCCACAAGGCCGATGAAGGACGGTTGCGGATCAGCGCGCCGACATGGTTCGGCAAGGCAGTGCTGCCGCCGATCCTTTCGGGTTTCAAGGAACGCTATCCGAAGATGAGCTTCGAGATTTCGCTCTCGGATGGTCTCGTCAACATCGTCGACGACGATTACGATCTGGCGATCCGCATTTCGTCCCAGCCTTCCGACAAGTTCACCATCTGGCGCAAGATCCGCGTCGTGCCGCGCATTCTGGTTGCAGCCCCCGGCAGCCGGTTCGTCGACAAGCAGCACCCGAGCGAGCTTTCATCCGACGATTGCCTTGCCTATAGCGGCGAGAGCAGGAGGGAGAACTGGGTGCTTTCGGACGGCGGGTCCAGCATGACAATCCCGGCCGGCCGCGCCTTCAGCGCCAATAATGGCGAGGTGCTCGCGGACATGGCGGCCGATGGCGCCGGCGTTGCGATGCTGCCCGGCTTCCACATCGCCGAACATTTGAGGACAGGTCGCCTCGTTCATGTACTGCAGGGCTGGGCACCGCCGGAACTCTGGCTGACGCTTTATTATCCGCCCTACCAGGCCCTGCTGCCGCGCATCGCCTCCTTTTCGAAATTCTTCGAGGAACAGGTGGCGTCCTACATGGTCATGCTTGATTGAGGATCGATCACCGACTGGGCTATATGCCCAGTCCCGCAGCACGGGTGCGATGCACGCCTTGCGGCACGAAGGCGAATTGATCCTTGAGGCCTAGAAGGTCGGCGGCGAGATGCAGGGTCGAAAGCCACATTTCGGTGCCCTGCAGGCCGGCCTGCTGACCATCCACAAAGGCAAAACCTGTTCCCTCCTGCCACCGTTCCGGCGCGCGCAGGATGATGGTTTCCGCAATGGCTTCCGCCTCAGCGCGCCTTAAATCCGTCTGTTTCAGGCAGAGCCAGAGCGGATGGATCGTGTCGAGCAGGTTGCAGGCGGTGTAGCCATCGCCGGAAAAACCCTCGTAATTCCGGTAATGGGTGAGAACCGAATTGACCGCAGCATCCGGATGCGGAACGGGCAAGCCGAACTGCGCATAGCTTCCGCGTGTGAGGCGATAAAAACCGTTGATCGGCTGGAGAAGCCCCTGCTCCGCAGTCGCGCTGCCCCAAAGGCCCGTAGCGCGATCGACATGGGTTGCCAGCCATCCGAACAGGACTTCGCGCGCCCTCTCTTGCCCTCTAGCGCTTTCGAAATAGCGCGCATTGAAATAAAGCGCCGTCGCGATGCCATCGATGCGATCGCCGCAACGCCAGGCGCGCTTCTTCCACGGCAGGGCATCCAGCCAGTCGCAGAGAGAAACCGCATCCATCTCCGCACTGGCGATCCGGTATTTCGGTCTGGACCCGAGGATCTCCAGTGCGTAACCGGCGGCAAGCACGTTATAGAGGGAGAGATTATCCTCCAGAACCGGCAGAGACGGATCGGGCGGGGTGAAGGGATCGGGAAACAGCCCCGTCTTCGCGTCCTGCATCGCTTGCAGGCGATCGATGATTGCTTTCGCCTCATCCCCGGAAGGCGGCGCGCCGAAACCCGCGGCGATCTCGATTGCATCGCATTGATGCCGGGCGCTCTCGCGGGCGACACCACCGGCATCCGGTGAGACATAACCTTCGGGGCGGCGATAATGGCCCAAGACATCCCGCCACTGGCTTTCCGCCATATCGCTGATCGAACGAAGCGCTTTTTCCACTTCGCCCCGGCGGGACTTTGCAGCCATCGGCTTTTCCCCGCGGCGGCGGATGAGCTTTGCCGGCACACCGGCCACGATCGCCAGCCGCGGCACATCCTTGTTGACGACAGCACCCGCCGCAATCACCGCTCCGCTGCCGATCGTCACGCCATCGAGAACGACCGCATTGGCACCGATCCAGACGTCGTCGCCGATAACGATGCCCTTGATTTCGTGCGGCTGGTCATTGATGGGCGTATCCGGGTCATCGAAACCGTGATTGAAGCCGACGATCGAGACCAGCGAGGCGATCCGAACGCCATTGCCGCAACGCACCTTTCCCGAGATACAGGCATAGGCATTGACCGAGCAGTTCAAGCCGAGCTCGACATCTCCACGAACCAGCGCATGGGCCGCGATCCACGAACGGTGGCCGACGATGAGCGACGTGGTGAAGATGCGCGCATCCTCGGCGATATAGGCCGTGTCGGCAATCCGCGCATTGGCGGAGCGCGCCAGCTTCTGCTTCAACGCCCTCTGGCCGGCACTGTCGGTTTCGGCCGGCTTGCGCTCCCAAGTCATGAATTCCAGCCGGGCCTTGCGCTCCAGAACCGCCTCGTCCGTATCTGGGTCTGCGTGCGTTGCGTGGTTCATCCGATTTTCCTGTTCATGCCTGCAGCATCGGGCTCAGTCTGCCGGAGCAACGGGGATCAGCCGAGGATTACCTGCGGCTCGCTCACTCCGCGGACGGAGAGTTTGCGCTCGAAGGTCACGCCGGCCAGCGGTTCGGCCTCGCGTGCCTCGGCACCCATGCCCTGGCAGGCCGAAGTGGCAAAAAGGCTCTGCATATCCGCACCGCCGAAAGCCGGGCAGGATATGCGCGTCGCCTCGAAATATTCGGCAGCGATTTCCTCCCCGCTCTCCCATGCGTAACAGGCAACCCGGCGCGCGCCCCATTGGGCACTCCACAAGTTACCCGCGGCATCAATGACTGCGCCATCGGGATTGAGACCCGCCTCGGTCAGGTCGACGAACAACTCCGGTTCGCCCGAGGGCCAGCCCTGCCCGTCCAGCCGGACGCGCCAGATCTTTTTCAGGCGGGTATCGGAGAAATAGGCAAGCGAGCGCTCCGCATCGAAGCAGATGGCATTGGTGATGCTGATCCTATCGAAGAGAATGCGGAACTCACCGCGCCAGTAGCGCCAGATCGCACCGGCTTCCTGTTCCGAGCGTTTGCCCATCGTGCCGATCCAGAAACCGCCATAGGGGTCTGCCCGGCCGTCGTTCGAACGTAAGGTGGGATCATGCGGGAATACAGCCACTGGCTCGCGCTTTCCCGAGATAAGATCGAATCTCGAGAGGCCGCTCTCTCCCGCCACCAGCAATTCATCGGTGGAAAGCCATCCGGCGGCCGACACGTTTTCGTCGAATGCCCATTCAAGCGGCTTGTCGCCTTCCCGGCTTAAGAGCCGATTGTTGACGATATCGAACCAGAAAAACTGCTGACGCTGCGGATGCCAGAAGGCGCCTTCCCCAAGTTCACAACGACGCTGATCGAAAATATCATTCATGGCCATGACGCCTGCATCCTCCCGAAATGCTGCTGCACATGTCATCATATGACTGAAACGAATGTGCTCGATTTCGAGAGATACAGCAGACAATTACCCTCGTCCAGCCTTCGTTTCCCTCGACAGAAAAGCGTCAATTGGACGCAAAACCTTTGCAGATCAGCTTTCTGCGATTGATAATAATTGAAATTTGTCATACCTATTTAGGAAACATGCGGATATGCCGGAAATCGCTTCGCCCTATCCGCAGCATCGCGAGGAACAGCTGTGACGGTCCAGACCAAGGTTCGGCAAAAGGGGCCGGGATCACTGGTTTCAAAAGTGGGGGCAAGCCTGCGGCACGCCATTTCGAGCGGCCAGTATTCGCCCGGGCAGAAATTGCCGAGCGAAGTGGAGCTGACCGAAACCCACAAGGTCAGCCGCACGGTTATTCGCGAAGCCGTTGCCGCGTTGAAATCGGATGGCATCGTGGAGGTCCGGCAGGGCGCCGGCATTTTCGTGCTCGACCCGGCTTTTCAGGTGACGCCGGCCCGCACTGTCGACAAGGCACGCGTATCGTCCGATCTCGAAGTGCTTGAAGTCCGCGCGCCTTTGGAAATCGAGGCAGCCGGCCTTGCCGCCGCGCGTCGCTCGCCGGCGCAGGAGGAGGCGATCTTCGAATGTCACAGGCAGGTTCTGCGCTGTATCGAGGAAAATGAATCGATCCGCGAGGCCGATCTGGCGCTTCACGTCGCAATAGCCGAGGCAACCAACAATCCGCTGTTTCGCCAGCATCTGGAGTTTCACGGCACCGCCGTCATTCCGCAATCACGCCCGCTGCCGGATCCGGATTTTGCCGAACAGACTGCCTATCGCCGCCTGATCCACAAGGAACATGAGGCGATCGTCATGTCGATTTCCGATCGTGATGAAGAGGCCGCACGCAACGCCATGCGCGACCACCTGCGAGGCAGCCAGGCCCGCTATCGCGAGCTGTTGCGCAACTCGCGAGCAAGCAACGGGTAATTGACGGGTGCGGCATTCGTCCTTCTCCCCGCGTGCGGGGAGAAGGGGCAAACCGCGCCCTTTTTCAATCCCAGGCAACGCCTCCGCACCAATTCAGTCGCGGCCCCAGATTTCGATCTGCGTCAACGCCGGGAAAGGCGACGGATCCTCCGCCTTGATCAGGCTATGCAGCTTGACCCACTCGACCTCCTGCGCTTCGATCCCGAAACTCTGCGCATTGCCTGTCTTCACCAGAGGAAAGCTGTACACCTGCCCGCTCGAGAGCGTGACGCTGGCATTTTGCCACCAGGCATCATGCGGGAAATCGGCACGCAGATAGAGCACGATCTCATCGACCGTGACGGGCCGGCCGAACTCGACCGTCAATTCAGCCGCCGGGTCCATGTTGATGCCCCAACTCGTATAGGGCCAGCGGCCGTGATCATCATTGGCCTTTTCGCCATCGATGGCATTTCGCGCGGCAAACTGGGTCTCGCCGCGGGTCTGGACATTTGCTTCCGCATGCGGAAACAGCGTTGTATTGCCCTTGTCGTCCCACGGATTGAGCGCGAGATTGCGGCGCTGCGCCGCTTCTTCCGGGCGAGCCTTGCGGACATGCAGGCGATGCAGTTCACCCGAAAATGCGCGCGGCGAATAGGGCGCGCGGCGGATTTCGAAGGGAACGGTCAGCGCGTAACTCTCGCCTTTCAGGTAGACGAGCGTCGGGCTCATCGCATCATCGAGAGCAAGCACGACATGCCCGGCTTCAGAGGCCTCGACTACGACCTGGTCACCATCTTCGTAAGCACCACGGAAAATGAGAAATGCCTCGTCCGTATTGGTCGTCTCGCAACGGACATCACCGCCCGCGCCGATTACCTTCAGTCTCAGTTCCATTCCGTCCTCCTCAGACGATCTGCAATTTCAGCTGCTTGCCGACAAGCGGAATGCGCAGCCGATAAATTTTCGAAGGCCATGAAATCGCCAGGCGCGCATCGCCGATCTCGATCGTCTCGATCTCGGCTTCGCCGCCCCCTTCGATCTCGATAGACCCCAATTCACCCACATGAACCGAACCGCCGCGAAGGACCGGCTCATCGCGAACCATCAGCGACAGGACAGCAGGCAGGTCTCCGTCGTGGACATCCGTGATCTCGACGCCCCGGCCGCGATTAAGGGAAATCTTGCGGCGATAGGCGCGGAGCTTCGCCTCTTGCGGATAGGCAGCGGCGATATCGAGCGAGATCTCCGCAACTTCGGCCGAAAATTCCGCCTTCATGTCGCGTGCGGCAAAGGCTGCGCCGTCCGACTGCATCACGCCGCCGAATGTCGGCAGGTTGTGGAAGGCCGACTGCATCGTCCAGATTTCGTAACGCCGGGATGAAAAGGTTTTTGCCGTATAGGTCTCGACACCGACATCGATCAGGAACGGCTGGCCGTTCTTGTAGAGCGTAACGCTGCCGACATCGTTGTGATTGTGGCTTTCGCCGTTGTTTCCGCCCTTGACCGCAAGCGCGAAGCGATCGTCGCGAGCGATATGGAGACCGATGCCGGGATAGGAGGCATCAGCGGCGGGAAGCTGCTCCGCTTCGGGCAGTCGCACCTTGGTCAGCAGTTCCTGAACGCGATACCAGAGGTTCCATTCTTCCGGCAGATGCGGCGCCTTGCTCACCGCACGGTCCCTTGCGGCAAAAGCCGCCAGCGCATCCGATCCGACAGCCTTGCCGAACAGATATTCGCGCGCCGTGCAGGGGTCGATAACGGCAGCGGAATCGGCGAAATTGAAATAGTAGCGGCCGTCCACGTGCATATGGAGAATGTATTCCGCCATGTTGCGGATCTTGGGCTCAGCCCACAGCGCTGACATGCAGCCGGGCGCGACCGTGTCGAGGATCGTCATAGCGCCGAACATGCAAAGGGCGGCGTGCCGGTAATAAACCACGCCCTCTTCGCAGGCGCCGTCTTCGGCATAATCCTTGATGAAGCAATCGAGGCTGCCGAGCGCCTTTTCCACGACACGGCGCTTCAATTGATCATCGGCATCGAGGCTGAAGGTCGCGAGAAGAACGTTCTGGGTGATCCAGGCCGTCCAGTTGTTCATCCGCTCCGCGCCATTGCCCATCCACCAGAAATGGGTGCCGAGATAGGGCGTGAGAATTCGAACACGCACTTCCTGCTCGATGCGGCGTCGGACAACGGGGCTGACCTCATCCAGCGGCCCGCCAAGGAGAGCAGCCACGGTGGCGAGCAATGCGCCGGTTTCGGCGGCGAAAAGATCGATGACCGGGCGCTCGACATTCGGCAGGGCATGGCGCACGCCGCCGCGCTCGTAGGAATTATGCGCCGGAAGCTGCCAGCCGCTTTCCTCGCAGATCAGCATGACGCCATCGACGATCGATGACAGAAAGCGGCCCTTACCCTCGGCCAGTTCGCCGAGCACGAGATCGTTCAGCATCCTCCGGCGGGAGAAATACAGCGCCTCGAAATCCGCCCTGTTGCCCGTGATCGAGAATTGCCGGTAATCCTCGGCCCTGATCACCGACCAGCTGCGACCGGATGCCGCTTCGGCCTCCTTCAGCACATGCGCCTTCAATTCATCGGCGACATTCTGCCATGCATTTCGATCATCAAACCGAGCACCAGGGAGAAACTCTGAAAAAACCGAAGGGATGTGCGCTGCAGCCTCGCGAAACATCGCTTCCTCCTGCCATCAAAACTGCGTGAGACATCGCCTATCATATGTATTTTGGCTTTTCTACAGAATTCATATTATCCATTTAGAAGTTGTTTGACCAATGTCGTGGATATGATATGTCGATCCTGGGAGGAGGCACGGAAGGCAGATCGATTTTTGGCCGTGCATCCGCGGATAGGCTCTCGAAGGGGCATAGTCCGTGGCATCTTTTCTTGGAGGAGTATGATGGCTAACTCTATCATTGCCGCCGGCGACACGCCGGTCGTGACGAGACGGCGCAAGGTCGTGTCCAAGCGTCGCCGCAAGGTGCAGGACGCGCTCGTCGCCTACTCCTTCATTGCCCCGAATTTCCTAGGATTTGCCGTCTTCACGCTCGGCCCGATCCTGTTCGCCTTCGTGCTGGCCTTCATGCACTGGGACGGCAGCAATGCCATGACCTTTGCCGGGCTGGACAATTTCTGGCGCCTGTTCGAAGACAAGGCGTTCATCGACGCCTTCTGGAACACGATCATCTATACGGTGGTGTCTGTGCCCGCGACGCTTGCCTGCGCGCTCGGCCTTGCCATCCTTCTGAACCAGAAAATCCTCGGCCGCGACTTCTTCCGCACCGCGATGTTTTTTCCCTACGTCGCCTCGCTGGTGGCCGTTGCCGTCGTCTGGAACATGATCTTCAACCCTGAAATGGGTCCGGTGAACATGCTCCTCTACACGCTCGGCCTCGACCCGAAGGATATGCCGGGTTGGGCCGCCGACCGCCACTGGGCGATGGTCACCGTCATCCTGTTTGGCGTGTGGAAGAGCATGGGCTATTTTATGGTCATCTATCTGGCCGGCCTGCAGGGCATCAATTCCGAACTCTATGAGGCCGCCGATCTGGATGGTGCCAATGCCTGGCAGAAATTCCTTTATGTCACCGTGCCCCAGCTCGGCCCGACGACCTTCTTCGTTACCGTGATGCTGACCATCCAGTCCTTCAAGGTATTTGACCAGATCTATATGATCACCCAGGGCGGCCCCGGCACCTCGACCCTCGTGCTCGTCTATCACATCTATAACGAGGCGTTCGTCTCCTGGGATCTCGGTTATTCCAGCATGATCGCGCTCGTCCTGTTCTTCCTCGTGCTGGGTATCACCGTCATCCAGTTCCGCCGCCAGAAGGAGGACTGAGCCATGCGTATTGCCGGCCAGAAACTCACCGGGAAACTTGCCGCCATCTATGTGACGGTGATCCTGATCACCCTCGTGATGCTGCTTCCCTTCGCCTGGATGCTGTCGGCCTCGCTGAAACTGAGCAGCGAAGTCTTCGTCTTCCCGATCGAATGGATCCCGTCCAATCCGCAGTGGCAGAACTACGTCGATATCTGGACGAAGATCCCGCTGGCGCTGTTCATCTACAACACGTCGAAGCTGACGATCATCGTCACGGTCTTGCAGTTGTTTACGTCCAGCTTTGCGGCCTACGCCTTTGCCAAGCTGGAGTTCCCCTACAAGAACGCGCTGTTCCTCGGCTACATCGCCACAATCGCCATGCCCTGGCAGGTCTATATGGTGCCGCAGTTCCTGCTGATGCGCGAATTCGGCCTCAACAACACGCACCTGGCGCTGATCTGCCTGCAGGCATTCACCGCCTTCGGCGTGTTCCTGATGCGGCAGTTCTACATGTCGATCCCGACCGAGCTTTGCGAGGCGGCCCGTATCGACGGCATGAACGAATACCAGATCTGGGCGAAGATCATGCTGCCGCTATCGAAGCCAGCACTTTCCACGCTGACGATCTTCACCTTCGTCACCACCTGGAACGATTTTCTCGGGCCGATGATCTACCTGACCAAGACCGAGCTGAAGACGATCCAGATCGGCCTGCGCATGTTCATCAGCCAATATTCGGCCGAATACGGGCTTATCATGGCCGCTTCAGTCGTCGCGCTGATCCCGGTTCTGATCGTCTTCCTGTCGCTGCAGCGCTTCTTCGTCGAAGGCGTCGCATCTTCCGGCCTGAAGGGATAAGTTCATGAACGCCATCTCCCCCATCGCTCCACAGCCGATCACCGATGAACAGGTGAAAGTGGCCCTCGATGTCGCTGTCGAGCAGATCCGTCGCAACCTGCCGGAATTCACCTACAGCGCCCAGAATCATTCGAGCGTGAACAATTTCTATCCGCCCGTTGCCAACAACCAGTGGACCGCCGGTTTCTGGCCGGGCGAAATCTGGCTGGCCTTCGAGCATACCGGCGACAAGACCTTTCAGTATGCGGCGCAGATCCAGGTGCAGAGCTTTCTGCACCGGATCGAGAACCGCATCGAGACCGACCACCACGACATGGGCTTCCTCTACTCGCCCTCCTGCATTGCCGCGTGGAAGCTGGTGGGTGACGAGGATGGCCGCCGGGCAGCACTTCTCGCCGCCGACCAGCTGATCGAGCGTTACCAGCCGATCGGCCAGTTCATTCAGGCCTGGGGCCGCAAGGGCGTGGCGGAAGAATATCGCTATATCATCGACTGCCTGCTGAACCTGCCGCTGCTCTATTGGGCAACCGAGCAGACGGGCGACCAGAAATACCGCGATATCGCGCTCATCCATGCCCGCACGACGCTGAAGAACTCGGTGCGCCCGGACGATTCTACTTATCACACCTTCTACATGGACCCGGTCACCGGCGCGCCGGTGCGCGGCGCGACCAAGCAGGGTTATGCCGATGACAGTTTCTGGGCGCGCGGCCAGGCCTGGGGCGTGGCCGGCATGGCGTTTTCCTATCGTTACGAGCGGATCGACGAATATCGCGACACGTTCGACCGGCTGCTGGCATTCTACCTGAACAAGCTGCCGGCAGACATGGTGCCCTATTGGGACATGGTATTTTCCGATGGCGACAACGAACCGCGCGATACGTCTGCGGCCTCGATCGTTGCCTGCGGACTGCTGGAGATGGCCGATCTCGTCGGCGGCGAAGCTGCGGATCGGTATCGTGACCTCGCCCGCCGGATGATCAAAAGCCTAGCCGATCATTACGCCGTCAAGGACCCGGCCATCTCCAACGGGCTCGTCCTGCACGGCACCTATTCGAAGAAATCCCCCTACAACACCTGCCGCGGCGAAGGCGTCGACGAGTGCGTCTCCTGGGGTGACTATTATTACATGGAAGCCCTGACGCGCCTGTCGCGTTCGTGGTCTTCCTACTGGTGAGAGATTGAACCGATGGCCAGCATTTCGCTTAAGAAATTGAACAAGACCTACGGCGCATTGACCGTTGTTCATGACATCGATCTGGAGATTTCAGACAAGGAATTCATCATCCTCGTCGGCCCGTCCGGCTGCGGAAAGTCCACGACCCTGCGCATGATCGCCGGCCTTGAGGAAATCTCCGGCGGCGAACTGATCATTGGCGGCGATGTCGTCAATGACGTGCCGTCGAAGGACCGCGACATCGCCATGGTATTCCAGAACTATGCGCTCTATCCGCATATGACCGTCTACAAGAACATGGCATTCGGCCTGCAGCTGCGAAAGGCTTCCCGCGAGGTCATCGACCAGAAGGTGCAGGAAGCGGCAAAGATCCTCGACATCACCCATCTTCTGAACCGCAAGCCGAAGGCGCTTTCCGGCGGCCAGCGGCAGCGCGTGGCGCTGGGCCGCGCCATGGTGCGCAATCCGGAAGTGTTCCTGCTAGACGAGCCACTCTCCAACCTCGACGCAAAGCTGCGCGGCACGATGCGCGCCGAGATCACCAAGCTGCACAAGCGGCTGAACTCGACATTCATCTACGTCACCCACGACCAGATCGAGGCCATGACCATGGCCGACCGTATCGTGGTGATGGCCGATGGTCACATCCAGCAGGTCGATACGCCGCAGAACCTCTATGACCGGCCGATCAACATGTTCGTGGCAGGCTTCATCGGCGCACCGCAGATGAACATGCTGCCTTCGAAGATCGAGAAGCGTGGCGAAGGCTATGTGGCAATCTTCGACGGTCGCGTATTGCCGATCCCGGCAAGCTTCGACAAGGCCCGGATTGCTCCTTACGAGGGCAAGGAAGTCATTGTCGGCATTCGACCGGAAAACTTCCACGAGCTGGCGCCGGGCGACATCAACCCGGACAATATCGCGCCGTTCGACGCCGTCGTCGATCTTGCCGAGCCGATGGGCTCCGAGATCCATCTCAACATCACCGCGGGCAACAAGGCGATGACCGTGCGCGTCTCGCCGCGCTTCAAGGCGAAGACGGGCGAAACGGCAAAGCTGGTCGTCGATACGACCAATATGCAGCTGTTCGACAAGGAAACGGAACGCTCGATCCTCTATTGAGGACGCCGAGCCGGGAGGAAGGCCATGCAGTGGCTGCGGGACATGTGGACGAAGGAAGGGCCGGGCATTCCCAAGAATGCGCCGAAAAAGACCGGCCTTGCCCTGTTCGGCCAGACATTTGCCCGTGAATGGTGGGAGATGGTCAAACTGAACATCCTGTTCATTCTGGCCGCCCTTCTCATCATCCCGCTGCCGGCCGCACTCGCAGCCATGGCCTTTGTCTGCGTTGCCTTTGTCGAAGACCGCAACACCTATCTGCTGCGCGATTTCTTGGAAGCGCTGCGCCGTTATTTCTGGCGCGCGACGATTTGGGGCTTGCTGTTTGCCGCAGCCATCGGCCTCGGTGGTTATGCCGTTGCCACATATGCATCGGCAGCGCGGGAAAATCTGATGTTGGCGGTGCCGCTGGCGATCGCCTTTGTCGTGACCCTTTTCCTCTGCATCACCGCCTGCCATTTTCTGGTGCTGATGGTGATGCGCGACCTGCCGGCGAGAAAACTGCTGCAGCTTTCGGCCATCGCATCGATCATAAGGCCGTTGCCAGTGATGGCGGCGCTGCTTTTCGTGGCGGGCCTGTGGCTCGCCCATATCGCATTTTATCCCGTGTCGGTGTTCATGCCGGCCACACTCAATTTTTCTCTTGGGCTTTTTGCCATCACCTTTGCCGCGCACCGCGCCGCCGTGATGGTGCTTGCCCTGCCTGTTGCGACACAGCCCAACCTTGAGACAGAGGCGGCAGCCGCAAAGCATATTTAAACCAGAGACAATCCAGGGAAGGAGAAACAGGATGTATTTGGAAACTTTAGGGAGAGGCATGAAACTGACGCTGGCTGGCCTTGCGCTTGCGGCGTCCACCGCCGGTGCTGCCTTGGCGCAATCGGGTGAGGCCGTCACACTGCGCTGGGCGCTTTGGGATTGGGACAAGGTAGCCTTCTACAAACCACTGATCGAAGCCTATCAGGCCAAGAACCCCAATGTGAAATTCGAGCATGTCGATCTCGGCTCGCAGGATTATCAGCAGATGATCGCTACGCAGCTTGCGGGCGGTTCGAAGGATATCGACATCGTCACCGTCAAGGACGTACCGAACTATACGAACCTCATCCGCGCCGGCTCGATCATGGATCTCTCCAGCTTCATGAAGGAGCAGAACATCGACTCGGCATCCTTCGGCGGTCTGGCCGAAGAAATGACGATTGACGGGAAGATCTATTCTTTGCCATTCCGCTCGGATTTCTGGGTCGTCTATTACAACAAGGACATTTTTGACAAGGCCGGCGTGCCCTACCCGACCAACGACATGACCTGGGCGCAGTTCGATGAGACCGCGACCAAGCTTGCCGGCGGCATGGGCGTTAACAAGACCTATGGCGCACTGCTGCACACCTGGCGCTCCACCGTTCAGCTGGCCGGCATCCAGGACGGCAAGAACACATTGGCTGGCCCGGATTATGCATTCCTGAAGCCCTGGTACGAGCGTGCGCTGAAGCTGCAGGAAGATGGCGTCGTGCCGTCCTATGCAACGCTGAAGACCTCGAACACCCATTATTCGGGTCCGTTCTTCAACGGCACGATCGGCATGCTGCCGATGGGCACATGGTTTGTCGGCACGCAGATCGCCAAGGTCAAGTCGGGTGAATCGAAGAGCAAGAACTGGGGAATCGTGAAATTCCCGCATCCGGAAGGCGTTGTTGCCGGTACGACCGCAGCGCAGATTTCCGGCCTGTCGGTGAACAGCAATTCCACCCACAAGGAAGCGGTTCTCGACTTCATCAAGTTCGTCACCAGCGCGGAAGGCGCCTCGATCATCGCATCGACCGGCACGATCCCGACCGTGCGTACGCCGGAAGTGACGGCCAAGATCGCCTCGCTCGACGGCTTCCCGCAGGACGAAACCAGCAAGGCTGCACTTGAGCCCGGCAAGTCCTATCTGGAAATGGCGGTGACGCCGAATGCTGCCCGTATCGAGGTCATCCTCAATCGCGCGCATGACTCGATGATGACCGACAATACCTCGATCGATGACGGTCTGAAGGAAATGACCGATGGCGTAAAAGCCATCAAGTAACACGCCCTGCCCCCGCGGTGACCTTGGTTGCCGCGGGGTTTTCTTTTGCCCGAACATCTGCCCGACGAATGACTGGAAGACCGATG
The DNA here is from genome assembly GCF_019511445.1 of Aliirhizobium wenxiniae. Classification (GTDB taxonomy): domain Bacteria; phylum Pseudomonadota; class Alphaproteobacteria; order Rhizobiales; family Rhizobiaceae; genus Neorhizobium; species Neorhizobium wenxiniae_A. Next base: position 61,352 of record NZ_JAEUAN010000028.1, read on the forward strand.
ATCTACGATCCCGCCCGCGCCAATCCGCTTCATGGCAATCCTCTCAAGACGCGCGACGATGTCGCGAAAGCGGTGATGGATCTGTTCAAGCCGCTACTTCCCTATTTTTCCGAAGGCGGTGCACGGGTGCGCCTCAACGCCACCGGCGCGCATTTCGACCGCGCTGCAGCCGATCTCGAAGGTTTTGCCCGGCCGCTCTGGGGCATCGTGCCGCTGGCCGCAGGCGGCTATGACTTTCCGCACTGGGAGCTTTATCGGCGCGGCCTCGCCAACGGCACGGATCCGTCCCACCCGGAATATTGGGGTGATGTTTCCCGCACCGACCAGCGGCAAGTGGAGCTTGCGGCAATCGGTTTTGCCATCGCCATGGTGCCGCAGTTCATCTGGGAACCGCTGAGTGAGACCCAGAAGAAGACCATTGCCGCCTATCTGATTTCCGCGCGGGACAAGGAGTTCGTCGACAACAACTGGAAATTTTTCCGCGTCCTGATCGATCTCGGGCTGACGCAGGCCGGTATCGATTTCGACCGCTCGCTGACGGAAAAATATCTCGATGAAGTCGAGGCGTTCCGGCTTGGCGAAGGCTGGTATCGCGACGGGCCGGTGAAGCGCGCCGACCACTACGTGCCCTTCGCCCTGCATTTCTATGCGCTGATCTATTCCGTCATTGCCAAGCACGACACCAAACGCGCTGCCGCCTATCGCGAGCGTGCAAACGTGTTTGCCAAGGATATCCGTCACTGGTTCGGCCCGGATGGTGCAGCCCTCGCCTTCGGCCGCAGCCAAACCTATCGTTTTGCCTGCGGTGGCATCTGGGGTGCTCTTGCCTTTGCCGATGTCGAGGCGCTGCCCTGGAGCGAGACCAAGGGCTATTACATGCGCCATATCCGCTGGTGGTCGGACCTGCCGATCGCGGAGCGCGACGGCGTGCTTTCGATCGGCTACGGCTATCCGAACCTGATGATGAGCGAGAGCTACAACTCCGCCGGCTCGCCCTATTGGGCGCTGAAATTCTTCCTGCCGCTGGCGCTCTCCGCCGACCACCCGTTCTGGGCTGCGGAGGAGACGGCTGCTCCCGAATTTGCCGATCCGGTGCCGCTGAAGGAAGCCGGCATGGTTGCGATGCATACGCCGGGCAATACCGTCATCCTCTCCTCAGGCCAACAACATGACAAGATGCTAGGCGCCAACGAGAAATACTCGAAATTCGTCTATTCGACGCGTTACGGCTTCAATATCGAACTCAACGATCGGCATTTTGTCGCCGCAAGCTTCGACGGCATGCTCGGTCTTTCCGACGATGGCGTGCATTTCCGCATGCGCGAGACGTTGGAAGAGGCATTGATTGCCGGCGACAACCTCTATTCCCGCTGGAAGCCGTGGGGCGATGTGACGGTCGAGACCTGGCTTGTGCCGGCCAACCCATGGCACATTCGCCTGCACCGCATCACCACACCGCGCCCACTGCAAACCAGCGAGGGCGGATTTGCAATCCCGCGGGCCGATTTCAATGCCGACATCGCCGAGCAAGATGGGGGGCGTGCGATCTGGCACGGCCAGACGGACACCAGCGCCATTCTCGACCTGTCACCAGATATCACGCGTAACGGAGTGGCCATCAGCGCCATTGCCAACAGCAACCTCATTCATGCCAAGACCTTGGTTCCCCAGCTTCGCGGCGAGATCACGCCCGGAACGTCAGTTCTTGCGACCGCGGTCGTGGCGCTTGCAAAGGCCGATTTCAGCCCGGATCTGTTACAAAACGCACCGAAATGCCCAAGCATCACGCAACTGGAACAGCTTTTCGGCAGCGAAGGACTACGCGTTCCGATCTTCGGTGACTGAGCTTGAACCTGGTCTCTCCCGATTTCGGTCTGGAGAGATCAGCGCGTCGAAAAATCGACAAGCGAGATATCGACGGACCAGTCGTAGTCTTCAGGGATGATGGTCGCGGGTCGTGGCGGAGCAAAGCCGAGCGGAAGCAATCCATGGCAAGTCACTGCGGCCTGCCCCGGCTCGATGATCGTATCGTCCTGTAGAAAACCGCGATAGGCGACCGACGAATGCCCTGTCATACGGCCAAGCAGACTGAACGACACCCTCTGCACGGCTGCATCATTACCGTTAAGGAATTCGATCGCGACGGGTTTTGAAGGATCGGTACATGCGACCGGATCCACGGATACTTTCGCCGTCACCGCTTCCTTGGTGTTCTGACGTGTTGACGGCTGCAAGGCGGTGGCGATCGCCACGGTGATCCCGATGATCGCGACAAGCGCAAGTGCGGGATAGGCCGCGCGTCGATTGAAGAGAAAAAGCAATCCCACCAACAGGATCGCGACGGCAGCGGCCAAAGCCATCAATTCACCTGTGTCATCGAGCCTGTGTAATCGAGATTGTTTCCATATTTCGGAGATAAGCATCTCTCGCAGACAGGCAATAGCTCATAGGTAAATTGGGCTGAATAGCCACACACTTGGGTGTGAACAGCGTGGATTACGCGCTCATTTTCAGAGCTCAGATGCGCCGGGCAACTCGACCAAATGGAGTTGCCCGGCACGAAATCCCGCAGAAACGCTGAGGAGGACGTTTGCGAGATGATCAACGGCCTGGGAAAAACCGTTGACGGAAAAGCCGCTCAGAGCGCCTCGACGCAAAGAGCGATGCCCATGCCGCCGCCGATGCAGAGCGTTGCGAGGCCCTTCCTGGCGTTGCGGGCTTTCAGCGCATGCAAGAGCGTGACCAGAACGCGGGCGCCGGAAGCGCCGATCGGATGGCCGATGGCGATCGCCCCGCCATTGACGTTGACCTTGGCCGGATCCCAGCCGAGTTCGCGGTTGACGGAAAGAGCCTGTGCCGCAAACGCCTCATTGGCCTCGATCAGGTCGAGATCGTTGATGTTCCAGCCGGCCCGTTCCAGCGCCTTGCGCGAGGCCGGGATCGGGCCGGTGCCCATGATCGAGGCATCGACGCCCATCGTCGCAAACGAGGCGATCCGGGCAAGCGGGGTGAGACCCCGACGGGCAGCTTCGTCCTCGCGCATCAGAACCACGGCGGCAGCACCGTCGTTGAGGCCAGAGGCATTGCCGGCCGTCACCGTGCCGTCCTTCTTGAAGGCAGGCTTGAGGCCGGAAAGCGCTTCCAGCGTCGTGGCGCGCGGGTTCTCGTCGGTATCGACGATGATGTCACCCTTGCGGGTCTTGATCGTTACCGGAACGATTTCCGCCTTGAACCGGCCTTCAGCGATCGCGGCTGCAGCCTTGGTCTGCGAGGCGAGCGCGAAGGCATCCTGCTCTTCGCGGGTGAGCTTGTATTTCTCGGCGACGTTTTCGGCGGTGATGCCCATGTGGTAGTCGTTGAACGCATCCCACAGACCATCGCGGATCATCGTGTCGACGAACTCGGCCGAGCCCATCTTGACGCCGGTGCGCAGGACGGCGGCATGCGGGGCAAGGCTCATGTTCTCCTGGCCGCCAGCCACGACCACATCGGCATCGCCGGCAAGGATCGACTGGGCGCCAAGTGCGACCGCACGCAGGCCAGAGCCGCAGACCTGGTTGATGGTGAGCGCTGAGGCCTCCATCGGAATGTCGGCGGCAACGGAAGCCTGGCGGGCGGTATTCTGGCCCTGGCCGGCGCTCAGCACATGGCCGAGCACAACGTCGGAGACGGCAGAAGCTTCAAGCTTGGCGCGTTCGAGAACCTCGCGGATGACGATCGAACCCAGCTGGCTGGCGGGAAGGGTGGAAAGCCCACCCATGAACTTGCCGATCGCCGTGCGGGCGGCCGATACGATTACGATATTGGTCATGGTTTTACTCCGGTAATGTTGCCATTTTGGAAGAAGGCACGAGCGCGTCAGGGATCGTTGACGCGCCCGAAAAAGTCAGAAGCAATAGAGGCCTATCAGGAAGATCGGCAGCGTGACGATGAGAGCGGTCACGCAATAGCCCATGATGTCACGCACCCCGAGCCCGGCGATTGCCAAAGCGGGCAGTGCCCAGAAAGGCTGCGCCATGTTCATCCATTCCTCGCCATAGGCGATGGCCATGGCGGCGATCCCCTTGTCGACGCCAAGAGCTTCTGCAGCAGGCATGATGAAGGGACCCTGGACAACCCAGTGACCGCCACCGGACGGCACGGCGAAGTTGACGAAGCCGGACGAAAGGAATGCCAGAACGGGGAACGTGTCCTTGGTGGCGATTTCCACGAACCAGTTGGTGATAAGGCCACCCAGACCGGAATGTTCCATCATCAGCTGGATACCGGCATAGAACGGGAACTGGATCATGATCCCGGCTGTGCCGCGGGCAGCATTGCTGATGGCACGGGCATAGGCCATCGGGGTTTGGTGCAGAAGCAGACCGGCAATCACCATCATCAGGTTGACGATGTTGACCGTCATGTTGAAGCCGTGGCTTTGGAAATACTGGACCAGATAGACGATGCCGAGTGCCGCTACGATCCAGACGAAAATCCGGCTTTCTTCCATGCGCTCGGCAAAAGTCGCATCGGGACCGAGCACGCGCTTTGTCGATTCCTCCGGCTGCAGAAGCTTGGGATCGATTGCAACGACGTCCTTCTCCGCAGGGTGCATGAAGCGGCAAAGGAAGGGCAGGACCACAATCAGGGCGACCGTGATGAAGATATTGTAACCGGTGAAGATCGTGTCCGAGATCGGGATGAGGCCGATCGATTTCTCCATCGGATTACCGGGCGTGGCGGCAACCAGCGGAACGGAAGCCGAGAGGCCGCCATGCCACGTCATGAAGCCGATATAGGCAGACGCAATCAGCAGGCGGTAATCTGCAGCCGGAATGCGGCGGGCAACCTGACGGGCGAACATGGCGCCGACAACCAGACCAAAACCCCAGTTGATGACACAGGCGACGCTGGAAGCAAACACGACCAGCATGACACCCTGCCGCGGTGTCTTGGCGATCGATGACAGCTTCACCATCAGCTTGTGGATAGGCTCCGAACTGGCCAATGCATGGCCCGTCACCAGAACCAGGGCCATCTGCATCGAGAATGCCAGGAGGTTCCAGAAACCGTCACCCCACATGTTGACCATATCGAGCGGGGAGGACGGCGTCAGGAAAACGCCAAGGGCGAAGGTGATGATCGTCAGGAGGATAGCAAAGACCAAGGGGTCCGGTAGATACCGACTGACAAGGCTTGAAAGGCCTCTCGTCAGGGCATGAATAGGGTTGAAACGGCTCGCGCTCGTTTCCTCGCTGGGAACGGACGACATGATGTGTCTCTTTCTAAATGAGTGGAAGGATCACGCGGTGATCTGCATCTCGGGAACGTTCGAAGGAATGATCAGCTCGCAATCCGTGGCGGCTTTCACCTGATCGATCGAAACGCCGGGTGCCGTCTCCTTGAGGATGAGGCCTTCATCGCTGGGCTGAAGAACCGCAAGGTCGGTGACGATCAGATCTACGCGGCGCACAGATGTCAGCGGCAGCGTGCATTTCGATACAATCTTCGACTTGCCCTTGGCGGTGTGCTGCATGGCAACGATCACCTGTTTGGCGCCGGATACAAGGTCCATCGCGCCACCCATGCCCGGCACCATCTTGCCCGGCACCATCCAGTTGGCGAGCTGGCCCGACTGGTCGACCTGCAGGCCGCCAAGCACGGTTACGTCGAGATGGCCGCCTCGGATGAGCCCGAAGGATGTGGCACTGTCGAAGGCGCAGGCGCCCGGCAGGGCACCGATGAAAGCACCGCCAGCGTCGGTCAGATCACCCAGCGCAAAGCCCTGCTCCGGAAGTGCCGACATGCCGATAAGCCCGTTCTCCGACTGAAAGAAGACATTCATGTCCTTCGGCAGGTGAGCCGCCACCATCGTCGGCAAGCCGATGCCCAGATTGACGAGGAAACCGTCCTTCAGTTCAAGCGCAACGCGCTTGGCGATCAAAGTCTTTTCATCCATGACGGTTCTCCGTAGCAATGAGGTAGTCCACAAGCACGTTCGGGGTCACGACGACATCCGGAGGAATGACACCAACGGGAACGATATCTGCGGCTTCAACGACCACGGTTTCGGCCGACATCGCCATCAACGGATTGAAATTGCGTGCCGTCAGCGCGTAGTCGACATTTCCGTAATAGTCGGCGCGTTTGGCGTTGATCAGCGCGAAATCCGCCTTCAGCGGCTTCTCGACGAGAAAGGTCTTGCCATCGATTTCGATGGTCTGTTTGCCTTCGTCCACCGTCGTGCCGACACCCGTCGGCGTCAGGACGCCGCCAAGGCCGAAACCGCCGGAGCGGATACGCTCCGCAAGCGTACCCTGCGGCACGAGCTCGACCTGCGTTTCCCCCGCAATCATTTGCCGCTGTGTTTCAGGGTTGGTACCGATATGGCTGGTCACCAGCTTTGCGACCAGTTTCGCATCGATCAGTATTCCGATTCCGACATTCGGGCGGGCGGTATCGTTGGCGATAACCGTCAGGCCCTTTTTGCCCTGCCGCACAAGTTCATCCATCAGGCGATGGGGTGTGCCGGCGCCCATAAAGCCGCCGATCATCAACACTGCACCTTCGGGGGTGGCCGCAACGGCCTCTTCCAGCGTTCGCAATTTACTCATGAAATATTCTTCCTTTCCTTGACGGGAAGGAGAATTTGCCTGCCGGCGAAAACGAGCGCCGACCGACCTGATCCTCCTGAACTGCCCAGAAAAAATGCTTCAGGAGAGAGGTTTTCAGGCAGTTCGCTTAAGTAAATTGCATAAAGCATGCCATTTTCATTTCGGGCGAAAAGTGCCTTGGAGTTGCGGTTCGTCAGCGTGAAACGTGACTTGCCGCGCAAGATAATGCATAGTGCGCACAGGGTTGCGCACCTTCACCTGCAGAACCGGATGGTTCAGGAGATTTCATGTTCCTGCAGCTTGTAGAGCAGCGAGCGGCGGCTGATGCCCAGCTGTCTTGCCGTCTTGACCCGGTTTCCGCCGTTTCGCGCCAATGCCTCGGTGATGACGCGCGCCTCAAAGTCCGAAATCAGGTCGCGCAACGCCTTGTCATGAGCGTCCGGTTCCGGCATCGCAAAAGCCTCGCCGCCCTCTTCGAGGGGGCATGCAATATGTTCAGGCAGGTCTTCTGCAAAGACCAACCCGCCGGTGCTCATGACGACCGCACGTTCCACTGCATTCGAGAGCTCGCGCACATTTCCCGGCCAGGAATAGCGCATCAGGCACTCGACGGCATTCTGATCGAAGCCATCGACTTCGATATGGTTTTCAGAGGCGAAGCGCTGGAGAAAGTGACTGGAGAGCAGCCGGACATCTTCCGGCCTTTCCCGCAAGGGAACCGTGCGCAGCGTCACGACATTGAGGCGGAAGTAGAGATCCTGGCGAAACAGGTTCTGCCGGACCATCTCCTCCAGGTTCCGGTTGGTCGCAACGACGATGCGAACATCCGCCGGGATAGGCTTGTCGCCGCCCACACGTTCGAACTCGCGCTCCTGCTGGACCCTCAGAAGCTTGACCTGCAGGCTGGCGGAAATGTCGCCGATCTCGTCCAGAAACAGGGTTCCGCCATCCGCCTGCTCGAAACGCCCCGACCTGCGGGCGACCGCGCCTGAAAAGGCACCTTTCTCGTGGCCGAAAAATTCGCTCTCAAGCAACCCTTCCGGTACCGCCGCACAGTTGATCTTGACGAAAGGGCCATTGCTGCGCGTGCTGTTATAGTGAATGGCGGAGGCAATCATTTCCTTGCCGGTACCGCTTTCTCCCGTCACCAGAACCGTTGCGTTGCTTTTGGCGACCTTCGCCACCATCTGCAGCAGGTCGAGCATTTTCGGACTGTTGGTCAGTATACGATCCATGCGATAGCTGGCGGAAAGCTCCCGCTGAAGCGTGGCGATATCGTCCCGCATGGTTCGCATCTGCAGCGCTCTGCCGATCAGAAGCATGACCTCGGCAATATCGAACGGCTTGATGATATAATCGAAGGCCCCGTCCTTTATCGCCTGCACCGCGGTGCCGACTTCGGCATAGGCAGTCATCAGGATGACTATGGCCGCACGATCGATCCGGCGTATCTCCGCTAGCGCCTGCAGCCCCGTCATGTTCGGCATGCGGATATCCATCAAAACGATGTCGGGCCGATGCAGCGAGAATTCCGCCACGGCTTCCGCGCCATCACTTGCCGTGGTGACGCTATAACCCGCCTTCGTCAAAACGGCGGTGAGCATCTGGCGGATCGCCTCATCGTCATCAACAACGAGGGCGGTATTGGAAGATCTGTTCATGTGGAGGGCAATTCGTCGGTTCTATGGTGGAGCAGCGGAAGACGAAGGCTAACTTCCGTCCCTTCTCCGCGTTTCGAGGTAATTGTAACCGTGCCGTAATGTGCATCGACGATGCGATGTACCATGGCGAGGCCAAGGCCCGTGCCGTTCGGCTTCGTGGAGTAGAAGGGATCGAAGATCTTTTCGAGATCTTCCTCCGAGATCCCCTCTCCATCATCCTTGAACCGTATCAACGCCACTCCGTTGGGCTGCACGCAGGTGGAGATCCAGATCGTGCCGGTCCTTTCGATCGCCTGAAGAGCATTGATGATGATGTTGAGAAAAGCCTGCTTAAGCGACTCCCCGTCCCCCTCGATGACCGGCATGTCGGGTGACAGATCCTGCACCACCTGGGCACTTGATTTACCGCATGCCAGAAGCAGGACTTCACCAAGCAGGTCGTTGATCTGGATGAACTGGATGGCCGGCGGCCGGGGTTTTCCGAATTCGAGCAATTCGGCAATGATCGCGTTGAGACTGTCGACCTGACGGATGATCAGCGGCGCATATTTCTGCCATTCTTCAATGTCGTCGCAGCTTTCAAGAAACTGTTGACGGCAATGCCGAAAATTGCCAGCAGCTTGCCACGGATAGTATCCGGGACAATGCGATTTACAAATGATGCCATAGCAATTCGTCACGTCAGAAGATCAATGAAATTGACATCGACCAGACGGCGCTCTCGCCTCTTGATGGATTTGGAAATGTTTCAACGCGTCTTTGAGGCGCATTGTTACAAGGAACCGGGCCTGGCCTTTTGATCTGCCGCAAATACCTGGCTGCGGTCGCGCCAAGGCGTCGTGCCATGCTCGATGCGGAGAGCAAATAGACGGTAGAGGCCACGCCTCCATGGTATCGCGGATTTTGCATGGTACCGGTGATCGCGCGACACCAAAAACCCGCCCAGGGCATGGGCGGGTCTGAACAGCTGATATCAGCTCACCTGACAGGAATGCCGCAACTCACCCGTCAACCGAGATCATGCGGCGCAAGAGTATCGATGGTCCGCATGATGCCTCTCAATTCGGCAAGCCCCTTCAGGCGGCCGATACAGGAGTAACCCGGATTGACCTTCTTGCCGATGTCGTCAACGATTGCGTGCCCATGGTCCGGCCGCATCGGGATTTCCCAATCGACCCTACCGGCATTTTGACGGCGGCGCTCTTCCGCCATCAGTGCCATGGTGACACGAACCATATCCGTATCCCCCTCCAGATGCTCCGCCTCGTGAAAGGAACCATCGCCTTCCCTGGTAACATTGCGCAGATGAGCAAAGTGAATGTCTGGGGCGAACTCCTTGGCCATGGCAACCAGATCATTGTCCGGATTGGCGCCATAGGAACCGGTGCATAGCGTGATGCCGTTCGACGGCGAACGTACGGCATTGATGAGCGCATGCGCATCGGAGCGATTGCGGACGATACGCGGCAATCCGAACAGCGAGAACGGCGGATCATCTGGATGAATGGCCATCTTGACGCCGACCTCTTCGGCGACGGGCACGACTTCGTTCAGGAAGGCGAACAGGTTTTCGCGCAAGCCCTCTTCCGACAGCTCCTTGTAGACGTCGAGCATCCGGTTGAGGCTTTGCCGATCGTAGACGAATTCGCGCGCAGGCACCCATTCGATCAGGTTACGCTCCAGCCGCGCCTTGTCGGAATCGCTCATTGTCTTGAAGCGTTCTTCGGCGCGCGCAATTCGCTCCGCCGGATGGTCGTGCTCCGCACCCGGACGCTGAAGCATGAACATGTCGTAAGCGCAAAATTCCACCACGTCGAAACGCAGCGCAGTACCGCCATGGGGCATGGGGTAATCGAGATCTGTGCGCGTCCAGTCCGTGATCGCCATGAAATTGTAGCAGACCGTGGTGATTCCCGCTTCGGCAACGGCGCGGATGGATGCCTTGTAGTTATCGATCAGCTCGCGGAAATTGCCGGTCCGGGTCTTGACGTTCTCGTGCACGATGATGCTTTCCACCACCGACCAGGTCAGGCCATTTGCCGCGATCAGGGCCTTGCGCTTCAACACCTCCTCCAGCGGCCAGGCACGGCCGTCATTGAGATGATGAAGAGCGGTCACGATGCCGGTCGCACCTGCCTGTTTTACATGATCGAGCGTTACCGTGTCGTCGGAACCGAACCACCGCCAAGTCTGTTTCATCGTGCCATGCCCTTAACTGTTGAGATCATCGATAGCGCTTGCAGCGCCGAATGTGTTGATTTGCGTCAGACGATTGGCGACCAGCAGTGCCAACTGGCCACGGCCAGCGGCGTCACCGCCAAAGCCAGTCAGGTCAAAGACCGCCTCTACTTCCGCGATGCCGGGATTGGGAAACAATGGAATGGCGACAAGTCCGCCATCGAGAGGATCCGTGAACTCTGCCAGAGCCGGACGCCCGGCCAGCGCCGCAATCCAAGCCGCAATGACCATGGCGAGATGGTCGGCAGGCAGGCCTCGATCAATACGTTCGATCGCAGCCTGAACTATGCGCTGCGGCAGCTTCTGTGATCCGTCATTGGCGATCTGAGCCGTTCGGTGCCGCAACGCAGTATTCGAGAAACGCCGCTTCAGGTCATCGATATAGATCAACGGCCGAAGTCCCTCCTCCTCGGGCAAGGTCGGGATCAGCTCTTCCCACAGGCCCTCCACGAAAGCGGATATGCGGAGGTCTGCGAAGGCGGACGCCACCGTTTCATGTCCGAGCAGCAAGCCGAGATAGGCGATCGCAGAATGCGCACCGTTCAACAGGCGGATCTTCATCAATTCGAAAGGCCGCACATCACGCACGAAGGTCACGCCATGACGTTCCAGCGCCGGACGCCCGAGCGTGAACCTGTCTTCGACAACCCATTGCGCAAAGGGCTCGCAGGCAACCGGCCAGGCATCCTGCACGCCAAGAAGATGATCGATGTCGGCTCGATCCCTATCGGTCGTTGCGGGAACGATGCGATCGACCGTCGTCGATGGGCAGGCCACACGCTGCTCGATGAAGGCCGCGAGTTCATGGCTTCGCCGCGCGGCGAAGGAAACGAGAAGCCGGTGCAGCACGCGGCCATTATCCGCGAGATTATCGCAGCTGAGAACCGTGAAGGGCTCGACTCCATTCTTCCGGCGCCGATCGATAGCGCCGACGATAAACCCGAAAATAGATCGCGGTCGCTCGGGCTCATCCAGATCAGCAAGGATATCGGCATGCTCGAAATCGAGATCGCCGTTGACATTCCGGAGATAGGCCTTTTCCGTCACCGTGAGGCTGACGATCCGGATCGACGGGCTGGACATGATGTCGAGAAGCCGCGCCGGATCTTCCGGGACGACGACAAGATCCTGCAACGCGCCGATAACGCGGAGAGAACGCCGGTCACCGTCGCCAACGGCAATCGTATAAAGCCAGTCCTGCAGCTTCAGCGCATCGCGGGTCTCGGGGCTTCTCAGTGATGCGCCGATCACACCCCAATCCGTCGCCCCCTCATTCAGGCAATCATCAATGAAAACCGCCTGATGGGCGCGGTGAAACGCTCCGATCCCCAGATGCACAATCCCAGCCGTGACCGCTGCGCGATCATATCCCGGCTGCTCGACGGAGGGGGCCAGACCATTGAGCGTCGCATTGGAAAGACGTTTCATGTTCATGAGAAGGTGAAGTCCGCTTCCGGGGGCATGATCAATCGATACGAATACCGCTTGGCGTATCGAAAACGTGGCCATTGGTCGGCAGGAAGGCGACGTTCAGCACTTCGCCGGTCTTGATGAACAGGCGCTCACGCAGGAGCGCGGAAATCTTCTGTCCGTCGACCGTGCCCTGCACGAAGGTTTCGGAACCCGTGGGTTCGATATTGGTGACCGTAACCGGAATGCTGTCACCTCCCTGCGCGATCGTCAGATGCTCCGGGCGAATGCCATAGGTCACTTCCGATCCCGGCGTGCCGGACACGTTTCTGCCGAGTGGCAGGCGAACACCGTTCCCCGTCGTCACCGACATCCGGTCTTCGCCAAGCTTGCCGGTGATGAAGTTCATCGACGGCGAACCGATGAAGCTGGCAACGAACGTATTGACCGGCCGGTCATAGAGGTCCAGCGGCGCTCCAACCTGTTCGACAATGCCGTCGCGCATGACGACGATCCGGTCCGCCATGGTCATCGCCTCGATCTGGTCGTGGGTGACATAGACGGTCGTCGTCTTGATGCGGGCGTGAATATCCTTCAGCTCGGCGCGCATCTGCACACGCAGCTTGGCATCGAGATTCGACAGCGGCTCGTCGAAGAGAAAGACCTTTGGGTTGCGCACGATGGCGCGGCCCATAGCGACGCGCTGGCGCTGGCCGCCGGAAAGCTGCTTGGGATAACGCTGGAGATAATCCGTCAGGCCGAGAATGCGGGCGGCGTCGTTGACGCGCTCGGCAATCTCCTCCTTGGATTTCTTGGCGAGGCGCAGCGAAAAACCCATGTTCTCGGCGATCGTCATATGCGGGTAGAGCGCGTAGTTCTGGAACACCATGGCGATGTCGCGGTTCTTCGGCTCGACGTCGTTGATGACGCGACCATCGATGCGGATCGTTCCGCCGGTGATTTCCTCAAGCCCGGCGATCATTCTCAGCAGCGTGGACTTGCCGCAGCCGGACGGGCCGACCAGCACGACAAAGGCGCCATCCGGCACCTCGACGGAAACGCCCTTGATCGTCTCGAAGTCGCCGTAAGCCTTGCGGACATTCTGGATTTCAACGGAAGCCATTGTTTCACCTTGCAATTCGAGTAGTCGGCATTAACTGGTCGGCAGCGTGTATCGCCGAAAGCAGGCTGAGGCCGGTGTGATAACCGGGGTCGAGATCAGGCGTGGCCGGCACGAAATCCACCGGCCCATCCTTCGTCATCGTCTGATAGGCAATCGGCGGCGTGCCGCGCCAATAGTGTTCGAAGAAGGCCGCATGCGCTTTCTTCCAGACCCGCAGGCTTTCCGCGCTGCCGGTGCACGCATGCACGAGCGCTGCTGCACGGATCGTTTCCGGCAGTGACCACCACGGGCAATAGGGGCTTTGCGGCTCGTCGGTCACCGTCGAAACCGTCAGGACAAGTCCCGGACCGACAAAGCCCTTGTCGAAGGAGGCAACAAGAATGCGCTCCAGCTTTTCGATCAATGCCGGATCGGCATTGCCGTCGAGATAATCGAGAGCAAAGCCAACGAACTCGATCCCGTGTCCGACATTGCACAGGTCCTCGCCCGGCACATTGCGCAGCAGGCCGGCGGCCTCATCGAAATGCCGCTCCATGATGTGGGCGATAAAACGATCCGCATAGTCGAGACGGTCGGCATGACCAAAACGCTTCAACATGCCGGCAGCGCCGAGCAGGATCATCCGCGGCCCGAAATCATCCGCCTGCGAGGCGATGCTGTCGAGCGATAGAGGCCGGCGTTCATCCATCTGGAAACGTCCGTCCTCGATCGCCTCGACGACCCGGTGAAAATAGGCGAGATGTTCGGCAAGATCAGGCAGGCCGTAACGGCTGACCGCAGCGATCAATCCCTTGGCGACAAAGGCATCTGAATAGCTGTAGATCGGCCCCTGTCGCTGCTGCTGATGGATCGCACCGGCCGCATCGCCATAGACTGGCCGTATGTCGCGGTCGTAGCAGAAATACGCATGGCCATTGGCTTTCTGCAGGCCGGCAAGCAGGCCGTAGAGACGGCGTCCGGTCGCATCCAGCTTTTCGGCAAGCGGTGGCAGTTCCTGGTCAAAAAACTCCGCATGTCCGACCAGCGCCTCCAAGCCCCGACCCTGGATCCAACCGTAGATATAGTCGGGGCCGCGAACGCCATCTTCTGCGCCGTAATCCTCGCATGTCAGGCTGTTCTGCTTGGTGTTGAGAAATCCGTCACCAAGCGCCGGGCGCTGTAACATCCAGTAAAGCGTGCCGGCATTAGCGGCGACATAGTCCCGCCGCGCCGCGTCGAAAAACGCCATAGCCGTCATTCCTTGAGACCGGTGCTGGCCACACCCTGCACGAAATTGCGGCGCAGGAGGACGAAAAGCAGGATCGACGGAATGAGAACAGTGGCGGAAGCGGCGCTGAGCCTTCCGAGATCCACCGTAAAGCCGGTCTGGAATAGCGCCAGCCCCACCTCGATCGTATAGCTCGAACGGGTCGTGGCAACGATCATCGGCCAGGCAAACGCCGTCCATGCCTGGAAGAAGGCGAGCACGGCAAGAGCACCCAGAGCGCCGCGCAACAGCGGCAGGACGATGCGGAAGAAGATCCAGAACTCGCCGGCGCCATCGATACGCGCGGCCTCCAGCAATTCGTCGGGAATGGAGTGAATGACATTCTGGCGCACCAGAAAGATACCGAAACTCATCACCAGATAGCCAAGCAGCAGGCCCCAGAGCGAATTGAGGATGCCGAGGGTTTTCGCCTGAAAATAGAGCGGGATCATATAGACTTCGAACGGCACGATGGCGGTGGCCAGGAACAGCGCGAAGAGAATGTTCATCGTGCGGAAACGGAATTTTCCGAAGACGTAACCGGCAATCGCGGAGGTCGCCACGATCGCGATGGTCGAGAGCACCGCAAAGGCAATGCTGTTGCCGATCCAGCGTAAGAGCGGCGTATCGCCGAGAACGGCGGAGAAATTAGCGATCGTCGGGTCACGCGGAATGATGGTCGGCGGCCAGCTCAGCATTTCGGCCGGCGTCTTGAAGGCGTTCGCGACGAGAAAGACCAGCGGCAGAAGCATCATGATCGAGACGACGATCAGGAAGGTGTCGATTGCCAGATTGGTCAGCTTCTTCTTGCGGCGAAGGCGCAGGCCTTCTTTCAGTTCTTCGGCGGTTGGCTCAACGGTGCGCATCGTGTCCATGGTCATGCCTTGCCCTTTTCCCGCAGCATCGAGAACTGGATGAGCGTCAGCACCAGCACGATCACCAGAAGCACGACTGCTTCCGACGCAGCATAACCGACGCGATAATTGCGGAAGCTGTTTTCCAGCATGTCGAGCACGAGAACGCGAACCTGCCGGCCCGGCGCGCCCTGCGCATCGGAGGCCAGCACGAAGGCCTGCGCATAGACATTGAAACCGGAAACCAGCGTGACGACTGAGACATAGAGCGTGATCGGCTTCAGCATCGGGATCGACAGATGCCAGAAGCTTTGGCGCCCCGAGGCACCATCCAGCTTGGCCGCTTCATAGAGCGACACCGGCAGGTTCTTGAAGCCAACGAGATAGATCAGCACCGCATAACCGAGCGCCTGCCACGAGCAGAGCACGATGATGCAGATGACGGATAAGACCGGATCGAACAGCCAGTTCTGCATCGGAATACCGAAGAAATCGAGCAGCGCATTGAGCGGTCCGAGCCTCGCATCGAAAATCCATTTCCACGCCATGGCGGCGGGCACGAGCGACACCACATGCGGAATGAACACCGCGGTCTCGTAGAAACCCGCCATCCGGGAACGCGTGCGATGAAAAATCAACGCGGCGATGACGAGCGCCATCGGGATCGTCAGGGCCAGCACCCCGAAAGCGATGATCGTCGTATTGATCAGCGCATCGAGGAACAGATGATCGCCCATCAGCTCGCGGAAATTCGCAAGGCCGATGAAGGGCTTGTTCTTCGACAGGATATTCCACTGGTAAAGGCTGAGCCTCAACGTGTCTGCAATCGGATAGAGCCGCACATAGGCGAAGATCGCCAGTGTCGGCAGGATCGCGAGCATCGCAAAGATGAATCTCTTGCGCTTCAGCATTCTGACTTGGCCTGTAGACATGAGAGGTCGGCCGACATGCGATCGGACCCCTGAATATTCGGGATGAACCTTCCGGGACAATCCAAGCGAGGACGCCCCGGAAGACACGATTGACGAAGCCGCCGGCGATTATTTCGCAGCGAGGCCTTCACGATCGAGAATGGCGACAACTTCGTCGCTCGCCTTCTTCAGGAAGGCATCGATCTTGGCATCGTCGGATGCCATCGAGGCATCCCCGAAGGCGATGACAAGCTGAGCCGCAACACGGGTCAGAACTTCCTCGATCGGGCCGATTGCCGGAAGCGTGAAGAACTCGTAACCCTGCGGATAATTGACGAAGGCTGCGAAAGCAGGCTGCTTGCCGGTTACGCTGGTATAGTCGACGCCCGAGCGGTTCGGCAGCCAGCCGACATTCTCCAGCAGCCAAACCAGGTTCTCCGGCGAATTTGCAGCCTGCGCAAATTCCCAACCGATATCGGCGTCCTCGCCTGCAACATAGAGATTGGTCGGCAGAGCGATCGAGCCCTTCGGCAGCGGCGCAGTCGCATATTTCAGATCGGGAGCCTTCTTGGCGATATCGCCGATCACCCAGGATTCCCGAATGAACATGGCCGTCTGACCGCGCTCGAAAGCATCGGCATCGGCCGGCATTTCCGGCGAAACGGTCTTCGTCGTGAAGATGTTGGCCAAATACTGCTTCAGCGCATTGCGGCCGGCTTCGTTGGCAAAATCCGGCTTCCATTTGCCGTCGCCGGCCGGAACGAGAATGGCTCCGCCGAACTGGTGCAGGTTGGTCCAGAACTTTTCGGCGATACCCTGACCGCCACCGGACAGGCGCAGGCTCCAGCCGGATACGGTCGCCTTGCCCGATGCATCCCGCTTCGTCAGCTTTTCCGCATAGGCGGAATATTCTTCCATCGTCTTCGGCGGCGCAGTCAGGCCGGCAGCAGCAAACATCTCGGTATTGTAGTAAAGCGACCCCTGGCCGCGGAACAGCGGCACGCCATAGACGGCGCCATCGTAACTCGCGCTGTCGCTGAAAAACTTGCTGAAATTCTTCTCGTCCTTGACGAAGGCCGAAACCTCATCGCTGGCTTCCGGCAGAAGGTCGTTTTCGAGATAACGCGTCGCGGTCGAGCCGGACAGTTCGATCACCGTCACACCTTCCTGACCGCCGCCGGTAAGGCCCAGCGCGACGCGCTTTTCATGCTCGCGAAGCGCAATTGCCTCGACCTTGACGTCGAGATCGGGATGGCTGGCCTTCATGCCTTGCGCAACATGCTCGTAGAACGGCGCCATTTCCGGATAACCGCTCCACACGGTGAGCGTTTCTGCCGATGCCGACGCCACGCCGGAAAGAAGCGTGCCGACAAAAGCCGTGCTCATGAGCAGCGCGCGCGTGGAAATTCTGGTCTTTGCAGATGCGTTTTTCATGTCCTGTTCCCTTATCTTTGTTACCAAAAAGCTCTCATGCAACCGGTTGCGTGTCAAGCGCTGGATGGCTTCCGATGCCCGACGCGGATCACGTTTTTCTGTATTCAATCACCCTTCAAAAGCCGAAGGGCGCAATCGACAATCGCCTCCGCCGACCCCGGCGCAAAAGTCGATGGCAGCCCGTAATAACGATGCGCTTCATCGACCTCGTAGCCGCCGTAACCGAACTCGCTTTTCGGCGGGATGTAACCGGGATTGTCATCCGCAAAACCTATGACAAAGGCAGGCTTTGCAGGCCCAAATACCGCCCGAATGTGAAGCGCGGTCTCCGCAAAAATCTCGCCCGGCAGAGCCACGACCGGCACGCCGCACCAGTCCAGAACGGTGACGCGGACAGCGAGCGGTTCGGGCGTGATCGGCGCAATTTTCCGCACCCATTCCACCCAGAAATCGAGCAGGCTTTTGCGCGCAGGCTCGGCATCGATCGCCTCCCGCCGCCAGCTTTGTTCGAGGTCCTCAGGCGCTTCATGCTCCCTGCGCTCAAAGCCAAGCAGGACTGTCCCGTTTCTGGCGCTTACTTCTCCAGAAAGAGCATGTTCAGTCGAAGCCAAAGCGGCCTCGGCCACCGCTCTGCCGATCCGCTCCGCTGCCGCGAAGCTGCGATCGGGATTGGCTCCGAGAGAAATCGAGGCATGGGTGGAGTGGCCGGTATTGGCGTCACCCGCGCATCCGGTCATGAACAGCGCCACGGCACCGGGGCAGGCCTCTTCCAGCGCCATTCGCACGAAATGCGGATAATCGGCGGTCCAGATCAGATTATCGGCGGCGAGCACGACCGGATGGCAGGCATAGGCCGTCACCAGCGCGATCATATCGCCATCCACGCCGCGGATCCGCAAAAGCGGCAGGGAAGCGTCCACGAGTCCGCCGGGATGGCGCCGGTTGCGCGCTATCCCCGGGTCGCCGCCCTGCCCGACGGAAAGTGTTGCCGGTCGCCGGGATGCCGCCGCCCGGTCTATCGCCGCGACGCAAGCGTCCTCCAGCCGTTCCAGATAGGTAGGATCGGCTGCGATTCCGAGCCGTCCGGCCATGGACACCGGCCCGCCATGGTTATGCAGCGCCGCCACAACCACATTGCCCGCCGGCAAGACGCAGCGCTGCCGAATACGAGCACTCATCTTGGCATCGATGCCGATGACGTCGGCCACGACAACGGCCGTATCGCCAATGACCACCGCGCGCGCCGTCAATGTATCATGCGCGCCTTTGGCCGGCAGGCGGCGGGCGGCAAAACCCGACATGGCAAGACCCGGCGGCGGCGTGATATCGATAACGGCAGCACCGGCTTTCATCATCGGCTGAAAACCTTTTCGCCATGCAGCCAGGTTTCACGAACAGCTACCTCGCGCTGACCCTGCTTCCAATCGAAGCGAATGAGATCCGCCCTTGCTCCCACGTCTAGCCGGCCTCTTCCGCCAATAATGCGGCCGGGATTTTGTGTTGCAAGCATCAAAGCATCGGCAAGGGAAATCCCGGCCATCTCTGCGGCAATCGCCACATTGGCGGAAAGCGGCAGGCTGGCGCCGGCCAAATAGGGCGTGCCGGCAACGCTGATCCTGCCTTCGTTCGAAACTTCGACGCTGCCGCCGATCGCCTCGTCGTAAAGCCCCGGCGGCATGCCGGCGAGAGCCACCATGTCGGAGACCAGAATGGCGCGCTCCATGCCCTTGGCGCGCAGCATCGCCTTGAACGTATCGGCCGGCAGATGCCAGCCGTCGGCGATAAAGCTTGCAGTCAGCCGATCATCGGCAAGCTGTGCCCAGATGAAATTCGGATGACGCGGCAGCATGGCGGCAGCGCCATTGCCGAGATGGGTGGATAGCTGCGCGCCTGCCTCCGCGGCCTCATGAATTTCCTCCGGCGTCGCTGCGGTGTGACCGAGCGCCACGATAACGCCCCGCGCGACAAGCGCTCGGATGTAATCGAGACTGCCCGGATGTTCCGGCGCCAGTGTCACCAGCCTGACCAGATCACCGGAGGCTTTCTGCCAGCGCTCGAATTCGGCAATCGAAGGCGCACGCACATGTGCCAGCGGATGCGCGCCACGCGGACCATCCTTGTCGGAAATCGACGGCCCTTCCACATGCACGCCCGCCATCATCTCCGCGATCAACCGATGTCCGGCCCGCCCTCGTGCAATCGCGTCAAGCGCCTGGAGTATAGACGCTTCGGACGCAGTGATGATCGTCGGCAGCCATGTCGTGACACCGACACTCAGCATTTCCTCGCAAAGCGAAAGCAGCGTATCCGGCGTCAGATCACCTGCATTGAGGTCGAGACCGCGAAATCCGTTGATCTGCAGGTCGACCAGCCCCGCCGAAAGATAGGATGTAACTGCGCTCTCAGCGGGACGGATAGCGGTGATCACGCCATCGGCGATGTCGATCGCCATACCCTTGCCCGTGTGAGGATCGATGCCGTCAACCGTTTCCATCAGAGCGCCTTTACCCGTCCCTGGAAGTCGGCAATGAACCTGGCGTTCGCCTCATCCCCACCCGGCGCATTGCCGCTGCGCCAGACCGGCGGTGTGATGCCGCGTTCGACCAGTTTTGCCACCGTGCGGATCACCAGGCAGTTCAGCGTGAAAGCATTGGCGAAGGTCGAGATCGCCGCGATATTCTCGCTCATGCCCGGCACGCTGACGACGGCGTCGCCGATCGGCACCTTACAATCGATGGCGATATCGACCACGTCGTGCAAGTTCTGTTTCGTCGGATGGCGGGCGGGATGATCGGGCGAGGTATTTTCCGCATGCTGGCGCGAACTGACACCAATCAGAAATACGCCCCGCTGCCGTGCTTCCAGCGCCGCATCGATAAGCGCGGCATTGATGCCATAAGCATTGACGAGGATCAGCAGATCATCGGCCCCAAGCCGCTGGTTGGCGATAACGACCTTGCCGTAACCCGGTGTGCGCTCGATCGCCATAGAGCGTAACGCCCCGTTCGACAGCAATGTACCCTCGTCCAGGATGGCGCTGATATGCATCAGTCCACCGGCGCGAAAGAATACTTCCTGCGCGGCGAGATTGGAGTGCCCGCCGGGGCCATAAATATGCACCAGCCGGTTTGCCGAGATCTGCCCGGCGAGCCTGCAGGCCGCCTGAGAGAGCGGCTCCTTCTCCTCGTCGAGGACCCGGCGCATCAGAGCCTGGGTCGCGTCGAAATAGCCTTCGCAAAGCGCGTCTCCATCCATGGCGGCATCAGGCATCGGGGTCTGATTCCTTCTCGATATAAAGCGTGCAGGCCGGATGGCTGCGCAGGATACTGGCCGGGCATTCGGTGGTCAGCGGCCCGTGCAGCGTTTTTTGAACCGCATCCCGCTTGATTGCGCCTGGAACGATACAGAACAGCCGGTCGGCGCGCATCAGCCGCGGCACCGTCAGCGTGATAGCGTGATGCGGCACGGACGCGATATCCGGAAAGCAATCATCATCGACCTGCTGCTGTCGGCAGATGTCATCCAGCTCGACGATCTTGACATCGAGCGGGTCATTGAAATCGGCGACCGGCGGATCGTTGAAGGCGATGTGGCCGTTAACGCCGATACCGAGGCAGACGAAATCGATCGGCGCCTCGTTCAGGCGTTCGGCATAGTCGCGAACTTCAACCTCGGCATCCGGCTCTGGCGTAATGCGGTACACGGCCGCGAAAGGCAGCCGGCCAAAGACATGGGCATCGAGCCAATTGGCAAACCGGGCGGACGACGCCGGGTCCAGCCCGATATACTCATCCATGTGGAAAGCAGTTACCCGACCCCACTCTATGTCCGGAATCTCGCATAAGGCAGCAAGCATGTCCGCCTGGCTGGGCGCGGCGGCAAAGACCATCCGCACACCGGCCTGCTTTGCCAATCGATCCTTGAGAGCAGCGGCAATATCCACAGCGGCCGCTGCGCCCATTTCTGCGCGGTTGGCGAAACTCTCGACCGACAGGCGGTCAAAGGTCTGGCTGGTTTTCGGCGCGGCACGAAAGACGGCGGCAAGGCTCAAGGCGATCTCCAGTCTGCAGGCACGGGAAGTCCGCTTGCGCAACGCCATTTGTGGCGGCGGCTCTGCTTGTCGTTCCCGTTGTTATCGTTGACTTGAGATTTCCATGCAACCGGTTGCATGTCAAGTGGATGAGTGGCAGAATGAAAGTGCTAAGATTGTGGAGACCGAAGCCTTCATGATAAGCTGGACCACGGACGGGCGAGTTTCCAGAGACGATGATAAAACGAACCAAGGGCGTCACAATCAGTCAGGTGGCGGATGCCGCAGGCGTGGCACGCTCAAGCGTGTCGCGCGCCTTCACACGCCCGGACATGCTGTCGCCGGAAACCGTCGAGCGTATCATGAGGGCTGCCGAAACGCTCGGTTACGTGCCCAATCACACGGCGCGCGCACTCAGCACTGGCCGGCACGGCAATATCGGCCTCATCGTTCCCGATATCGCCAACCCGTTTTTCCCGCCGCTTATCCAGGCGGCACAGACGGAGGCCGACAGGTCCGATTTCTGCATCTTTCTCGGCAACACGGCGGAAAACCCCAAGCAGGAGGATAAGCTGGTCGGCCGTTTTGCCGGGCAGGTCGAAGGTCTTGTGCTTGCATCCTCCCGCCTGTCGGACGAGCGCATCCGCGCGCATGCAACACAATTGCCGCTGGTCCTTATCAACCGCGACATCGAAGGTATCCCGCGAGTGCTGATCGACAGTAGCGCAGGCGTCAGGCAGGCGGTGGATCACCTGGCCGATCTTGGACATCGGAAAATTGCCTATGTGAGCGGCCCGTCAGCGTCATGGTCCAACAAGCAGCGCCGCGCAGCCATCCGGGCAGGCGCCAGCGCACGCGGCATGGAGCTTTCGATCATTCCGACGCCCGCACCCACATATCAGGCCGGCCGGGAAGCGGTCGATGCGGTTCTTGGAACCGGAGCAAGCGCCGTCGTCGCTTTCGACGACCTGACCGCGCAAGGCATCCTGACAGGGCTTGCCGAAAGACATATCGTCGTACCGCGAGATTTCAGTATCATCGGCTGCGATGACGTGCTGGGAGCAGTGACGTTTCCCGCCCTTACCTCCGTGTCGAACCATTCCGCCGATGTCGGGCGCATCGCGATATCCATGCTTCTGGATATCCTGCGTTCGCGCAATGTCGCGGACGTGCGATACGCGCTCGATACCAAGCTTGTCGTAAGAGACACGACTACCCAGGCGCCCTCTATAGGCTAGCAGTGTATGTGAAATGTACCGCTATCGCGCTGACCCTTGGGCCGGACGCGTGTTGAGTATCAGCTTTGGAGCATTTCCGCCTTTCGTCGAAACGCGGGCATCGTAAAGTTAGCGGAACTTCGACTGCCATGTGCGATGTTCGGCCTTGACCGACCGTGATCCCCTGTGTCGCCGCCATCGCTTTCCTGCCGAAATCATCGCCCACGCCGTGTAGCTCTATTTTCGGTTTCCACTCAGCTTGCGGATGGTCGGGGATATGTTGGCCGCCCGAGAGATTATCGCCTCGCATCAGACGGTTCGGCTGTGGGCAGAGAAATGCAGCGTCTAGTTCCGCTCCATGATCCGATCGCCAATCTGCTCCACATTCCCCGCCGCGACATTTCCTCAAGCCATCATCGCGAACTGCGTGCAGCGGCAATTAGCAGGTGGGCGATGATCTCCCGGTCGAAGGCGTCGATGATAAAGGCGAGACGAATGACCTCGCCATTCCAGCAGGTGAACTCCAGACCGTCCGAGCACCAGCGCAGGTTGGAGCGCATGACCATGACCTTGCCGTCGTGGAGGCGGCCCTTGCGAACGGCCGTATGCTTCTCCAGCAGCATGGCGTGGTTGCCCATGATGCGATGGACCCGCTTGGCGTTGACGACAGGCTTATCGGCGGCTCGGCTTTCGCGATTGAGGAGCGCGGCGATCCGCCGATAGCCATAGGTTGGCCTTTGATCCACCAGCCTGCGGATGGCGGGCAGCCACGACGAATTTGTCAGTCGGGATAGGGATGGCGCTTTCACCAACCTTCAGGAAAAACTCGATTTTGACGCGCGCTGCAAATCGGTTTTCGCCCAAGCGGAGGCTGATTGGAAGATGTTACAAGTCTCATTGGTTGCGGGGGCAGGATTTGAACCTGCGGCCTTCAGGTTATGAGCCTGACGAGCTACCGGGCTGCTCCACCCCGCGCCAAGCGTAAATCCCTTTGGGATTTATCGCGACTACGCCGTCGAGAAGCGATGGCGGACTGTGCCGGAGCAAAACCGAAGGTTTTGTCTCCTGTAAGGCGGGCACCAGACCAAGACCTGTGGGCCAACCTTATTTCTTTTGTTCTGCAAACGACGAAGGGTCGCTTTGGGCGACCCTCTGGTATTGGCCAGGGGCCGTTAGATTTCGTGATGAGAAGATTGTTTTTTACATTGCCTTTAGAAGACCTGGCAGCGACCTACTCTCCCGCGTCTTGAGACGGAGTACCATTGGCGCTGGGGCGTTTCACGGCCGTGTTCGGAATGGGAACGGGTGCGG
>NZ_JAEUAN010000029.1 GCF_019511445.1 Aliirhizobium wenxiniae
CATTGGCATCAGTCTTGTTGAGGGTTTCATTCAGAACCTTTTGCGCATGACGTGCTTCAATGCAGATCGCGGGAATTCTTTCGGCGTTCAGCGCATGATAGAACCATGTCGACAGTGGACCTGTCTCGAAGACGACTAGCTTTGCGTGCGGAGCATGCTTGCGGATGATTTGCGATATAACTTTCGGATCAGAAGGGCATTTCCCCCGCCAGATACGCTTCCTATTCTCTCGGATCGAAACCGCAGTATCTTTCAGCGAAACATCAAGCCCGATATATTGGTCCATGGTTGCCTCCCATTTGATGCTGGGCCCGGTTCCAATCGTGAGCCCGTATTTCCATCTTACCGGGGGCAACCACCCATGTCAGATATTGCTGAGGCAATGCCTTTGGGGAAACCGACCCGCGATTACCCCATGTTCAAGACCCAAATAAACTTCCGTAAGCTCTCGCCGTCGGCCATCTAAGTCTCAGTTAGGTAAGCCCTCGGTTGAAAAAAGTTCAACGGAAAGTTGTTGGTTCGTTCCCATCTGTCGCGTCCCGGAAAGATGGAACTTTTCGTATTCTCTGCTGTTCGGGCGGCGGTCGACAAACGGCTGAGATTTGCACGGAGGGAAGAACGATGGACGACACAAACAAACATGGTGGCACGGGCGGAGGGCTCGACCCGGTGTCCAGCGTGACTAATGCGCCTCACCTGCCAGAGTCCGACATTTCTAAAAAAAGTGGAGCGACAGCCACCGATATTAAACAAAAGCTTTCGGACGACGTCCAGTCAGCCAAGAGGTTTGCGAAAAACGAACTGTCGGATGTTTCGGAGAAGGCGCAAGCTACAGCCACCGAGCAGAAGAACGTTATCGCAACTAAAATGAACGGGGTGGCGTTCGCGGTCGAAAAGGTAGCCGATGAACTTGAGCAGGGAGAAAACCGAGACATTGGCCGGCTCGCCCGCAGCGTCGGTTCAAGTATGAAAACGTTCTCGAACGACATACAAGATCGCAGCCTCGGCGAAGTTGCCGGGATGGCGGAAGACTTTGGCCGCAGACAGCCTCTTGCCTTTTTGGGGTTGGCCGCGATCGCGGGATTGGCTGCGAGCCGGTTTCTGATAGCCTCTGCCGGCACGACAAATCAGGCAACGGCAAAAGAGCCTTCGAAAACGCCAAGTCTCGAACCGCAGCCTCTTGGCATCACACCGTCTGGTTCGACACCTGCGCGTGTCGCGGGCACGGAGGGTCGCTTCGATGGCTAAGTCGTCAGACGACCGGTCTCTTTCCGAACTTGTGAGCGGCCTTGTCAGTGACATTTCCGGGCTATTTCGCAAGGAAATCACTCTTGCCAAGACTGAAGCTTCCGAAAAAATGGCGCATGCGTTAACCGGCATTGAGACATTTGCTGCTGGTCTCGTCCTGGCGATTTGCGCAGTTGGGGTTCTGCTAGCGGCGCTCGTGAACGGCCTGACGGCCTTTCTCGTTGCTCAAGGCATGAGAGAAACGAATGCAGACGCTCTTTCTTCGGTAGTCGTCGGCGTGGTGGTTGCGCTCATCGCATGGGGCCTGATCATGCGCGGGCTTGGCGCCCTGAGGGGCAACAACTTGAAGTTTGATCGCACCTCCGCCTCTCTCCAGCAGGACGCCAAGATCATAAAGGACAGAACGTGATGGCCTATACATCTGAAAACCAAAGCGCCGCGGATATCGAACGCGAGATTGCCGAGGACCGTCGGCGGATTGAGACCAAGCTCGATGCGATCCAGCAGCGGATGTCGCCTGGTCAGTTGGTCGATGAAGTCATCAACTACGCCAAGTCGTCAGGCGGCGGCGAGTATGCTTCCAATCTTGGTATGGCCGTGAAGAACAATCCCGTGCCGATGGCGCTTGTAGGGATTGGTTTGGCATGGCTCATGGCCGGACCTAAGACCAGCCCATCTTCCTATGTAGCGAGGAAGGAAGAGCACGACTATCCCCTTGCAACAATTCAAGGTGATGTCCGCCGGTCTGGCCCGGTTTCGGGAGACGGGCCGCATCGTTACAGTCATTTCACCGACAGCGCAGGCACCCGGTACAAGGCGCTGACCGACGAGAGCGGCCGCCGTGCCGGTCATTTTATTGATGAGAGTGGCAAAACCTTCCGCGGCTTCGCGGACGCATCCGGCCGGCAGTATCACGATCTTCGCGACGAGGCAGGGAAGCTGTTTGATGAAGCATCCGGCTGGGTCTCCACCACGTGGCGTGATCTTAAGCGATCGGCGGATAGGACCGCCGACGAGATGTCGAGTGCCGGACGTAGTGCGTTGGACACGGGAACGCAGATGAATGATGCTATCCTAAATCATTTCCGGGATCAGCCTTTGGTTGGCGGCGCCCTGGCCTTCGCCGTCGGCGCGGCGATTGGCGCCGCGCTTCCGCACACGAAAGTCGAAGACGAGGCTGTCGGGTCGGTGTCCGATGATGTAAAGTCTCGCCTCTCTCAACAGGCTTCGAACACTATGAATGCGGTTGGAGAGCTCGCCACCAATGTCTATGACACGGCGGTGACGGTAGCCGCGGACGTCCATGATACGGCACGGGATCGCGTGAAAGAAGAAGCTACGAACGCCAAACAGAACGAGCGGCCTTCATCCTGAGAGCACTTGAGCAAAGCGGGAGCGGACATAATCCGCTCCTTTACTCTATGGGTCAAATAACAGAGCTCGGCCGCAGCGGCGACTTTGCAGGCCGCGACCTCAAGAGGCAAGCCACACGGTCAAACCTTGCGTTGGCCTCCGTCGATCGGTCACCCTGGCGACGCACCTTTACTAGCTAAAGTTCCGAAAGGAACTCCGCCGGTTGTTTGCGAGCCCAGAGGTATCAATGGGTATACGACTACTCCAACGATGAAGGCTCCGTGGCGAACATACGCGTGTTTGCCAAGACGTCCAAGGGAAGCCCAGACAGACTGGAAGCCAGTCGTGATGGCAACCTCCATGCCGCGATTTCCGGCGGCTCTCGTGTCGACGTTTTCTCGTCAGATGGTGATCTTGTCGTATAGATCTTGCAGTCCCCATTGTGACAAGTTGCTGCCTTGGCGGACTAGGCCGCAGGACGCTCTTCATCGCGACTGCCTTCCACAATGACCTCCGAAGCGCCGCAAAAGGCTCCCTTGTCCAAGCATGTTTTCGAGTTCACCTGGAAGCGTAAGGATTTAGTGGTCGAAACCAATCCGAAGCTACGGACGTTGATGGACGAAAACGCGAGAAGGGTTAAGCAATGGGTCCCCCCGATCAGCCAACCGTTCGGAAAGATGGTCTACAACTCCATGAGCATCGCAGGTTTCAGGAGCGTTTCTGGACGGTCGAACGGATAGCGTGGTGTGTCTTCGTGCTGATCATCGCCGCCGGCTTGTTGGGCGCCTTTGGCTCCGGCGGTCCGCTCGCCACGAAAGTTACCGTCATAGACAGGGCAATCGTCGAGCACCCCCGCATCGGCCGGTGGGAAGGTACCGACAAGATGATAGTGCGGTTCACGCCCGACCCATCTGCGCAGACCCGCTCTTTATTTCTATCGAATTCCTTTGCTGAAGTCTTTCAGGTTGAGGATATTCAACCATTGCCGGCGCGCACAGTGATCGAGGCAAGCGGTCAGCGATTGTTCTTTGAGAATCCAGGCCATAACGGCGGCTTGGTCACACTGCATCTTCGCGCGCAGTCTGCTGGTTCGGTAAGCTTCATTGTCGGCATCGACGGTGAGCTGGCGTCCCTTTCCAGCTTTATCTTCCCGTGAGGGTGTAATGGAAACTGTCATACGCGGCGCAGCCATCTACTTCATTCTGCTTATAGCGTTGCGCCTATCCGGGCGGCGGACGGTGGCGCAGATGACGCCGTTCGATCTCGTCCTGCTTCTCATCATTGCTGAAACCACCCAGCAAGCTCTGCTTGGTGATGATTTCTCGATTATCAATGCGGCGCTTCTGATCATCGTATTGTTCAGTCTGGATATCGGTCTCTCGTTCATAAAGCAGTGGGCGCCGCGTATCGCGAGGGTCATCGATGGAACGCCAACTGTCCTGATTTCTGACGGCAAGCCGGACCTACGCGCGTTTGCCCGGGCCCGTGTCAGTCTCGAGGACGTACTGACGGCGGCGAGGGTCGAGCAAGGAGTGGAGGAGCTCACCCAGATTAAATCAGCGGTCTTGGAGGCAGATGGTGCCGTGAGCATTATCCCGAAGGATTGACGACCAATTTTCGAGGCCGTGTTACTGTTTTGCCATCCCGAAGCTGGAACTTTCCGTCGGTGCGCCTGTTAGCACCCGGCAAATAAGGGAGATTTTGATGAAAAAGATCGCATTCACCGTCGCTACTCTGATGACAGCCACTGCTGCGTTTGCACAGTCGGCAACCGAGTCCACAGGCGTCAATTCTGCGTTGGGCGTCGCTCCAAAAACTGAGGACTTCGTCATGCAGGCATCTGCCAGTGATGTCTTTGAGATCGAGTCCAGCAAGCTCGCCATGCAAAAGGGTGACGAGGCCGTCAAGAAATTTGCGACTCAGATGATTGCCGACCACGAGAAGACATCGACAGAACTGACTGCGCTGCTTAACAGCGGAAAGGTTCAAGGCAAGGCTGAGACCACCCTTATCGATGACCACAAGGAAAACGTTGACGAGCTTGCCAAACTGCAGGGCGCTGACTTCAACGAGGAATATATCGACGACCAGGTCGAAGCGCACGAAGATGCTGTCGATCTCTTCAAGCGCTATGCCGAGGAAGGCGAGAACGCAGATCTCAAGGCATTCGCTGCCAAGCATCTTCCCGCTCTCGAGCATCACTACAAAATGGCTCAGGACATGGATAAGGACTGATCATCGCGTCGATTACAAAGAAAGACGGCATCCCTGCCGCCTTTTTTGTTAAAGGCTTGTCGCCTTTGGCCTTCCATGCATTAACGCCTTCCACTGGCATGGCATCGATGTCCCTGCAGGTCCCAGACGGCCGTCTGGTCCAAAAAAAAATTGTCCGCCTCGTGGCGAATGATGTCGGGATCCGTGGATGTGTCCACGATTGCATCGATGAGTGCCTTGAGATTGTCGGATGCTGGAACTACACCAATCTTGGAGACATACTCGCCATATCGAAGCGGGAGCTGGGTGAAAAAGCTTGTTCCGAGAATATGAGTGTCGGGATTGCCTCCCACCGACTTCAAAGCAGCGCTCTCGATTCCGACGCTCTACAATACTTTTCCTAGCGTTTTCATGATTGTGGAGAGAACTTCCTTGACCATGACGAAGTCCTGGCTAAGCGGATTCCTCCGACCCGGGAAGACGCGCTCCCTCGACACCGAGAATGTTCAGCGCCATGCCGCGGGGCGCTGAGACGCTGCCATGCAGAAGATCGCCGGGCGTCGTCGAAAGCCGGATTACCGCCTCATAACGCTGCGGTTTGGCAGAAATTCCCTGCGCCAGTTCCGGCGGGAGGTTGTCCAGCACTTCGACCGTCGCGCTGATCAGTCCGTGGCTTTTTGCATGAACGGCACGCATCGCTTGACCGGGATCGGCATAGGTCTTTTCTGAGATCGACAGCATCGTTTCGGCAAGATCGCGGGCCGTCGAGTTCTGAATTCGGTCGAATATCCAGTATGGCACCATCCATCTTGAACCCATGGTCAGAGGCAACTTCAAGGGCGCGCTCGGCGTCGCAGACCGGCCCGAAAACGGTCGCGCCTGCCTTATCGAGGATTTTGACAATATCCATCGCGTTGAAATAGTCGTCCTCTACGACGAGATATCTACGACCGGCGAGTAGAGGTGCGCCGTCGCGCCCACTTAAGCGTGATGACAAGAGTTCCTGCCTCGCGAGAGTGTGCATGACAGACTGTAGAGCTTGCTCCAACGGCCTATCAGCCAGGCGACTCGAATCCGTGGTGACAGCCAGAATTGTCCGCTCCACGATCCGCCTGCGCCAGGCCTCATCCAGCGAATAGCGACGGGCCCATTTGTGAAGCAGCCCGTAAGGGCCTGAACGGCTCGCATGCGTGAAGGAGGAAAGGATCCTGTTCCTCCTTATCCGTTCGGCAGGCAAGAGCACGCGGTGACCCTTGGTCGTCACCGCCTACGAGATCGGTTGGTAACGATGGCAAAGAGCATACGCTGATCGAGTGCAGAGTCCACCATGCGCCGCAGCAATAGCATAGATCGATAGTAGGAGATGCTCTGCATGTCGTCGCAATCTACGAACGTTCCCAACAGCAAGCGACCTCATTTGCGAGCTTCGCCCGCGCGTGCAGCTTTCAACCGACACGCCTTGGGAACTGCGCGCGACCCTGGCGGTTATGTCCTCAAACGGGAGACGCGTTATGCAGGACGACAAGGAAAACAGTGGTGTGATGAGCAGTATCCTGACCGAACTTGGTGTCCTTCCTCCCGAAGGAAGTGGACAGGAAGCTATGATGGTAGAACAGCGGGAGATCATCGCGGCCTACCGCGCAGGCCGGATGACAGAAGGGGAGTTTCGGAGACACCTATCTGACGACCCTGAGCTGGCAAATCATCTTGCGCGTATGCACCCCACAGATGGTGGCGAGGCACCGTAACCACGAATTTGGCTCTTTCCCTTGCGCAACCAACTTCGCGTCAAGATGCCTAGCAATGGACCGGATCACGATCTACTGCGGAGGTTGGCCGTTCGAGGCAGAGATTCCGCCGTCTACAGGCAGGTTCACTCCCGTCACAAAGCGGGCATCCTCGCTCGCCAAAAATGCGATGACGGCCGCGACGTCCTCGGGTTCACCTGGCCCCGCAAGTGCGAACCGTTCGCTGAATTTTGCGAGCAGCTTTTCGTCGCCCATCATCTTTTCTGTCATGTCCGTCCGTGTCAGGCTCGGGCAGACGGAATTCACGCGAACGCCATCTTTTCCATGATCTAGAGCCATTGCCCGCGTCAGGTTCACCACGCCGCCTTTGGCAGCGTTGTAAGCAGCCATTGACCAACCGCCACCAGTTCCAGAAACCGACGCGACGTTGACGATAGAGCCGCGAGAGATTTGAGGTGAGGAAGTGCTGCCCGGCTCGCGAAGAAGACCCCATCAAGATAGATCGGTCTTCATAACGTTTTGCCAGTCCTCCGTAGCCAACTCGTCGACGGTTCCCTCGGCATGGACGCCGGCATTATTGATCAGCACGTTGAGATCGCCGAAACGTTCAAGTATCTGTTTGACGAAATTTTTGACGTCTGCCTCGGACGAGACATCCGCTTCGACCACCAGCACGCGATTATGAGGGAAAGCGGATGAGGCGGTTTCGAGCTTGTCGAGATGCCGGCCGACGAAGACGACATTAGCACCCTCATCGAGAAAGCGATGGGCCGTGGCCTTACCAATCCCGGACCCGGCTCCGGTTACTATCACGACTTTTTTGTCGAAGCGCTGTCGTCTCTCGGTCATACGTTCTTCCTTTGGCGTGTAGTAAAGAGCTCTAGAAACGCTCCTGAGTTTCTTGTTCAGGTAGTCCTTGGCCACAATCTGCCCAGGGTAAACGGCTTTCGACACCATAATGTCCTTGTGGCGTGATCCGCTCTGGACGGTCGAGCGAACCAACAGGCAGTCTGATGATACTGTCGTCATCGTAGTGAAGATAAAGCGGGGTGCCGCACCGTGGGCAAAAGCCGCGCGTCGCGATCGGAGATGATCGGTAGGAAGACGGAGCCCGCCCTCTCCACATGAGCGCGGCACGATCGGTTTGGACCAGTACCGCAAACGGGCCTCCTGTCGTCTTCTTGCACATATCGCAATGACAATAGCCGCTATGTGGAGGATCACCCTTAAACTCATAACAGCAGTCGCCGCAGTGGCAGCCACCAGTCCAGACACTGTGCCGATCAGCGGGAAGCATCGGAATTGTCCTTGGCTGCGGCTCCGTCAGCCTCCTTCACCTTCCGTTCTGCTTGCTTGGCCAGTGCCTTGCGTTTTTCGTGAGCCACCTGCGGATCGCTGCGAGCCGCGTCACTGGTTTTATCGGCATTGTTCCTATTCATATGGCTCTCCTTCGAAGATCTAGTAAGCAGCATCCTCGCGTCTCATACGCTCACGGACGCCGCCTTCGACGCCAAGCCCATCGTGCATGGGTGATAGATTGCCCCCTGGTTGTCGGCCGCACTCGAACCCTTGTCGGATTCCTTTTTCGCGATGTTCGCCGACATCCGCTCGGTCAGGTCCGGCATCAGATGATGGGAAATATTTTTGAAGACTTCGCTTTCACTCCAACGGGTTGCTCCTCTTTCGGATCGAGGCAGGCCTTTATGATGGCATCGACGACGATCTGCGGATCGTCCATCATCGCCATTCGAGGCTCGTGGCCAGGATAGTTGGCGGCATGCGACCACCACGGGGTATCGACAGCCCAAGGCATAATGGTGCCAACCCGGATGTCATCTTCGCCTGCCAGGCGAAGCTCCTCATTGAGTGAGCGGCTGAGGCTGAGAACCGCGGCCTTCGTCGCGGCATAGGTATTTTGAAGCGCGATCGGCACCTCACTATCGATCGAGCCGACATTCACGAGCGTGCCATATCCCTGACCTCGGAATTGGCTCAACGCAGTGTGGGCACCGTAGATCAGGCCCTTCAGATTGACGTCGACCAACCTCGCATGATCTTCGATTGGTATATTCCAGAAGAAACCGATCGCGCCGACGCCAACGTTGTTGACCCAGACATCGATCCGGCCGTGCTCGGCGACAGCGGCGTCTGCGATATTCTGGACCTGCACGGGATCGCTAACATCGGCTTCGACCGCGATTGCACTTTCACCATCTGCGATAATGTCGTTGACGATTTCGTCGAGGATGTTTTTCCGTTGCGGCGATGACGACTTTCGCGCCGTTCCGGGCTAGCTGCTCCGCGGCTCCACGGCCGAAACCGCTAGATGCGCCCGCGATGACGACGACGAGATCTTGCAACTTAGTTGGACGAGCTGACATGGATTGCCTCCGTTTCGAGCTGTTCGACAACAAAGCGCTAGTGCGAAAGTTCCCCAACCCGAACCGACCCTCGGGCAGCCCTAGCCGGTCTTAGGTGAGCCAAGAAGCGGCAAGAACCCCGTTGAATGTGGCCGTCTGACCGAAACTAGGTCCTGCAGACCTAACAGGTGCACTACAGAAATTGCTGTGAGCTTGAGTCACTTCATGCTCGAGACCGCGCTTCACTTTGAGATGGACGACCACGTTCGTAAAGAGGAGCCCGAACCTGCGTATCTTTTGACGATTTGACCCTCTCAGATGAGCTTGGGGCATGAACAGCTGGCGCCGGCTTTCTTACGCTGATGGCGTCTGGCGCGCGCGATGGCAGGATCGCAAGATCGCCACAGCGATGTCACGTCGTTTGGACAGCTCCACAAGATCACAGCTCACACTGAGGTGTTTAGAGTTTTCGCTCTTGAGATTGCTTTCGATCGCCGTCGTCACTGCGGTAAAAGCGCTGTTGACCAATTCAACGCCCCGCCGCATCGGGCTCCGGTGGTTTCTGCTGCGGCGTCTCCAAAGGCACGCTCTGGATTTGTGCGGTGTTCATTGCCTGAGTATCAATAGCGGCTGCGCGCAATGGGACGGAGACGAGAACGGCAGCAGCCAATGCTGTGAGCGTGAGATGATTTTCCATGAGCGGGTAAGCGGCCCATCTGCATTTTTGTTCCGCTTCTTCGTATAGTGCAGTCTGGTAACGGTCGACCCAAACGCGTCGCCGGGCCGCAACTGTGGGGGCGCCTATGGCTTGAGCAGTCGGATGAGAAAATCAAACTCGTTCAGACTGCGATGTTGATCTGATCCAATGGTCGCGACCGTCCAATATTCTTTGGCGGACCCGAAGATGTCGGAAACCTGTACAATCTCGGTCTCTTCGCTTCCCCGACTACGAGCCCAATAGTACGACCCGACACGGAGATCCTCATGGTCGATCGTAATCGCTCTTGGCAATGTCCTGTCCCTATCGCTGCCGAAACTTCTTGGCTTGCGCCAAGGTCAAACGGCCCCACCAGATCGCCGGGGCCGCTTCTTCTTTTAGAGAACGATTACGTTCTCGGCCTTTGACTTGCCGGTCTTGCGATCCTGTCCGACGTCGAAGCTCACCTTCTGACCGTCCGTCAGCGAACCACCGAAACCAATAGCCGAGATATGGACGAAGACGTCCGGACCACCATTGTCGGGTGTGATGAACCCGAAGCCTTTGTCCTGTGCAAAAAATTTAACTTTACCGGTTGCCATGATCTCCTCGTCTGTTGATTGCGACCACGCTGGATTACCGATCAATGTTTTGAACATCAAGATCTTCAGCTTCCGCGCTATTCATACTCGGGGAACAGCGTAATGCGCACGGCTACGACCCGACCATGCGCTTCAGCCAAAATCTCCGACCTTGCCAATGCTGAGTATCACAATCGGGTCGCCTTCCTCTCCGACGACGGGATCATTGTCCCGTCGCCAGACCAGCACGCCCGCGTGATCACGTGCCAGCTCTCCGGCCGCCTCGATCGCGGCGGTCTCACCGGCGGCCAGGCGAGGCGGGAACGCCTGCACGGCCTGATCGCGATCATCGTTATTGAAGGCGACGAGATAGAACGATGTATAGGTGCCTGGCATTTTGCTCCCCTATTGCCGCGGCTGTCCATTCGACGCCGACGTCCCACCATCAACGGGAAGGTTCACGCCGGTGACGAAACGGGCGTCATCGGAGGCGAGGAACGCGATTGCTGCGGCCACATCTTCCGGTTTCCCCGGGCACTTCCAGTGCAAAACGCTCATTGAACTTGGCCACCAGCTTGTCGTCTCCCGTCATATCTTCTGTCATGCCGGTCATCGTGAAGCTCGGGCAGACGGCATTCACCCGGACACCGTCCTTACCGTGATCCATCGCCATAGCCCGGGTCAGATTGGTGACGCCGCCCTTCGCCGCATTATAGGCCGCCATTCCCCATTCGCCGCCTGTCCCGGACACAGAGGACACATTAACAATCGAACCGCCTGAGGACTTGAGATGTGGCATGGCCGCGCGCGAGGCAAAGAAGACACCGTCAAGATCGATCGCCATGACCTTGCGCCAATTGTCGGTGGTAAGCGATCCGACATCGCCTTGACCGACGACGCCGGCATTGTTGACGGGCGTATCGATGCGGCCAAATTTTTCGGCTGCAAAATCAATGAGGCCGTCGACGGCCGCCTCATTGGAAATGTCCGCTTCGATGATCAGAATCTGGTCAGCAGGATAGGGTTTCGCGACGTCTTCAAGCTTGGACCTGGTGCGACCGACAAGTGCGACCTTCGCGCCCCCGTCCAGAAACCGCTCGGCGGTCGCCTTACCGATCCCCGATCCCGCTCCGGTGACAACGACAACCTTGTCCACAAATTGCTGCATGAAATGCTCCTTGGGAATTTGACGGCCTCCCGTCGGCACAAACGGGACGATGCGGTCAATGTTCCAAAGTCCTTCAGCGGCGCGATGGCGCATTGCCTTCGACGATTTCCGGTCACCGCGTCGATCGCCCGGTCAGGGAACAATCCGTGTCTGGATCGGTTTGCCAGTCTCCAAGAACCAGAAAAGAGGAAACATTCATGGACCATACCAATCACGTCCGTCTCACGGCAGCCGAACTGACCCCCGCCATCCTTGAGGGCGCCACCATCTACGGGGCCGACGACCATAAGGTCGGCAAGCTGGACCACGTCCATGGCTCCGGCATGGGCAGCCAGGCGATCATTGATGTCGGCGGGTTCTTGGGGATCGGTGCCAAGCCGGTTGCTGTTCCACTGTCCGACCTTGAGTTCATGCGCGACGAGGATGGCGACGTCCATGCTGTCACGACCTGGACGAAGGACCAGCTCAAGGACATGCCTGAGCACAAGCACTGAGATGACAAGAGCCCGGCCTCAGCGCCGGGCTCTTCACTTGGCTACTCGAATGACAATTGCCTCCCGGAGATTGCAATGACCGTCGATCCGACCAGGACCTATCCTAAGCCCCCCTTTGAAAAGCAGACCCAGCCATTCCCGGGCCTTGCTGGCCAGATGAATCCCAAGCCCGATCACGGCGAGACCTCCTATGTCGGATCCGGTCGCCTCACCGGCCGCAAGGCACTGATCACGGGTGGCGATTCCGGCATGGGCCGGGCTGCCGCGATCGCTTACGCCCGTGAGGGGGCTGATGTCGCAATCAACTACCTTCCTGACGAGGAGGCCGACGCGCAGGAAGTCATTGCTTTGATTGAGAAGGAAGGCCGCAAAGGCTTGGCGCTTCCCGGTGATCTTCGCGACGAGACCTTCTGTGAGACACTCATCGAGGACACCGTCGTAGCGCTGGGCGGCATCGATACGCTTATCAACAATGCCGGTCGTCAGCAGCAGGCGCAGTCGATCACCGATATCAGCTCGGAAGACTTCGACGCGACGATGAAAACGAACATCTACGCGATGTTCTGGCTCACGAAAGCGGCGCTCAAACACATGAAGCCGGGATCCGTCATCATTCAGACCACATCCGAGCAAGCCTATGATCCTTCGGCCAATCTTGTCGATTACGCGATCACCAAGGCCGCCGGCATGAGCTTCACCAAGTCGATGGCCAAGCAGCTCGGAGCGAAGGGCATCCGAGTGAACGGGGTCGCGCCAGGGCCGATCTGGACGCCGCTCCAGGTTTCGGGTGGCGCGACGATGGAGAAGCTTCAAGGTTTCGGCGGCGACACGCCGATGGGTCGCCCTGGCCAGCCGGCGGAACTCGCCTCCATTTACGTGCAACTCGCCGATCCCAAGGCAAGCTATGCCAACGGGCAAGTCTATGGCGCGGCAGGTGGCGGCGGTCAGCCGTGATCGTCCACCAGTGGGAGGCTGCCCCAGTGCTCGTTGTTCATCACCTCAATAATAGCCGATCCCAGCGCATACTCTGGATGCTGGAAGAACTCGGTTTCGACTACGAGATCCGGCGATATGAGAGAAATGCCGATATGTCAGCCCCAGAGGAGGTGAAGCAGATACATCCGCTCGGCAAATCTCCGATCGTTCAGGATGCCAGTGATGGAGGAACAATCACACTGGTCGAAACCGGTGCGATTTGCGAATACCTCGTGGCAAAGGCGGAGGGTCGATTGGGACCGCCACAGGATCTTGAGGGCACACTTCGATACCGTCAGTTTCTGCACTATGCGGAAGGGTCGGTTATGCCGGTTTTGTTCGCCGTTCTCGTTGCCTCAAAGATCCCGTTGTTCGGAAAGCTGGCCGCGAAGAAGATCAGGCCCATGCTGGATGTGCATCTGGACTTTGTCGAAAGCCAGTTGCGGTCTCGACCGTGGTTTGCCGGCGACGACATAAGCGCGGCCGATGTCATGATGAGTTTTCCACTTGAAGCGGCTTCGAAACGCGAAGGGTTAGACCAAAGGCGCCCGGCGACGATGGCATGGCTTCAGAGAATTCACGCGCGCCCCGCCTACCGGACTGCCCTCGAGCGGGGCGGCGCCTATGCGTATTCAAGATGATGAGGTGGAGATCGTTATGGCCCTGAAAGCGGTAGCTTTGAACGGAACGCTTAAGTCGTCTGACGGTGAGCCGTCTTCGACAGATCGCATGCTTGCTCTTATAGCCGAAGGCATGCAGGGTTATGGCGTCGAGACGACCCTGTTTCGCTTGGCAGACCATAATATCTTGCCGGGCGTCACTTCCGACGAAGGAGAGGGCGATGCATGGCCCGCCATCCGAGCAGCAGTCCTCGATGCTGACATCCTGGTAATGGGCACACCTATCTGGATGGGGCAAACGTCGTCGGTGACCAAACGCGCGCTCGAGCGAATGGACGCCTTTCTGGAAGAGACTGACGAACAGGGCCGGATGGTGTCTTACGGGCGCGTCGCAGCAGTCGCGGTGGTCGGCAACGAAGACGGTGCCCACAATGTATCGGCTGAGGTCTACCAGGCCTTAAACGATGTCGGCTTCACGATCCCGGCCAACGCGGTCGCCTACTGGGTCGGTGAAGCCATGGGCAGCACCAACTTCGTGGATCTTGAATCAGTGCCTGACGTCGTGAGCAAAACCGTCGACATGCTCGTCCGCAACACCGTCCATTTGGCAGGATTGCTTAAGGCATCCCAGTATCCAGGTGAGGAGGCATGATGGCGATGACGCTTGCAGCGGCTTGAGGATGGCACCCTGTTTCTGCTCGTCGATAGAGGCGCGGATCTCCTCGATTTTCGAGATAAGGGTCGTTGGGCGCACCGCCTCGGGAAAGCCCTGGAAATAGAGCTTGTTCTGCGCGGGGGCCAGCCCGTCAGGGTCATTGAGCGTCAGCACGCCCCGCTCGGCCGCCAGTCTGCCCAAAAGAATGCCGGCATGGGCTGCCCAGGGCCGCTCATCGGCATCCTGCGAGGGGTCATTTCGCAAAAACAGGACGTCTATGTCCTCGATCGGGATTGTCTGGATCTCGGCCTCTTCCCCCTGCAAAGCCGCTATGAATGCATCAGGCCTCCTCGTCTTTCCCTTTTTCACGGTGGTCGCTCGCACCATCAGGCTGTCGTCGGGCCGCAGCACGAAATCGCCTGGCGTCAGGTAACATACGTCATGGCCGCGGGCGATTGCGGCGAGCGCAAGGGCTGTCGTCGTGTAGAACGCGGTCTCATCGGCGATCGAGTTCACAAAAAAAATCCGCATCATGGCTCCTGTCGTTGAATCATGTCGAGCGGACGCATGCCGTCTCTGGCGCGTGCCAGCCGGGAGCGACCTTCGTCGGTTTCGAGAAAAAGGGGACGAACCGCTGACAGGCGCAGCAGGCCGCGATCCGCCAGCTCCTGCATCACACCGAAATGGGAGGCACCTATCTTGGCCCCCGTCTATCGGCAACCCGGCAGCGACCAGATCTATCCGGAACTGCACGACCAATTAGTGTCGGTCCTGTTCGACGCGGGTCTGCGAGCCATCGCCTCATGAATCGCGGTTGCGATAATAGGCGACATGCCACGTTCGATGGCCCACAGCGCTGTAGGGGCAACTGGTGGCGTGATCA
Source organism: Aliirhizobium wenxiniae (assembly GCF_019511445.1). Lineage (GTDB taxonomy): Bacteria > Pseudomonadota > Alphaproteobacteria > Rhizobiales > Rhizobiaceae > Neorhizobium > Neorhizobium wenxiniae_A. Next base: position 14,997 of record NZ_JAEUAN010000029.1, read on the forward strand.
AAGTTTTCGGCGAGAACCCCCGTTCGAGCTCGACTTCTGTTGTCGACGCAGTTTTGAAGTGATCGACAGACCTTGCGGATTGCATAGCGAGTTCTCCAGTGTGACTGGAGAACGCGCGCGCCAATTGTTTGTTACGAACGATAGTCAGAATTTGATCACCGAAGCGAATTAGTGGCAGTCCAACCATATATCGCCATCGTCGGTAGTTTGGTTCCCTTCAAAGCCTAAGGGGGTATTCCGGTTATGGTCCCGTGCATCTTTTTTAGCGGCTAACCGTTACTCCCTTAAACACAAGGAGTGACGAATGCCCCCGCAGAGCAAGACCACGGCCAACGAAGCCGCCATGAAGGAGGTGCGACGGTTACGCACCGAGGTCGCTGACCTCCAGGAAAAGCTGGCGGAGATCCACAGCCGGTCCGATGTCGACGTCGCTGCCAGAGACCCGCATCCGTGGCTTCGGATTGCGGCGACCGTCGGCGTGACGTTCGTGCTCGGCAAGCTAATCCAGGCCCTGAGGCTCCCAACCGCCACCGCCGTCGCGATCCCGATGATCAGCAACGAAGTCAACCGCCGCTTCCTGTGAGGAGAGAACCATGCCCGACAAATCGGAACCCGCGAAATCCGTAGAGGCTGAAAAGGCTGCTGAGAGTAGGATGTCCAAGGAAGAGAAGCTAGACGAAGGCCGCAAGCAACCCTTTCCGGCCAGCGATCCCGTTTCCGTTTCCACCCCGATAAGGCCAGCCGGGTCGTACGATACTGACAGGGGCGTCAACTGACGCTTCCCCTTTCCGACCCCCGGAGTTCCGATCTGCGTATGCCTCATCACAGAACAACGCCGTCGCTTGACGCTCTCCTCGAATGGTCGCTTCAGCACCAGATCGCGGCGTTCCACCGCTTTATGATCGTGACCGCCACTGTCATGGCCGTCGGCGTCTTCCGAACCCTGTTCATCACAGGCCTGCTTCCCTGGCTCTTCTTCATCCCGTTCATTGTGCTGTTCGGTCTCGTATTCGGACGAGGTGCTGGAATTTACGCGAGTGTCCTTTCTACTATCGTCGCAGCCTTCACCATTGGCAGCCTCGAAAACGATCTGTGGATGTCAGGACCCCAATGGGCTGGAAGCATCCTGTTTCTCGTCGTCACTGCGGCACTCGCGTGGCTTTCGGCGGAGCTGCGGTCGGCTTTCGCAAGATATCGCAGGCTCGCGGCCCAACACGCCGAAACCAACGAATTCCTCAAACAGGCCGAAGCCCAGCAGCTTCTTTTGAATGACGAACTCAGCCACCGGCTGAAGAACGTCCTTGCTGTTGTCCAGTCCATCGTGTCGCAGACGCTTCGCCAGTCGCCCGATCTCGCTTTAGCGAATACCGCTCTGTCTGCGCGGTTGGTCGCGCTCGGTGATGCCACGACGGTGCTGACCGCGAATTCTTGGGCATCGGCCGACATGATGGCGATGATCACTAAAGTGCTCGGCCCGCACGGCGAGATCGGCAACCGCATCAGGGTAGATGGGCCGCCTCTCACGCTGAACCCCCGCGGCGCGCTGGCATTCGCTCTCGCCTTACACGAGCTGGCGACTAATGCGGCCAAATACGGCGCTCTGTCGAATGCGACCGGTCACGTCGAACTGACATGGACTATCAAAAGCGGCCATCAGGGAGAGCCACGGCTGAGACTTCTCTGGCAGGAGATTGGCGGCCCACCCGTCATGCCGCCGACAAGACGCGGATTTGGCTCGACGATGATCGAGCGGTCCCTGAAGTCGTATTTCCGTGGGGAAGCTAAACTGGATTACCGACCCGAAGGTCTACGATTCGAGATCGAATGCGAACTGGAAGCCGCCGGCATGGCGGAAGGCTGAGTATGGGACAGGCAACACCGATCAACACGCACGCTATACTTCTCGTCGAGGACGAGATCCTCATACGGATTGAACTGGCCGATTTTTTCGCCGATGCCGGTTATCAAGTCTTCGAGGCGCGGGACGCCGACGAGGCTATCGGCATCCTGGAAAGAGAAAAAATGATCCGCATCGTCCTCACCGACATACAGTTGCCGGGGTCAATGGATGGGTTGAAACTCGCACATTATATCCGCGACAGGTATCCGCCGACTGTCCTCCTGCTGACATCTGGGGGCGTGCATATCGAAGACGCTTCGTTGCCCGCGAGCAGCCAGTTCATTGCAAAGCCCTTCGATCCGACACGCATTCTGCGCCAGATCGAACTGATGACACGCCCTAGCGCGTAGCTATCTGCGCCAAATGTGGGCCTCGCTCAGAAAGGTGAAGGTATCGGTCGTAACTTGCTGATGTTGTCTGATGACTCTACGAAGGTTTGCGGCAATAGCGGGAGGAGAGACGAGTGAACACATCTGACGACCAAACCCGAAGCGTCGCCGAAAGTCTCGGCGCGGCCCAAGCGGCTGGTGGCATCGGTACTTTCGTCATCGATATCAAAACCGACATGGTTTCGGCGACACCGGAATTTTCGAAACTCTACGGCCTCGATCATGTTGCCAGTCGCCCAGCGACCGACTTCGAGGCAGTGGTTCTTGCCGATGATGAGCCGTTCGTTTCCCATCCCGAGAATCGTGCAGCCGGGGATGCCGCAACGGAGGTAGAGTACAGAATCCGCAAGGCGGATACTGGTGAGGTCAGATGGATTGCCCGGAAGGCCGAATTTGAGCGAGACACAGACGGCAAGCCAATGCGCTTCAGCGGGGGTTGCACGCGACGTCACCGCCAGAAGGGCATCAGAGAACAATCTACGTAAGGCTCAGCAGACACTAGCGCTGGCGCTGGAGGCAACTGGGGTTGGGACCTTTGACTACGACCTCGTGAACGACGTTCTTGAGTGGGATGACAGATGCCGTGAATTGTTCGGTCTTCCGCCGGACGCGGACGTATCCTACGAAACCTTTCTGACTGGGTTGCATCCCGAGGACCGAACGGAAATCGAAGCCGCCGTGAACGCCGCAATCAGAGTCGATGGCGACGGTGAGTACGACGTTGCCTATCGGACAGTCGGCATTGTCGATGGCGCGGTTCGATGGATCGCTGCCAAGGGGCGCACCTTCTTCCAGGGCGGGAAAGCGGTCCGCTTGATCGGCACTGTGCGCGACGTGACAAAAGCCCATCAGGAAGAGCGGATCCACCGCGAGACGGAAGAACGTTACAGGCTGGCGAGCCGCGCGACCAATGACGCAATCTGGGACTGGGATTTCTCATCGAACCACGTGCTCTGGAACGATGCGCTGACGGCCGCCTATGGCCATCCGCTCGACAGCGTCGAGCCGACAGGCGAGTGGTGGATCGATCATATCCATCCGGACGACCACAGCAGGATCGATCAGTCTATTCATGCGGCCATTGATGGCACGGAAGTCGACTGGTCCGATGGATATCGGTTTTGTCGTCAGGACGGAACCTACGCGCCGGTACTGGATCGCGGTTACATCATCAGGGATGAGCAGGGTAAGCCGCTGCGCATGATCGGTGCGATGCTCGACCTGACGCAGGTTAGGGATGCAGCGGTGGCGCTGCGCGAGAGCGAGCTGCGCTACCGCAGCCTGTTTTCGTCACTCGATGAAGGGCTCTGCATCATCGAGTTCCTCGACGGGCCAAATGGTCCGCTGAGCGATTATGTTCACGTCGAGTACAATGAAGCCTACAAACGGCACTCGGGCGTATCCGGTTTAATTGGCAAAACGGTACGGGAGGTATTTCCCACTGAGGCTGACAAATGGGTCGAACATTACCGGCCAGTCCTGGAGACCGGCGAGCCTCGACGATTAGAAATGCCGTTCGATGAGACCGACAAGATTCTCAGTGTCGGTGCGTTCCGTGTAGAGCCGCCCACGCGTCGCCAGATCGCCGTCGTTTGTCAGGATATCACTGCTCGTCGAAAAGCCGAACAGGCCCTGCAGGAAATCAACGAGACGCTTGAGCGTCGTGTGGCGGAGCGCACCGCTGACCGCGACCGCATGTGGAGGCTCTCCACTGACATCATGCTGGTCGCCGACTTTGATGCAAAAATCACGGCCGTCAATCCGGCTTGGCAATCCGTGTTCGGCTGGGAGGAGGGTGATCTCGTTGGTCGCTCCTTCATGGATCTCATCCATCCGGACGACAAGGCATCAACGCTCGCTGAAGTGGCCAAGCTCGGCCAGGGCGTAACGACGTTTTCCTTTGAGAACCGCTATCAGACGCGCGGCGGTGACTATCGGACGATTTCCTGGACAGCCGTTCCCGACGAGGCCTTCATTCACGCGGTCGGCCGAGACGTAACCGACGACCGCAAAGCGGCCTTGGCTCTGAAAACTACGGAAGCAGCGCTTCAGCAAGCGCAGAAGATGGAGGCGATCGGAAATTTGACGGGTGGCGTCGCCCACGATTTCAACAACCTGCTTCAGGTTGTCGCGGGCAAGCTGCAACTGCTGGCGAAAGACGTGGCAGGAAACGGTCAGGCCGAACGCCGTATCTCAAATGCACTCGCCGGCGTCGATCGAGGATCCCAACTCGCCTCCCAGCTGCTTGCTTTCGGGCGTCGCCAGGTACTGGATCCGCGGGTACTGAACATCGGCCGGCTTGTACGCGGCATGGACGAGATGTTGCGCAGGACGATCGGCGAAGGCGTCGAGGTTGAAACGATCGTCTCCGGGGGCTTGTGGAACACATTGGTCGATCCGATGCAGATCGAGAACGCGGTCCTCAATCTGGCAATCAACGCCCGCGACGCGATGGATGGCTTTGGAAAGCTGACTATTGAAGTCGGTAATGCCTATCTTGATGACAGCTATACAAGACTTCACCAAGAGGTAGAGCCCGGTCAATACATCGCCCTGTCGGTCACGGATACCGGCACTGGCATGTCGCCTGACCTGATGGATAAAGTCTTCGAGCCATTTTTTTCCACCAAGCCGGAAGGGAAGGGACGGGCCTCGGTCTCTCCATGGTCTACGGCTTCGTCAAGCAGACCGGCGGCCATGTAAAGATCTATAGCGAAGTCGGGCAAGGCACGACGATCAGAATGTATCTACCGCGGTCGACAGGTCAGGAGGACTTGGAAGTCGTGACAATGGACGGTCCCGTCGAGGGTGGGCCTGAGACGATTCTGGTGGCCGAGGACGACGAAGGTGTTCGAGCCACTGTCGTCGAAAAGCTTCAGAAATTGGGCTATCGCGTCCTCAAGGCTCCGGATGCCGCAGCCCCGGTCCGGGTTTGCCGCGCTCGATCGGCAAGGTCGGCATCTCGCCGGCCACTGTCGTATCGCATTCCCTGCAGATCATGCGCTTCTCCACATGCCGGACAATCTTGACCGACGCCGGCACGTGCTCCAGCACCTGCATCACTCTGTCGGCCGCCTTCAGGAACGAAGTGCCACCGCAGGTCGGGCAATTGCAGGGAGCCGCATAGACCAGTTCTTCGGTGGTGAGATCATCGGGTAGAGGCTTGCGCTTCGGCTTCTCGGATGCGTCGTCCAACTCCGGCAGAGGAGGTTTCCCGGAGCGTAGTTCAGCTTCGGCACGAGAGGCCTCAATCTCCTTCAGCATCAGCTCGAACTGCTCGATCTTCCGGTCGATCTTTTCCGAAGACGCGCCATGTTGCCGATGTCGAAGAAGTTCCAGTTGCGCGCGAAGAAGCCCGATTATGGAGCTCGCTTGATGACCTCGGCTTCCTGGCTTTCAAGCTTCGCCGCCTGTTCCGCGACGAGAGCGCGCAAAGCAGTGAGCTCGTCCTGACTGTCCAGCAGCGCTGTTTCCATACCCGCGAAGCTAGCCGATTTGCCACTAACGCACCAGCGTTAAGCCTCGGATGTCCCTACAAAATATGGCTTTTATCCCGTTCGGCCGGGAGCGGACGTCCACGCCGGGCGTCGCCAATCAATCCCCTCAACGAGCATGGAAAGCTGCGCCTGCGTCAGGTGCGCTACACCCTCTTTCGCCGTCGGCCATGGAAAGTACCCGCGCTCCAAAATCTTGTAGAATAAGCAGAACCCTTGGCCGTCCCACCAGAGGAGTTTGATCTGGTCAGCGCGCTTTCCGCGGAAGCCAAAGATCGCGCCCGAGCCCGGCGCCTCCTTCACGACTGTTTCGACCAGTGCCGACAGGCCGTCGATGCCACGCCGCATATCGGTCACTCCGCAGGCCAGGTAGACCCGCACATTCCCCGATGGCCCGATCATGCCGCCTCCACGCAAGCGCCGAGCAGGCCAAGCAGTTTCAACTCAACGTCAACCGGAACCTTCAAGCTCCGACCGTTTCGAAGCAAGATCTCGACGATCACCGGCCTCGTTGCTGCGGTAGACGGCTGGCTTACGCCAACTTCCTCGGTGATTTCCACCGGGAGGAACACTGTTGGCCGATCGGCATAGCTGAATGATTGCCGCCACAAGCGGATCTGGCCCGGATGAATGTCATTCCGGCGGCCACATCCCCGATGCGAGCACCGGGCTCATCAGCCTCCGCAAGTATCCTCAGCTTCGCCTCGTCCGACCAACGCCGTCTGCGCTCGGTACCGGACATGATCTCTATGCGAGCCATGAAACCTCTTTGTTCTGGTATTAATGTCAGCACTAATGCTGGTTCTAATGCCAGAACATCGCCTGATTTGCCCGATCAGCAAAAACAGCTCACCGGACGCTCACGTCCTTCATCCGATCTGAAAGAGACCAATCACACAGGCTTTCCATACGTTCGCTCGCGAAGTCGGTTTGCGCGCATTAGGCTGAACGGCACGATCTATCGCAAAATCGTCCTTGCTGAACTCGAAACAAGCCTGTTTGCCTGGAAGCGAAACATCGCTGAAATCATGGCGATGCTTGAAATTCCGGATGAACAAGTCGACACCCTTTGGGTATGGGCTTCAACCATCTGACTCTGAACTTCCCTCACGATTGGGCGGCTTCCAAGAGGCTTAAGAGAATGTCGTTCCGCTTCATTGATTTCGGAACTTCTTCGAGAAGGCTCGGTTACACTCCATGTTAGTTAAGAGGTAGCAACCATGAGTACTACATCCTATCTGCCGATGATTCTTCTTGCCATCTTCGCATGTGGCGCGGCGCTTACCGCTGGATTTCTAATTCTTCGCAGTGTTAAGCGAACATCCTTCGAACAGGGCTCGCCCGCTCAGGTGACCCAAGGGTCGTTGGACCAAGAAGGTCGAGCCGGAAACGCTGAACGTCCTCGCAAAAAGTTCGGATCGGCGACCATGATCCTTGTCGGGACTTTCTCGACGGTTGCGGTTCTAGGGATTTTCGTCGGTGCAATAATCATCTATGGCGGCTTGATCGCGTCTTAAGCATCGATATTCGTTAAGTGCGACCACCGCTGTGAGACGCATCTAGGGCGTTTCGACTTGCGCTTCATTCCTGCCCTTCGGACATTCACCGGAGGTTTTTTTTGATCTCCGCGAGTGCGCCGTGGCTTGACTGAAAGTCTTTCTTGAAAAGCGATCGGAAAATTGACGCCGCCGATCCCAGCAAGATGGCTTCACCCTTTTCTACCCGTTGCAAAGAAAAAGCCCCGCCGAAACGGAGCCTCTCCTATCGCGTAGTCTTATGCTTTAGCAGGATGTTCCCGCCTGACCAGCGCCGGGATTTGTACTCTGGTTGTTGTTCTGCTCGGACTGAGCCGCGCCTTGCGTACCACCGGGAGCACCACAATTCGTATTGCTGCTGCCCTGATCTGCACCTTGGTTGCCGCCGGAATTGCTGCCACCAGAATTGTTCGCGCCGGACGAATTGCTGTCGCTGCTGGTCCCGCTGCTGTTACCGCCGCTTCCACTGTTGTTGCCGCCGCTCGAACTCTGCGCCATTGCCGAAGTTGCGAGACCGATAGACAGCGCTGTTACCGCAAGAACTTTCATCATATGTTTGTTTCCTCACCTGAACCCTACGAATTTGCGAACAGTCTACAATCAAGAAAGTTCCAAGCCCTAGAGCATACGAATTTGAGATTGTGCAATCGCGCAAACCTCGCATAACCAGTCAATAGCCCTCGATTGCAGGGACACCGGATTACGACCGGGTATAAACCTTTCTAGTGTCGGTCCCGACGAACGAGCCGTCGTCCTGCGGCTCAAGGTTTTCTCCGGACTCTATGCTGAACCGCCGCCATAATGGTAGCTCGGTACCCAGGCGCGTCTTCTCAGCGTCGGAGGTTCTCGTCACCTCGACAATCTTTGCGCTGTTACCATTGCCATCGACAGCGTTGAACGTTCGTGTCTTCTCCATTGGTTTCAGCGCTCCGTTCTGCTTGTTTCAATCGTATCTTTGCGGACATGATGACCTTCTCGCGAAGTGGACAATCCACGTCGCTAGATCTCGATCCGCACAGGAATAGCCTTTGAGGCGGGCGTCTTAGAGAGCCGATCGTGATGATCGATCGCATTTAGGACATTGCTTTCCGGATAATAGGCGCCAATCGTACCACGGGGCAGGTTATGGGGGGTGACGAGCAGGCCACCGAGTTCCCGCCGTTTTCCATCCTCAAAATCACTAACCAGTCTGATACTCTGTCCGGCATAAAGGCCAGCCGCTTCGATATCCTCTTCGCACATTAAGACTACATCGCGCGTTCCTTCAATGCCACGGAAACGGTCCGAATAGCCGTAGATCGTTGTATTGAACTGGTCGTTGGAGCGCATGGTAACCAGGCGGTATCGGCCAATGCGTTCTTCGAAGGACAGGGCATTCAGTCGTTCAGGACTAGTGAACGCGGCCTTTTTCTCTTCTGTATTCCAGATGCGATCATGTGCATCATTGCCTCGATAAAAGCCCCCCGGCTGAAACATGCGTCCGTTGTAATCTTTGAAGTCCTTGGGATAGGTTGCCTCGATCAGATCGCGAACCAGTCCATAATCAGCGGTCCACTCATCCCATTTAAACTTCGGATTATCGGGAAGTGTGGCCTGGGCGATGCCCGTGACGATTGCCAACTCACTCTTCAGGTACGGCGACGCCGGTGTCCGCTTTCCGATCGAAGCCGAAATATGAGAGAAACTGTCTTCCGTCGTGACTGTCTGAGATCCGCTCGCCTGCCTATCCATTTCCAGGCGCGAAAGGCAGGGAAGGATGTAGGCTTGCTTGCCGGGAAACAGATGGCTGCGGTTCAGCTTAGTTGAGACCATGACCGTCAGGTCCAGCTTCTCCCATCCCTTTTCCATCTCTTTCTGTTCCGGAACAGCTCGCAAAAGGTTGCCACCGAGACAAACGAAGGCTCTGACCTCGCCGGCTATGAGCCCTTTCACGGCATCAACGATCGTGAGGCCGTCCTTGACTGGGGGATCGAAGTTGAAAAGCTGCCTCAGTTTGTCCATTGGTATCAGCTTCGTTTTCTCCGCTACGCCGACGGTTCTCTGTCCCTGGACGTTCGAATGCCCGCGCACCGGACAGCAGCCGGCACCCTCACGGCCGATATTGCCGCGCAGGAGAAGTAGATTGACAAGCATGGCGATGTTGAGAGCGCCTTCCGCATGCTGGGTCAGCCCCATACCGTAGACGCCGATGACCCGCTCGGAACTGATATAGATCTCGCCCGCCTTGCGGATAGCCTGTTCCGATAAACCGCTCTCGCGTTCGATGTCCTGCCAATCTGCCTGCCGGACGCAGTCGATGAAGCGATCGAAGCCGGTCGTGTGTTCTTCGATGAACGCCACGTCGAGAACCCGCGGCGCCCCGGCGGACAGCGCTGCATCGTCGGCTTCGATGACTGTCTTGCATAGACCGAGGATGGCGGCGATATCGCCGCCCGCCTGCACCTGCAGATATTCATCGGATATCGCGGTCTCGTTGCCAGTCAGCATGTCGAAGGGGTTTTGCGGATTGACGAAGGAAACAAGCCCCTGCTCGATGACCGGATTGAAGGTGACGATGCTTGCGCCTCGCTTCTTTGCATCCTGAAGCGGGTGGAGGAAGCGCGGGCTGTTGGAGCCTGGGTTTTGCCCAAAAAAGAAAAATGCATCGGCTTTTTCGAGGTCTTCCCACACGATGGTGCCGACGGGTGAGCCGATTACGTTGCTCAGGCCGACCGATGTCGTTTCGTGGCACATGTTGGAGCTCTGCGGAAGATTGTTGGTTCCAAATGCCCTAGCGAGCAGCGCGTAGAGATAGGCAGCTTCGAGACCCGCGTGGCCGGACGAATAGAATACGGTCGATTCCGGTGTCTGCTTTTTCAATGCCGCGCCAATCTGCTCGAAAGCTTCCTCCCAGGTTACTTCGACATAACGATCTGTCCCGCCATCGTAACGCATCGGATGCGTGAGGCGGCCGGTCATTTCCAAGTCATGGTCTTTCCAGGCCCGCAACTCGGTGACCGTGTGATCCCCCCAAAAGTCCGGCGTACAGCGCGCATTCGTCAGATCCCATAAGGTCGCCTTGGCGCCGTTCTCGCAGAATTCGAAAGGGTGATAGTTGGCCGGTTTTGGCCAGGCGCAGGAAACGCACATGAAGCCGCCCGGCTTGTTCTGGCGCGCAAGCGCCTCAACCGCGGCCGGTGTCGGCCAGGCCTCGCCATAGATGCGCGCGATGGATTTGAGCGAGCCCCAGCCACCAGCAGGTTCTTTGGATTCCGGATTTGAGATGTGGTCAGCCATGAGTGTCTCCTCGTCATTTATTGCAATCGTGCCTCAGCAGGACGGGTTTGCTGCCTGCCCGGGTGAGGCTTGCGGTCAGGCTTGCGCCACTTTCCGGTAAGCTGCGTGGTAGGCCAGAGCGAGCAACGCTCCACCGATCACGTTTCCGATCGTTGCAGGAAGGAGATTTGCCCCAATATCTGTAAAAGTGATGGCCGTGTTTGTCTGCTCCATTAGCGATTGCGCAATGAACGCGTAGGACAGGAGATACATATTCGCTATGGAATGCTCGAAACCGGCCGCGACGAACGCGGCAACAGGCAGCAGCAGACCGAAAATCTTCTGGGCAACGGTCTGTCCGGCATAAGCGAGCCAGACCGCAAGGCAGACGAGAAGGTTGGCGAGAATGCCGCTCGCTGTCGTCGTTGCAAAACCCTTCGCTGTCTTGGTCTCCGCCAGTTCCATGGCGGCACGGCCGATTGCTCCGTCGCCTGCCTCGTGAAGGCCCGCCAAGGCGGCGGTTGCAGCCAGAAGAACAGCGCCGAAAAAGTTCGCAATATAGACGATGCCCAAGGCACGTATTGCCTTGTTCGCCGGTATCTGACCCGCCGCCAGGGGTCCTGTCATAAGGGTATTGCCGGTGAAAAGCTCTGCGCCGGCGACCAAGACCAATGCGAGGCCCACGGAAAATACCAGGCCGGCCAGTACCTGGCCGACCCCGAACGGCATGGCGTCCGCGCCAGCAAGCGCGACTGTCGCAAAAAGCCCACCCAGACCGATATAGATGCCCGCGAGCGTACCCAGCACAATCATTTTCGAGAGGGGAAGATCTGCTTTGTCCCGGCAAGCGGCGAACACGGTCTCATACAATTCGTCTGGGTGCGGCAGAGAGGCGTTGTCAGACATCGGGTCCCCGTCATCAGGCATGGCGTCAAAGTGGCTTTGGGGTTGCAACGATCCGGATGCTGGGAAGATCAATCGCGAGGGAACACGATGTCGTGAAGGGTGATCGTGACCGACATTCCGATTTGATCACAAAGGGCAAAGCGTCAGCCAGAAAACTCCGGCGAAACAGAATGCAGTCGAGAATATCGCGGCTATGGTGACATAGGTCTTGACCTGACCAAGAAACGTTGAGGTTTCCAGGGCGGCCGCCGGCTTGTGTCTCCTGCGCAACCAGGCGAGCGTACCGAGGATCGCAACAAAGCTTATTACTACCAGCACGATCAGGATGAAACGGAGCGGTGATCGCCAGAACGCTATGTCGTTGTTATGCCAACCCAGGCTGCACCCGGTAGCCTGAGTCGCGTAAACAAGCAGGAAGGTGCCGCTCCACACAACGAAAGCCAGAATGAGGAGTAAAAGGGGATGGCGCATTCAGACGCCTCCGTCGCGGACCAGGCTGTCGAGCAACAGGCAAAAGCCGACCGCCGCAAAAGCGGAAGCGGCTGAATAATCGTGCCAAAGCGCGCCGATTTTGAGATCGAGCACCCGCACCGACATGTCATGATCGCGCAGGGCTCTCCATAGGGCATGCGCGGCGAAGATCGAGCCGACCACGCCGTGCAGAGAGATGTAGCAGACGATGACAAACAGCGAAGCGGTCGCCGCGTGGCCCGATGCGGATGGCAGCGAGTAAAATGCGATGGAGATGAATGATCCGGTCGAGATCAGGTGTCCTGCAAAAGCCAGTCCATTGCCGAGGAGCGACATGTGCGCGGACTTCTTCGATATCCTGCTGCCGAGTGAGCCGAGGCTCATGCTCGTCGCAGCCAGTATCAAAAGCCAGAGACTGGGGCTCTGGAGGTTTGCCGGCGGCCAATTCGGGGCCGAGATCCAGAGAAAGAGGCAACCGAAGAGGAGCGAGATATAGAGCGTCGCGTCGGCGACGAGTGTCAGCACCATGGCTAGATAGGAAGGCGGGCTTTCTGCACGAATGTGGACGGGAACCGTTTCGCCGTGACCGATCGGCACGGCGTCATCGTCGAAGGAGGAGGGGCTAGACCGCGACCATAGACAGAAGCAAACGATCACGGCCGCAAGTGCGACGGGAGTAGCCCAGTAGAACTTGAACAGCATCAACAGGAAGAAGCTGCCGGTTGCGACCGCAGTCCAGAACGGCAGAAATGTCTGGCGCGGCAAGAGAACGAGCTGTTCAGGCTCTCCGGTTACCGAATTGACGCCCAGCACCTCCATTCGGTCATCACGCGGCATGCCCAGATAGCCTCGCCCTGCGGCAAGGTGCGGGCCGATCACGTCTGGATCGAGAAGGTCGGCTCGGTTGTCGACCCGTGGAATGGATGCGAAATTATAGGATGGCGGTGGCGTCGGCATAGCCCATTCGAGTGTGCCGGCCTTCCACGGATTGCGCCTGAAAGCGCGGCCAAACTTGAAGAGAAGGATGAAGTCGAGCGCCACGAGAGCGAACCCCATCGCCATAACGAAGCTTCCCATCGATGAGACGAAGTTCAGGACCTCCCAACCGAATTCGGCCGGGTACTCGAAGATCCGGCGGGGCATGCCGCGCAGTCCGGTAAGGTGCATGAAGAAAAAGGTGACGTTGAAGCCGATGAAAATCATCCAGAACGCCGCGTGCGAGAGATGTTGTACCGGCTGTTTTCCTGTCAGGTGCGGCACCCAGTAATAGGCCGTGGCCAGCATGGGAAAGATGAAGCCGCCGACCAGCACATAATGCAGGTGGGCGACGACGAAATGCGTGTCATGGGCCTGCCAGTCGAAGGGAACCATGGCGAGCATGACGCCGGTCAGGCCGCCGATCACGAAGACAAAGAAGAATCCGAAAATATGCAGCATCGGTATGGAGAAGCGCGCGCGGCCATGGGCGAGCGTCGCGAGCCAGGCAAAGATTTGGATTGCTGTTGGTATGGCCACCAATGCGCTCGCAGCAGAAAAGAACGACAGCGCCACATGGGGTATGCCGACCGTGTACATGTGATGGACCCACAGGCCGAAAGACAAAAACGCCATTGACACGATCGCCGAGACGATCATGCGGTAACCAGCGAGCGGCGTGCCGGCAAGCACGGGCAGGATGGTCGAGATCGCACCCGCTGCAGGGAGGAAAATGATGTAGACCTCGGGATGGCCGAAAAGCCAGAAGAGGTGCTGCCACAGAAGCGGATCTCCGCCGCGCGTCGGATCGAAGAAGGGAAGGTCGAAAGCACGCTCCACTTCGAGCAGGATCGAGCCGAGGATCAGTGGCGGGAAACCGATCAGCATCATTGTCGCGACCACGAGCATGTACCAGGCGAAGATCGGCATGCGGTCGAGCGACATGCCGGGCGCCCGGATTTTCATGATCGTAACGATTATTTCCACGGCTGCTGAAAGCGCGGAAATCTCAACGAACGTGATGCCAAGCAGCCAAACGTCGGAATTTATGCCCGGCGCATAGACCGAAGATGACAGCGGCGTGTACATGAACCAGCCGCTGTTGGGCGCGACACCAGCCAGAAGCGCTCCGATCAGGATCATGCCGCCGAACAGGTAACACCAGTAGCCGTACGCGCCGAGCCGTGGAAAGGCGAGGTCGCGGGTTCCGAGCAGTTTTGGCAGAAGATAGATCGCCATACCCTCGAAAAAGGGAATAGCAAACAGAAACATCATGATCGTGCCGTGCATGGTGAAGACCTGGCCATAGGTCTCGGCATCCATGAATACGCTTTGCGAGGACGCAAGTTGCGTGCGGATCAGCATCGCCAAAACGCCCCCGATCGCAAAGAAGACCAGGGCCGTCAGCATGAAGCGGACGCCGATCACGTTATGATTGACGGCGGCGAGGCGTCCCCACCCCGGCTTCGTTCCCCAGATGCGATCCAGTGCTTTATGCAGTGCGATAGGGTTATGATGGAGCGTCTGGTTCTCAGTCATGGCGAAGTCCCCCGGTCAAGAAGTCGCGGAAATCGTCTTGGCCGAGGGCCCGCACCTCGAACTGCATGCCGGCATGCCCGGTGCCACAATATTCCGAGCAAATGCCACCGTATCTCCCCGGTTGGTCGGCGCGGATGCGCAGGCGACTAGAATGGCCCGGAACGGCGTCGATCTTGCCGCCGAGACGGGGAACCCAGAAACTGTGAATAACGTCCTCGCTTTCGGCGATGATTTCGATGGTGCGGCCCGCCGGGATGTGCAGGATATCGGTGTGAACCGGGCCGCCGGACACCGAGGGATAAGAGAACTGCCATTGCCACATGCGGCCGATCGCGCGGACCTCCAGCACTTCGTTGGCCTCGCTTACGGCGCCTTTCAGCAAAAATTCACCCTGGGCAAAAGCGTAGAAGGTCAAGCCCGCCAACACAGGCACTGGCAATATCAGGCCGCCCAGGATGATCCATCGCGCTTGCGAGACGCCGCGGCCAAAACGCGGAGCAAGCACGGCGGCGAGAAACAGTCCTAAGACGAGGGTGAACAGCGCAAACGAACCCCAAAGCATCGCCCACCAGAGGTTGGCGATCGAGGCTGCTGACGGACCGGCAGGATCAAGCGCCGAGAAATCGCCGCTGCAGCCCCCCAGCGCTAGCGGGACGCCCGTGCAGCACAGACAGCGGAACCAATCCTTTGTTCCGGGACTTTGCCGGATAAAGGGAGATTTGTGTTGAAAAAAATCACTGAGGTCGAAAACCCCGTCATCTCGAAGATCGAAGAGAAGGATGCCAGTTCGACGATTGCTGTTGCCGGCCATCCGCTTCATGCCATGAGCGTACATTTCCCGATCGCCCTTGCTTTCGTCACATTGGCGGTCGATCTGCTTTTCTGGTGGTCGGCCGATCCGTTCTGGCTGCGGGTCGGCCTTTGGAGCTCCGGCGGGGTGTTCTTTTTCGGTCTCGCGGCAGGACTGGTGGGCACGATCGAGCTCCTTGCAGTACCAGGCATTCGCGAACGGGTGGCGAGTTGGGCGCATGCCATCGCTGCGATAACACTTATCGCCTTCGCCGGCCTTAACTGGGGACTGCGGGCGTCTGGGGCGGCGGACGTGCTGCCGCATGGTCTCCTCGTATCTCTCCTGACCTGTTTCATGACAGGGATGGCTGGTTGGCATGGGGGCAAGCTTATTTTCGATCACGGCGTCGGCCTCATGGTATCGGCCAAGGACTGAAACGCTCAGCAAGAGCTTTCAATCCACCCGGACGCGTCAATTCGACCGGAAGTTCGAATCCGACAGGTGGTTTGGCCAAGGCGATAAAGACGACGGCGATGACAACAACCGACGTCGCGATAGTGGCGACGACGAAGCGCCAAACCGGGTACACCCCGCCCTCCTTGAAGAGCCTGATAATTATCAGCCCTGTGAGAATATGGGTAACGACCAGAAAGCCGACGAAAAGCAGTTTCAAGGAAAACCATGGCGCGTAGGTCTGCTGCCCGAAAATAAGGGCGGTGCCGCTCACGACCGCTAGGAACGCGGCCGGCGAGATGATCGTCACATACGCATAACGGACGATCATTTGCAGACGATAGAGCGCATCCTTATCCTCCACATTCGCCCTTTGTACATAAAGGCCGGGCAGGCTGATCAATCCTGCGGCCCAGATCGCAATCGTGATGATATGGAGAAATTTCAACAAAGCTATTATCAATGCCGGCCCGATGCATGCGCGTATCTGCGGTTGATGTGATTAGATGGGGTCGGAATGAAGTGCGTCCAGAGCACAAGGTTGTGAAGGTGGCCCGCAGATGCATGCCGGTTCTGCCCTGGAACGGATGCGGATCTTTATCGTTTCCGCTGCGATCGATAATTCGGCGGAATTAAATGACTGAAACAAACACTTACGTGTCCCTATCCCAGGGTGGCCTCGCCCATCTCCTCCACCGAATGCACTCTCTCGCGGATTCATCAGACACGTTGACGATTCATGACATACGCGAAGAGGTCGGGGAGCGGAGTTTCGGACCATTCCTGATTATACCCGCAATAATCGAAATCAGCCCTATCGGCGGCATACCTGGTGTGCCGACGGTCATTGCGGTCATCATCAGTATTTTTGCGATCCAAATCCTTTGCGGCCGCAAGCACCTTTGGCTGCCTCAAGCTGTAGAGCGACGAACTGTTGATGGCCAGAAACTGTCAGCAGGGATTGCGAAAATTGAGCCGTTGTCCCGCTGGGTCGACAAGGCTGTCCGGCCGCGCTTGGAATGGGCAACAAACACACCATACCGCCAAGGCATAGCACTGCTTGTCATTGCCTTATGTGCGACAGTACCGCCTCTTGAACTGATCCCGTTTGCGAGCACTGTGCCGATGGCCGCGATTGTTTTTCTGCGATTGGCGCTGCTGGCTCGCGACGGTCCGCTCGCTTGCATTGCCGGATGTCCATCGCAACAGCATATCTGATGTATACGGCGTTGGCCGCATGACCACACATCTTTAGATGTCGGATCATGCATGCCTGCTCAAGGAAGGACTGATCATCGCATCGATTACAAAGAAGGGCGGCATCTCTGCCGCCTTTCTTTGTTGAAGGCCTGTGGCTTTGGCCACCCTTGCTCTTTCCGCCTCGGATCGATGCGCTCTTGCCTGGACGCTTTCGTCGAATCGGCTGTTGTCGTCGCCATGGCGGCGATTGTTTCGGCGGGTGCAGAATGGCGGGGGAGGCACTGATCCCCCGGCAGAACAAACAGGCGCAGCCGGTCGCCCTGCAAACCCAGCCTCGACGTTCAGGCTTCCTCAGCCGGGACTGGTATCACCGCGCCCACTGAGGCAACGCCACACAGCCAAAGTGGTACCGGTGCTCCAGTGCCGACTACAAATCCTTCAGGCACCACTACCGAAAACCATAGAGCGCGATGGCGGTGTTTATCGCATTTAGAAGGGCCAGAGCTTGGCCCTCGTCATCGTGCGACATAGTCCGTTCTCACGTAGGTTGCCTCATATCATGATCTCGCCACCTGTGACCGGGATTACTGCTCCTGTCATGTAGCTTCCAAGATCCGACGCCAGCAGGACGTACGCCCCTGCTAGTTCTGCAGGCTGACCTGCCCGTTTCAGCAGGGTCTGCTCGCCGAACTTCGCCGATTTTTCCGGCGGCATGGTTGAGGGAATAAGCGGTGTCCAGATCGGTCCTGGCGCTACAGCGTTCACCCGTATGCCCTTGTCGGCCAACACCTCCGCCAAGCCTGCGGTAAAGTTAGAAACGGCCCCTTTTGTCGATGCGTAGACGAGAAGGTGAGGAGAGGGCTGGCGGGACTGGATGGATGTGGTGTTGATGATGGCGCTGCCGGGCTTCATATGAGGCGCGGCCGCTTTCGAAAGGTAGAACGGTGCATAGATATTTGTCCGGAAGGTCTCGTCCCATTCATCCGCGCTGATGTCGCTGATGTTGGCATAGGTCCTCTGGTAAGCAGCGTTGTTCACGAGGATATCGAGACTGCCAAGTTCTGCCACCGTCCGTTCCACCAAGTCGATGCAGTGATCCTCGGATTTGATGTCCCCGGGGATGACGAGGGCTTTGCGGCCGGCATCTTCCACCCACTTAGCCGTATCGCGTGCATCGTCATCCTCGTTGAGGTAAGAAATGACAACGTCGGCCCCTTCGCGGGCAAATGCGATTGCAACTGCCTTACCGATACCGGAGTCAGCGCCCGTGATGAGGGCAACCTTGCCTACCAGCTTTCCGTTTCCTTGATATGAATTCTCTCCGTGATCCGGCACAGGCATCATGAGAGTGGTTTCGCCCGGAGGCTGCTGCTGCTGCTCAGGCTGCGGCGGGGAAGGGCGACGTGGTTCGTTCATGGTTGTCTCCTGGATGTTGCACCAGCGCGCTAACCAATCTTGAGCCACACAGTTCCAGATGGTGTTTGACTTTTCGCCCGTCCAACGGCGGTTCGACAAGAGTGCAGGTCAGATCCATCTTTAATCTGGCGATAGTGGAACTACCCAACTTGGCGGCGGCAGGCTTGATGCTGTGGATGCCTCCAGCCTCTGGATCGGCTTGAGGCGACCGCATTGCCTCAAGCGTCGTTCTGCGGGCCCGGCGATCTTACTTACCCCTGGTCTTCAACGCGTCCGAAACCTTTGTCCGGCCCGGGTCGCTGTTGTTTTCGCCGACGGCATCGCGATCTACATCCGGATCGTCCTTTGCCGGCATGTATCCGCGAGGTCGGTTTTCCTGCGGACCTTCCCAGCGGGGAGATTGATCGGTGGTGCCGGGAGCGCCGGGCTTCGGTGAATTGATCGTCATGAACTTTATCCGCGAATACTCAATGGCCGGCGTGATGCTCGTTGCGTTTGCGCGTAGCTGCGGCCTTCTTCGCCGACGCCGAGCGCTCTGCAGCGGATCGCTTGGCAGAGGCCTCACCTTCAGCCCGGCCGCCCTTCTTCGAGGAAGCGTGGTTCTCGGCGTGGCCGCGTCCTGAGCCCGATTTGTTGCCACCACCGCTTTCCTTGTTCACGGTCGCCCAGGCGCGTCGTTCGGCCTCTTTTTTCGGCACGCCGCGATCTTCGTAGCCTTCCTCAATATGTTCGGCCTTACGCTTCTGTTTGTCGGTATAAGCAGATTTGTCGCCGCGAGGCATGGTCATCTCCCTTTCAACATTATGATCCCCTCGAACATTCGTGTGGCTCCAGAGTTCCTTAGCGTTAAGGACATTTGAGACGACACCACTCGGATCGCCTGCGGTTCCATCAAGCATCTCTTTCGTGTGGTTGCGAGGCCGCTCGTCGGGACACGCTGCGATGCATATTGAAGCCACGGCGCGGTGGAACTTTCAGATAGTTGTCTTGTTCGAGGGGCCCACAAGAGGACCTCACATGAACCTGCTTCCCGGACATCACAGGCTGACGTCACTTGTGCTGCACGCCCCTTCTAGCCTTATCGCGGGCGCGATCGCCGAGCCCGGCTTTTTCGATGTCGCATCTTCTTGATCCAGCTCAGACCAACGCCCGATCGAGAGGTCGGGCTTTTTGCTAACGCTCTCGTCTCAGGAGATCTTCATGGCCAGACGTTTTTGGACTCTCGCGCTTTCCGCGACAGCGATTGCTCTTACCGTGCCTTCCTGCGGAACTGCCCAGATCAAGGGAACGGTCGGCGAGGCCTCCGACGTCACGATCCAGGGCTCGATCCTCGAACCGGAAAAATTGGTGGTGACAGACGATGCCAAACTCACCGGCCTCATCAAGGCGCCCGCAGGCTTCAAGGTCGATGTCTTTGCCCGCGACCTGAGCAATCCGCGCATGCTTGCCGTTTCGCCGAAGGGGATCGTTTACGCGACCCGCAGAACAGTCGGCGACGTCATCATGCTGAAGGACGATAACAATGACGGCAAAGCGGACGGCGCGGTCACGGTGGCAAGCCGGCCGAACATGCATGGCATCGCCTTCGACGGCAACAAGGTGTTTCTCGTCACGATCCACGATGTCTATACCGCTGACGTGAAGGAGGACGGGACATTCGGTCCGTTCACCCGCATTATCGACGATCTGCCGGATGCCGGCCAACACGCCAATCGGACGATCAATGTCGGCCCGGATGGTATGCTCTACATATCGGTCGGCAGCACCTGCAACGAATGCCAGGAAGACAATCAAGAAAACGCGACGATCGTGCGCGCCAGCAAAGACGGCATGACGCGGACGATCTTTGCCAGCGGCTTGCGCAATACGATCGGTTTCGACTGGGAGCCGACGACCGGTGGGCTATACGGCATCGATCACGGCATCGACTGGCTGGGTGACGAGGTGCAGGTCGAGGAACTGAACCGGATCGAACAGGGCAAGAAATATGGCTGGCCGTATGTTTACGGCATGAGCGGCATCAACCCGCATATCAATCCGCCCGAAGGCATCACGCTCGATCAATGGGCAAAGCAGTCGACCGAGCCCGTTCTCGGCTACACCGCGCACAGTTCACCGATGCAAATGGCATTCTATGACGGCAATGCCTTCCCGGCCGATTACCGGGGCGATGCCTTCATCGCCATGCGCGGCTCCTGGAACCGTCGTCCGCCGAGTGGCTACGAGGTGGTGCGCGTCAACTTCGAAAAGGGTAAACCGGTCGGTTTCGAGAAATTCCTCGACGGGTTTCTGCTGCAGCAGGAAAACGGCAAGTACGGCTATCTCGGCCGCCTGACCGGTATCGCCGTCGGCAAGGATGGATCGCTGTTCGTTGCCGACGACAGCAATGGTGTTGTCTACAAAGTCACCTATACCGGTGCCGTCGCCAAACAGGCCGGTGAGCCACCACCCGTTCCCAATGTCGTCGCCGATATGCCGGCCTCCAAGATCGCCATCGACCTTGTGAACGCCAAGAGCGATCAGGCGATCGCGGTCAAAGCTTCTTTCGAGAAGGATGGGCCGGTTCCTGTTCAGTACGTCGCCGATGGCGACAATGCGTCTCCGGCGATCGAGTGGTCGCGCGTGCCGGAGGGTACAAGATCCTTCGTTCTGATTGCCGACGACCCCGATGCGGCAAAGCCGAAGCCGTTTACGCATTGGCTCGCCTACGACATTCCGGCTGAAACGACAAAACTGCGGGAAGGTATTCCGGGCGCGCCGATCCTTCAGGAGCCCAAGGAGATGAAGCAGGGCGCCAATAGCATGGGGTCGGTCGGTTACACTGGGCCAAAGCCGCCCGTCGGCGATCCGGCTCATCATTATCATTTTCAGGTGTTTGCACTCGATGTCAAAACGCTCGGCCTCGATCCCGGCGCCAACCGTGATGGCGTGCTGAGGGCGATGGAAGGCCATGTTCTCGGCAGAGGCCAGATCATCGGCACGTTTAAACGCAAAATGGCTACGAAGTAGGAGAAATCAGACGATGAAAGCACTCACTTGGTACGGCAAGCACGATATCCGCTGCGACAGCGTTCCCGATCCGGACATTCAGGATGGCCGCGATGTCATCATCAAGGTCACAGCCTGTGCCATCTGTGGCTCGGACCTGCATCTCTACAACGGTATCATGCCGGAAATGCACCACGGCGACATCATGGGCCACGAGACCATGGGCGAAGTGGTGCAAGTCGGCAAGGACAACAAGAAGCTCAAGGTCGGTGACCGCGTTGTCGTCCCCTTCACGATTGCCTGCGGCGAGTGCTTCTTTTGCAAGCGCGGCTTTTTCTCCGGCTGCGAGCGGTCGAACCCGAAACCAGAGAAGGTTACCAAAATGTGGGGCAATTCGCCTGCCGGCCTGTTTGGCTATACGCATCTGCTCGGCGGCTATAGCGGCGGCCAGGCGGAGTATCTGCGCGTTCCGTTTGCGGATGCCGGTCCCATAAAAGTGCCCGATGGTCTCACCGACGAGCAGGTCCTGTTCCTGTCTGACATCTTTCCGACAGGCTACATGGCCGCCGACTTCTGCAACATCCAGCCGGGCGATACGATCGCAATCTGGGGCTGCGGGCCGGTCGGGCAGATGGCGATCAAATCAGCCTTCATCCTTGGCGCCGAACGGGTCATCGCCATCGACAGCGTTCCTGAGCGGCTTGCACTTGCAGAGGCTTCGGGAGCCATCACGCTGGATTACCTCGACAAGGACATCTACGACCGGATCATGGAACTGACGAGCGGGCGTGGCGCAGATGCCTGCATCGATGCTGTTGGCACCGAGTCCGATCCTTCCGCAAGCTGGGACGCTCGTCTCGACCGCATCAAGGTTGCGACCTTCATGGGCACCGACCGGCCGCATGTGCTTCGACAGGCCATCCATTGCTGCCGCAATTTCGGGACTGTCTCGATCGTCGGCGTATATGGCGGTTACCTCGACAAGATCCCGATGGGGTCGGCGATCAATCGGGGTTTGACGTTCAAGATGGCGCAGACCCCCGTTCAGCACTACCTGCCGATCCTGATGGACCGCATCGTCAATGGCGAGATCGATCCGTCGTTCATCATCACCCATACCGGTAGCCTGGAAGACGGGCCGGAGCTTTACAAGACGTTCCTCGAAAAGAAGGACGGCTGCGTTAAAGTCGTCCTCAAGCCCTGAAGGAGAGCGGCGATGGATAATGCACAAACGGCAAAAGGGCTGGCCGTCGTGACCGGTGCATCAAGCGGGATCGGACTGGAGCTGGCGACGATCGCCGCTTCTAAGGGCTATGATCTGATCATAGCCGCCGATGAGGCAAAGATCGAAGACATGGCCGTTCACTTTCACGACTTTGGTGTTTCGGTTCAGGCCGTAAACGCCGACCTCTCAACGATCGAAGGCGTGGACCGGCTGATCGAGGACATTGCGGCCGATGGCCGATCAGTCGATCTACTGATGGCGAATGCTGGACGCGGACTCGGCAAAGAGTTCCTCGATCAGGATTTTGTCGAAGCGCGCCGCGTGATCGACACCAATATCGTCGGGACCACGTATCTCGTCCAGCAGATCGGACAGCAAATGCGCAGCCGCGGGGCCGGTCGCATTCTGCTGACGGGCTCGATCGCGGGCTTCATGCCTGGCACGTTCCAGGCGGTCTATAATGGCACCAAAGCCTTTATCAATTCGTTCTCTTTCGCGCTTCGCGAAGAACTGAAGGATACGGGGGTGACAGTCACATGCCTGATGCCCGGACCAACCGAGACCCAGTTCTTCGCGCGTGCCGATATGCTGGATACATCCGTCGGTCAGGCCGAGAAGGATGACCCGGCCGAGGTCGCAAAGGCAGGTTTTGATGCCATGATGAACGGAGATGGCGATGTCGTATCCGGCTGGAAGAACAAGGTCATGTCGGCAGCCACCAACATCATGCCTTCAGAAACGCTGGCCAGGCAGCATCGCAAGATGGCCGAACCTGGTTCGGCAAAGCCAGACATCTAAGCTCGTCGCATTCAGTCAAGCCGCTGATCAATTGGCGGATCAAGCAATCGCGGCTGTGTGCACAAGCATCAAAAGCAGTCAGGGCGCCGACGATCGCATCGCGCCGTCCATTCTTTGAAAATCGAGAGGATTACCATCATGACACTTAAGGCAGTCGCGCTGAACGCAACGCTTAAATCGACAGGGGGCGAGCCCTCTTCGACGGATCGCATGCTGTCTCTGATCAGGTCAGCCATGGAAAAGGATGGTGTCGAGACGGAAATCCTTCGTCTCGCGGATTACGATATCAAGCCAGGTGTCACCTCCGATGAAGGTGAGGGGGATGATTGGCCGGTTATTCGTAAGAAGATACTCGATGCCAACATTCTCATCATCGGCACACCGATATGGCTTGGACAGCCGAGCAGCGTGGCAAAGCGAGCTTTGGAGCGCATGGACGCGTTCCTGGAAGAAACCGACGATGCAGGACGAATGGTCTCCTACGGACGCGTTGCCGCGGTTGCGGTGGTCGGCAATGAAGACGGCGCGCATCATACCTCGGCCGAGATTTACCAGGCCTTGAATGACGTCGGCTTCACGATTGCTCCCAATGCTGTGGCTTACTGGGTGGGGGAAGCGATGGGCAGCACCAATTTCGTTGACCTGCCAGACGTCCCCGACGTGGTGACGAGAACGGTCGACATGTTGGCGCGAAACACCGTTCATCTTGCACGCCTGCTTGAAGACAATGCGTTTCCAGGTTCATCCTCAGGCGGATGACCTACTCTTCCTCTTTTGACCCTCAGCGCGTCGTCGTATGGAGTTTGAACAGGCTGACCTCGAAGTCTTGCGACAGAGCCTTGTAGACTTCGGCTGCGGTTTCATCACCGCCCTTCGCAGACCAGCGCAATTCGAAGCTCATTTCCTTGCTCGCCTCGTCGAGGCGGGCTGCGCCGGTGAAAAGCGCTTCGGCACCAAATTCCTTTAATCCGAAAGTGGGATCAGGCATTGATCCATGGGTCGGAGTGACAAGCTTGATCGACGCCTTGTGGATCTGGGCCACTTGTCTATCGAGACGCTTGAACGGCGAAAGTACCAGCCAGGCGAGGATTGTTGCAGCAATGCCGGTGATGATCTGGCCCCCGCCAAAGCTCAAGCCGATCACCGTGGCAAGCCAGAGCGTTGCGGCTGTGGTGACCCCCGTTGCGATATTGCCACGCCGCAGAATGGCTCCACCGCCGATGAATCCGACACCAGTCAGGATCCCGAGTGGGAACCGAAGAATATCCATCGAGCCATTGGCCTCGACGCTGGTGGACAGAAGGTGGTTCGCCTGGATCATGCTGACGCAGGCCGCGAGCGACACGAGTATGCAGGTCCTGAAGCCCGCGGTGTGACCGCCCCGCTCTCTGTTTAGCCCAATCACGGCACCGGCGATCAGGGCTGCCGCCAACCTGACCACGATATCAATCCAGGTTGGATCGATCGGCATCCGGTCCCAAAAAAGGTGGTCGAGGCCCATATCCATGCTTTCTACTACTCCT
Organism: Aliirhizobium wenxiniae; assembly: GCF_019511445.1. Lineage (GTDB taxonomy): Bacteria > Pseudomonadota > Alphaproteobacteria > Rhizobiales > Rhizobiaceae > Neorhizobium > Neorhizobium wenxiniae_A. The sequence goes on from NZ_JAEUAN010000029.1 coordinate 39,854, forward strand.
TGCCGAAGATTTTGCGCAGCGCTGCCTTAGCTTTTTCGAGCACTGCCTTCTGAGATTTCGGGAGCTGCCCACCAGCGCGGTTGACGTAAAAGGTAAGCATCGACACGCTGACCGAAATGGGGTCGCCTTGCGGCGATGGCTTTGTTCGACCGAGTGTTTCAGGGATGCCGCTATCTTCGTAGGGCTCTTCTCTTTGAAAATGCCGTTTTTCAGATCCATCGCGTCGCTGCTATCGGTCACGTCCTGCGACCACTTTTTCGTCCTGGCAGCCATGTTTGTTCCTCTCGATTATTTGTCCCGGCCCGGTAGGACGGAGCTCAGGACCTGACGAACGGTGCCCCGGATGACGCCGCCTTGGTTCGGGTCGCCTTGGGCGAGCGTTGACGCCATGTTCTTAATCTGCTTGAAGGTGAAATGCGGTGGCAGCGGCGGCACTTCAGGGTCTGTCTCCACCTCCAGAATAACAGGTCGGTCGCAGGCCAGCGCCGCGTTCCATGCATGTCCGAGATTTTCCGGGCGGTCGACGAAAATCCCTTTGAGACCGATCAGCTCGGCGAAGCGGTGATAAGGCACGTCGGGGATGCGCTGGGACGCTTCGAATTTTGGGTCGCCCTCCATCACCCGTTGTTCCCATGTCACCTGGTTCAGGTCTTCGTTATTGAATACACAGATGACGAAGCGATGGTCGCTCCAATCCTTCCAGTATTTCGCCACGGTGATCATCTCAGCCATATTGTTCATCTGCATAGCACCGTCGCCGACCAAGCCGATCACCGGCCGATCGGGATGCGTGAATTTTGCCGCGATCGCGTAAGGCACCGCCGCGCCCATCGATGCCAGTCCTCCAGACAGCGAGCCCATCATTCCTGGGCGCATCTTGATATCGCGGGCATACCAATTGGCGCAGGAGCCGCTGTCGCTTGTCAGGATAACGTTGTCTGGGAGACGAGGGGACAGCTCCCATGCTACAAGCTGCGGATTAACCGGGTTGGCTTCGGTATGGGCGCGTTTCTCCAAAAGCTTCCACCAGTCGGCGACGTTTTTCTCGATATCGCTACGCCATTTGTTTTGCTTCTGCTGAAGAAGAGGAAGCAGTGCCTGAAGGGTCAACGCCGCGTCGCCGGCGAGATTGACCTCCATTGGATAGCGGAGCGACAGCATGCCCGGTTGAAGATCGATCTGAACGCCGCGTGCCCGGCCTTCCTTCGGCAAGAATTCCGAGTAGGGAAATCCCGATCCGATCATGAGAAGCGTGTCGCAATCGCGCATGAGATCCCAGGACGGCTCTGTCCCAAGCAAGCCGATTGAACCGGTGACCCAAGGCAGGGAATCGGGCAGTACCGCCTTACCGAGCAACGCCTTTGCCGCGCCCGCACCAAGGCGATCCGATACGGCGACCACCTCGTCTGTCGCGTTCAGCGCACCAGCACCGACCAAAATAGCGACCCGCTCGCCAGCGTTGAGCACCTCTGCAGCCGCCTGAAGATCGTCCTGATGTGGTATGACGTTCGGAGGCCGGTATCCGACGCCCGAATGGACAGTCCCATGGACGCGTGGCGGTTCTTCATATGGCATCTCCTGGAGGTCGTTCGGCAACACCAGTGCGGTGACTGTCCTATTGGCGAGCGCGATCCGCACGGCCCGGTCGACGAGATGGCGGACCTGAGCTGGCGTAGAGGCTTGATGCACGAAGTCGCCTGCAACATCCTTGAACAAGGACACCAGATCGACTTCCTGCTGGTAATGGCCTCCCAGCGCGCTCAAGGCCTGCTGCCCAACGATTGCCAGAACAGGTTGGTGGTCGAGCCTTGCGTCATATAGACCAGTGACGAGATGAGATGCACCCGGACCGGACGTTGCGATGCAGACGCCGAGCTCACCTGAAAATTTGGCGTGAGCGGATGCCATGAATGCGGCCATCTCCTCGTGCCGGGCCTGCACGAACTCGATTTTTTCCTCTGCCCGGTGGAGCGCTCCAAAAACGCCGTTGATGCCGTCTCCGGGGTAACCGTACATCCTGCGAACGCCCCAGGCGTACAGGCGGGAAACGATGAAATCGCCAACGGTGTTGGTCATGGAATGCTCTTTCTGCAGTGAGGAAAAGACAGGGGGCAATGAGGCGGCAACCAGCCACCGCTTTATTAGTTCCATCCATTCAGCTGATGGGGACAGACTTATCCCGACCGCCAAAGGAGCGGTCCCGGATAAATGGGGCAACGGATCATAGGGCGAAGATATGACGCTGAAGCGCAGTCTCCATGGGGCGGGCTCAGATTGCCCCCGGGAAAATGTCCACTCTCATGGAACTCTCAAGCACGTCTCCTGTTGGCGAGGTTCAGTGAACCACGGAGCGGGTAGATATGCCCAACGTGATCCCGATTGCCGGGATCGCCATTCGCAAAACCGGGAAAGGAAACCTATGCTTAAGAAAACACCTAGCCCCGAGAGCGACGCAGCACGCTCTGATCCAGCGGTTGCAGATAAAAACCGCCAGGCGCTGAAGGAGGAAGCTGAAAAGGGTGTCGAGAAAAACCGGCACCTGGAGGAAAAAAATGAAGAGCGGACATGAGGGCCGCAACGTTGTTGCCGCCGTCATCGTCCTATTGGGTTTGGCCGTCGTCGCCTTCGTGACTTACACGATGGTCCTATCGCGAGGTGATACTGGTATTGGCCAGCAATCATCTCCTCATGCGATCGATCATACGAACTGACTTGCTTTTCGATGACAGCCCCAATCAGCCACGGAATTCGCCCTCGTTGCTGTCGGCAGGATCATAGTTGAGGTCGAAATCCTTTTCATGCTTCTTGCCCGGTGGATCGCGGTGAACCGTGGCATCCTCTGAGCCGGTGATAACGGTCGGTTTGGCACTGGCAACCCCGTTTGCTTTTCGATCGGCCTGCGAGGGTGCGTACTGCCCCTTAGCGTCGTTTTCGACTTTACTCATGATATCCTCCTGAAGCGCTAGTTATGTCCCAGCTAACTGGGCAGGCAGTGCATAGTTCCCTCAGGCGAAGCCAATATCCGGCACGTAAGTCTGGGCATTTGAAATATTCCAAGACAGCTCGTGCCAAGCGGGGTGTACGTCGAGAGAACAGGATCCAACCAATATGCCACGGCCTATCTGGCGACATCTATGCGTGGATATGAAGCGAATGCCCTACGAACAAACGCCGTGGCATGTCGAATGGATGTGCGGCGACCTCCCCGCAATCGAGGAGGTCGTGGGCCGGTATGCCAGGGAGACGATCTTTACACGCTTTATGCCGCTGACCGATGCCTCGTCGCCTCCGAGCGCCTGGGAGTCATATAATCCGCAGGCGATGCCAACCTTGGAACGTCAGGAATCTTCGTCGTCCCAGCCCGCAGGAGCACTGCTATTTTTGTCCTGCCCGTGCTGCGCGTCCCATTCGGCGCTGGCTTCTGCCCATTGCTCGGCGTCCTGTCCATTCGGACGACCCGACTGCTCCCAGAGCTCGTAGGCTCGTTTTGAGATCCATTCTTCGCGGTTCGTATCCATACCTTTTCCTCCCTAAGCTTTTCTGATTGCTGTCGGCGAGTGCTCCCTGCCGACAGCATCGGTCAGGCGCTATTCTCTGCGCTCTTCGGGTTTGCAGACGCTTCGCCCAGCTGCGTGAGAAGCTCGTCAGTCTCAACCTCTTCCTGAAGATTGGCATCAAGAAGAGGGACTGCCTCCTTCAGACCGAGCTGGCCGGCCCAGCTTTTGAGCGTCCCGTAGCGCGCAATCTCATAATGCTCTACAGCCTGGGCCGACGAAATTAGGCCAGCGTCCAGCGCGACCGAGCCCTTGAACTCTTCTATGATTTCTTCAGCTTCCGCGATGATGCCCTGGATGGCCTCACAGGTCTTGCCTCGGGCGGGCTTGCCGAGCAGCTCGAACACCTGTTGCAGGCGCTCGATCTGCCCCTCAGTCTGCTCCTTGTGTTTGAGGAATGCAGCCTTGCCCTCCTCGGACTGCGATGCCCGTGCCATCCTCGGCAGGGCCTTCAAGATCTGCTTTTCGGCGTAGTAGATGTCCTTGAGCGTCTCGAGGAACAGGTCCTCCAGAGTCTTCTCCGCCATGATCACTCCTTCCCATATTGAAATTGGCCCATGTTGAAATGGGCGATCACCAACTGGCGCATGAGCTCAAAGTTCCCACTCCGGTATCGGTTATTTCGCGGCTTACCGACGAGCGTGACATTCCCTTATTGATGGTACATCGACAGCAAGGCCGCGGAACTCTTAGACACCCCAAGTGTTCGCAATTGCCACCGATGGTCGCTGGGCGTCACACGGGGAGCAGCGTTTCTTGCGGTGGAAAGAGATCCCCGCTACACTGATGGGATTGCGAGGTTGTCTTGGACAGTTCTATTTATCTAAGCCTGTTTGCGGGCAAGCATATTCTGATCGTAGAAGACGAGTATTTTCTCGCCGACGAGACCCGCCAAAAACTTGAGCAGCTCGGTTCAACGGTCATCGGTCCAGCGGCAAACGTGCAAGATGCACTGGAATTGCTAACTACCTCGGAAATCGACGGGGCAATTCTGGATGTGCACCTGGGAGATGAATTCGTGTTTCCGGTGGCTGAAAGGCTTGACGAAGCGAATATTCCCTTCGTCTTTGCGACGGGTTATGACGCGTCCGTCATTCCGGCCAAGTTCTCCGGGTTCACATTGTGCGAAAAACCTACAGAACTGGGAAAAATCGCGTCGGCGCTGTTTAGTGCTGGTAATGGTGCCGCACTGAATTGAGTTTATTCGCCATTTATCGTTGTCCAGAGGTGAAACCTGGCACGATTGACGCGGCTCTTCATCGTGCCAAGTGCACAACCGCATTTCTGCGCAGCATCTTCGTAACTCATGCAATCGATGAAGATCATTTCTATCGCGGTTCGATGATGGTCCGACAATTCGGATATTGCCTGTTCCAGCTCGTGCCCGCGAAGGTTCCATTCCTGTGTCGGAGGCACAGCGACCTGTAGGGCTGTGTCATCGGCAAGACCCACGTCTTCGCGCTTGGTCAATCCGAACTTAGTGCAAAATGTGTTGCGCATGATCGTGAAAAGCCAGGACCTCAATTGCGTACCACGCTGGAACTTGTCCGCGTTGGCAATAGCCTTGAGAGATGTCTCTTGAACGAGATCATCGACGTCCGATGGAGAGGAATGGAACCGGCGGGCGAAGTTTCGCAAAGCCGGAAGGTGCTCGAGAAGTTCGTATTCGGTGAAGCCTGTGTGTTCGCTGCATGTTGCCATGACATCCTCCCGTCAGACTGCGAAACAGCCGCAGCAGTCGATCGTTCCGAGAATCTTGGTGTTTTTCGGCGGACGGTACGCTTGCGTACCGAGCTGATCTCGATGCTGAACAGACGCGCTGGTCGCGCGGCATCCAAGGAAACAGAGCCGGTGCCAGGCTGACCGAAACGGACTTGGTCTATCCTTGCGCGCAAACGGCGCTATCTATCTTAGAGCTACAACTATTTGTACCAGTTCGTTTTCTGGTCCATGGAGTGCGATGGATGAGTGATCAAGCCAGGATCATAGATCGCCAAGGCGTTCTGTCCCGCTTCGGCGACTTCGTCCTCGACCATGACGACCTCGACGAGATCCTCAACGAAGGATGTCGGCTGGTCGCCTCAGCACTTGGCGCCGATCTCGCCAAGGTCATTGAAATCGATCGCCAGGACGGCACAGGTTTCGTGCGAGCAGGCTTCGGCTGGAATGACGGAATTGTCGGCGAAGCGCGAATAGAGCTCGGAGGCCGATCCTCCGAGGCCTACGCAATCGAAAAAACCACGCCCGTGATCAGCAACGACATTGCCAGCGAAGATCGCTTCACATTTCCGTCCTTCCTCAAAGACCATGGCGTAGTCGCGCTCATCAACGTACCCATTTTGCTGCCTGGACGCGTTCCCTACGGCATTTTGCAGGTGGACGCCCGCGAAGCGCGTGAGTTTGACCAGCAGGACATCGAGTTTCTCAAGACCTACGCGATGGTCCTTGGTCCCGTCATCGATCGCCTCAAAACTGTCGCTGAGCTCCGCGTATCAGACGAGAGGTTGAGACTTCTCGTCGACAACGCACGAGCCTACGTCCTGATCATCAGTGACCGTGATGGTCGTGTAACCGATTGGTTGGGTGGATCGGAAGAAATCCTCGGGTGGTCCGCCCACGAAGCTATCGGTCAGAATGCAGATATGATTTTTAACGAGGCCGATCGTGCGGCGGGTGTTCCCGAGCGCGAGTTGTCGACTGCCTGAGAAAAAGGCTCGGTAGCGGACGTGCGGTGGCATCGTCGGAAGGATGGAACGCCGGTATTTCTGGATGGACAGACCATTGCCCTGCGCGAGCGATCCGGAAAACTGCGCGGCTACTATAAGATTGGACAAGACCACACCGACCGGCAGCGAAACGACGAGCGCCAGTCGTTTCTTTCTGACCTATCGGATGAACTGCGGCCGCTTAATTCCATCCGGGACATCGCGGATCGTGCAGCCCAACGTCTCGCCGCCTATCTCGACGTCAGCCGTGTCATTTATGGTCGGGTTCGAGATGACATGCTTGAGGTCCTGCTTGACCGAACCAATCATGTCCCGTCCATCGTCGGCAAGCATTCACTCGCGTCGCTCGGCCCGGTCTTTCTGTCGGCTTATCGCTCAGGCGCTATCGTCAAAGCGTCAGATGTTGCAGAAGAGGAAAGCCTGTCATCAATAGCTCGTGCAAGCCTGTTGGGGCGCCAGATCGCAGCTTTCGTCGATCTTGTTGTGGATGATAGAGTTGGCACCTCATTTTTAGGAGTTCAAAACTCCACGCCACGCGCCTGGACGTCTGCGGAAGTGAACCTTCTCCGTGAAGTCGGCGATCGGGTCCGGTCGGAGATTGAAGAGCAGGGGCAGAACAGGCTCGGCAGGAAAGCGAAGCCCGATTGCAGCGGTTTGGTGAGGCATCCTCGAATGCTCCTTCCGGCTCGAAGACTTCGGAAACACATTGGTTGCCTGCATCCCTTTCGGAGACAAATACGGTCGACGAGCTCGCGGAGCAGCGAGATTAAGCTCGCTTATCGCCAGATGGTGAACAACACGGAAGATGGCGCGATCGACGGATGGTCCATCGAGTAACGAAGGGTCATCCGTCAGCACCAGGATCGTACGCTCGACCAGTCGCCGGCGAAATTCACGGTCCGGTGAGTACCGCGCTGCCCAAGGGTCAATCAGGGCGCGCAGATCAGCTCGGGTCGCGGTAATGCTTGCGGAGTGAGGCATGGCCGCTCCTACTGGTCAGCAGGCAAGAGAACATAGTAACCCTTAGGCGCCACCGCCTACATGCTCTCGGGTGACGATCGCTCTACACTACTCAAATAACATACGATGTCCATCATGCGCCGCGGCGAAGCCAATTTCTCACGAGTAGATCGCGCGCCATGTGGAGGCAGTATGTCGGTGCGCGCGCATTTGTTACCAGGGGCCACGTCCCTCTCAGGCGCTATCAAGCTTGACAGTCGGCGTGATCCAGCTCCCAGGAAGGCCGTTATGGGTTGTTGCAGCTAGCAGTCAGGTGTATCGTCTTGGCATCGTCTGCAGACTGGCAAAAGGGCACGGACGACTAAGGGTTTCCATGTGCTCTTGCCCCAAAAAGCCGGAGGCGAGTTCATAATCTCTTCTCACCAACCAACCACTCGAAACAAGCTATTAGCTCTGCTTCCTCAGCAGGATTTTGAGCGTATTGCTAAGGAACTCGAGTATATCGAGCTCCCCAGAGGAACGACACTCGCTCGGATCGGTGAACCTATCGAGCAAGTATACTTTCTTACGTCGGGGATAGGATCGCTCGTTACGACAATGCCTGACGGCCGACGAGCCGAGGCGGGAATCTTCGGGTTCGATGGCTACATTCCGACAACCGCGATCGCTGAAGTCGAAACTAGCTCCCATGATGTCTGGATGCAAGTCGCTGGCGATGCTTACCGAATGGAGTACCGCAGCTTCCGCGCCGCCATGGACACGAAGAATTTTTCCAAGCTGGTGATCCGTTGCATTGAGGCTTTCTCGGTCCAACTGTCTCACACAGCAGTTTCCAACGCAGTCCATGACGTCAACCATCGGCTCGCGCGATGGCTGCTCATGTGTCATGACCGCGTTACCGGCAATGAAATCGAACTGACGCACGATTTTATTGCAACAATGCTGGCCGTGCGACGGCCGAGTGTGACCACGTCGCTGCACATCTTAGAGGGCCATGGCTTTATCAAGGCCGAACGTGGTTTGATTACGATCAGGAACAGGGTAGCGCTTGAAGAGTTTGCTCAGGACGCATACGGAAAACCGGAATCCGAATACCGGCGTCTTATGAAGGACCTTTTTCAGTGACAGTGTCCCACCGTGCCAAGATTGGCGAGAGCTTTGGACTGATGCGAACGCGATGAGCCGATATTTTTTTAACCTGCGTCGGGATGTAGAAACTGTCTCGGATGTCGAGGGTGAGGAGTTTCAAGACATTGACGCCGCACGGTTGAGCGCGATCAACGCGGTGCGTGAGATGGCGGCCGCATTGATCAAGAGCGGGCAAAATGTTCCAGACGAGCATATGGACATATCGGATGATTACGGCAATCTGAGGTTCAGCGTTTCCTTTCACGACGTCGTCCAAAATCACCTGAAAAAGTGAGATCAGAAAGAGCCGATCAAGGTGCGATATTCTTCCTCGGCCTCCCCATATGCGCTGCCAGCGAAATCCTCCAGACCCTTTCGATCGCGAATAGTGATCCTGCCGCGCTCTGCGAATACGAGTTTCATGCCCTCGAGTATGTGGAATGCATTGGTTATGCTCGGCCGGCGGACGGCCAGCATGGATGAAACGAAGTCGTGAGTCAGTCCGATTTCGTTACCGGTAACGCGGTCATGGCACATGAGCAGCCAGCGGGCGAGGCGCTGGTCTACCTGATAGTTGGCGTTGCAAAGCGCCGTGTAGGAGATTTGCGTCGCAAAGGTCTGGATAAAGCGTGCGAGCAGATTGGAGAATGCAGGTTTGTCACCAAGAGTGCTCTTCATCGCATCCAGCGGAATCCTGTATGCGTCTCCGGGCATCTGTATCAGCACCTCGTGGATGCTAATGGATCCGCCTACACCTGCCGATGTCGGACAGAAACCTTCGCGTCCCACCATACCGGCCTCCGCACGCTGACCGTCCTTTGCTGCGGTCACGACTGAGCCAATACCACTGCAAAGGAAGTAGATGTGGTCTATCGGAGCATTTGCGTTCGCGATGATCTCTCCGCGAGCGAGAGGGACGAACTCCCAAATTCTGGAAAGGTCCTCGAACTCGGTTGCTGGCAACAGGGAGAGAAGTCGATTTCGGGAGGCGGGATGGTCCGAGACGTTCATGGCTTTCAACGGCGGGCGCGAGCCGCAGCCCACGGCCGCCAAGCCCTGAGCTATTTCAAACGGTTGGTGCGTCTATAACACCCCGCGTATTCGACGGATTTTATGTACGCTGGCATACCTTCATCCAACGCAGCCTAGACTCTGCTAAACTCGGCTTTTCCGTCTAAATTCTCTTGCGATGTCGAAGCGTAAAGGACTGAGGGTACATGGTCTTGAAGAGCGGCAACTGTTTGCGCTGGAGATCCTCAATCAGGCAAGCCTCGACAATTTCGTCATTCGGTCGTCATGCTCAGCGGCCGAACGGATGCGATCAGTCCCAGTTTGCAGTCATGGCGCATTGAGCGCTCAAGTTGCTCATCTTGCTAAATAGGACTTGTGACCTCGTAGCTTAACAGAAAACCTCCGGCTCCCCCGAGCTTTGAGCTTTCATCCTGATCGAGCTACACTGCTGATTTCAAAAAGCAGCTCATGGGATCGACCATCCAAGTAGTTGAATCCAAACCCTTTTCAAAGAAAGGGACGAAGATGCGCATCCATTCAAGAGCAGAGGAAAATTACTGATCGACGAAGCAGTCGCTGCGCGTACCAAAGCGCATCGGGCTGATGAAGGGTGGAGTATCGACCGAGACGATGGAGCTGAACCGCGTTTTTATCCCTCAAGAGCTCCCCATAAGCATGCACAGCTCAGGCAGCCTCCTCCTCAATCGCCAGCTCTCTCAGCAACGAATTGATTTCATCGCCGGTCAGCCGCGAGGGGTCGAAACCACTGGAGGAGCCGATATCGGCAAAACGCTCTGCATGTATTTTGGACGTCCCGATGAAGCCCATTGCCCAGTTCGGGAAGGATCGGTGTTCGATCGGGTTCAAAGCGAGCAGTGACACGTCGCCGTGACGCTCGTCTTGCTGGATCCGCTCGAACGCAGCTTCGACTGTGTCGAGCGGACCTTCAAGCACCTGGGCGAAGCAACCCGCATTGAACAAGAGCGCGCCGGTAATTTCGTCACGTTGGTTGTTCAGCCGACTCTTTGCTAGAATCTGATCGACATTGGCGGCAAACGTTGTTTCGTCAGAGGCGATATAGTTGCGGCTGTAGTAAACCAGACTGTAGATGCTGCTAGCCATCGTTAAAGCTTCTCTGTCTGGAGATCATTCTGCCTCAGGAAATCAGGAATCTGATGCGTGCTCATTGGCCGACCTGTGAGGTAGCCCTGCACATGCGTGCAGCGCTCACCGCGGATCCGAGCTAGTTGTTCTGCCGTCTCAACGCCTTCAGCCGTGATCGCCATTCCCAGACTTCTGCCCAGGCTCGCGATCGATCGCAGGATCGCTTCACTATCCGTACTGTGACCAGCAACGAACGACCGATCGATCTTGATTTTGTTAAAGGGGAACTTCTGCAGATAGCTCAGTGACGAGTAGCCGGTGCCAAAATCATCCATCGAAATCTTGACACCAAGATTGCGCAGGGCATTGAGCGTCTGGACAACTTTTTCTGTATCGTCGAGCAGCGCCCCTTCGGTTATCTCAATCTCTAGCCGGTGGGCTGGCAGTCCAGAGCGCTCAAGGGCGGCTGCAACCGTTTCGAGCAGGGTGTCGGACTTGAATTGAAGGGGCGAGACATTGACCGCAACGACCATGTCTTCGGGCCAGGACAACGCTTCCATACATGCTGCTCGGATTACCCACTCCCCGATCTTGACGATCAGGCCGTTTTCTTCCGCAAGAGGGATGAAGGAGAGGGGCGGTATATTGCCCTTCTTGGGATGCTCCCACCGCAGCAGAGCCTCGAACCCGTCCACCTTGTTTGTGGTGACATCGAGAAATGGCTGATAGTGTAGCTTGAACTGCTTCAAAGCGAGAGCTCGGCGCAGATCGATCTCCATTTCGCGACGGTTGAGGAGAAGAGCATCCATTCCGCTCTCGAATGTGCGGTAACGACCGCGCCCCGCCCTTTTGGCCTCATACAATGCCAGGTCCCCGTTCCGAAGGAGGTCGCGCGCTTGTATTCCAGCAGAGCTGAGGGCTACGCCGACGCTGGCACCTATGTTGATGGTGTGACCATTGATGACATATGTGCGGCCGACGAGGTCGACAATGCGAGAGGCTAACGTCTCGGCTGCTGCTTCATCGTTGACATCATTCTGTAAAACGACGAACTCGTCGCCGCCGAGGCGAGCAACAATATCACCCTTGCGACAGGCGGACGTCAGACGGTTAGCAACCTTTTGCAAGAGAAGGTCGCCTACCGCATGTCCAAGCATATCGTTCACCATCTTGAAGCGATCCAGATCGAGACAATGGATGGCGACAAAAGAAGAAGGCGCTTTAACGCTCAAGGCGCATGAAAGGTGCGACAGCAAAGCGTTGCGTTTGGCGAGGCCTGTCAGATCGTCCATGTCGCTTGGCATGCTAGTGATTGAGGCCTGGAGGGAAGGCCGCAAATCGATAAGGAACCGTCCATTGCCCAACGCGGCAAAAGCCGCCTCGAAGGCTACCTCGTTCCATGAAACAAGCACTGAGGAAAGAGCCCCGGGCATGCTGATAAGGCCGGACATGAAGCCCGGAAATAGCTCGTGCACGTCTCTTCCAATCACCGTGCCCAACAAAACTTCGGTGGATGGGTTGGCGTAGAGGACGATTCCGTCCGAGCCTACGAAAATGACAGGGCGCGGCAAGAGCTCAAGAATTTTCTCATAGCTCGGCATGCTGGATGGATCAGCTTCGGTCTTGTGCAGAAATGAAGTTACCGCGTTCATAATGTCCTACCGGTGCAAGTTGGCCAGAAACTAAGCCACAGAGATTACTCAACAATGGCTCCGGCGCCACCGGTGGGTTTGTTTTGCGCGAGACAGTTATTGATTGCTGAACAGGGACATCGCCGGCAGCGGGAACGCGGCTTTCCTCGACCATTGCGACGCCATGCCGAGTCGATGTTTCGAACTCATCTCTTGGATAAGCGCGTAGACTTCCTTTGTGGAATCCGCGTATCGAAGTCGCGAGGACGCCTAGGTCCTGTTGACAAAGTGTGGCAGCCATATTTTTGCGGCAGCCAGGGCGAGGAATGCTGAGAAGGATTTTCGGGTTTTTTCGTATCGGGTCGCAACGCGACGGAACTGCTTGAGGCGGTTGAACATCCGCTCGATACGGTTCCGGTCCTTGTAAGCCCGGAAGTCGCAGGCAGGCGGGTTCTTTCGGTTGGCCTTTGGCGGAATGACCGGCCTGATGCCGTGGATCAGAAGTTCCTCGCGCAGGAAATCACCGTCGTAGCCTTTGTCGGCAAGGAACAGCCTCGGCTTGCCGACAGGTATCGCCAGCAGGTCCCGAACGGCGTTGTAGTCCGAAGCCTCGCCACCCGTCAGAATGAAGCCAAGAGGGCGTCCTTGACCGTCTGCGCGGGCGTGGATTTTTGTCGTAAAGCCGCCGCGTGATCGACCAAAAGCCTCCTGATAAGTCCCCCTTTAGCGCCCGCAGCCTGAGAGTGGCCGCGAACCGTGGTGCTGTCGATCATGTGCTGCCAGTCATCCGTCAGCCCCAATTCGACGAAGGTTTCAAGCAAAGCGTCCCAAACGCCTTGTTCTGCCCAACGGCGGAAGCGCACATAGACCGAATTCCACTTGCCGTAGCGCTCATGCATGTCGCGCCAGGGGCATCCCACCCGAAGAACATGCAGCATCCCGTTCAGGTATCGTCGATTGTCGTGCGAGGGCCGGGACTTCCTACCGCGTTCGGTGGGCAACAGCCCCCCGATGATCCGCCATTCCATATCCGTGAGGTCGCCGCGAGCCAAAACCGCCTCCTAAAAGCCAGTCTTGAATCACGGTTCCACTGATCCGGGAATCCACTTTGTCAACAGGACCTAAGGGGATAGTGAGGCAAGTATGGCAGCATTTTAATTCTCCAAACCTCGTGCTCAACCATGAGGGCCGCAGCGCCGGACCAACCCTAACTGCGACCAATGCGACTTGTGCCTGCCAGGCACTGAGTCCGCCAGCTGCTTTTAATAGCGCGCCGGCATATGCACGCAAATGCGGCGCTTCGGTTACCAGCGGATTGCACTCACGACGCGGGTCTTTCGTCGCGTTGGGGATGAACATCACATCTTCCTCAAGCAAGGCATGCGCGCATATCGCACATTCGAGCGGCATCGAACGAACACCAAGCCCTACTTCGACCTCGAAGAATTGTCGGGTTGTATCGATCAGGTTGACGACGGCAATCGGTGCGCCACAGATGTCTGAGGCTAGCTCGTCAAAGTCTGTTTGTTTGGGAGTATCCAGAACGCCGTGGGCGTGAAGAGCCGCCGAGCGCTCACTCTCAATCCAAGGGCCTGGTCGGTTGTTGAAACTTGTCCACGCGCGCGATGCTCATGTTTGATTTCTCGATATACGTTTTGCGAAGCTCAACGAATTCTCTTGTGGCGAATATAGGCTCGGCACATGAAACAACACATTCTGGTGCGATACCGTACAGGAGGGCTACATAACGCCGAGCGCTTTCAGGGTGTGTGCCACGACTTCCTCGGTTACGGGTTTGGATAGAAATCTTGCCTTGGCGGGCAATGCACCTTGCGACGGTGAGTATCGACCAGAAATCACGGCGATTGCGCAGTCGGGGCGGATTTCCGCCACATGTCGCGCTAGCTCAAGCCCATTCATGGATCCCGGCATATCGATATCTGTCACCAAGGCATGGATCAGAGGGGTCTGCTCCAGAATCTCGATTGCCTCATCTGCATTGCCGGCCTCCAGAATCGCGAAACCCTGATCGGCCAACGTATCGGCAAGATCCATTCGAATAAGCCCGTCGTCTTCGACGACAAGAATGGTGGTGCTCATCAATGCTCCCTCTGAAAGGTTTCCAGATCAGCAGTGATGAAGCATCTAAGCCCGTCTGGTTCGTAGACCATCTTCACGTTGCTGTTGATGGTGCCATTCAGGCCAGCCGAGATAAGCCGCGTTCCCGATCCCTGCTTCGATGGATTGGTGATCGGCGGTCCGCCGACCTCTTGCCATTCCATCTCGAACCGATCTTTCGCGTTTCCAGCGACCCGCCAACTGATATCGATGCTGCCTTCAGGTGACGAGAGCGCACCGTACTTCAGCGCGTTTGTCGCCAGCTCATGCAAAATCAGCGACACCGACAACGCCGGGCGCGAGCCAACTTTGAGATTTGGGCCAACTATACGAATCCGCGGCTGGGCGGGATCGTCGTGCAGAATGATCATTTGATCTACGAGTTGTCGGACGGTCGAGGCACCCCGACCTCCTTCGAGGATAGTGTCGTGAGCGTCGCTCAAAACGGAAATGCGCTCGGATAGTCGTTTACGGGCCGTCGAGATATCCGGTGCATTTCGCAAGGTCTGAAATGCGATAGCTTGAACCATGGCGAGCTGGTTCTTCAGCCGATGGCCAAGTTCGTGGGAAAGTAATTCTTGTCGTGCCTCTTCAGCGCGCAGTTCAGTCACATCGCGGGCCTGAACGAGAATGCCGTTAATGGCACCCGCGTCGTTTCGCATGGGCTGATAGACGAGATCGATCAGCCGCCGCTGCATTTCCCCATCTGGACCACGGTTGAGCTCGATCGGTAAAGCCCGGGCGACAAAAGCTTCACCTGTGCGGTATACGCTATCCAAGATGCCGATGAATCCCTGCCGCACGACTTCGGAGACAGCCTCTGCGACAGTTTTGCCGATGATGTCGCGGCTAGCGCCAATCATCGAGTAATATTCTTCATTTGCATATTCGAACCTATGCTCAGGACCCGCCAGCATCGCGATCCCACCCGGGCTAAGTTCGAAGACCTGCATGAACCGGTCTCTCAGAGTCTTTTCCGCTCGGCGGGTCATCACCTCAGTCGTTATCTCTGTGCAGGCGCAAAACATTCCGAGCACGGTGCCCCAGGGATCTCGGACCGGCGTATATGAAAACGCGAAATGGGTCTCCTCGGGATAGCCATTTCGATACATCGTGAACTGGATGTCATCCATCGATGTGCCTTCACCGCGATAGGCAGCAGTGATGATAGGCTCAACATCTTCCCAAATATCGTGCCAGAGCGATTGGAAGGACTGGCCGAAGGCATCCGGATGTCGGTTCCCACACATGGCCGCATAGCCATCGTTGTACAGAGTTACCTGAGACGGCCCCCAAACCATGAGCATCGGCTGCAGGGAACCTAGCATGACGTTGGTAAGTGTCTTCAGCTCGACACTCCATTGATCCATCTTCCCCAAGGGTGAGGTGGACCAGTCGTGATCTCGAAAGAGCCGGCGGCAATCCGGGTTGGCAAGCGGCATACATTTTACCCGTCGAAGTTTGGTTGCCTGCCAATAACTCCAATCAGACTGAAAGGTCGCTGATGGCTGCGATTTTTTGTTGATTTAAGAACATAGGCTGCGGATCGGTCTTTGGTAGAGGTCGATCATAGACAAGATCGGCCAACGGTAAGCAAGTTATCAAATGTTCCCGCCTGCAGGTGATGGAGTTCCACGAAAATGGATCTGCGTGGGTGCGGCTGCGCGAGGTATGAGGCTGCATATAACTGTTTTCGCGAGTATCGACGCTCGCTTGTCATCCGAACTTTCTCTCGATCCACGTGACGACCCTGAGCGTCGGACGTTGCAGCCATTTGCTATCCTGCGCAAGGATCATCAAACCAAGCGGGACCATCCAGAAACCAAGGATGGGAAGAAACCCGATGAATCCGCATAATACAAGCAGGATGCCCGCGATCATGCGGACCCATCGCAGGTCCGGTTTTCGCATCCATCGGACAATACGCGCGAGGGGGCGCGGCATTTTCGCGGCATATTTCTCCACAACTGCTTCGAGCCGCTGGGCATCCGTCGTGTTGCTCTCTTCGCGTCGGTTTTCGGAAGCGTGGCGCTGTCCCGCGGTATCGACGCTTTCCAGACGAAGCTTTCTGCCTTCGTTCACTACAGACGCTATCGCAGTGAGTGAAGACGACCCGGGCAGGCTCTCGCTAGTTACAGAAATCTTTGGCCTCCAATTTGGGTAGCTGCGGCCACTTGTGCCCGGGACGTTGGTCGGTCGCTGTTCGTCGGTCAAATCAGCCAGACGCACAGCAACAAGCTTGCTCGGGGTCCTGGCGATAAACCGATGCGCCCTGATGGTCAGGTCGTGTAAGGCAGCCTCAGTCGCGTTTTCTTCGATATTGTCAGCCCGCACGTCGCCAATCGCCTCGGTTAGTTGTCGCCTCTGGCGCCGGCGCTCAGCCTGATGCTGCTCTGTCAGATTCGGTGAAACGATGCCGTACTCTGCCCGCAGCGCGATATCAGCACCACGCCACCAACCGGCCAACGTCTGATGGTCATGAGTCGAGATGCAGGCAAGTGCGAGTACTGGATAGTCAGCGGCCGGCTTGAAGCCATTGTCATCGCGCTCATAGGACAAAATCCGGTAGGATAGGATCTTTGCTGCCGCGAGGTCGTCCTGAAGGCCATCGGGCAGCAAGCCGAGATCTTCGCCGATGACGATGCAGCGATGTCGCGCGGACGTATCCGCCAGGATCCTGATCAAATCTTCCTGCGGATAGCGGACATAACCGCCTTCGGCCGGCGATCCGTCGATCGGAACCAGGAACAGCCGTCGGATCGCCGCGGCGTGGTCGATCCTGATTGCCCCTGCATATCGCATGGAAGCGGTAACCATCCGTTCGAATGGGGAGTTTTCACCGGCGGCGATAAGCGAAGGCTGGAACCCCGCGAGATGCCAGTCCTGCCCACTTGGAGCAAATGGGTCCGGTGGGCTGCCAATCGTCGCCTCATTGAGATAGACGCCGCGCTCACTCCACGTGGCCGAACCGTCGAGCGCCTCGCCCACCGCGAGGTCAAGGTACAAGCCGATCCGCAGACCGGCGGCTCGGGCATGATTTGCCGCGTCCTGAAGTTGGCGATGGGTGACCCACTGCAGCCAGATATGAAATCGAACGTCGTCGTCATGATCCTCGGCGAAGGAATGAACCGCCGTTGATCCGGGATCCCGAAATTCGTCTGGCCATGCCTGCCAGCCAGCCGCGTACCCGTTCTCGACCATACGCGCCGATAGTGCTTCGAAGAGTGCGTGACGTCTAAGAGGCTCGCCGCCGTTGTGGACGAAGGATCGAAACTCGGCCAGATCGCCGTCGTCGCTGTGATCGAGCGCGGAGCGCTCCCATAACGAACGCAGAGCTGCAAGCTTGGTAGACGCGACCGCCTCATAGGCAACCAGATCGGTAGCACGCAGGGCGGCAATTTCCTGCCGTAGTTCCGGATCTGACTGGAAGCCCGGTAACTTATCGACCGCAATATAGAGCGGGTTGAGGAACAGGCGACTGGACGGCTCATAGGGGCTGCAGCGTCCGGCATCAGCAAGAAAAGGTGCGTGAAGTGGGTTCAATCCGATGAAATCACCGCCGACCGATGCGACCAAATCGATCATGACCCGAAGATCGTTGAAATCGCCGATCCCCCAGTTCCTTGCAGAGCGCAACTCATAGAGTTGGAGACTGATACCCCATACCCGTTCGCTAGAAAGGAATTCCGGAACAAAGCAGGCGCTCGGATCTTCCGAGATATGCGCTTGCGGTTCGGATGCTTCAACCCTTGATAAGGTGTCACCGGAGATGTCCACATTCAGCGCATGCAGAAGTTTCGCCTTGGTCACCTGCGAAATCGCTATGTCCGGCCCGTCAGGCGTTGGTCGCATCGGGTCTATCCCGTGCGCCTCGACCAGGTAGTCGAGATCATTCCAACCTAAAATTGGCGAGGAGAGGTCCGGTACGCTGTTCATCTGTGTCATGGCGATTGTCCAATCGGTTCGGCACTCTAACCGCCATCCGACCTTTTCGTTTCCAGAGCCACGGCCAGAACGGCTACAATCTCAGTCTGCCCCGTTACGAGGCATAGGCTCGTCACATTACTTTGTTGTCGATCCAGACGCTGACGCTACCGCTATTTGTCGGGAAACTCGCCTTGCCATCGTCACCGACAACGATCTCAGCATGGTGATGACCAAGGACGTCGACATAGGTCTTGCCAGCGTAGGCCGCACCAAGATCAGCAAGTTTCTCGCCCCCTTCGCCATTCGACATCACAACCACGCAACCGGGCGCGTCCTGGGCGCCGTGGCGGATAAAGCCGATGCAATGCGGATCGTCGAAGAGATCCGTCTGTGGGCCATTAGCAAAGCGCTTCCTTGCGTTAATGAGCGCTGGCAGGCATCCGATTGCCGGCATATCGACTGAGCGAGGTTCGCCGTCCTTGTCGTCCGTGTAGCTGGCTCCGTAAAGGTCCGGGTAGAATACGCAAGGCACGCCCTGTTCTCGCAACAGGATTAGCGCATATGCGAGTGGCTTGAACCAGGGTTCGACGGCGGCTTCAAGCGACTGGAGCGGCTGGGTGTCATGATTTTCAACGATCGTCACAGAGTGATTGGGATGCACGGACACGAGCGATCCGTCGAAAATCGTCCGCATGTCGAAAGAGGCGCCGGCTTTCGACGCCTCATGGAAGCGATGATGGAGAGCGACGTCGAATACGGTCAGTTGATGGTCAACCAGGTCGAGATAGCTCTTCAGCGTGCCCATGTCCGGATGCCAGTATTCAGCAACGACGAACATATCTTCTTTCACTGCCTGGCGCATATGCCCGACCCAGTCACGAAAGAACCAAGCAGGAATGTGCTTGGCGGCGTCGAGGCGAAAGCCGTCAACACGGACCTGTTCCGACAGCCAACGGCCCCAATACTTGAGTTCCTCGTAGACGGCCTTGTTGCGGAACTCGACATCGGCGCCCATCAGATAGTCGAAGTTGCCGAGTTCGTCGTCGACCTCGGCGTTCCATTCGCCTTCACCATACTCGTTGACGAGCCGGAAAACACCGCTTTCATCGGGGTTTTCGATGACGTCGACGCCGCTGAAGCATTTCTGGTCCCAGATGAATTTCGAGTGCGTGCCGTCGCGTCCCGGAAAGGTGAAGCGTGTATAGGCGAGCGCCTCGAACACGTCATCTTCGATCTGATTGCGATCGTCGGGATGAACGCGGCGAACGTGGACCGTCTCTTTTTCGTCGGCTCCCATTTTGTGATTGAAGACGACGTCATGGATCGCGCCTATGTTGTTCTCATTCAGCGCCCGGCAGGCATGTTCGAGCGCGGCTTTGTCACCATACTTGGTTGCGACCGTTCCCTTTTGCTCGAATTCGCCGAGGTCGAACAAATCGTAGGTGTCATAACCAACGGAGAAGCCGCCAGCCGACCCTTTGTAGGCCGGTGGCAACCAGACATCTGTAATGCCCATTGACGCAAGGCTTTTTGCCTTCTCTGCCAATTCCTTCCATAAACCGCCTCCGTCTGAGGTGTACCAATGGAAAAACTGAAGCAGAGTGCGTTGAGACATCGGGGACCTCGTTGAAATGGCGCCCGTTAACGGTCATAGCTATCTTTTGTTTCGTCTCAATCACGGCGCGACCATTTATTCTTCGTAGGGCACCATTCTTCGCGCCATCTCTCGCTCACAGGGCGAGCTTTTTGGTCGAAATTTTTTCTCGACCCATTCGTTATCGACATACGCGGCTGTCGGCGAACAGTTTGCCAGCTTTATCCGCCGGTAAAATGGTTCTGATTGAATAGGTCTCGTTACCTTGGCATACCAAACGGACTGCTTGGCGAAGGGTGACCTTCGAATGCTAGCGGAACAAGCGCTCGCTTTCTTTGTTTGCGCAAAACGGCAAATCGCCGTGCCATCAGGCGGAGTCCTCAGTTGCGCGTCATCGACTGCGAAGTCAAAAATCTCACACAGTCATCTTCTCACAGTGCTGAAAGGCCGATTATCAGGCAGCCAGCTCCCTTCGTTGCGACACGTCTCGATGATTGGCTCAAATGTGTGGGCACATCGCTTTGCTACGTCGCTCTCAGCGAGAGCTCTGCTGAACGCCTCATGAGATCGGTCCGATGCCTGTGTCCCACTGTCGACGTGGTTCACCTGCCGCCATGGGATTGCCTGCCTTATGATCGTGTCCCTCCCTCGAGGCAGTGCATGGGAAGGCGGATGGATGCTTTGCGGGTCTGGAGCGAGAGCTCCGATCGGCCCAAGTTGCTTATCACGTCGCTAGACGCAGCACTTCAGCGGGTCCCTCCCTCGCCAGTCATCAAAAGCAGCCGCTACGAGCTACAGGTCGGCGAGCAGTTCGACCGGGAAGCTTTCGAGATGTTCGTGCGCTCGACGGGTTATGCGCTCGAAGGCGTTGCTGATGAACCGGGTGAGCTCGCGATCCGTGACGAAGTTATCGACATTTTTCCCGCGGGAGGTGCATTTCCGATGCGGATCCTGCTCTCGGAGGAAGGTTCCGTCACTGAACTCAGATCATACAACCCGGAGACACAGAGGACAGACACAGTTCTTGAATCGATCGTCTTTGGTCCTGCGTCGGAGGCGATCCCAACCGACAGTAGAGCGGAAGATGGCTCTCCGGCTGACCGCATTGAGCGGTCTCTCCTGCGCCTATACGACGTGATGCCTTCAGTTTTTGACATTATTGGGCAGTGCCCTATCGTTTTCGAACCGGGATGGAACGAACGTGTTGAGGAATATTTTGATCTTATTGACGATGCCCGTCAAACGCTGGAGAAAATCGGCGGTGTGGAGGATGCGGGTCGTCGTTCTATCTATCTCGAACGTGTGGAGTGGATCGGGCAGCTCCAGGCCTTGTCGCAAGCCAACCTCGATCTGTCCGGCGGCAATGCGATCGACGTGGGGGCAAATTCCGATGACCTGCGCAGGAAACGTGTCGAACTCTGCGCGAAGGGCATGCAGAACGGCTGCAAGGTCGTGGTTGTGGGACGCGGTCGCCCACTAGAGGCGCTTTGCCGGCGGATCGCGAAGGCGGCAGGGCAGAACTCCTCAGTCGTAGCCGGATGGGAGGAGGTCCTCAGGGCCAAATCGGGATCCTTTCTAAAGCTCGAGGGCGATTTACAAGATGGCTTTGTCGACGCTATTCAGGACGTCATCCTGATCACAGCCGGAAATGATGAAACAGCATCCGTTGCGAACGTGCCGATACTGGCCGAACCAGAGATGCAGATCGGGGACGTGGTTGTTCATGAAGATCATGGTGTCGGACTGCTAGCTGGTCTTGAACGGATCGACGTCGAAGCGTCTGTACGGGACGCGGCCCGGCTGGAATACCATAACGGCGCGTCTCTTCTTTTACCGACCGAGGAGTTCGGTAAACTCTGGCGGTATGGATCCGATCCGGACGCCGTAAAGCTGGATCGCCTTCATACGGATGCTTGGGACAAGAAAAAGGCCCAGATCGCAAAGGATATGGGCTCTGCTGCACGCCATCTCCTGAAAACAGCGAAGGGTCGGCGTACGGCATGCGCCGAGACCTTCGTCCCGCCTCGGGCAGCCTATACGCAGTTCGTGCGCCGCTTCCCCTATATCGAGACGGTCGACCAGACGGTGGCAATCAAGGCCGTCCTGTCTGATCTCGCTTCTGGCAAAGTGATGAATAGGCTGATCTGCGGCGACGTCGGCTTCGGCAAAACCGAAATCGCGTTGCGGGCCGCTGCCGCCGTGGCACACGCCGGCGGCCAGGTCGTCATCATCGCACCAACGACCGTACTCGCGCGGCAGCATTTTATGACTCTCGAACGGCGTTTCGCGGAAACTGGTGTTGCCGTGGCGATGCTCTCCCGTCTCGTCAGTTCACGTGAGGCGAAGCGGGTGAAAGCCGGACTTGCCGATGGCGAGATCGGCATTGTCGTTGCGACACAGGCGATCCTGGCAAAAGACGTCATCTTCGCTCGCCTCGGGCTTTTGATCGTTGACGAAGAGCACCGGTTTGGTTTCAGGGAAAAGCAAGCGATGAGTGCGTTAGCATCCTCGCTCCATACGTTGACGATGTCGGCAACGCCCATTCCTCGCACGCTGCAATCTGCGATGGTTGGTATCCAGGATGTCAACGTGTTGCGTACAGCACCGTCCAAACGTCGACCGGTCCGAACATTTCTCACAACTTTCGATCGTGCAGCTATGCGATCAGCATTGATGCGAGAGTTTCGCAGAGGCGGTCAGAGTTTCCTTGTTGTTCCGCGCATTGAGGACATTGATGAAATCGAGGCGATCTTTTCGAGACTTGTTCCAGAATTGAAAGTTCGAATTGCGCACGGCAAGATGCCCGCAGCGGAGATAGACGAAGCTATTGTCGGCTTTTCAGATGGCAATGGTGACATTCTGCTTTCAACGAATATCATCGAAAATGGCATCGATGTCCCGCGTGCAAATACCATATTTATTTGGCGCGCTGACCTATTTGGGCTCTCTCAGCTTCATCAGTTGCGTGGACGCGTCGGGAGGGGGAGAGCGCAGGGTTTCGCGTATTTCCTGACCGGGGAGGACGGCGAGACGAGCGAAGCAACACATGCTCGGTTGTCGACCTTGGTCGAGCAGGATCGTCTAGGGTCTGGGCTCGCCATCAGCATGCGTGATCTTGACTTGCGCGGTGGAGGCGATGTCGTTGGTGATAATCAGAGCGGGCACGTGAGAGCAATTGGGATAGGCCTGTACCAGAACCTGCTTGAGAGGGCATTGAATTGTATTCGCAAAGAAAAAGCCAGAATTGCTGACCGTGCTGTCGTCAATGTCGGCGCAACTGGTTCTATTCCTAAGGACTACGTATCGGATGCCGCAGTCCGGCTCAATCTTCATGCCAGGTTGCTGCGCGCGTTGTCCGTAAAGGAAATTGATGGCCTCGAGGAGGAGTTTGAAGATAGGTTCGGCGAACTCCCCGAAGAGGTCTCGATACTGTTGCGTCTGCACCGGCTACAGATTGCTGCAGGCCGCCTTGGCATGTCAAAATTGGATGCGGGCCCGAAGGCACTAGCGGTCGCCTTTACCTCGGGAACCCCGCCAAAAGTTATCGCCACCTTGGTAGAGAAAACGGGCACGATTCTGCGCGAGGGCCGTTTAATTATCGAGCAATCGACAGCGACGGGCTTAGAGCGTCTCGCATTCTTCGAAGGATTTCTTAAGCGGATGTCGAGATGTGATTAGACACATGGGTGATGATCAGCAAACTCTCACTAGCAGATCATGGAAGATTTTCTGGCCGCGCATTACAGGCTGCGCACATTTCGATGGCGTCGAGGCTGCTCAGCGATGCACCTTCAGTGACGACACGCTCGCTCGGTCACTCGAAAATCGCTCTCAAGTCGAGGCGGTCGCCGCTCGCTATGACAAGGCAGATAAGTGAATAAGGTAGCGAGAGCAAATCGGCCACCCACGTCGGCAATGGGCGGCCTTATTGATGATATTGTCAGTTACCGGGTAATCCCGACGATGAAGCCAACTGCGGCAGCAATCCCAACAGCCTGCCAGGGATTACGTCGGATACTATCTCTGATGTTGTCGGCCGCTCGATACTGCAGGCTTTCTGCCTCGTCCCTGAGTGCAGCGAGATGCTCACGCGGCTCAACATAGGGATCATCTCGATGGTTAAGTATCGACTCAAGAGCTTGGTCGACACGCGGCGCATCGGACTTCGCTTCCAGCCCAGTTCCTGAAGGGATAGCCGTTGTGGTGGCAGACACTGGGTCGGACGCTGGAAACGTCTCCGCCAGTCCTTCATCCAGAGCACTAGCAGATCTTTGCAGTGCCTGTTCACGCTCCAGCCCGTTAACCGCAGGTGATTTCTCATTCGCCATTTCGACCTCCTCAAATCCTTGGCACACTTCATGTTCAATACCTGTGCCGCCGCGAGATCCAGTTTTGTATGCACTCCGCTGGAGGGATCCAATTGCCGGTTACGCGGCGGCGCTAATAGAACCCTTCTGAAAGGCTCGGGTTGCTGAGACGAGCCGATCGTACGATTCCGTACGGTGATCCTCACGTATGGAACGTGCTGAGCCATCAAGTCTTTCCCTTGCCTCGTTGGAAAAGGGAGAAAACAATGGTCACCATGGTTGGTAATGAGAGCGATTTCGGAAAACTCGTGAAGGATCTGATCTACCTCGAACACGATGCTATCGCAGCTTACGAATCCACGATGAAACGCCTCGACGACAAAACGCTGAGCGCAAAGGTGGCCGAATTCCACCAAGACCATCTACAGCACCTGACGACTCTGCGCGAGATCGCTGTCGAGGCTGGCGTAGAGGCTCCGGATGAAGGCGACATGAAGCAGATGCTGACAACCGGCAAGATTGCGCTCGCGGACATGTTCGGCGACAAGACCATCCTTAAGGCAATGAAGACAAACGAAGACGACACAGTCACCGCTTACGAGCGTGCCTCGCAGAATGAGGAAGCCACGCCGGAAACCAAGGCGTTCTTCATGAAGGCCCATCAGGACGAGGTCCGTCACCGCGCCTGGTTCGAAACGACGGCCGCACGGCTCTGATTTGTAATCTGGAGCTTGAACCATCATCTTGGGTTCAAGCCCGTGATTGATGACGAGACGGCGTGACGAAAGCTGCGCCGCTTCTATCGGGTCGAAGAGGGCGCTCCCCGCAAAGGGTTGAGCGCCCTCTGTCTTTTGATCTCACATTGAAAGTTAGCAAGCTTGCCACCGACAACGGACCTTATCATTCTTTTCCACGGCATAAGTGCTTCAGGTGCGCAGATGATGCCACTCGCAACCACCTGGAAGAAGAGCTTACCCACAACCCGGTTCGCCACGCCAGATGCGCCGTTTCGCAAAGCCGTCGGACCTGGTCGCCTCTGGTTTCAAGTCGACGGGAATCAACTCCGGCCTGACCGCCTCGCCGAAATACGTAATGCATTCGATCGCACGGTCGCTCAGATCATCAATCGCGAGGGATACGAAGAGGCACTTGATCGAGTCGCGTTTGTCGGTGTCTCACAGGGCGCGATTGTCGCTCTCGACGCTATTGCGTCTGGCAGATGGAAAGTCGGCGCGCTAATCGGCTATTCCGGCCTTCTCCCACCCCTCCCGGTTTCTTCCGACGGTAGCGGTACACCGGTTCTTCTGGTTCACGGACAGAATGATCGAACGATCCCACCATTTGCATCTACCCTTGCCGCCTCTCTGCTCCAAGCGGCTGGCTTCGAGGTTGATCTGAAGATTGAACCGGGTGTTGGTCATACGATCTCAATGATGGGCGCACGGTTCGGCCTGGATTTTCTCCGCACACATCTAGGCTGATTTTCAAGACAGGAATTCCGAATGATAGAGCTACTGCAAGCAAGCGCACCCGTCGTCTCCGCTGCGGCCAGTATTGGGACACTTTGCATCTGGGCAGTTTACCTCCAGATCTTCGTCGGTGGGCATCGAAGACAGGTCAAACCAATGCTCGTTATCAACCACGGCGAGGGGCGGGCACTCAACGCTCATTGTCTGGTGACAAACATGAGCAGGGAGCCCGTGCACATTCAAAGCGTCGTCGCAAAGGTTATAACTGAGAACCACACCTACACCGCATACATCACAGATGCAGAGGACATCCGCCAATCAGGAATCGATACTGGCTGGCAAAGAATGACGCGCCAGGGCCCGTTACAGCCCGGGACAATGGCGGACATGGGGACTTTCGACTGCATCATCGAGTATGCTGAGGCCAGCGCGATCGAAGCGGGCGAACTTTTTACGGGCAAACTCGATTCAGTGGCAGAAAACATCGAGATTACGATCCTGGGCATCTACGGCTCTGAGGACCTACTGATCGGCGCGACGCGGAAATTCGACCTCACGAAGTCCGACAGCGGATCGGCAATTCGAGCATCCGAAGCACTCACACGCCAGATCACTCGCAGGCGGGAACGCAGGAAGTTGCTCAAGGAATTGAATGAGCAGCTATAAGGCTGTACCCCGAGCGTGCACATGGGAAGACATATATGACCACCACAAGAGAACGCCCGACGTCAACGATTACATGCGTCTCCGCAGAACAGTTGGTTTGACGCCATTTTCGAGGACAGCGGCTGATATCGGGCTTGAGGGAACTGTCTTCGCTGTGGTCGTAGTGATTAATGGTCAGGTGGTCGGAATGGGTCGATTGATCGGCGATGGCGGCTGCTTTTTCCAGGTCACCGATATTGCAGTACAGCCAGATCACCAGGGTCGCGGGCTTGGTAAGGCGATCATGACGGCAATCATGGAATATGTGAACACGACGCTACCAGAGACAGCGTATGTGAGCTTGATCGCGGACGTGCCCGCCAACACGCTCAATGAACAATTTGGTCTCAAGGAAACCGCCCCACGCTCTGTGGGTATGTCCTACATAGTGGGATAGCTCATCAGAGCGACAAGCACTTCAACGGAACCATTTGATCCTCTGAGATGTTTGCTGCCGATATCATGGAGGAGGCAGTGTGGTAAAGGATCTGAAGAAGGGCGATACCGTGGCGTGGGAAACGAGCCAAGGTGAGACGACTGGCAAAGTGATCAAGAAGCAAACCAGCCCAACGAAAATCAAGGGACACGAGGTAACGGCTTCCAAGGCAAATCCTCAGATCATTGTTGAGAGCTCTAAATCTGGAGCAAAGGCGGCGCATAGACCGAGCGCCCTCAAGGAGAAGTCTTGAGATACCGTTTCGCTGATGAGGTCCAATATGTCTCTGCGGGTAGCAAAGTGTAGGTGCGGACAGCTACGGGCAGAATGCCATGGGGAGCCGCAGAGGGTTTCGGTCTGTCATTGCCTAGAGTGCCAGCGCCGAACTGGAAGTGCCTTTGCAGTCCAAGCCCGATACGCAAAAACGGATGTAGCAGTCGAAGGAAGTTCTCGGCTGTACGAGAGGACCGGAGATAGCGGTATGTGGGCGCGTTATCATTTCTGTCCGGATTGTGGGTCAACGGTCTACTACGAGAATGAGGATACGCCTGGTGTCTATGCCATACCTGTCGGCGCATTTGCTGATCCTACATTTCCGGCACCCCAGCGCTCTATATATGAGGGCCGCATGCATCCCTGGACTGAGGTCAAAGGAGTTGCGATCCATCGAGAGCGTTGACCCCAACTCCCATTAAAAACGTACTGTAACTGCTGCGCCATTTCACACCTCGATTTAGCGGTGCTTCATATACTCCGCCATGTTTTGGGAGAGTGTGCGTGTATTACGAGTGGAATGCGAGGAAAGCTCGCCGCGTCTATATAGGTACGTTCCTGATAGCCTGGATGGCGGTGATTGCCGCATCTGCCTTACCGATCGTGATGGCCGTCAATGCCCTGACCTTCTGACTCTCCCTATACCTCAGCGGCAGAAGAGCTTGTCACCCGGGCTGTTGGACCTTCCATAGCCTGAAGAAGTATCGGCGGGGATCCCCATTAACTACCATCTTACCGTACACGATGTCGTCTGCGCGACGGAAATAATCAATTATTGGCTGCCGATCATACACCATTGATGCAGTCAGAACGCCTTCATCCATTCGCCGCTGGAGAGAGGCTGTCGTTCCCCTCGCTCTGAGCCGCGGTCGCAGATGAGAGAAGAGGTTTAAGGCGCGGGCCGTCCTTCCGAACCCAGCAAACCTCACTGCCCAGCGAATGGGGAAAAGGGCAGGCTCAATTGCGACTATCTTTCCTGGATCACCTTCGAACAAAAGTGCGTCGGCACGCATATCGGGATGAAAACGCTTCCCGAACCAGTGCAGATTTTCAAGAACTCCATCCAAAGGGTGGCCAGACAGGTGGCCTGATCCCTTCCACAAACCGATCATGTCCTCAGGATCGACGGGTTCCAGCGTGTTAAACCAGTGTGAGATCTCACTCTGCAGCGCTGACTGAAGCCGTGTGTTTCTCATGGGTTTGCATCTCCCGGGACATCTATTTCGATCACCACAGGTGCGTGGTCACTTGTATGTGGCCAACCCCGAGGCTTCTTGCGCACCGATGCAGAGTTGAGCCACGGCGCGGCAGTAGGTGACAGGAGGAAATGGTCGATCCGAAGACCCGCATCGCGCTCGAAACTGTTACGCCAGTATTTCCAAAAGGTGTAAATCCGCTCGTCGGGATGCAAATGCCGGATTGCATCTGTCCATCCCTGCTGGAGCAAGTCAGCATAAGCTTGGCGGACTTCTGGTCGGAACAACGCGTCATCGACCCATCGTTCCGGTTTGTAGACATCGAGCTCCGTCGGCATCACGTTGAAATCACCGATGAGAACGGTCGGGATATCAAGGTCCAATAGATCGGCAGCGTAGCTGTGGAGGCGGCCAAACCATTTGAGCTTGTAGTCGAATTTCGGCCCAGGGGCGGGGTTTCCGTTCGGAAGGTATAGGCAGCCCACTATGATGCCATCGACCGCAGCTTCGATATACCGACTTTGACTGTCATCTGGATCGCCTGGTAAGCCGCGGCGCGTGACGAGGGGCTCCTGGTCCCGCACCAGGATTGCGACACCGTTCCAGGACTTTTGGCCGTGCCAAGCCGCGCCGTAGCCACCACGGGCGATTTCTTTCTGCGGAAATGACGTAGACTTCAGCTCCTGAAGGCAGACTACATCCGGTTTGTCTTCTTTGAGCCACCGCAGCAGGATATCTAACCTGCCGTTGATCCCATTCACGTTGTAAGTGGCAATCTTCAATTCAATGACGCCCCAGCTAGGTTATCGACATCCAAGGTGGTCTCGCCGATCCCCACGAGGAGATCGACCTAGTCGGAAAAATCGCTCATGATGCGCTTGGCGTGATCGATGACCTTTTCCTCCTCGGCCAGCTTATCGTCAGTGACTTTCACCGAGACAGATTCACCATCATCACTGATGAAATCAACGGTCCATTTTCCAGCGCCTTCGTGGACTACTCGTGTGTGTGAAACATTCATCAGCTTGCTCCTCATGCCGCATTATGAACTGGCGATGAGGCACTCTGTTCCGCAAAATGAATTCGGAGGGAACTCACGATGGATGGGGCGTCCAACCGTTCGATGATTAAGGCATGGCACCCGTTGCTAGTTCGCGCATGTCACAAGTTGTCGAGTGCGGGCCAAACGCTATCTCCTGTATCGAGACAGACATACGACCGAGGGATCTTGGAATGCGTTACAAGGCAAAGCCAGGCGATGTCAGCCTTTTTGAAAATGAAAAGGCTGGACATGAGGGCGCTCCAGATCATCGCGGCTACTTCATTGCGCATCGGGATATCAAGGCGGGAGAGAAGGTCGAGTTAGTGCTGTGGTCTGGACGGCCAAACAGCGCTAGATCATTCGGCGGACGCCTATCGGATGGCAGCAATGATAAGCGCATCAGTTCACCAGTGCCTGTCGACTTGTTTGGCAAGCCCTTGGCGGACCCGACGAAAAGATGAATGGCGACTTGTTCCGCTTTCATTGAGCAAAGGGGCAGCATCCGAAAACGCATGCGTTGAGTGTCTAACTTCACAAACGGCGACGAAGCACTGCTAGAACCATCAACAGGGCTCCTTTCGGAAGCCGTCTCGTAAACTCGACAACTCTTCAGACTTCCGCTCTATCCGCTATACCAGCCGTATCGCTTTCGCGACGATGAGAGTGCCTCCAAGTCGATTGGCACCCCGCATTCCGCTCACACTACCGAATTGGGCAGGCTAGCGCGAGCTTTTAGAGCGATGGAGCATATTGACCTTTGGCATCGTCTTCAGGGTTCGGCATCTGGATTATCCTTCGTCTTGAGGGCGTCGGACACGCTAAGTTTTCTGCGGGTTGGCATTCGTTTCGCCAACTGCATCCTCATCCCGATCTGGATCGTCCTTCGCCTTCATGTAACCGCGGGGTTTGTTTTCTTGAGGCCCTTCCCATCGCGGAGATTGATCGGTTGTGCCCGGAGCGCCGTCACTTGGTGTTGTGGTTGCCATTTTGAAATCCTCCATTGAACTAGCACAACCAGTGCAGCTGACGATCGTTCCGGCTCAACTTCACCCTCTCAAGCAAGGGAACCACCGAGTGCAGCTGGTAGTTCAGGAAGCGGACATCTCACGATGGAGGCCAGCGATGGATCGCAAGGTTGTAGAGGTTGTTGCGGAGATGCAGCACGGCGTCATCGCGCTAGGGATAATGAATGCTGAGCAGGCTATGACCCTGCCTTCTGATGTTGATGTGAAGATCTCTCACCCCGATGACGAACCGGGCAAGACCGATCGATTCTTAGATCGATACGAGTTTCAAGAAATGCATGCCTATCCAGCCTCGTTAAAGGATTAGTCCGATGCTGCTGAAGAACATAAATGTCGCACAGACCACAGACACGACCGTCACCGTGGAGTTCAAGGGTGAAGGGAATGATCTCATCACCGTCAGGATGTCTGCTGATCCAGGATCCAGCGAGGACCAAATCGTAGCGGCAGCTCTAGCGATGCGGACATCTTTGTACAAACCAGCGGTTCGCACAATTCCTCCGGCACCAAAATCAGCGGCGGAGACGCCGAGACGGTGGACGAGGATGCGCGAGGTGATGGATCGCTGTTGTCAGATATTGAGGTATCTGCCGACGTTGCCGCCGATCAGGAAGAGAGTGTTCTAGCCGCTTTCAATGAATTGGGCGCAACCGATGTTGTTACGAGTTGAAGTCTCGCAAAACCAAGCGTGCCGTCTATATTCAGTCCCTACGGAGTTGAGACCCGAATATGGCTGACAATCTGAGCAAATACCGCTCCAAGCGGGACTTTAAAAAAACCGCCGAACCGAGCGGGAAGGTTGAGGTAAAGTCATCGAACCGTCGTCGCTTCGTGGTCCAGAAGCATGACGCGACGCGCCTCCACTACGATCTCCGCATCGAGATGGACGGGGTCTTCAAGTCCTGGGCCGTCACCAAGGGGCCTTCGCTTGATCCCCAGGACAAGCGCTTAGCCGTCGAGGTCGAGGATCACCCTCTTGACTACGGCGATTTCGAGGGCACGATCCCAAAAGGCCAGTATGGTGGTGGTACGGTCATGCTTTGGGATCGCGGCTATTGGGAATCAGAGGGCAATAAGACCCCGGAGCAGGCTTTGGCGAAAGGCGACTTCAAGTTCACGCTTGAAGGGGAGCGCTTACACGGCAGTTTTGTGCTGGTTCGGATGCGCAGCCGCGAGGGCGAGAAGAGGACCAATTGGCTCCTGATCAAACATAGTGACGACTACTCGGTTGACGCGGATGGTGGCTCTATCCTCGAGGAGAATGTCACATCCGTTGCGTCTGGCAGGACGATGGAAACGATCGCCGCCGGAAAAGGAAAGAAGCCGAAACCGTTTATGACCACCGGTGGTGCCGTTCAAGCCGACGCCGTCTGGGATAGCAGCGAAGGACTGGCGGCCGACGAACGAGCGGAAGGTGTCAAGACAACCGCAGGGTTGAAGAAGGCCAAGTCGGATGCGAAGTCAAAGCAGCATGCTCCCTCAACACGGATGCCCGATTTCATCGCACCCCAGCTGTGCGAGACCTTGCAGCGGCCCCCGTCCGCGAAAGGATGGATACACGAAATCAAGTTCGATGGGTATCGGATACAGATGCGCATTGAGGGCGGGGATGTCACATTAAAGACCCGCAAGGGACTGGGTTGGACAGCAAAATTTCCAGCAATTGCAAAATCTGGAGCAGAACTACCTGACGCAATTATCGATGGCGAGATATGTGCTCTGGACGAGAACGGGGCACCAGATTTTGCCGCTCTGCAGGCAGCACTTTCGGAAGGTAAGACGGACGATCTTGTCTTCTTTGCATTCGACTTGCTGTTTGATGGTGGTGCCGACCTAAGGGATCGCCCGCTAACCGAGCGTAAGGAGCGCCTGGCCGAGTTGCTTTCTGACGCGGGAGAGAATCCTCGCTTACGGTTTGTCGAGCATTTCGAAACCGGTGGCGATGCCGTGCTGAAATCGGCATGTCGCCTGTCCCTGGAGGGTATCGTCTCAAAGAAAGGTGATGCTCCGTACTCATCTGGCCGAACGGACACCTGGGCGAAGTCTAAATGCCGGGCAGGGCATGAGGTGGTGATCGGGGCTTACGCGACGACGAATGGAGCGTTCCGATCTCTTCTGGTCGGCGTCTATCGCGGAAATCACTTCGTCTACGTAGGCAGGGTTGGCACAGGTTACGGCGCAAAGGTTGTCGATCAGATCTTGCCACAACTGCAGAAGGTCAAGGCGTCCAAGTCGCCATTCACTGGGATTGGAGCGCCCAAGAAGTCGGCTGACATCGTTTGGTTGAAGCCGGAACTCGTCGCCGAGATAGAATTTGCAGGTTGGACGGCGGACGGGCAGGTGCGCCAGGCCTCGTTCAAGGGCCTGAGAGCGGACAAGCCTGCGAAAGAGGTAGAAGCCGAAAGGCCTGCCGAGCCTGACGAGGTCGACACGCCTGAGCCTGATGACACACCGAAGCCGTCTCCATCTATAAAGAATAATCCCTCACGACTGCGTAAGGGTGCGAAGGTTGATGTCATGGGCGTTCTCATCTCCAGCCCGGACAAGGAGCTTTGGCCCAACGCTTTAGACGGCAAACCTGTCACCAAGGTCGACCTCGCCCAGTATTACGAGGCAGTCG
Organism: Aliirhizobium wenxiniae; assembly: GCF_019511445.1. Classification (GTDB taxonomy): domain Bacteria; phylum Pseudomonadota; class Alphaproteobacteria; order Rhizobiales; family Rhizobiaceae; genus Neorhizobium; species Neorhizobium wenxiniae_A. The sequence continues at coordinate 72,680 of NZ_JAEUAN010000029.1, forward strand.
GCCCATGGCTCATCGATCACATCAAAGGGCGACCTTGTTCGATCATCCGAGCGCCAGACGGAATCGAAGGTGAACAGTTTTTCCAACGCCATGCGATGCAGGGAACCTCGAACCTGATCGAGCAGGTCCAGATATCCGGGGACAAACAGCCGTACCTGCAAATCGATCGCGTAGAAGGATTGGCGGCCGTTGCGCAAATCGGGGGTGCCGAGCTTCACCCTTGGAACTGTGAGCCATATCAACCGGAGGTTCCTGGACGTCTCGTATTCGATCTTGACCCTGGTCCCGATGTTGGTTTCGACACAGTTATTGAGGGCGCACGGGAAATTCGGGACCGCCTGGAAGAACTGGGACTGGTGAGCTTCTGCAAGACCACGGGAGGCAAAGGACTTCATGTGGTAACGCCGCTGTCAGTGCCAAAAGGCAAGAAGCTCGACTGGAATGCAGGAAAAGCCTTCGCTCGTGATGTCTGCCAGGCGATGGCCCGGAACAACCCGGAGCTTTACCTGATCAAAATGTCCAAGGCCCAACGGAGCGGCCGCATATTCTTGGATTACCTTCGCAACGATAAAACCTCGACGGCGGTCGCTCCTTTATCGCCTCGTGCTCGGCCAGACGCGACCGTCTCGATGCCGCTTAACTGGAGCCAAGTGAAAAAAGGTCTCGACCCGAAACGCTTCACGATACGGACAGTGCCAAGCATCATGAAAGACAGCACAGCGTGGCAGGACTATTGCGACAGCCAGCGATCACTGGAGGAAGCTATAGCGCGGCTGGAGAAGACGTCCAAGCGGGTGGGATAATCCGGGTCCAGGGCATAAGGCTGTCAGCGCGTCGATCCGCTACCCGAGCTTTCGAAGGCGCGCTCGAACCTTGCCTGGCGTTCAGCGCGTCCGCTCTTTGTGCGGTCTCTCTAAAGTTGGCTCAAGTATCGTAGCTGCGGCGCGATCTCCAGACGGAACATTTCGAGTTCTCCTCTCGTTTCAGCCCCGGAACATCAGGAGATTATAAATGCCCCATCACGACGATGACATTTCGAGAGTTTGGGATCTGGCTGACAAGATCGGGTTCTGCATGCTGACCACGCAAAGTGGGATCGACTTGCGAGCGCGCCCTATGTCAGCTTATAGCGAGCGAGAAGAGAACGCCTTCTATTTTCTAACGGACGTTGCTAGCCACAAGGACGAGGAGATCTCCCGCCATCCGAACGTGTGCTTGGCGTTCGCAGATACGAAGGGTCAAAAATACGTATCGATCTCGGGTCCAGCCGAGGTTCAAAACGATCGTGAGAAGATCCGCGATCTATGGGCAACGCCAGCCAAAGCTTGGTGGGATAATCCAGAAGATCCATCAATAAGGATCTTGAAAGTCACTCCTGCATCTGCGGAATATTGGGATAGTCCGGGTACCGTTGTCAGCTACATCAAAATGGCAGCTGCTGCTGTGTCGAGCGCACGTCCTAACATGGGTGATAACGCCAAGGTGGACATGTGAAGCTCACAGCCTTCCAGCCAGCGGCTCGATGTGTCAGGTCGGGCTGCTGGCTTTATGAGAAAACGTATCGCCTGCGGGTTCTCATTATTCAGTTCTCTCTGTCTTAGTATTGCCACTCCCGGATTCTTTCTGAACCTTGAGTCGTAGACGGGTAAGATGGATATCGTTGCAGTCTTTAATCGCGATGGGGGCACTTTCAAGACGACAGATATGTCGGCCTTTGAGGCTAAAGTTGTCGAGGTCTTCTCTGCGGCTGGCCACAAGATAGACTGCTGCATAGTGAGTGGCGATAAAGTTGTCGAAGCTCTTGGGGAAGCAGCTGATCGACCCGAGATCGATTGCATAGTTGCCGGAGGAGGAGATGGTACCATCGCAGCGGCTGCTCGATGCGCATGGAAAAGCGGGAAAGCTCTCGGCGTCGTTCCGGCTGGGACGATGAATTTGTTCGCTCGCTCCCTCAGCCTTCCACTCGACATATTGGACGCCTTGGAGGCGCTCGCATCCGGCGAAATCGAATCAATTGATATTGCCTCCGCTAACGGCCAAACCTTCATCCATCAGTTTTCTGCGGGTATGCGATCTCGAATGATCCGTCTGCGCGAAGCGAGAGAGTACGGATCTCGCCTAAGCAAAAATTTGGGCGACCATCAGAGTTGCGTTCATCGTCATGGCGAAACCGCCGCGGTTCGAAATCACATTTAAGATCGATGGCCGCGAAGGAACTCAAAAGATTTCAGCGCTGTCGATTTCCAATAACGAGTTCGGCGAAGATCCATTGATGTACGCAGAAAGGCTGGATGGCGGGCACTTGGGTGTCTACATGGCTGCGCCCCTCACGTTTCGGTCCGCGAGTCACCTTGCATTCGACATCTTGAGGGGAAGGCTCAAGGATAACTCTTCCGTTACGGCTCTGACTGCGTCCGAGATACGGCTGCACTTTCCACGACACCGCCACGGTATTCGTTGTGTGGACGGCTTCGGTCAACGCCGCAATCATCTTGTCAGGATCCGTCCCGCCGTCCTCAATGAACGGACCAGTGACCCACCACCCGAGATTGCCTTGCTTCGGGGAGCCGATGTCTACGACCGCATAGTGCAAGCATCTCTCCCGTCGAATATTCAAACACCTCCATCAAGCAGCGTCGGTCAGCTTGCTTTCCGAGATTTCAATTCCTTGGCCACCGACTTCTTAAGGGCATCCATAATGTCGATGACGTTGCTCTTGTCGGTTTCACGCGCTTTGGACTTGGGAGCCCTCTTGGCGGGCTTCTTAGCTTTCTTCTTCTGAGCGATGAGTTTCAACAGGCTTTTTTGAATAGGGTCGGACACCATCACAGGCGACCAATCTTTTAAACGCTTCTTGATCACCTTCTCGAGCGCCGTGACGCCGTTCGGATCAGACTTTTTGTCGATCTCAGTGAAGTATTCGGTTTCGGGTCGCACCTCGTCGCCGAAACGAAGCGTCCACAGGACAATCCCTTCACCTCGCGGCTCCAAGACCACTGCTCGCTCGCGACGCCCAAGAACAAGCTTTGATATTCCTACAACATCCTCCGCTTCCATTGCCTTACGGATCACGGCGAATGCTTCATCCCCAATTTTATCATTTGTGGTCACATAGAAGGGCTTCTCTAAATAAACCCATTCGACGCTTCCGCGAGGAATGAACTTCTCAATATCAATCGTCCGGACGGTTTCTAACTCGACTGCTTCAAGATCGTCATCGGTCAAAATGACATAATCGCTCTCGCCACGTTCATAGCCTTTTGCCTCATGCTCGTCCTTAACTGGCTTACCGGTAACACTGTCGATGTATTGAGAAACGACGCGATTACCTGTCTCCTTATTGAGCGTATGAAAGCGTACCTTCTCAGAGTCCGACGTCGCTGGCGTCATAGCGACAGGGCAGGTGACGAGAGAAAGCTTGAGATAGCCTTTCCAATAGGGTCGACGCGGTGCCATGGCATCAGCTCGCTTTTTTCTGAGTGGTTTTTGCTCGGCCGCTGGAAGCTTTCGAAGCTGACCTCTTTCCGCTATTGGCGTTCGCGGCCTTCGGCTTTGTGGTTTTCGAGCCTTTTCCCAAGCCTGCGCTTTCCCGGAGCGCCTTCAGGAGATCATTGGGTTTGGAGACCTTCACAGGCTTGGGTTTCGGGATCGCTTTGCCCTCGGCCTTGGCTTTCACAAGTGCGGCGAGAGCGGCCTCATAGCGATCGTCAAATTTTGCAGGATCGAAGTCGCCTTTCTTTGATCCGATAATGTGCTTAGCGAGATCGAGCATCTCTTTCTCGACCTTTATCTTTGCCACGTCCTTGAAGGCTTCTTTCGACGAGCGCACCTCGTAGTCGAAGTTGAGCGTTGTCGCGATCAGCCCCTTTCCATGTGCCCTGATCAGCACTGTTCGCATCCGTCGGAAAAGCACGGTCCGAGCAATGGCCGTTGCATTTGTCCTGCTCAAGGCATCACGTATACTCGTGAAAGCGTCCATATCTTCGTCCTCAACGGGGACCAGATAATAAGGCTTGTCGAAGTAAACGTCATCGATATCGCCGCATGGGATGAAAGCCTCAGCTTCGAGCATCTTGTCAGAGTCGGGGACAACCGACGCGACCTCTTCAGGGTCGATCATTATGTGTTCGCCATTGCCAATATCGAAACCTTTGACCTGCTGGTCACGATCGACAAATTCCTCGGTGTCGCTATCGATAAACTCGCGCTTAAGACGGTTGCCTGTCACCTCATTAATCATGTGGAAGCTGATGCGCTCTGAGGTCGAAGCAGCCGTATATAGGCCTACCGCGCAGCTGAGTTCGCCAATCTTCAAGTGGCCCTTCCACTGAGCGCGATGACCCGTCATTTTATCCTCCATATATCAGGGTTGATAACTGATATCGGAGGGCAGGGTTCCTCCGCTTATCTCGTTTACGTGCTATTCCGCAGGTTCACATCAATGGTGGCTTCGAAGCCCGACAGCGCGTCAACGGTTATTGGATCCGAAGCAATTGCCTCAAGGACAATTGCGTCCGCTCCTGCCCGAGCGGCATCAACGACCGCCTCCAGCGTTTCGCTTCGCGCTCTAAGCTCCAGCAACAATGTTGAGCGGGTGGTATGAGTTCTTTCCATGCTGCCTAAAATCGGAAAAAGGTGAGAATTTTCCGCGGCTCGAGTTATGGCGGGTTGGCGCGAAATTTCGTTCGGCTCAGCGCTTACGCGGTGATCCTAGTCACCTCCTCACAAATCTGAATAGACGCGAAGGCTCACTGGTCGATTGGCGAAGGACGCCGGGACGCTGTAGCGATTGCGTTCCAGATGGACGAGGCAGGTCGGGGTGACCCGCTTCGTATACTCGACAAAGCCGTCGAACGGGCGGGTAACAGGCATCAATGCCAAAGCTTCCTCCGCCCAGATGTCGGCGATCGTGCCACGCATCTGTCCATGCGGAGTCTTTGCCCAGAATTCCTTGCATCGAAGCTCCAGCCAGTCGTTCAGGGCATCCAGCGATGGAAAGCGCGAAACAGGTTGGAAGAAGCGGTGACGCGCATCCTGCACATTCTTCTCGACCTGTCCTTTCTCCTAGCCTGAAGCTGGATTGCAGAACTCGGGCTCGAACACATAGTGGCTGGCCATCGCCAGGAAGCGAACATTGACGTCGCGCTCCTTGCCACGGCCGACCTTGTCGATCGCGGTGCGCATGTTATGGGATGGACGCCTCCCTCCGAACCTTCAGAATGAAAGGCCACCAAAGGAGGAAGTCATGACATTCGAATTGCTCGCAATCGATCTCGGAAAGTCGTCGTTTCATCTGCACAGCATTGCTTCAG